>CAYYEM010000027.1:10182-19761 GCA_964470915.1 uncultured Pseudomonadota bacterium
AACAAAATTTGGGTTTGGCAGAACGCTTTGTGCAAGCCTTCTCCATGAATCTGGCTGTAGCAACAGGAAGCAGCTTGTCTTCAATATTTTTTGGAGCTGTTTGTCACAGGCTTGAAAGAAGTTTTGAAAACCTTTCACTTTTGAGTTCACATAAAAACCAGAGGATTTTACCTGAGTATTTACCGCGACTTTCTTCGCAAAGGAGAGAACGCGATCGTCCTTTGGAAGTTGATCGGGAGTCCAGTCATGCAAAGCAAAAAATCGGCGATGTGGATTTAGAAACATCTGAACTTTTTCGGGCTTTTTCTTTAGATGCCAGAGATAGGTTATGGTTGAGAAGTCAGGATAAAGGTGCTTTGCAGAGAAATCTAATCAATCATTTATCTTCTTCTGATCCCAGACTCATAGAATATTTGGGTCATTTTTTTCGCCAAGCAGATTTGAATCATGTGAATGGAAAAGATCAAAAACTAAGATTGCTATATCTTCTATTTCAGCCAGGTGGGAGTCTTGTGTTGGAGGCTCAGTTGGCATACCAAGTGCTAAACCGGTTGGGAGTTTATCATCTGCCACGAGAATTAGGTTTATGTTATAACGAGGGATTATTGAAGAAAGAACAAAGACGTCTTGTGTTGGGAGGAGACGAATCAGTGGCTTCTGCGGTAGCAGAAGATGTGATGGAAACCCATATCCATCCTCATCAAAATAATTTGTCTCATGTGTTTCCTTCTATGCAGGATTTAAGAACGCTTTGGTTTCATCGTGGCAGAACAGAATTTGTGGGGCGAGAAAGAGTTCAGTGGGTCTTACATGCGAGAGGAGCCAGTTCTTTTGTCAGAGAAGGAAAGGAAATTGATATCTACTGGGCACTTCGAGGTGTTGAAACAAGATCCAGAATTCGTGATGCAATTAAGCTGAATGAAACTTTATATGCTCCTCTTCCAGTTGCTATTCGATTTCATCGTGTGGATTGGGAAGAGATGGAACTTCACTTAGGAGATACGAGCCATTGGTTGGCAAGACAGTCTGGTCGTTAGGCTAATGTTTCTTTCGATTCAATTCCCACAAAAATTTGAGCCCTTCCAAAGTCAGGAAAGCATCCGCTTTATCGATGGTCTTTGATTCAGGTACAATCAGGCTAGTGAATCCACCGGTAGCGATTACTTTAGGTTTTTTGCCACCCATTTCTTTGATCATTCTGCGGATGATTTCATCTACTAATCCCACATAGCCGTAGTAAACTCCTGCTTGTACGCTTTCGATGGTATTTTTTCCTATCACCCGTTTGGGTTTTTTGATTTCTACATGGGGTAGTTTTGAAGCATTTTCAAACAGGGCTTCATTGGAAATTGAAATGCCTGGAGTAATGAGACCTCCTCGGTATTCCCCTTTTTCATTGATATAATCAAAGGTAGTCGCTGTGCCAAAATCGACGATAATGAGAGGCCCCCCATAATTTTTATAACCAGCCACTGCATTGACGATGCGGTCCGCGCCTAATTCATTGGGATGGTCAATTTTTATTTTGATCGGGCTTTTTGTATTTTGGTGAATGTGCATGGGAGTTAATTTTAAATAACGCTGGCACATCCGGTCGATGGCGAAATCAAGAGGGGGGACAACACTGGAAACGACGACACCATCGATATCTTTAAACGAGAGATCGGCAAATTGAAAAAGTTCCTTAAGTAAAATGCCGCATTCATCTGAAGTGCGTTCTTTCTTCGTTTCCAAGCGCCAATGTTCCTTGAGCTTAGAATCTTGATAGACACCTATCACTGTATTGGTATTTCCGATATCAATTACCAGTAGCATATTAAATCCAACTTACATCACCTGCAATGACGGTTTCTGTTTTACCGTTTGCATTGACTGTTAAATATCCATTTGAATTAATTCCAGTACAAATACCCTCAAAGCTATTACTTCCATCCTCTACTTTCACCTTTTTACCTTTCATTTGAGAGGCATTTTCCCATTCGTAGATAAAAGGTTTTAATCCTTCAGATTGATAGCGTGAGTATAGGTTGAAAAATTCATTTAAAAACATGCCTGCAATTTTGGAGCGGGAATATTCTTCTTGAGTTTCGGTTTTGAGTGAAGTGGCAATAGCTTGAATTGCTGGAGAATAGTCTGAAGAGTCCGAGTTTACATTCAAGCCCACACCCACAACGATATAATTGACTCCTCCAGATGCCTTAGGTTCCATTTCAGTTAAAATTCCACCTGCTTTTTTATTTTTGATCCACAAATCATTGGGCCATTTTAAGCGCAAGCCATGTGGCGCAAGTTGAAAAAAACAACGAAAAGCAGCAAGACCTGCAAGTAGGTTGATTTGAGGCGTTTTGTCAGGACTGAGAGTGGGGCGTAAGAGAATCGAAAAGTAGAGGTTTTTATAAGCAGGAGACTCCCAGGCCCTGTCTAGTCTGCCTTTGCCGGCTGTTTGCTTTTCAGAAAAAACGACCATATTTTCAGGACTTCCCTCTTGAGCGAGCTGTTTAGTGACTTCATTTGTGCTGCCAACTTCATCTAAAATTTTGAGTGTAAAGTTGGGAGGAAGAGGGTTGAGAGCCGATAAAATTTCATAATCTTTAAGTTTTTCCATATGACTACCTAGCTTACGTATATCCAAGCGTGTTGACAATTCAAAACTGATTACCCTACAATTTACGCACCGTGTTAGAAAGGAAGCGGGATAGGTTATGCGTTTTATAAAACTCATTCGTGAAAACGTGGGTTGGAAAATTGCGGTTGTTACCTCCATCGCTCTTTTGTTTGTTGCAGTATTGTTGATCGCCAGTTTTTCTGTAATTCCCGTTCAGATTTTTTCAAAATTCAATCTTATTCAGATTTTAGTCATTTTAGTTTTGTTACTCACTTTCTTGGCTGTGCTTGTGATTAATATTTCTACTGCAGGATTTATTCAAAAGCCGATCGATCGTTTAACTTATGCCATTAATCAGGCTCAATCAGGTAATTTAAAAACAAAAGTTCCTGTACATAGTGTGGATGAAATTGGAGAGCTAGCAGACCAGTTTAATCGGATGTTGGAGCGAATCGTTGAATTAGATGCCCGAAAAATTCGTACAGAACGAGAATTGATTCAAACTCAGGAAGAGCTCAAATACAAAAAAGCCTTGGCTGAAAAATCTTCCATCATTGAAAAAACAAATCAACAGCTCGAAAAAAGCGTGAAAGAACTTTCAGTGTTATATGAAGTCAGTCAGATGGTTTCATCTACTCTAGAACCGGATGAACTTTATAATATTATGCTTGATGTGGTGAAAACCATTGGTTTGCACGAATTTGCTCTTTTGGTATTTGATGATGAAACTCACAAATTAGTGGTGAAAAGTGCTTATGGCTTTAATGATAATCAAAAAGTAAAAGATTTAGAATTTCAATTGGGCGAAGGAATTAGTGGTATGGTGGCCCAGAAAAGAAAGCCAGTTTATATTAAAGATACTTCTAAAGATGAAACATATCTCCATTATAAAGGAGAAAAAATGGAGGAAGGTTCATTTTTTTCTATTCCACTGATTAGTCATGAGCGTTTGATGGGCGTTATGAATTTTACACGTCCTGGGGTTGATTCTTTCTCAACGAATGAAATTAGACTTTTGAATTCTTTGGCAAATCAGATTGCTATTGCGATGGAAAATACCCGTCTTTATGCAAAAACCAAGGAGCTTTCTGTCACGGATGAGCTCACACAAGTTTATAATCGAAGGCATTTTCAGAACATGCTGCAAATGGAATGGAGACGCGCCAAAAGATTTAACCGAAATATTTCCTTGCTCATGGTGGATGTGGATCATTTTAAAAATTATAATGACACCTATGGACATCTAGAAGGGGATTTGGTGTTGAAAAAGATCGCCCAGATTTTATCAGATCATGTTCGTGAAGTTGATACAGTCGCACGATATGGTGGGGAAGAGTTTTCAATTATTCTCACTCATACGGATGCAAACGATGCCATGCAGGTTGCTCAAAAATTATGTAAAATGGTGGCGGAGCATCCTTTTCACAATGAAAGTAAAAATATAGATACTGAAGTGACTGTGTCTGTGGGGATCGCAACTTATCCTGAAGATGCTATGAATATGGAAGATCTCATCAATCATGCAGATATTGCATTGTACAAGGCTAAAAATCAGGGGCGAAATCGAGTGGTGACTTATCAAGAAGCCATGTCTTCAGGTTTGAGAGTGGTATAGGGCCATTCTTTAGCAAATTCTTTTTTTACCATTTCATATCTTTCAGGTGTTCCCAAATCTCGAAAGTATCCATTACAAATAAAACCAGATAATTTCGCGCCCTTTTCTAAAAGAGGGATATAGGCATTTTGAACGACACATGTTTTCCCAGAGGGGGGGAGCTGACTCAACACTTCAGGACCTAATATTTGAACTCCGGTAAATACATAACCTTTTGAATGTTCTTGAGGAGCTTTTTCTGAAACAGATAAAATTCTTTCATTTTCATCAATATAAACTAAACGTTTTACATCACTTCTCTCAGTTGGACTTAATACAAGGCTTGCAATAGATTTGCTTTGCTCATGAGCTTCCCAAAATTTTTTTAAATCTACATCAATCAGCACATCTCCATTCATGACAATAAAAGGGTCATTTCCAAAGAAACTTTCTACTTTTTTAATTCCGCCCCCAGTGCCTAAGATTTCTATTTCTTCGCTATAATAAATTTTGAGCCCGTATTTTTTTCCATCTCCTAAAGCGTTTTTGATTTTATCTCCAAGATGATGGAGGTTGATCATGATTTCTTTCACCCCAGCCTTGCGTAATAAGGCAATGTTATAAGCCATGAGGGCTCTTCCTTCGATCGGAATTAAAGGTTTGGGTATTGTGAGAGTGAGAGGTTTTAAGCGCTCTCCTAGACCTGCGGCAAGAAGCATGGCTTTGGAGGGAAAATGAGGCATTAATCTAACTCCTTCACATACTTTGCGATCATTTTACGAAGATCATCGAATTCAGGAAGTTTTTTGAAAGCAGCTTTAATGTAACTCAGAGAAGAAGGAACACTGACAAGAAAGTTTGGGTTTCCCTTTACAGTGTTGATGAACTGGAAACGTCCAGTATCCTTGAGTTTGCGCTGGAGAGTGGTGAGGAAAAATAATCTTTTAAATTTTACTTGATCTTCAATGGGAAGAGCAGCTCTTTTTCGTGCTTCAATGAAATAATCAATAAGATCATCGACAGCTTCTGATGAAAGTTCTACGTAAGAATCCCGCGTGAGGCTGACGAGATCGTAAGTTTCTGGACCCATCAAGGCATCCTGGAAATCTAGGATGTAGAGATTGTAGTCTTTCATCATAATGTTTCGACTTTGAAAATCACGATGAACGAAAATATATTTTGAGCTTGCTATTTCTTTGGAAATGCTACGTGTGATTTTTTCAAAGAGTTTTTTGTCTTCTTCGGAAACTTTTACTTTAAATCGGTCTTCAATTCCGTATTCGAGAAAATGATCAAATTCCCAATTGAGGAGTTTTTCATCGAAACTGCGATGGAAAGCGATACAGTCTTTGCTGGGTGAGGTTATTGTCTTTTTCTGCAGCTCCACTAATAAGTCAATCGCTCGACGATAAAAAGAAAGACGCAGTACTTCAGTCGTATCTTTTAAATAAGTTTCTAGATGTCGGTCACCCACATCTTCTAAAATCATGATTTTATTTTCAGGATCCCAAACATAAAGTTCTGGGACTGGAACATGAATGGATTGAAGATAGCGCTGAATATTCACAAAAGGGAGCTCAGCCTTTGGTCCTTCGTAATTAGTAATTTCTTCTGAGACTGAAGAAAGCCCTTCAGGCATTTGCATGACAACGTAGCTTTTTCCATCAGGCAAGGTCGCTCGATAATAAGTTCGGTATGAAGCATGACCAAAAAGCTTTTCAACCTTTATAGTGTCTAGTGGCTGGTTTAATTTTTCTTTGAAGATTTTTTTAAGAGTGTTTTCCATATCCATTCGAGATAATTAGAACTACCTTGGGTGATAGGTAAAGCAATAATTTCAGGGATTTCGTAAGAGTGTAATTTTAAAATTCTATTTTTTACTGAGTCAAAAAGAGATTTCTTGGTTTTGATGAAAAGTAAAAATTCTTTTTCAGAACAGATTTTATTTTCCCAGGAGTAAATTGATTCGATGGGAGATGAAATGTTGACGCAGGCAGCCAGTTTTTCTTTCACTAAAACTTTAGCAATTTTTTGTGCTAAACTTTTACGAGGACTAGTAGTTAAAATAAGAATGAATTGTTTTTTCATGATAATAATTTTTCTACCTTACTTAAGCTTTCCGTGTTGAAAACATCATTTTTACTTAGCCAACCTTTGCGAGCAATGCCTACTCCCCAAAATGTATCTTTGAGCCCCTCTGGACTGTGAGCATCTGGATTGATACAAAATTTTACTCCACAATCTTTTGCATGTTTAATCAGGCGCCAATCGAGATCCAGTCGATGTGGATTGGCATTGATCTCAATCATTTTTTTATATTTTGCAGCTGTTTGAAAAATCTTTTCATAGTTTAAGGCGTAGGATTCTCTGGCTAGTAGTAAGCGACCACTCATGTGACCTAACATGGTGGTGTATGGATTTTGAAGAGCTTTGATAAGGCGTTTTGTCATTTCAACTTCGCTCATTTTAAAACTGGAATGAACCGAAGCAATTACGAAATCAAATTTTTTCAATATTTCTTCAGGGTAATCGAGAGATCCGTCTGCTAAAATATCAGACTCGATACCTTTAAGAATTTTGAAATCTTTTAGCTTTTTGTTGAGTGAATCAATTTCAGCCCATTGCTTTTTAAGCTCTGGAGCGCTCAAGCCCCCTGCATATTTGGCGGACTGACTGTGATCAGAAAGCCCCATATATTTAAAACCCAAGCGTATAGCTTCTTTTGACATTGTTTCAATTTCAGCAGAGCCATCACTCCAGTTGCTATGAACGTGGAAAATACCTTGGAGATCGCTCGGTTGAATTAAGTCGGGGAGTTTGTTTTTTTCAGCAAACTCAATTTCGCCATAAGCTTCGCGTAATTCAGGAGGAATAAATTCCATTCCTAAAGCCTTGTAAATTTCAGTTTCACTTTTACAGTTAATCAGCTTTTCTCCCTTGAAGAGGCCGTATTCATTAAGTTTGAGTCCTTTATTTTTGGCTATTCCTCGCAGAAGGGTGTTGTGTTCTTTGCTGCCTGTAAAATGGAGTAAAGCATATGGATATTCTTTTTCGCTGACGATTCTTAAATCGACTTGCATGCCATTTTCTATACGAATGCTTGATTTTGTATCTCCTTGAGCAATGATTTCCTTGTCGATTGCGAGCCCACAAAATCTTTTCATCATGTTTGCTTCGCTGCCTTTTTTTACGGAAGCGACAATGTCTACATCATGAACAACTTCTTTGCAGCGCCTGACACTGCCAGCGACATCACTTTTTAAAATGCCTGGGAATTTTTTGAGGAGAGTATGAATTTGTTGAGCGGCTTCAAATGCAACATCATAAAGATAAGATCCCTGATTTTTTTTGCTGTAGGCGATTCCCTTAAGAATATTTTCCTGAGTTTTGGCACCGAAGCCACTGAGATCTAATAGTCGGTTTTCTTTGCAAGCGTATTCAAGTTCTCCTACTGAGTGAATTCCTAACTTTTCATAAAGAGCTTTTACTTTTTTGGGACCTAAGCCTGGAATTTTAAGAATGTCTGGAAGTCCTGGAGGAAATTCCTTTTTGAGTTTATCGAGATATTTTAAATGGCCTGTATTGAATAATTCTGTGATTTTATCAGAAAGATCTACTCCAATGCCGGGGAGTTCTTGAAGTCGTTCTTCTCGCACAAGCTTTGCCAAGTCTTCAGAAAGCCCTTCCAGGACTCGAGCAGCATTATGGTAAGCACGAATTTTAAAAGGATTGTCACCTTTGAGTTCGAGTAAGGTGCCTATTTCTTCAAGAGCTTGGCCAATTTGATGTTTATCCATCGAACAAACTTATACCCCTCTCGATAGATTTGGAAAATAAAAAACGCGATGGAAACTCTCCATCGCGTTTGTGAAATCCATCTATATTATGATTCATCACATGAGAATGAGAACTTTATAAACCGCAATTTTTATCTTGGGTTTATAGGATTTTTCAGAATTCTTCTTTGCGGGTCATAAGCTGCAGGTCTCATTTGAGGTTCGTAAGCTGCAGGTTTCATCTGAGGTTCGTAAGCTGTAGGTCTCATTTGAGGCTCATAAGCTGCGGGCTTCATCTGAGGTTCATAGGCTGCAGGTTTCATCTGAGGTTCGTAAGATTTTTCAGAATTTTCCTCAGCTTCCACAGATTGTTTAGCTTCATAAGCTTGCTTGTATATTTTGAAACATTCTCTCAAATCATCGATTGAAAGATCTTCTTCAGCCGATAAAATTCCACAATGTTCTGGAATTTCTATGGAGCTTGTTTCATTTGCCTTGAGATTAGCGAAGACTGAAGTGACGATTAAAAATCCAAGAATGACAATAATGCGACATGACCAGTGCCTATTCATAGTACCCCCCCTCTTTAGTTAAGTGGGCTTTCCCACTGAATGTTTTAAAGAGAGCAAGGCCTATGCCAGTTTAGGAAAACTAACTTTTTGTACAAAAACGATGAGCTTTGTTAATTAGCAATTTTTAACAATTTTAGATGTGGGGGTGCCAAGTTTTTGACGATCCTGGGTGTTTATTTAAGGTCGGGTTTTAGTCAGAGGAAGCACTAGATAGAAGGATGAATTATATTCATTGACGGTATTTCTACCTGCATACAAGAGAGCAGAGGGGAGAAAATAGGGGCCAAAAGGTGTTCTGACCGAACCCCCAAAACAATAAACACAACCTGCTTCTGCTTCTGTTTGGGTAATTTTTCGGGCATTACCTAATAAATCATAAACATCAAAAATAGAACGATCACGGTAATATTTATTTCCGAGCGAATGAGTGCCTACGGCTTTAGCGACGGCACCCTGATCAACATCTTGATGGATGAGCCTTGATTCCAAAAAATTAGGATTAAATAAATAGCCCCAAGGATAAGGCCAGGGAAAAGTATTGCGCGCGATGATTTCTAGTTCTTGTCTTTCGGGGAGTCGGTAAAGACCCGTGCTTTCATCTCTTCCTTCTGTAAAATTTCTCCATTCGATGTAAGCTTGAATGGCTGTCATTGGGATGGCATGAATGGGTTGTTCTGCAAAAATTTCTTCATTGGCCGCACTTCTGTGTGAAGTGGGGTCTGTAAGTTTGAATCTTAAATGATCTCCCTCACCTTCTGTTGTGACTTTCCAATTGTATTTTACTCCTTTAAAAGCTTGAGACAACTTTTCAGGACTTGGATTTTCTAAGAGATCTTTCATGGTATCTAAATGTAATTGCCCACGTGGAATGTACTGACGAACTTTTATGACAAGTTCTGCAGCTTGATGATATTCTTTGTTTGCTAAGTGTGTGTTGATTTTTTCTAACACTGCTTCAACAAAAGATTGATATTGAGTAATGGTAATTGGATAGCGAGTAATCGCAAAGGTGTCATATTCAACACGACGAAG
>CAYYEM010000027.1:19861-23300 GCA_964470915.1 uncultured Pseudomonadota bacterium
AGACCCGTGAGAGCATCTTTCATGCTGGTGCTCGGATCTTCTAGAGTTGCTACATCGTAAGTGCGAATTAGTTTTTCTAAAGATTGTCTTTCTCGAATTGAAATCGTGTCACCTTCATCTAATAAAATTTTCCAGCAAAGTTCCGCGATCATTTTTTTAGCTTCTGCAGGTGGACGTCCCATGAATGTGATTTCTAGATATTTTACTAGATCGAGTGCCTTTTGCTTCCAGCTTGCACGCATTTCACGGAGTTCGGAAATGGGTTGATGCATGGCTTCCCATTGCCCCAATTGAATTTGGTGGCCAATTTGAAATTGATCCCAGATTTCATGCATTCTTTTTTCTACAGCTTGCATATTTGTTTGAATTTCTGAGATTTGGTTTTGCTCAGATCGAGCAAAAGCAAGCAAGACCGCTTCTCTCAATTCTTGAACACTTTGATATCGCTTTGAAGGATCTGGATTAAATGCTTTTTGGGCAATGAGTTCAATTTCATGCAAGTAGTTTGGATAATTTCCTTCAATCACCTCATGCAGTTTGGGAGCTGTTGAGGGTCCTATGGCACTCGCATAGAGTCCCATTTGGGGACTTCCATCTTTATGATAAATAGGAATTTTTAAGGGACCTTGCTGTTCACCGGAGGGAGCCTCTTCATAACTCATGAAGGGATGATGTCTTCCCATCATTTCCCATAAAATTACTCCCAACGCAAAAATATCAGGGCTTGCAGGATTTTTGAGTGGTTTGGAATCCATGATTTCAGGTGCGACATAGCCAATGGTTCCTGCCCAAGTACCTTGTTGAGTGAGCTTAGAACCCGCAAACACTAAATGATCAGGAGCTATCTGAGAATCAGGAGAGGCATCTGTAAAAGTGGTCGCGATGCCCCAATCCATAATGCGAATATGATCATCTTCTGTGAGACGAATATTTTCAGGTTTCAAATCGCGATGTAAAATACCGCGTCGATGAGCAGATTCCATTGCTTCACAGATTTCTGCAAATAGCTGAAGTCTTCGAGCATAATCATAGGACTCTGCATTTGTTGCAGATGAATGAATAATTTTTGACAAATCACTTCCTGGTACAAATTCCATTACAGGCACTTGAAGTCCGTCTCTCAGTTCTACTTTGTCGTAAACAATGACGGTGTAGCGTGGATCTAAATTTGCTCCGATTTTAATTTCACGATCAAAACGCTTCAGCAAAGCTTCTGAGCTGCGTCCTTCTTTAGGAACTTTAATGACAGCCATTCTTTCAAGTTTTTGATCGTAAACTTGATACACATCTCCAAAGCCTCCTGAGCCCAGCATTTTTACCATTTTAAATCGTCCTTCAGGGCCTAGTCTCATGTTGGTGGTAATTTCTCCACCTATTGAAAGGGCTGAAGTGGGATCTGGGTTGACAATTCTGGTGGCTGCAGGGTCTGCAGCATGCACAATAACCTGGACTGGGGTTCTGTCTGGGGGAGCTCCAGGTGATCTAATATCTGTACTTCCATTAGGGTCAACTCCAGGTATTGCTGTCACTGTTTTTGCGTTTGGGTCTTGATCGTTGTTGAGGGTTGTGTTGGGCGCTTGGTCTTCAGAATTTTCTCCGCTGCGCCAAATGGAAGTTTTGAGGACGAGGTTTGGGATCGAGGGGTTTAAGAAAGGTTTTGGTTTTTTTACTTCGAGGACTAATTCTAATATTTTTTCACTTCGTAAAATTTTTCCGCCACTTAAGCTATGAGCTAAACTCATTCCAGCAGACATCGCAAGATTTGTTATTTCTGCATTCATGAATTGCTGGGCAAGACTTCCTTCGGGTTGGGTGGCTAAGTTCAGGCCGTGAGCTAATTGATGACCCATCACCATTCCTGTGTCTTGAAGAAAATGAGCGAAGCACAGGTTTTGGCCTTGAGACATTTTACCAAATAGTTTGAGCGAGCTAAAATTGACGTAATCAGTAAACCAAGAGGAATGTAGTATAGAATCGGTATTTCCTAAAAGATGATGAGTCCATCGAAAGGAAGAAACTTCAGCAGCAAGTCCAATGGCTGGAGATATTGTTTTGGTGAGTAGGGGAGCATATTGAAAAGGCAAGGTATAGCTTGCCGTTTTCCCTAAACGGTATGCAAATCCCCCCATCGTCATGGCTGCCAAATTTTTCCAGTCAGTTGCCTGATGAACAAAACCCTTCAAGAGCTGGTCCGCTTCTTGTTGGGAAGGACTTAGAATGGACATAGACTCTGAAGGCAAAGCAAGGCTTAACCTTCGGTCTAGAAAGTTTGACACGTGTACCCCTTCTATTTATTTGAACTAAGGTCTGTTTCGAGGCTTTGTTTAAAAAGTTGTGAGATTTTAAAACTGAACTTTAGGGCTCAAAACAGGCTTTAATTCCCTGATTGCCACCCTTTTTGAAAGTCTTTAAAATAAGCTATTATGAAAAAACTATTTATTTTTGTATGTTCTGCTTTTCTCTTGGCTTCATTTGCTTCTTGGGCAGGGGATGCCAATGAAGTTTTGGAACAAAATGCGGAGGGATTAAGAAAAATTGTAAAGGATATCAATGGGGCTTTACGGACTTCAGATCCTTATTCAGATCCAGAGCCCTTTTTTATTCTTGAAGGATGTTATGGGGGTAAAAAGGGTGAAGAGTTTTCAAATCAGAATGTTAAAATTACCACTTTATATTATTCAGAAATTTTCAAAAAGAATACCAGTCAAGTGACTCGTCTCCATTTTAGATTTAATAAACCTGTTTCCATGGGAGTCGCTCAAAATTATGTAGCCGATTTTGCTCCTTTTCTTCGAGGTAGAAATTTTACCCAACAACATAAAATTACTCCTGCAGAAGGGGGCGAATGTGTACCTAAGAATGGGGGGATTGAAAGCCGCTACACGCGCGATTATTTTATCGAGTTTTATTATGCTCCAGGCTCAAAGTTGATTCAGGAAGCCCGCCTTTGGAATGCGAATTATAATAATTAATTCACCCAAATTCCACCGCCACCTGAAGGAGGGGGAGCATATTGTTTAAGTGTACCACCACCCCCTTCTCCCGATCCTGACCCACGACGCTTTGGTTTGGGAGTGGCTGCTGGCGCTGCTTTCATGGGAATATCAATCGGTTGTAAATTGCCATTTACGGGAGTGTAAACAGCTTCCACAGGAAGATAGCCATCTTTAGCTAAACGAATTCTAGCCGGTTGATTGAGAGGAAGCTGATTGATAGTCCCAGGAGTGACGAGTCCTGTATCAACATCATTAAGGAAAATTTTAGCTCCGGCGGGATTGCTCATGACATTGGCTTGGCCAAATTCTGCTTTAACCAGTTCTGCATCCAGACTTACAGGTTGAGTATTCACCAAGGTAACTGATTTTTCCCAAGTTTCATAACCTTGAAGTTGAAGAGTAATGCCATGTGAAACATAGAGATTTAAGTTAGGAATTGTTGC
>CAYYEM010000028.1:0-7103 GCA_964470915.1 uncultured Pseudomonadota bacterium
GTTCGAGTCCCGCCTCGCGCACAAATAAGATCTTGTAAATCAAGGTCTTTTTCTTTTTGTGGTGACCATAAGGTGACCACGTTTGGTTCCTGCGAAAGAAATTCTCTACCAAAGTCTGCTGCGCTAATCGACTTATCAATAAACTCAGACATGAAGCTTGTGCGAGTAAGCCACTACTCCGTTTTGTGTCTGACACGTGTCAGACACGCGTACAAAGAATTGAAAAATAATAGAATTACTCATTTACCCTTCACTTCCTTATACCTAAAACAATCCAACAAATGATCATTCACCATCCCCACCGCTTGCATGTGAGCATAAATGATAGTGGAACCCACGAAATTGAATCCGCGTTGTTTTAAATCTTTACTGAAACGATCGGACAATTCACTGCGAGCAGGAATTTCTTTTAAACTTTTGATTTTATTTTGCAGAGGTTTTCCTTCCACGAATTGCCATTGATAGCGATCAAAGCTACCAAACTCTTCCACCACCTTTAAAAAGGCTTGAGCATTTTTCACTGCGGATTCAACTTTTAGGCGATTGCGAATAATCCCAGGATTTTGCAGCAATTTTTCAATTTTGGATTTATCGTAACGAGCTACTTTTTCAGGATTGAAGTAATCAAAAGCTTCTCGATAATTTTCACGTTTCTTTAGAACTGTTAACCAGCTTAATCCTGCTTGCGCACCTTCTAAAATCAAAAACTCAAAAAGTTTTTGATCATCGTGAACTGGCACTCCCCATTCCGTATCATGATAATGAATATAAAGAGCATCGCTCCCCGACCAAGCACAACGCACTTTTGGCTTTTCATTTTTTTGAAGTTCCTCACTTAACATAAAGATTTCACTTCACACATGCTACTCTTCTTCGTCTTTCCCGTCGATGAACTAAAAACATTTTAATTTAACAAGCGACTTCCATCTTTGATCTGTGTTAGGAACATACTTAGAAAAAATAAATCAAAAAGGAGAAGTTATGGCTTTTTTATTAATTAGTGCCTTCGCATTAGAATGTATCGCCCTTATTGCAGGTGTTTTCTTGCTAGCTTGGCTGAATAAATCAAACATCCAGTGCAAATTTGCAAAGTTTATCGGAATTTTTGTCGTCAGCCTTTCATTTTTAGGTATCGCTTGCACAGGCTATCATGCTTACGAATATCGTAAGGCAGGTTTTTTTGATCCTCAAAAGCTGATCCAAATGCACAGCGCAGGTAAAATGGACATGGGAATGATGAAAGAAAAAAGTGGAATGATGGAAGGTGGGAAATGCCCCATGATGGAAAAAATGATGATGGGAGCTGAATCTAAACCTGCTTCAAACAGCAGCGAACACGAAAGTCATCACTAGATATAAAAAAACTCCACATCTCCTTATTAACTTTTTTTGTTTTTATAGTGGAATTGCCACCAGTAAAGCTAGTCCCCAAGCTACAAATCCGACAAATAAAGGAATAGTCAGATTATCATCCAACTTGATGGGCAACATTTCAAAAGCAGTAATTGCTATGGAAAGAATGAAAGAAACTCCAAAAATTGCCCACCAAGGGCTCGGAGTAGTATTCAATAAAATTGCAAAAGAGGCTAGCAAAGCTACACTAAAAAAAGTCGCAGATCCTTCTAAGGTTTTATCTTTTACCCAATGTCTCTTACCATAGAGAATACCCACAATAGCTGAAAGTGGGTCTGCTAAAGCCAAAACGGCAATCGCAATGAGAGCAATAGGTTTTGGGAATATAAGCAAGGTTAACAAAATCCCAATCACATAGGGAATCATGGAAGATTCTTTCAAACGCTCTTCAGCACGCAGAAAGAAATTGGTAATCTTTTCAAGCCGGCGAGCAATTTCAGGATAGGCGACGCGAATACGATCCACTACATAAGCCACACAGGCAATAATGCCTAAGAGCTGGATCGCCTGAGAATGGGTAAAGAAGAGTCCATAAGCTACCGCCACGGTAAGCCCGCTTGCCATATGCAAAAGCCTGCGCCCCAAATGCAAATCTTTACGGGTGGCTGTAGGAGCACTCACATCTCTGAGGTCGGGTTTCATTACTTTTCATTATATCATTTTTTAAAGGGGAATTACCATAGCCGGATTTAGATTAATTTTTAGGACTTAAAGCTTAAATGATCGACCTAACGATAATGCAAGGCAACCCAGGCAGAAAAAACATTGCAAAGGGCATGAAACAAAATAGGAGCTACAAGGCCTTTTGTTTTCTCACGCAACCAACCAAAAACCAAGGCTGGGAAAAAAATAGAAAAATGCCACCATCGAAGTGTAATCAAGCTATGAGAAAAAGCAAACATGAAGGCCGTTAGAAAAAAAGCCTTGCCTACTGGAACTCCCAAGAATTTTTTTTTGTCCTGAAAATAGTTTTGAAAACGTTTGAGTAAATAACCTCGAAAGAAAAACTCTTCAGGGAATGCCACCATCAGAGTATGAAAAAAAAGAATCGTCCATAAAGTAACATTTTTATTTGAAGGATAATAATGTGCATGAAAAACAAAATTTTGAAAAAAGTGGTTGGCTAAAAAAATGGGAGGAAAAATCACCAAACAAGTAAGTAGTAAAACTTTCAGAGAATAAAAAAAATCTGAAAACCTTTTTTCAAAAAAATCAAAAGATTCTTTTGCACGATACAAAACCAAGACTGGAGCATAGATCAAGAGTGCACTGGTAATCAGAGTTAAGTTATTGCCAACCCATGGAATAAAACTCAGATGATAAGACAGACTCGCCAAAAAAATAGTAATCGCCCACACAATCCAGGCTTGGATAAAATATTTTTTTGCGGAATCGCTCATGAAGTTTTTTGAAGCGGATAATGTTTCTTACAATAATGATATAAAATTGTACCCAAAGTAATGCCTATGATTCCCATGATTTGAGCGGTGGAAATGGCACCATGAAAATAAACGCCTCGTTCAGCATCGCCTCTTAAAAACTCAAGCATGCCTCGGGTAAAACCATATAGAATCAAAAAAGACCAAACGAGCTGCCCATGAAAAGTCTGCCGCTTTGCAATCCAATGCAGAATACCAAATAACATCAAGGCATTCATCATCGCATAAACCTGAAAAGCATGGAGAGGAACCCCATGAAACTTGTGGCCAGCATCACCCGCTGGATTTGTAAAAATGAGGTGAATAAAAAAATCGGTAGGCTTTCCATAACAGCAACCCGCCCCCAAGCATCCTACTCTCACAGCAAATACCACCAAAGGAAAACTCAAAGCATATAAATCAAGATAATCCCAAACCGGTAATTTTCTTTTCTTTAAGTAAATATACCAACTCACGCCAATTAAAATAATAGCGCCATAAGAAACAAAGCCCCCTCGCCAAATCTGAAAAATATGACTGGGATGTTCCATGTAATATCGAGGTTCTTCTACAATCACATGAAACAACCTTGAACCCACAACACCGGCGATGGTTCCAATAATGCCCAAATCTAAAACAACTACTTGAGACAAGCCTTTCTTGGGAGCTCGATAATAGGCATAAAAAGTAGCTAACAGAGAGGCGACCATGAGCATGAAACTAAACGTTGGAATGACAAAGTCACCCTGCTTAATCAAAAATGGTAACATGTACTCTCCTTCATTCTCGGTTGGATTTTATAGTACCTATAATCAGCAAACAGACCCCCACAGAAATTGCCATATCTGCGATATTAAAAGCAGGCCATATCAGATCAATTGTATAGAATTTTCCCAACATTGAAAAGCGAACAACTTTATTTTGCCAATGCAAAAGCAAAAAATCGACCACATTGCCTCTAAAAATACGGTCGATAAGATTTCCTAATGCTCCCCCTAAAATCATCGATAGAGCAATCAGGATTCCTTTTTGAGATAATGGGGTCTTGATAAAATAATAAACAAGAAAAACTAAAGCTGCCGTTGAAACACAATAAAAGAAAACTTCTCTCCAGGGCGACGACCAGGCAGCAAACATACCAAAGGCAGCCCCCGGATTTCGGTAGTGCACCAAGTCAAAATAATCTGAAATAACAACAAACGATTGACCTATTCCCAAGGAATGATCCACCCAAATTTTAGTGATTTGATCGAGAAGAAGGACAAAAAATCCTACTATCAAAAGAATGGACAGTTTTTTATTCATTATTTTTTCTGTAGCTGGCCAGCATTTTCTAAAACTCGCTGGATAGTTACTTTTTCTACCCTAAAACCTTTGCACATCGTTCGCAAACCTGAGGGTGTTTTTCGTTACGACCTACGGTAATCGTAAAATTCCAACATCGTTCACACTTCTGACCTTCTGCAGGTAATACCAAAATTTTTAACTGATCCATAGCATCGTTGGTATGAGTTGTTTTATCTAGCTCATATACCAAAACTACTTGGGAAACGATCCACAAAGTAGGCCACTGCTTTTCGTATTCCTTAAGAAGTTTAATTGTATCACCCTCTGCACTGACTTTCACCTGAGCATCTAAAGAAGAACCAATAATTTTTTCTTTTCTGGCTAACTCGAGTGCCTTTAAAACCTCATCGCGCACTTTTCTGATTTTTTCATATTTTACTTCGAGCGCTTCATTCAACCATTCATTGGGTGCTTTTTTCAAAGAAGACAAAAAAACACTCTCTGTTTTACGAGGACTCGCAGGTAAATATTTCCAAAATTCTTCTGCGGTAAAAGAAAGAACAGGCGACATCCAACTTGCCAAACCAAAAGCAAGTTCATGTAACACTGTTTGAGCTGCTCTTCGATCCACACTATTTGCTGCCGACGTATAAAGTCGATCTTTTAAAATATCGAGATAGAAAGATGAAAGCTCAACGGTGCAAAAATGGTTGAGTGAATGATAAATCTGGTGAAATTCATATTTGGAATAAGCCTGATCCAAATTTTCAAGGAGCTGGGCGTAACTTGATAAAGCCCAACGATCTAGCTCTAAAAGCTTATCATAACTCACTGCATCTTTTTCGGGATCAAAGTCATAAAGATTGCCAACCAAATAACGCAGCGTATTTCTGATTTTACGATAAGTTTCAGACAGTCTGGCTAAAATTTCGTCTGAAACACGAATATCATTTCGATAATCTTCTGCAGCTACCCACAAACGCAAAACTTCGGCTCCCATTTTTTTAAGCACATTTTCAGGAGGCACATAGTTTTTGGCAGACTTAGAATATTTTTTTCCTTCTCCATCCACCACAAAGCCATGGGTTAACACAGTTTTATAGGGAGGAACTCCTTGAGTTCCAATGGCAGCTAGCAAAGAAGAATGAAACCAGCCTCGATGTTGATCAGAACCTTCCAGATAAATATCTGCAGGAAACTGAAGCGTTTTTCTTTTTTCTAAAACAGCAGCAAAAGAAACACCCGAATCAAACCACACATCAAGGATGTCATTATTTTTTAACAGTTTTGTACTTCCGCATTTTTGACATTTTGTACCAGGAGGCAGTAGCTCTTCCTCTTTTTTTGAAAAATAAATATCTGCACTTTCTGTTTCGAAAAGATTCGCAATGTGTTGAATAATTTTTTCATCGATATTGTCATGGAGACATTCCGCACAAGAAAAACTCATGATCGGCACACCCCACTTACGTTGGCGACTCACACACCAGTCTGGACGATTCTCTACCATGCCATAAATACGCTCCCGACCCCAAGCAGGTATCCATTCGGTACGACGGATCGCATCTAAAGCTCGATGCCTTAAATCCCCTTCTTTCATCGAAATAAACCATTGAGGAGTGGAGCGAAAAATTACCGGATGTTTGCAACGCCAACAATGAGGATAAGAATGCTGCAAGGCTTCTTCTTTTAAGAGTGCGTTTTTATTTTTTAAAAGCTCCACAATTTGAGGATTAGCTTTTAAAACCTGTTCGCCTACCAATTCTGTTAAACCCACTTGTTCTGTAAACTTACCCTGATGATCTACGGGATTTAATACTTCCAACCCATATTTCAAACCCACCTCATAGTCTTCTTGACCATGACCTGGAGCAATATGCACACAACCTGTTCCTTGTTCGAGAGTGACATGATCTGAAAACACCACTTTGGAAATACGATCTAAAAAAGGATGTTGAGCATTTATATTTTCCAATTTTTTGGCAGGAATTCGGTCTAGCAGTTTTGCCTCTTCTAAATTCAAGTTTTTACGGACAGTATCGAGCAAACCTTCTGCAACTATGTATACCTCATCCCCTTGTTGAATCGCTGCATACGTATAACTCTTATGAAGGGCGATGGCATTGTTGGCCGGCAAGGTCCAGGGAGTGGTGGTCCAAATAATAAAATAAACTTTTTTACCGGTCAGCACACTGGAAACTTCTGAAAGATCTGATCTCACCTGAAACTTCACATACACCGAAGGAGAAGTGTGATTTTCATATTCCACTTCTGCTTCAGCGAGTGCTGTTTGGCAAAACATACACCAATAAACGGGTTTTCTTCCCCGATAGAGAGAGCCTGCTGCTACAAATTTACCCAACTCTCTAGCAATATTGGCTTCATAATCATAACTCATGGTGAGATAAGGCTCTTCCCATTTCGCAAAAATGCCCAAGCGTCTAAATTCTTCTCGTTGGATATCTACATATTTTTGAGCATAAGTTCGGCACGCCTGACGAATTTGCACCACACTCATCTCTTTTTTCTTAGAACCCAAATCTTTATCGACCTGCAATTCAATTGGCAAACCGTGACAATCCCAACCTGGAATCAATTCGCTCTGAAAGCCTGAAAGATTTTTATATTTTACCGTAATATCTTTGAGAATTTTATTTAAGATATGGCCAAAATGAATATGCCCATTCGCGTAGGGAGGACCATCATGTAGCACAAATTTTGGATGCCCCTCATTTTTCTGAATCATCTTTTCATAAATCTTATTTTCGCGCCAATGTTGAATCCAGGCAGGTTCTTTATTAGCCAAATCAGCCTTCATGGGGAAATCGGTTTTAGGTAAATGGAGAGTAGATTTATAATCCACTTTATTAGTTTCATCGCTCATAGTTTTTGTAAATTAACACAGCGACTCAAGCTGTCAATCATTGAAGATGTTATATTTCCGGTCTTTACAGAACCTTCATCCTTTTGTATAAACACTCAAGA
>CAYYEM010000028.1:7203-17096 GCA_964470915.1 uncultured Pseudomonadota bacterium
CTTCAACCTCAACCTTTAGGTTTAGGCCATGCAGTTTTATGCGCACGTGACGTGATCGGAGATGAAGCTTTTATCGTTTGCTTGCCAGATGATCTGATCGATAGCGATACTCCTTGCATCGCTCAAATGTTAGCAGTCCATGAAAAATATAAAAACTCCATACTTGCGGTGGAAGAAGTTCCTGCAGATCAAGTCAATCAGTATGGTATTATTAAATCCAAAAATATTGCTAAAAATCTCCATCAAGTTGAAAATTTAGTTGAAAAACCTGATCTTTCAGAAGCTCCCTCTCGCCTTGGAATTGTCGGCCGTTATTTATTAAGCCCTGATATATTCAAAATACTCAAAGAAACTAAAGCTGGAGCAGGCGGTGAAATTCAACTCACAGATGCTCTGCGTGAACTCGCTAAAATCGCCCCTATGCATGCCCTGGAATTTGAAGGTACGCGTTATGACACGGGTGACAAGCTAGGCTTCATTAAAGCCAATCTCGCTTATGGCTTAAAAAGAGGTCACTTCAATGGTAACCTCAAAGATTTTATGCGTGAGTTATTAGGCCATATCAGATAAAATAGGCTTATGCCTATTTACCCCTCAATCTATATTTTCTCACTGTTTCTTTCTTTCTTTTTATTGATCAGCCAAGCTAATCCCATTTTAGCAGATGAAATCATCGTCGATGAACTCTCCAAAAATAAAACAACAGGTGATTTTCCAGTGGAATGGCATACTTTTCCCTTTCAGGGGGGGAAAGCAAAACAGGTTTATAAAGTCGCTGAAGAAAATGGCAAAAAATTCATCCGCGCTTACGATAATCAGGACTTTTCCGTACGCATCATGGCAGATTTTTTATGGCCGCTTTCTAGATATCCTTATCTATCTTGGAAATGGAGAGCTCGCGAACTTCCCAAAGGAGCTGCAGAAAATAATCGAGATACCAATGACAGTGCTTGTGGAATTTATGTCGCGTTTGGCAAAACGAGTGGTGTGGCTTTAAAATATGTATGGAGCTCCACTTTGCCTGTCGGTCATGTATGGGAAAAAGATCCTGGCAAATTTTTCATCATCGTTAATGCTTCAGGCACAGGGCAACTCAATCAATGGAAAAATGAAAAAGTAAATATTTTGGAAGATTATAAAAAATATTTCAAAAAAGATCCTAAGAAAGACCCTTCAGGAATCGGCATTCTAACTGATGCAAACGCGATGCATTCTACTGCCGCTTGTGATTATGCAGATTTTGCAATTTCAGATTAAACACCCTTTTTCGGACACAAAGAATTCAGCTCACACTTTTCACACAAAGGCCTTCGCGCCTTACAGACTGCCCTGCCATGTAAAATCAGTAAATGAGAAAAATCGATCCACTTTTCTTGAGGAATGATTTTGATCAGATCTTTTTCGATTTTTTTAGCATCATTATTCTTTGTAAAGCCCAAACGATACGATAAACGCGTCACATGAGTATCCACTACAACGCCTTCGGCCTTATGATGTACTACTCCCAAAACCACATTAGCTGTTTTTCTCCCCACACCTGGAAGTTCTGTAAGCTCTTCCATCGTGTGAGGAACTTCTCCTCCATGTTTTTCCAAAAGAAGAGTCGCAGCGGCACGAATATTTCGAGCCTTGTTACGAAAAAAATTGATAGAATTCAGGTCTTTTTCTAATTGTAAAGGATCCGCCTTCGCAAAAGCTTTGGCAGAAGGATATTTTTTAAAAAGCGCAGGACTGACCAAATTCACTCTCGCATCCGTACATTGAGCCGAAAGAATTGTTGCTACTAACATTTCGAAGGCATTTTTATGGTGGAGTGCGGTCTCGGGTGTGGGGTAGAGTTTATCTAAAGTCTGAATAATTTTAGAAATACGAAGCGACTCTTTCATATGAACACTTTCAACATGGTTCGCATTGCTGTTTTTGCCCCTTTAGAGGAGCCTCTTACTTACGCCCTTCCCCCAGAATTTCAAGGGAAGATCAACGCGGGTCATCGGGTGCTAGTCCCTCTTGGACGCCGCAAATGTGTAGGTATTATTTTAGGTGAAGAAAAACAGAAACCTGCACACACTCTTAAAAATATAGAAGTTATTTTAGATGAAAAGCCTATTTTCTCAGAAAGACAACTAGAATTTCTCAAATGGGCTTCTGAATACTATCTTTGCCCTTTAGGAGAAATTTTAAAAACGGCTTTGCCAGCTCCGCTTACACGAAGCAAACAAGGGAAGAAGGAAGAGGGTAGAAGGAAAAAGAAAGAAGAAAAAGAGGAAAAGAAAATAAAATCTATTTCAAAGCTCCAACTTTCAAAATTACAACAAGAAATCGCCGAAAAAATAATCCCTTCTACCTCTTCCCTTCTACCTTCTGCCCCCTCCTTCAAAATCCACCTTCTCCACGGAATCACCGGCTCCGGCAAAACAGAGATTTACTTTGATCTCATGCAAAAAGTTTTAGCCGAAGGAAAATCGGTTTTGAATTTGGTACCTGAAATTTCACTCACACCTCAGCTATACCAACGTTACAGAAACCGATTTGGTGATGATGTTACACTTTATCATTCTGCTTTAAATGATACCGAACGTTTAAAGGCTTGGAATAGCTGTCGAGAAGGAAAGTCTAAAATTTTATTAGGAACGCGTTCTGCTCTTTTTACACCTTTTGAAAACTTGGGGCTCATTATTGTCGACGAAGAACAAGATAATTCCTACAAACAAGAAGAGCGGGTGCGTTATCACGCACGAGATCTCGCCATTCTACGTGCCAAGTTTGAAAATATTCCTATTGTTTTGGGTTCAGCCACGCCTTCAGTTGAAAGTTACCATAAAGCTAAAAGTGGAAAATTTATTTATCATAAATTAACAGAACGATTTGGGGCTGCCGAGCTCCCAGAAATTGAAATTGTAGATTTAAGATGGGATCCAGATCACAAAGAAGCCACTGAAAAAGAATTTAGAAAATTTTCTCTTCTTTCTCCTCGGATTCTCGAAGAAATTCAAAAAAATCTGAAAAACAAAGAGCAAAGTCTCATCCTCTTAAATCGCAGAGGCTTTTCACACTATATTCTTTGTGAAGATTGCGGTCACAGCCCCTCATGTCCTAACTGCGAAATCACGCTCACGTACCACAAGAAAAAAATGCGACTTATTTGCCATTATTGCGACCATGAAATTGCTCCACCTAAAACTTGCTCCTCTTGCATGGGACTGCGTTTCAAAGAAATGGGCAGTGGCACTGAAAAAATTGAAGAAGAAATTGAAACACATTTTCCTGAGGCAAGAATTACAAGGATGGATCGCGACAGCACTCAACGAAAAGGTTCACACGATGCAATCCTGAAAAAATTAGCAGATCATGAAATCGATATTCTCGTCGGAACTCAAATGATTGCGAAAGGTCATGATTATCCCAACGTAACTTTAGTTGGAATTTTAAATGCAGACTCTTCATTGCATCTTCCTGATTTTCGAGCCGCCGAAGACACCTTTCAACTTCTCACCCAAATGTCTGGCCGTGCGGGTCGAGGTGGAAAACCAGGACGAGTTCTCCTGCAAACTTTTAATCCTGAACACTACAGCATTCAATGTGCAAGCATGCATCAGATTGAAAAATTTTATCAGCAGGAACTAGAATTTAGAAATGAACTTCAATACCCTCCTTTTTCACGTCTGATTGTTTTACGTATTCAAGGTACCCAAGTGAATAAAGTAAAAATAGGAGTCGAAAAACTTTGCCAAAAACTTTTCGAATTAAAAAACAAAGGAATACTCGAAGCTGAAATTCTAGGCCCTTCGCCTTGTCTGATGGAAAAAATAAGAAACTATTATCGTTGGCAAATATTACTCAAAACGAATTTAAACAAACCACTTCAAGCCACTCTCAAAAAGCATATTCTATCGACTCAGAATGACTGGCTAGCAAGCGGACTCAGGTTGGTCGTAGATGTAGATCCCGTGCATGTTATCTAATGAGTCACAGAAAAATTTAGATTGAAAATGAATTAGTCTTAAAATCCTTTTCCTGAGAAAAGCATGTCTACAAATCCTTTAAAGCCTCTTTTAAATTTGCATATTGAAATTTAAAGCCAGCGTCTAAAAGTTTTCGGGGGAACACCCAACTACTTTTCAGAAGAAGTTCTGGCTCTGTTCCCAAAAAGATAGCACCCATTTTCACCATCCATGAATAAGCAGGCAAACCAAAGGATTTATGGTAATGCTCACGCAATATTTTCATAAATTCCTGATTTAGTAGAGGACCTGGCGAGGCAAGATTAAGAGGTCCTGAGATTTGAGGATGTTCAAAAATAAATTCAATAGCCCGGACTGCATCTTTCACGTGAATCCAGCTGATCATTTGTTTTCCACTTCCTTGCGTACCCCCCAAATAAAATTTCGCTAAATTATAATAAGCTGGAAAAGCACCACCATCGGGTCCCAACACAATTGAAATTCGCAAAGCCACTCGCCGTATGTTTTCTGGAATTTTTGACTCAAACAAGCTTTGTTCCCAATCTTTTGCCACCTGCGCAAAAAAATCTTTTCCTATTTCACCTGTCTGCTCATCCATAGGCCTATCTTTATCATCTCGATAAATGGTGGCCGCTGAAGCATTGATCCAGAGTTTGGGTGGACTTTTTACTTTCGCTAAAGCTTGACCTAAAACTTTTGTGGATTCTACACGAGAGGCAAGAATTTCCTCTCTGTTTTTTAGAGTATGACGACAATTAATACTTTTTCCCGTTAAATTAATCAGCAAATCAGCATTTTCGAGAGCATTCACCCAAGTAGAAATTTTTTTTGCATCCCAATTAACAAATTTAATTTTTGTATTTTCGGACTCTGTTTTTTTTCGAGTTAGAATAACAATCTCAAAACCTTTTTGAGAAAAATATCTTGTCAAATGATCACCAATAAAGCCACTCCCACCCGCTAGAATAATTTTAGCCATGACTTTTCTCCATTCTTTCAAAGCCTTTGCTTTCTTGACAGTATACTGAGCTATTACTTAATATGAAAACAGGAAATAGCTAAAATATGACCGAAACCGGATGCCTGCAAGGCATGTGGCCAAGGGAATAGCTGAAGACGGAGTTGGAAACCATGATTCTTGAAATTCTCAAATACCCTGATAAAGGGCTGCGCGAAATTTGCAAACCTGTTACAGATTTTGGTCCTGATTTACAAAATCAAATTGAAGACATGTTTCAAACCATGTATGCCGCACCAGGCTTAGGTCTTGCTGCAATTCAGGTTGGTATTTTTAAACGCTTTATGGTGATAGATGTGGGAATCAATGAAGGTCAAATCGTTAAAAAAAATCCCCTCGTCATTGTGAATCCAAAAATCATTTCAAAAGAAGGAAAAATCGAGTGGGAAGAAGGTTGTCTTTCTTGCCCTGATTTAGTGGTGCCTGTAGAACGATCCAAAAAAATTGAATTGGAATACCAAGATCGTCATGGAAAACCTGGAAAATTAAGCGCTGAAGATCTTACTGCCGTTTGTATTCAACATGAAATTGATCATCTAGATGGCATTTTGATTTTTGATAAATTGAGTCGACTGAAACAGGATTTATATAAACAAAAAATCAAAAAAGAATCGCAAGAAACAAAAGCAAAAAGACCGGTTGTGAGATAATGAATAAACTTCCTCTCATCTTCATGGGTTCTCCTCAGGTATCGGTCACGATTCTTGAAGCAATCCTGCAGGCGGGCCATGAGGTGAAAGCTGTCGTCACTCAACCCGACAAGGCTGCTGGTCGAGGCCAAAAGCTCACTGCTCCTCCTGTTAAAACTTTTGCGGAAACTCGTGGACTTAAAATACTACAACCTCTCCAAGTAAAAAGATCGGAATTTGTTGAAGAGCTCCGATCTTTAGGTGCAAAAGCATTGATTGTGGCGGCTTATGGAAGAATTCTCTCCCAAGAAATTTTAGACATAACGCCCTATCCACTCAATGTTCACTTTTCATTACTCCCCAAATATCGAGGGGCTTCTTGCGTAGCCTCTGCCCTTCTGAATGATGAAAAAGAAACAGGTGTTACCATTATGAAAGTAGTGGAAGAGTTAGATGCGGGACCCATTATTGCTCAGGAAAGCTTGGCAATTAAAGAGGAAGATAATACCGGTATTTTAGAAACAAAACTCGCACAAATCGGTGGCAAACTCTTAATTCAAGTGCTTGATCAAATCGAAAACAAAACAACACGTGAGCAAAATATAAAAGAAGTCAGCTACGCTCCTCTTTTAAAAAAGGAAGATGCACATATTCATTGGTCAAAACCAGCCCGGTTTATTTTCAATCAAATTCGTGCTTATAATCCTTGGCCGATTGCCTATACCCTGATTGACAATAAAAGATTGAAGATTTACGGTGCAAATGAAGTAAGGTGTGAGGAATTAGGCGTGAGGAGTAATTTCCCCTCACCCCTCACCCCTCATCCTTCACTCATTACTCACGTGTCAGATCAAGGCATCGAAGTCGCTTGCGGTGAAGGAAGTTTGCTCATCACGGAAGTGCAGCCTGAAGGAAAAAACAGAATGAGTGCAAAAGATTTTTTAAATGGTATGGGAAGAACTTTAAAAGTAGGACAAAAATTTATATAATTTACCCTTCGACAAGCTCAGGGCGAACGGTTTCATTTACTGTTTCAATAGACCGTTCGTGGTGAGCCTGTAGCACAGCAAACATGAAAAAACTCATCGCCCCCTCCATACTTTCTGCTAACTTTGTAAAACTCGCGGATGAAATCAAAGCCGTTGAAGATGCGGGTGCCGATTGGCTTCACGTAGATGTGATGGATGGACACTTTGTTCCAAATCTCACCCTAGGCCCTCCTGTGATTGAAAAAATCAAAAAAGTAGCACGTATTCCATTAGATGTTCATTTAATGATCACAAATCCTGACGATACTTATTTAGACTATATCAAAGCAGGTGCAGATTATTTAACAGTTCATGTAGAAGCTTGCCCAAACATTTCAGAAACTTTACAACACATTCGAGATCAGAACATCAAAGCTTCTGTGACCCTTAAACCTGCCACCCCACTTGAAGCTATTATCCCTGCTCTTCCTTTTGCAGACATGATACTTGTGATGAGTGTAAATCCCGGATTTGGCGGACAAGATTTTATTCCTTCCGCCCTGGACAAGGCACGTGAATTACTTCGCCTCCGAGAGAAGAAAAAATTATCTTACTTGATTGAAATGGATGGCGGAATCAAGTCAGAAAATATTGCAGAAGTATCAAAATCGGGAGTAGATGTTTTTGTGGTAGGAAGTGGAATTTTTAAAAAACCCGATTATCGCGAAATCATTCAAAAACTTAAATCGCAAGTTTAAAGCAGCCCCCCACTCAACAAAGCACTCGCAATCGAAAAATAAATCAGCACGCCTGACACATCCACTAAAGTCGCCACAAAGGGGGCAGAAGCACTGGCTGGATCAAAACCCAGTTTTTTCATTACAAAGGGAAGAAAAGAACCCGTCAAAGTTCCGAAAGAAACCACCCCTGCCAAACTTACAAAAATTACCAAGGCTAACATCGCGTAATGCTCACCATAAATCGGTCTAAATTGTTGCCAAAGAATGATTCTAAAAAAACCAATTGAACCCAAAATAAGCCCCATATAAAACCCAATCAAAATTTCTCTTCGCACAACCCGCCACCAGTCACGTACTCGGATTTCACCTAAAGCAAGGGCCCGAATCACGAGCGTGGTCGCTTGAGATCCTGAATTTCCACCACTTGAAATAATCAGAGGAATAAAAAGCGCCAACATCACCGCTTTTGCAATGGCATCCTGAAAAAAACTCATTGCTGTGGCTGTCAACATTTCTCCTAAAAACAAAATCACGAGCCAGCCTGCTCTTTTCTTAATCATGTCTCGCATGTTGGTTTGAAGATAAGGAGTATCAAGAGCCTCCATACCTCCCAATTTTTGAATATCTTCGGTCGCTTCTTCCTGCACCACTTGGACAATGTCATCAGCGGTTACAATCCCTTTCATATGACCTGTTTCATCTATAACCGGAATTGCAATTAAACCAGTCTCCGAAAAAAGCTTGCCTAACTTTTCTTGGTCTTGTTCTTCATCCACCGTAATCAAATCTTTCACCATCACATCACGAACGGTTTTTTCTGGAGTTGCTTTAATCAGCTCGCGCAAAGAAACAACTCCCTGCAGATTCTGATGATCATCCAACACATAAATATAATAGATAGATTCGAGGTATTCACGGGTTTGCTTGCGAAGATAGGTAATGGCTTCATCCACAGTCATATCAGGACGAACCCTCGCAAATCGAGGATTCATAAGCCCTCCAGCCTGATCTTGAGCATAGGCCAACAAAGCACGCACTTCTTTGAGTGTAGAAGGATCTAATAAATGAAGTAATTCATGTTGATACTCCACTGGAGATTGCTGAATAAGATCCGCAGAATCATCAGGAGGAAGACTTCGAATCCAGATACGTCGTTCTTCAGGAGGCAGTGTAATAATCAACTCACTCTGATCTCGAGAATTCAGTGAGAAAAAGAATTCTTCTGCATCCGCCTGAGAAAGAAAACGAAAGCCTTCCAGTCTTTCTTGGGGAGAAAGAATGTACCAAACCTCACGCAACTCCTCTATTTCAAGTTTTTCTTGTGTTTGCGCCTGCATACTCATTTATAAATATCAACATTTATCGATTGATAAAAGACATTTCTCGTTCTAATCCATTAAAAATGGAAATGATTTTGTATCAGTTCCCTCTTTCCCATTATTGCGAAAAAGTTCGCTGGGCACTTGATTATAAAAAAATCCCATTTCAAATACGCAATCTGATTCCAGGACCTCATCTTTTTATCACCAAACGACTTGGCCCAAAAACTTCTGTTCCAATTCTCACGGATGGGGAAAAAAATATTCAAGACTCAACTCTGATTATCGATTATCTCGACACTCAATATCCCGAACACTCTCTCACTCCGTCTGATCTTTCCCTTAAAAAAGAAGCCCTAGAATTAGAAGAATATTTTGATAAAAACATCGGCGTTCATTTGCGACGCTTTGCCTATTACCATTTGTTACAGGAAAACTCTCTGGTGACCTCATTACTTCTCCAGGAGGCTCCAAGCTATAGTCGTCCATTTTACAAATTATTTTTTCCGATTGTGAAACAGTTGATGAAAAAAACGATGAATATTTATGAAGAACCTAGCAAAAAATCACTGCATATTCTTGAAAACACCATCACAGAGCTTAACCGAATGATAGCAAACAAAAAATTTCTGGTTGGAAATCAATTTAGCCGAGCCGATCTCACTGCTGCCGCACTCCTTGGCCCTTTATGCACCCCAGCGGAATATGCCTTTGACTGGCCTAGCTTCGAACAAATGCCAGCTCCAATCCGTGAGTTTAGAAAAACTCATGAAGGAGATCCTTTTTTTAGATGGGTCATTCAAACCTATCAGGATAATCGAAAAACTTAATAGGGAGGTCGATCTTCCCTGAGAATTTTCTGATCTTGTTTAAGTTTTTGCTGATCTTGATTTAACTGTTTTTGGTCTGATTGAAGCTGTGGTGAGTTGGGGGCTAGTGATTTCTGGTCTACCTGAATTTGATTTGTATCCTGCTGAATATTTTTTTGATCGCTGCTGATCGCTTCTTTGTCTGATCCAATGTAACCCGCATAGGTGCTTTGAGACAAGGTCAACAGGATCAGGCAAAAAACTATTCGCTTCATAAAATCTCCCTCGTCTTTAAAATGAAGCTTCATCTTATCCAAATTTTTGATAGACTTCAAAAGGTTTATCTATCTATGAAGGTTTTGAGATATTTCGGGGTGTAGCTCAGCCCGGTAGAGTACTTGCTTCGGGAGCAAGGAGTCGCTGGTTCAAATCCAGTCACCCCGACATA
>CAYYEM010000028.1:17196-21639 GCA_964470915.1 uncultured Pseudomonadota bacterium
TTTTTTCTTTCTTGTATAGGAATTTTTTTAAGCATTCTCCATCATTATTCACAAAAAAAAGAGGGGCATAATCCTAGTAAAAAGCATCTAATCCTTGCTTGGATATTATGGATAATCAGCCTACTTAGTAATGGAGCATTATTTATATTATTGATATTTGTTTATCTGAGTACGGGAGTACGATAAAAAGGGAATTGTTTTATAAACAGTTTCAAGACCTATTTCTTTAAATAATCTCCCGTATAATAGAACATGCTAAGGAAAACAAATTGATCCCTCTGAATTTGAGGACACTGCCCCTGAAGATATTTTTTAGAAATATCAAGCAAGAGCTTTTCCGTGATGACATTTGTGAGAGAATTTTGGAGATAAAAACTGCTTTCCCCTAAAATTTCTGAGAGACCCTTGCAAAATTCCTGATCGGGTTTTTGACGATTTTCTTCTAAAAATCTATAGAGTGCTTTAGCTTCGTAAAAACGTTCTGGAAGGCTGCATTGCTCTTTGTTGCAGCGACGTGGAAAATTCTCCACAATTTTAGCCAACCTTTGATCATTTAACCTTGTAAATTTATCCCTTAAATTGAAGGCCCCCTGAAGCAGAGAAACATTTTTTTGCAAATCACCTTGTTTGAGAAGCTCGAGTGAAATACCTTCTTTATCTAAAATTTCTGCGACTTTCTTATTATTTGCGGCACTCCCCAGAGAAATAGATACGTTTGTTCCTCTGAGATTCGAATAGCTAATCGAATCACCTAACCCAACCTGATTATCCTCATTGTCATGATAAGTAAGATTTCCGAGTTTATAGTCCTTCATCTTGGCCCCCTTCTTTACAGAGATGAAAAACTCGCCCCAGAAACTATTATCGACTTTTTAAAAGAAAGGTTGCTCCATGCAAACTGATCGAAATGGATGAAAAAATCAGTCTCAGGAAGGACTTTATTCCTTCTCACTTCTCCAAAAACTACCTTTCATTTCACGCACTTTTTGGGCACGCGCACGCAAACTAAGCATTTGTGCTCGAAAGTAATTGGCTTTCTGAGATACTTTTCTTTCAGTTCGCAAATCTGCCTGAGTGATTTTAACAGGAGTTCCCCAATTAATCACCACCTTGCTAGGCATTAAAAAAGGTAATTTAGGGAAGACAAGAAAAGGATATTTAGCAAAAGGTTTTACAAAATTTTCCAGAATCGTTTCGTTCTTCAACACCCAAAGCTTTAAAGTATGTTCAATTCCAGCATGACCAATTGGAACAATTGTTACCGATTTTCTTTTACTTTCTTTTAAATATTTTTTTGCAATTCTTAAGAAACCTTTATGAAACTTTGGCACTCGCTTGGGATTGATAATAGCACTAATAAAATCCATTCCTTCTGGAAATAAGAGAACGTGCTTAGTTTGGAGAGCCTTCACTCCTGATTCCACTGAAATGGGTACACATTGACCACTTCGAAACAATTCTCGTACAAAAGGGAGCTTGAAAGCCTCTCCGTAAACAAGTGCCGCTATTTTACCTACCGATTTTTTAAGAAAATAATAAGCAATCAGCGGGGCTTCCAAAGCAATACTATGGTTACTAATCAAAACAATATGTTCTTTCTTCGCAATTTCTAAAACTTCTTCAGTATGTCCAATATGTTCTACTCTTAAATAATAGTCATGAAGCCATTTTAGCCATTTTGCGTGGAACTCATATACCGAATCCGACATAGGAGCATCGTTATATTCAAAGGAGGTCACTTCTTTGATTTTCGACCAAATCATGTTTAAGGTAGGCAAATTTTTATTTAATTCTACTTCTCTCATAACAAAACTCAAAAAAAGCTACTTTATAGAAGCTTTCAATAAAAGCAATAGACTTTCCAAAGCTTTTTACTTGTATCTTGACTTGCGAATACAAGAAGTCTACTTTCCTCAAAATTCATCCTAGTTCTGGATATATAAAATGAATTTTGCTGAGATAAAGGTATAAAAACTATGGATCAAGCTTTAGAAACAGCCCCTGTTAGAAAATTTGAAATTAAAACCCCTAAAATTCGGGGGCAAAAAAGAAAATTTTGGAAAGACTATGTTCTTCCCAAAGTCGCTTTTTTTGTTCGAGGTTTTCCTAATAAGGCAGTTGTTTCTATCGATGTGACTAATAAATGCAATATCCGCTGCAAACACTGCTACTTTTTTGCTTACGAACAAGACAAAGAGTTGAAGCCTGATCAATGGCTTGCAAAATTAGAAGAACTTAAAAAAGGCGGATTTCCTTTTCGTTCAGCCACCTGGGTAGGAGGAGAACCACTTCTACGAAAAGATCTCATCGAAATTGGCAGAAAATATTTCATGTTTAATATTGTAGTCACAAATGGAACTCATGGTTTTCCAAACTGGCCTGATGTAATGTTTCATGTTTCTGTAGACGGCACAGAAGCCTATCACGACGATATTCGAGGCAAAGATGTTTATAAAAAGCTTAAAAAAAGTATCGATGAAGCACCAGAAGGATTAAATATTTCTTTAGCGACTTGTCTCAACTCCCGAAATCTTTTTTGTTTCGAAGATTTACTTGCAGAATGGTATCCCAACCCTAAAGTCAAACACATCCTCTTTGACTTCTACACCCCTGTTAAAGGTGTAAAACATGATTTATTCATTCCTTTTGAAGAACAAGATAAAATCATCGACCGTATCATCGAACTCAAGCGTACAACATACGGTGATTTCATTGGCGTGAGCGAACGGGTTTTAAACCTCATGCGTAAAAAAGAACGTCATAAAGCGATCGCAGAAAATTGTATCTTCCTAAAAAAAGGACATGCCTTTGATCCAATGGGTAACAAGAAAAAACAATGCATGATGGGGGCTGATGCTGATTGTGAAAAATGCGGATGTATTGTTCCCTTTTATTTAAAACAAAGAACGGAACGAAAATATATTCTCCAGGAAGTTTGGGGAGATCTCAAAGATTTCACTTTGCGTCGCAATAAATATACTCACATTCCCCCTATCACTGTGAATGAACAAGCTGAAGCCATTCAAGAAGCTTTTGACTCGGACCTCAAGCAAGCTCAATCTTAAGTGGTCTGAATACTAAATTCTACAAGACAACTTTCCTGCACGATTGCCGATAGGAATATTATGTTTATGGGGCAAGGCATATTCTCTATCGTTCTTTGTTTAATTCTATTTACGCACGTTTTATCCTGTGGTTCTTCCACAACACCCGTCTCTCCGAGCGAAAACGCTTCTACTCCTGCTAGCAATCCGAATAACACCACACAAAATTTTGAGATCTCTTTAAACTCTGAAGCTTGGCTTGAAGTATATAAGGGTGAAGGGCAAATCGTTTTTGAAGAAAGTGATATTTTACTCGAACCCAAAGCCTCTACTCAAGCTAATGAAACACATGCGGCTCTTGTTCTTGCGAAACTCACAGAAAAATGTCCCATTCAAAATTTTATTTTAAACATTAATGCCAGCACTGTGAGTCAACTGCGAAGCCCTACACCGAATGCTTGGGAAGTGTTCTGGATTTTCTTTAATTATCGAACCACTAGCCATGGAAAAGAAACAAACTATTTTATTTTAAAACCTAATGGAATTGAACTTGGAAAAGCCTTTGCAGAATTAGGCCAAACCTTTCTTTACACCGACTCAAACCCAATTCTTCATATTGGAGAAACCTATCATTACAAAATTGAAAAAAGAGAAAATGAAGTTTGGGTTTATATAAATGATGTATTGGCATTAGACCCTCAAGGCCAAGAAAATGATGCAATTTACTTGCATCCAGGTTCCATTGGCCTTTACACAGAAGACGCAAAGGTAAAGATTTATTCGGTAAACCTGGAAGTTTTAGATTCTCCTCTTCCTTCTTGTTATGTCCCATAAAACATCTGCCTTGCAAATCTAGACTAGATAAGGCTAAGCTAATAGATCAAAATCTGTTGAAGCTTTCAGAAATTGCTCACAGATTGAAACTTCTGATACATTCAGAAATTTATTTAGACAAGGCGTCCAATAGCGAGCAAACAGATCGTACTATGAAAGTATGTGAGGATCGCGAACTCGAGGAGAGCGCTATATAAATAAATTTATGGATGAATCGGGGGCGAACTAGGCTCGACGGAGTGTGGATATGCCGTGTGGCAGGCCGAGCATGCTTGTAGCTCGTCAAACTCAAGCACAATATAGATGCCGATGAGGCACCTTTAGCTCTCGCTGCTTAGTCAGTGAGCGTCGAACTTTTCTTCTCCCGCGAGATTAGCGAGACGTAAAACAGTGGGATAGTTCTCAGGATGTCTGATAACTGGGAGCGAAACTTATCAGGCTGGTTCTTTTAAGATCGCGCCGATTCGAGCGAGAAAGAACGAGAATTAAATAATCGGATAAGCCTGTAGAAGCCGTCTTTGAATCACTTCGGACGGGGGTGCAATTCCCCCCGCCTCCACCATTT
>CAYYEM010000029.1:0-7547 GCA_964470915.1 uncultured Pseudomonadota bacterium
GATGCAAAAATTTCTGGCGAAGTGATTTTAGATGGAGAAAATATTTATAACTCTAAAATAGATCCTGTGTTGGTGCGCCGAAAAGTAGGAATGGTTTTTCAAAAACCCAATCCTTTTCCAACCCTTTCGATTTATGACAATGTGATTGCGGGTCTCAAGTTTGGAGGAGGTCTCAATCGAAAAACTTCAGATGAAGTGGTGGAACGTTGCTTGAAGATGTCAGCTTTATGGGATGAAGTAAAAGACAACCTTCATCATTCTGGTATTTCTCTTTCAGGAGGGCAGCAACAGCGCTTGTGCATTGCTCGTGCTTTAGCTGTTAATCCTGAAATTTTGCTTATGGACGAACCTTGTTCTGCATTAGATCCTATTTCTACAGCTCGTGTGGAGGAGTTGATTGATAAGCTGAAGAAAGATTTTACCATTGTGATTGTGACACACAATATGCAGCAAGCAGCTCGAGTCTCAGATAAAACAGCTTTTATGCTAAATGGAAAATTGATTGAATATAATGATACAACTCTTATTTTTAAGAAACCCACATCTCAACTGACAGAAGATTATATTACAGGAAGGTTTGGCTGAGATAAACCTTTTATAATTTGATTTTATGCTTGTGAAAAAGGGTACCCGCAGAGTGAATGAAAAGAAGGAGAATTTATGGAGCATACTTCTAGAAATTATGAACATGAATTAAAGGATTTGCGCGATAAGATTTTATTGGCTGGTGGCAAGGTTGAAGAAATGATTGCCAATGCAATGAAGGCACTTATTCAATCTGAATCTAAAACAGCACAGGATGTAATTATTTCAGATCATGAAATGAATACGCTTGAAAAAGAAATTGATGATCTTTGTTTTAATATATTAGCTCGTCGACAGCCAACAGCATCTGATTTGAGATTCATTATCACTGCCTTGAAAATTATTACCGATTTGGAACGAATCGGAGATTTGGGAGTGAATATTGCGGAGCGAACCCTTGAATTACTGGATGAAACCCCTCTGAAGCCCTATGTGCATTTGCCGATTCTTTCGAATATGTCCCAGAAAATGGTAAAAGATGCTTTGGATTCTTTTGTGACGATGGATGTAAATTTAGCGAGAGAAGTGTTAACTCGAGATGATGCAGTCGATGAGTTGACTAAGAAAATCCACAATGAACTACTTGAGTTAATGAAAGAAGATCCTCAAAATATTTCACGGGGTGTTCGTTTGATTTCCGTTACGAAATATCTTGAACGCATTGCGGATCACGCTACCAATGTAGCAGAGATGGTGTTGTTTTTGATAAAGGGAGAAGATGTAAGGCATTTAGCTCAAGTATGAAAAAATACTTTGCAGAATTTTTTGGTACTTTTGCCCTCATCTTTGCTGGTTGTGGCGCCATTGTAGTGAATCAAATTAATCCAGGCAGTGTGGGTTCTGTGGGAATTTCCCTCACTTTTGGATTTGTCGTGATGGCAATGATATATTCAGTGGGAGATGTTTCGGGTGCCCATTTTAACCCAGCAGTCAGTTTTGGCTTTTGGAGAGCAGGGCGTTTGTCTTTCAAAGAAATGAATGCTTATGCTTTGAGTCAATGTTTAGGTGCAATTTTAGCAGCTGTACTATTAAGGTTTTTATTTCCACAGAGTCAAACATTGGGCACTACTTTTCCTGCGACTGGATTTTTGATTCAAGCTTTTGTGTTAGAAGTCGTGATGACTTGTTTTTTGATGTTTGTAATTCTTTCGGTTTCGACGGGTGCAAAAGAAAAGGGTCTGATGGCAGGTTTGGCGATAGGCGTTACGGTGGCTTTGGAAGCCATGTTTGGAGGGCCTATCTCCGGAGCTTCTATGAACCCTGCTAGATCTTTAGGTCCCGCTTTAATTAGCGGTCATTTAGAATATTTATGGATTTATCTCACAGCTCCTTTTTTAGGTAGTTTGTTAGCAGTGTTTGCATGTAAGTGTAGTCAAAGTGAAGGATGTTGTAAATGAGAGGTAGGGGCAATTCATGAATTGCCCCTACGGTAAAAATTTTATGAAAAAAAACATTCTTTTTGTTTGTATAGAAAATTCCTGTCGTTCCCAAATGGCGGAAGCTTTTGCGAAGATGCATGGCACTGAAAAAGTAAAGGCTTACAGCTCGGGTTCAAAGCCTTCCGGCATAGTAAATCCTAAAGCGATCGAATCGATGAAAGAGCTAGGTTATGATCTTTCCAAGCATGATTCGAAATCTCTTCAGCAAATTCCTCAAATTGAATATGATGCAGTCATTACAATGGGTTGCGGTGATGAATGTCCCTTTGTAAGGTCTCAATTTCGGGAAGATTGGAAAATTCCAGATCCCAAAAACTTGTCGCTGGACGAATTCAAAAAAGTGCGAGATGAAATTGAGAAGAAGGTGAAATACCTTCTTTCTCAATTATGAAACTCATCGACTTCCATACTCATTTGTTTCCCAATAAACTCCTCGATGCCATTTGGAACTGGTTTGAGCGGAATGATTGGCCCATTGAATATAAAAAGTATGTGGAAGATCTCGTTCCAATTTTGAAAAAAGAAGGGGTAGAGCGCTGTGTTCATCTTCATTATCCACACAAAGAAGGCATGAGCGAATCGTTAAATCATTGGGCGCATGAACTAGAAAAGAAATATCCTGATTTTGTCATTCCCTTTGGGAGTGTGCATCCCGACGATCAAAATTCTGAAAAAATTCTTCGTCAATGTTTTGAAGATTATCAAATGAAGGGTTTGAAAATTCATTGCCATGTTCAGAAAGTAGCCCCGGATGATCCGCGCATGATTCCTGTTTATGAGATGTGTGAAGCCTATCAAAAAATTCTTCTCATGCATTGTGGAACAGGTCCGCATTTTAAAGATAAAACCGATACAGCTTATGGTTATGATGTGGGGACGGTGAGTGGTGTGAGAAAGTTTGAAAAAATAATTAAGAAATATTCTCACATGATTTTTGTGGTGCCCCATCTGGGTTATGAAGAAGTAGACGAGTTTTTTGAAATACTTCCTGATTATCCAAATTTGTATTTGGATACTACCATGACCTTGGCAAAATATTTTCCAGAGATGGTGAATCCTGAAAAAATCGCCCAGCATGCTGATCGTCTGATTTTCGGGACCGATTTTCCTAATATTCCCTACGAATGGAACCGTGAAAAAAATAATCTTCTGGGGATGAAAATCGGACAAGAAAATGAGGAGAAGATTTTTTATAAAAATGCTGTGAAACTTTTAGGTCTTTTTTCTTTTTAAACTTTTCAAGCCAAAAGCCAAAATCAACAAAACTCCAAACATCGTCACAATGCTGGGTCCCGTAGGGAGATCCCAGAAAAATGAAGCAGCGATACCTGCGATACTGGTGATAGCACCTAGGGCCCATCCCAAGAAAACTCTTCGTCTCAGATCTTGGAAAAAAAGCATGGCAGCACAAGCGGGCACGATGAGAAAGGCGAAAACTAATAAAATCCCACCGATTTGAACAGAACTCGTGATGACCAATCCAAAGGAAAGATAGAAAAAAAGATCCCAAGCCCAGACTTTTAAACCTTGTTTTCTGGCTTCTTGGGGATTGCTTGAAACCAAGAGCATTTTTTTGCGATAAAAATAATGAAGAATTCCCAGTGCACTATAGATTAGAAATGTTTTAATAATTTGTGTCCAAGAAACCCACAAAATATTTCCTGAAAGAATATATTTTAAGTGCTCCGATCCATGAGGGCTTTTATCAGCCAGGAGAATTCCCAAAGCAGAACTGACGACGAAAGAAATTCCAATAATAGCTTCTTGGGGAATTTGTTCATCTCTAAAAAAAGAAAAAAACAGGCCTGCAAGAAATGTAAAACCGAGTCCAAAAAAATAGCTAGTCTGACTTTCAGGTTCAAAACCTATTAGAAATGAGATCGTCATTCCGAGAGCCGCCATTTGTGCGAGAGCAAGGTCCACAAAAATAACACCCCGACTCACAACGTGAATACCAAGATAGGTATGAATTCCTGTGAGGACTAGACAAGCGAGTAGTGCTGGAAGTAAAAAGAGAAGTTCATTCATAAAGCCCCCTTGATTTGAGTCACTAAAAATTCAAACAATTCTTCATAGGTTTTGATATTTGGTTCTCCGCCTACTGAAGTAGGAAGGATTAAAAGTTTAGCTCCCGTTTTTTCAGACACTTGTTTAGAAGCTTTTGGGTCATAATAATTTTCGGTGATAATGAGCGGAATTGACTCGCGTTTAATCAGATCTATCAGCGATAACAGATGGCCTGGGCTGGGCGGAATTCCAGGCTTGGGTTCAACATATCCCGCAACTTGTAAGCCTGCCCAATGGACAAAATAAGAAAAACTTTTGTGATGAGTGATGATTTTTCTTCCGCGAATAGAAGCGAGTTGTTTACTCCAAGCATCAATTTTATTTTTGAGTTGGCTTTGAAAGGCTTGTTGGTTTTGCGTATATTGGGCAGCGTTTGCCGGATCGAGTTCTCCTAGCTTTTTACTGATACGGTAAGAAATATAAAGGGCGTTGCGCGGATCGAGCCAGTAATGAGGATTTCCGTTGGGATGCACATCTCCCATTGATCGATCAACTTGTCCTGTAGGAATTTCTAAAATCTCCAATCCTTCTGAGGCGTTGAGGTAACCCTTTTGCCCTGCTTGGATTTTAGGGTTACGCGATTGTGTCATCACGAGAGGTAGCCAGCCTGATTCCAAATCAAGTCCAACATCGATGAGTAGATCGGCTTGATTTAACATGACAGCATAACTGGGTTTTGCTTCCAAAAAATGAGGATCTTGATCTCCCCGTGCGATACTTTTGATGTCGACCAAATCTTTGCCAACCGATTGCACTAGTGAGGCAAGATCTGGAATCGTAGTCACCACTTTGAGTTTAGCAAAAGCATTCAAAGGTATCAGAAGTAAAGAAAGTAAAAGTAAAAAATGTTTCATAAAATCTCCGCTTCATTAAAACGCATGTACACCATGTGCACCCAGCGTAAACATTAATTGTAGAATGACCGCATTGGTCCAGTCTTCACCTGAAATTTTATCTGCTTCGTATTGTAAGCGAATTTGAGAAAATTCAGTGGGGTTAAATGCAATGGCAGGGGTTAATCTTAATTCACGAGTTTGCAGGCCTTGTGGAATTCCCATTTGATCGTAGCGAAAAGCTGCATGCCAACGCTTGAAAAACTGAAAATCCAGATAACTATAGAGGCCTCCATCAGAAATGTGTCCTCCAGGAACTTGCATTTGCCGACCTATATATTCTGTTTGCCAGGCGAGGCTGGTTCTCGCGGAAGCTTTCCATTTTAAATAAAGATCTCCGCCGTAAAGAGCCGTGTAATTTCCAGGAGACGTATCATTATATCCCCAGGCAAAGGAGCCTCCTAAAAGAAGAGTCAGAGTATCAGTCAAGTCGAAGCTTGAGCTAAGTCGTCCTTGATAAAGAAAATCTTTTTTCTGAGATCCGCCAAAGCTGGTAGAATTATCTCCATTGGTAAAGCTTCCTTGAAACTGGAGGAAAAAGGGAGTGGGGAAAAGATAAGAAAGTTCCAAGCCTGCCTCAGCAAGACCGTCCGCTCCCAAAAGATATTTATTTGCGAGAGTATTATCAGCAAAAGTCCAGCTATGGAGATGTTTTGGATTTTGACGACCGAAAGGCAGTAACATAATTCCACCCTTAAATTGTAAACCTTTAGGTAAGCCGCCTTGGGTAGTGAAATAGGCTTCTTCTATTTCTACCCCTTCTTCACTAAAGCTCAAATAAGCATCATAACGAAAATAAGGATCCACAGCGCCTTTGAAGGCGAGTTCAAGTTCTTGAAAAGTAAAACCAGTGCGGGCTGGATCAGAGCCAACGGGGCCTGTTAAGGCTCCGCCAGGTTCACGTTCGAAATAAGCACCTGCTAGAATGCCTGTAGCACTGATGTCTGGAAGAATTTTTGCGACTTTACTATTTCCAATGGGATACTTCCAAAATCCTACTTGGCGAGTATTGGAGTTTTCGCTTGGAGGAGTTTGAGCGACCTCACTCACTCCAGAATTTGAATTTGGAAGAGCAGGAGTTGCTAAGGGTGCCTCCACAATTTTTGAATTTGTCTTTTGTTTTACATTTTTTGACTGAGAATGAGACAAGTCTTCAATTTTTTTATTTTGAGATTCAACGACTTGCTTTAAATCATTTACAGTTTGCTTGAGTTCTTGAATTTCCTTTTTCATATCTTCCATATCTCCAGCATAGCTAAGCGGCAGAGATGAAAAAAAGATGAAATAGGCCGTTATGATTTTATAAATAAAACGACGCATAATAATTCCTCTCATTTCAAAATTTAAATGAATGATAAATGGGGGATTAAATGCTTATTGGAGGGGCACGACTGAGTGACGAAAAGAAAAAATGAGATGAAGAAACTTCTGGAGAGCTAAGAATGACTCTTTCTTCTGATTTAAAATGTAAAACTTGGCTACTAGATGGATTGAGCCCTTGTTTTTGTAATGAATGGGAAAGCTGGCAGATAGAACAATTTTCTTTTTCAGGGTTTTGGTTTTTTTGAGGATGGGCATGGGCGCTGCAAAAAAGCAGAAATGCCAAAAATAAGCCAACCAAGCTGCTGGAAAGTACTTTTTTGTGGCTTTTAAACATACTGAACACCTCTATATGAAGCTTAAAGATATTGTCAATTTGTTAAAACCATGATTTGGCTCATATTAGGCTCTATTAAGTTTTTATATGGGAAATAAATAATGTTTTGTTTAAGACGTAAAGTGTTTGTAGCTTTTTTGTTTGTGCTGATTAGCATGGGGCAAGGTTTTGCTTTGAGCTATGTGATTAATCAGCCTCAGTTGAAAGATCTTCAGATAAATGAAGGAATACGTGCAGTGCCCGCCCATCTTTTGATTTGCGGCCGTGGTTTTCAAAAAATACTGCGTGAAAATCCAAAGCCCCATCAAAAAAGTCATGAAGAATTATTCAGTTTGAGAAGTGATCCTTTTATGCCTGTTTTTTACTTTTCTCCTTTACCTGTAATGGAAACTGTAAGTGTATTTTTAGAATTTTTTTTGATTCCAGAATGGAAAGCTTCTCCTCCTGATAAACCTCCAAGGTTTTTTTCTTAATATTTTTTTCTGATTTCAAAACAAATAAATATTTTTCTTGAAAGGAGAAAGCGATGAAACGTTTTCTTTTCAGTGCATGGATGACATTTATGTTTTTGCTATCGACTCAGATAGCTTGGACTTGTGACTTTTGTTCTTTGTATCTCGCATCCCAATCCGAAAGTGGGAGCTCGAAAGGTTTTTATCTTGGAGTTTCCGAACAATTTACCCGATTTGGAACTTTGCAAATGGATGGGCAAGTTGTTCCCAATACCATCAATCAATATATGAATAGTTCCAATACCCAGTTCTATTTTGCTTATGGGATTAATGACTATATTGGTTTGCAGGTCAATTTACCTCTTATTCATCGTAGTTTTCGCAGACCCTTCGAAGGTAATATTCAGGAAGGCAGTGTGACTGGCATTGGGGATATGTCGTTTTTAGTCAAAGT
>CAYYEM010000029.1:7647-21321 GCA_964470915.1 uncultured Pseudomonadota bacterium
CCTAAGTAGGCACAGACTTTATTTAAAAAGGTGTTTAATGAAAAAATATTCATACTTTGTTTTTGTATTGGTTTTTCTCATTCCGCTTTTTTCTATTCAGTCCGCAGAAGAGTTTAAATTCATTTCTACCGAAGATCTTTCTAAAGGAATTCAGGAGAATCAGTTCATTGTTTTTGATTGCAACTCTCGTGAAAGTTACGAAAAAATGCATATTCCTTCTGCAGCTCATATGGATGTGATAGCTCCCAATTTGAAAATATTTCCTAGTAATAAAGAGACCCCACTCGTTTTTTATTGTAAAAATGATCGTTGCACCGCTTGCCATGACGGAGCTCGCTTTGCCAAAAAAAACGGGTATAAAAACATCGAAATTTATCCTTTAGGAATTGATGGATGGATGAAGGCGGGAATGAAGCTTGAAGCGGGAAAAAAATATAAAATTGGGGCGCCTCAGTAATTTGCAAAAAACAATCTTTGAATCAGCCAAAAAGCTGCCATGCCAGAGATTGCGAGTAGTGAAATCTTTTCGACCCGCTTTCCAAACTTAGGATTCTTCTTGAGGATGAAAGCAAAAATGGGAAAAGAAACTGCAATGAGCAAGCATTGACCTATTTCTACACCAAAGTTGAAACTTAAAAGAGGGGTGATGATTTGTTTACCAAAGAGTTGAGCATCCTTGAGCGCGTTTGAGAAACCCAATCCGTGGATGAGCCCGAAAAAGAAAGTAATAAAAATATCGCCACGTGTGTGGGATTTTTGAGCAGTAATAAAATTCCACAAAGCCACCCATAAAATACTTCCTGCGATGGCAGGTTCTATGACTCGAGGCGAAATGTTTACGAATCCATAAGTAGCCAAGGCGAGAGAAAAAGAATGGGCGAGAGTAAAAGAGGTAACGAGCCAGAATAAATTCCGGAAACGTATGGCTCCTAATACGAGAGAAAGTACAAAAAGAATATGATCGAAGCCAAAGAGAATATGTTCAAGTCCTAGTTTTAAAAAATTATAAAATACTTTCCAAAATAAATTTCCTTCGAGTTTGAATTCAGTATTGGCGGGAGAAAAGGTGTAGCTCGTGTTGTAGGCTCCTTGCATGATTTTAGAAATATGTTTGTGTTCGTTATCTCCGTAAAAAAGCCCATAGGAAAGTTCAAGATTGCCTGAATTTTTCGGGCATAAAAAAGAGGCATTCATGTCCACGCGTTCTTCCACTTCATTTTTATTAAATTGAAGGTCTTGAAGTTCGCATTCTTCGGGCTCCTGGATTACTCTTAAACGATTCGTAAGATAAGCTTTGAGAGAATTTAAATCAGCTTTTTCAAAAGTATTATTGAAATCGCTGAGATGAACTTGAATGTTCCATTCTACTTTTGGAAGTTGAACCATGACTTCCGAAGTTGAATTTTTTAGAGTATGAGCGTGGAGAGAAAGAGAGAATAGGAAAAAGGAAAGAAAAATTAGAAATACTTTCAGTTTTTTTTTCATCGTTACTTAGTTTAATCAACGAAGCAGCTTCTTCCAATGAGTTTTTTGATTATTTTCTGAGTATTTTATCTGCTGAAAATTCCTCGCAACCCCTTCAAGACACCGTCGATATAAACCCATTCAAATTTAGGATAAGGATAATCTTGTGAGTATTTATAACTCTGCGGGAAGAGCCATCAATTTTTTACAGAGTGCCTGTTGCGTTTAGTAGCAGCTCAAAATATTGGAGATATCTATTATCATTTATAAAATAGAAGATAATCAGTTGTATCAGATAGAAGAATAATTTCCTTTCATATTGTTTTGAGATATTTCAAAATAACTTTATGGATTATTTGCCTCAAGCTTTGAAAAATGCATTGATTTGTCTTCGCATTAGCGAAGGCCTGTATTTATTGTTAGCTATTCTTTTCGGAGTATTGGGCACTTCAGGAGTTTTGTTCGGCGAGAAGCCCACGAGTCAAGGTGAATATTTTTACATTTTGGGATTTACAATTTTCTTTGTGTTCCTCTGTTTAGGAATGGTCATTTTTATTGAAATGGTCTGTCGCCATTTGAAGCAGGGAAAATATTGGGCTTGGATAGCGGGCTTGATTTTGTTTGGTATTTATATTCCAAGCTTATTTTTTATCTTGGGCATAATAGGTTTGATTGCCTTATTGAAACCAGAATCAAAAGCATTTTTTGAAATCAAAAAAACAATTTAATCAGTAGTATTAAAAATAAAAAACCCCTTCAGAATTTCTGAAGGGGTTTTTTGTTTTCGTCCTTCGACAAGCTTCAGCCAGAGGCTGATCTGTCCTTTGGCGGACAGGATGAAAACAATCTTATCGGCAAGAATCTTTCAATTGTTTGCCGGCTTTGAATTTGGGAACATTCGCAGCTTTGATATTGATTTCAGCACCGGTTTGGGGATTGCGACCCTTGCGAGCTTTACGCTTAGAAACTTGGAAAGTTCCAAAACCTGTGAGAGTGATTTTGTCTTTTTTCTTAAGGCACTTTGCAATGTTGTTGGTCACAGCATTGATTGCTTTTTCGGCTTGTGCCTTTGAGATTTTTGTTTCTTTCGCGACGTTCGCGATGAGTTCTGCTTTTGTCATGTTACCTCCTCCGAGGAATGTGTCCGCCAGAGGCGGACTGGTTGATATTTCCAAAAAAAATTTTATACTTCGATTCTGTTTTGCTTAAGTCAGGAAATCTTCTTTTTTACATTGTTTGCCGTTTGTGCTGCCAGCAAATGCAAGTGGATCATACGAAGTTGAGCCACGAAGTCAATCTTAAATCTCGTTTTGTAAATATTTTTTTGCCCGGAAGCATAGAGAAATTCTGACTCAGAGCGTCATCGAGGTATTTATATGATAAGGGCATGGCGCTTCAATCTCAAAACTTCATTGGAGCATTCACTCGCTTTCTATATAATGTAGGAGAGAGATATTTATGCCGAATGAGATTCATTCTATTCCTAATCCCTTCGCGAAGGCCGATCATCCTGTAAATCAGCAGAATGATTCTGCTTCTTCTACTCAACAGGCCCAACAGGATCAAACACGTCAAGCAGATGAAGCCAGAAAAAGTCAGGAAGCACAGGATGTACATTCAAAAAGAACTGCAACAGAAATTTTACAAAGCAGACAGGAAACACCAGGATTAGCTAAAGATTTCTTGAGCTTGATCGAAAATATTGTGCAAGAGGCTTATGAAGCTCCTCAGGAAAGTGCAGGCGGAAAAAGTGCGGATCATGATACGGGTAACATGAGTTCAAAGCAAAACTCAGCGACTTACAGTCAAAAAGATTTACAAATCTTAAAAGAGTTTATTCGAGAAGCCAACTATCTGATTAAAAGTCAGAATATGGATGTGGCACAAATGTTGAATACGATTAAGGTAGAGCAGGGGGGTGCTTTTTGGAACAAAGTACAGGAGATGTTGCAAAAAGGAATTCCCGCTTCACAAATGGTAATCTTTCAAAATCTTGAAAAAAATATTCAGGAAATTTCAAAACAATTCATGGGGATGGAAGGTTTTTCGAAACTAGGTCAAACTCTGAATACAGAAAGCGGGCAAATCCAACCCGGAAGAGCACTTTTGGAAATCATCAAGGCCGAATCCAATCCTCAAGGATCGATGGATCGTTATATGATGGCTTTGCAGATTCTCATGCGAGATGGAATGGAACATTCTGCCCAGAAATTGGTCTCTTATTTAAGGCGCCGCTCAGGATTATTGAATCAAACTCCCCAAGCCTCTCATTGGGCAGATTTATTTCGAAAAGACATTGTGGCTTATGTGCCTCAAAAAGTAGAAAAGGATTTAGCTCACTGGTGGTATGTGGTTTTTTCGATTGCTACTTTTGGAGCTTTAGTAGGTTTGGGTTTTGATTGGTTTGCTTCCCTTTTGGTTGGAGTTTCGATTGGGGTGGTGATTTTTATTTTTGGCCTCGTCTTTAAGAAATGAAAACCCCATCATTTCATTGACTTTAAACCCTTCTCTGGATAATTTCACTTTTCAAATTATTGTATCTATAGCGGCCAGCCTTTCGGGCAGGCCCTATCTATTTTAAGAGGAAAAATATGTCTCCAGCTTCTGCCGAAATTGTTCCCATTAATATTGAAGATGAAATGAAGGGTGCATACCTTGACTATGCGATGAGCGTTATCATTGGTCGCGCTCTCCCGGATGTGCGGGATGGTTTGAAACCAGTTCATCGACGTATTCTCTACGCGATGTTTCGAGAAGGTCTTCTTTCAAGCAAGCGATATTCTAAATGCGCGGGTGTGGTAGGTGAAGTGCTCAAAAAATACCATCCTCATGGAGATTCGGCCGTTTATGATTCTTTGGTCCGTATGGCTCAGCCTTGGAACATGAGGGCTCCACTCATTGATGGTCAGGGAAACTTTGGATCCATCGATGGAGATTCAGCCGCAGCTTATCGTTATACCGAAGCACGTCTCACTAAATTAGCAGAAGAGCTTCTCGCAGATATCGATAAAGAAACTGTCGATTTTGGTCCAAACTTTGATACCTCCACCGAAGAACCTTTGGTGTTGCCATCACGAGTTCCAAACTTGCTGGTCAATGGATCAGATGGAATCGCCGTAGGGATGGCAACAAAAATTCCTCCCCATAATTTGAGTGAAATTTGTGAAGCAACCATTGCTCTCATTAAAAATCCAGAAATCACCACAAAAGAACTTTTAAAAATTGTTCCTGGACCTGATTTTCCGACCGGTGCCTTTATTTATGGAAGAGAAGGAATTAAGTCCGCTTATGAAACAGGTCGCGGCTCTGTGATTATGCGTGCAAAAGCAGCCATTGAGAAAATTGCCAAGGGTGACCGAGAAGCAATTGTTATTACTGAAATCCCTTTTCAGGTGAATAAGGCAAAGCTCATTGAGCGCATTGCAGATTTGGTAAGAGATGCGAAGCTCGAAGGAATTTCTGATTTGCGAGATGAATCTGATCGAGATGGAATGCGTGTCGTGGTGGAATTGAAGAAAGGTACGATTGCTGGAGTGGTGCTAAATCAACTCTATAAACATACACCCATGCAATCGAGCTTTGGGGTTATTTTACTTGCGATTGTGAACAACCAGCCTCGTGTTTTGACCTTAAAAGAAGCTCTCAAACATTTTGTGGATCATCGTAAAGATGTAGTGACTCGTCGAACCATTTACGATTTACGCAAGGCTGAAGAGCGCGCCCATATATTGGAAGGTTTAAAAATTGCGCTCGAAAATATTGATGAAGTCATTGCGCTTATTAAGAAATCAAAAAGTCCGGAAGAAGCTAAAGAGGGTTTGATTAAAAAATTCAAACTTTCACCGATTCAATCTCAGGCTATTTTGGATATGCGTTTGCAACGCTTAACAGGCCTGGAACGCGATAAAATCATTCAAGAATATAAAGAGATTATGGCTCTGATTCAAGAGTTGAAATCAATTTTAGCAGATGAGAAAAAAATCTATAAGATTATTTCAGATGAATTAGCCGAAATTAAAAAACTTCACGGCAATCCAAGACGCACTGAAATTCAAGCCACCAGTGCTGAAATTTCAATTGAAGACCTTATTCAAGAAGAAGACATGGTCGTGACCATTAGTCATACAGGCTACATCAAACGTAATCCCATTAGTTTGTATCGGGCTCAACGTCGAGGAGGTCGTGGTAAAACAGGCATGACCACTCGTGAAGAAGATTTTGTGGAAGATCTCTTCATTGCTTCCACTCATAATTATGTGTTGGTTTTCACTAATAAGGGGAAAGTGTATTGGTTGAAGGTCTATGATATTCCGCAAGCGGGTCGTACAGCCAAAGGAAAAGCCATTGTGAACGTTGTGAATATGGCGGGAGATGAACAAGTGGCTGCAGTCTTGCCTATTAAGGAGTTTGCAGAAGGAAAATATATTATCAAGGCCACCAAAAATGGCACCGTTAAGAAAACCGAACTCATGGCTTACTCCAATCCTCGTGCAGGCGGAATTATTGCGATGGGCATCGATGAAGGAGATGAATTGATTGAAGTTCGGGTCACCGAAGGAAATCAGGATATTTTCATTGGAACCAAAAATGGCATGACCATTCGTTTCCATGAAGATGAAGCTCGCCCTATGGGTCGTACCGCCACCGGTGTGCGTGGTATTCGTCTTGAAAAAGGCGATGAAGTAGTGGGAATGGAAGTGATCAATACGGGTGCTAATATTCTAACGGTCGCTGAGCATGGTTACGGTAAGAGAACTCCCACTGAAGAATATCGAGTACAAGGACGCGGTGGTGTGGGGGTCATTACCATGAAAGTCACCGAGAAAACAGGCCCCGTGGTTTCAATTAAACAGGTAACAGATACAGATGAAATCATGGTGATTAGTGATGGTGGAAAAATTATTCGCATGAAGGTGAAAGATATTTCTGTCATTGGTCGCAATACCCAAGGCGTTCGTTTAATTACGGTCGATGAAGGTGAAAAGGTAACCGCTGTAGCAAAATTGGCGGAGAGTGAAGAGGGTGAGGAAGAATAAAAAAGTGGAGAGGGCAATTTTTTAAATCCTTCAAACGCTGCTTTTTTTATTCAAATTAACTTGGAAGTTTACCTGCCGCCTGAATGATTTAAAAATTTGCCCTCTCCACTTTTTTAGCGAGAATGAAGAGAGGGAAATAAAATGTATGGCGATCTCCTTCAAAAAAGAATTTGGTTTTTGGCAATTGGTAGTGGTGTTGGCCATGTTGGCTCTTTTTGGCTTAATGCTCGTCTATGGATTGCAGCCCCAAACTTTTGATTCCCGTTTAAAAAAAGCTGAAAAACTTTGGAAGTCGAAGAAATATGACGAAGCGATTTCTGTCTATCTTTCAGCGATTGAAAAAGATCCACAAAATCCAAAAGTACCCGATATTTTATTGCAGGTAGGAGATATCTATAACATTTCCTTAAATCAGATGGACAAGGCCGTGCAGACTTATAATTTACTGAGTGTGCGTTATCCCGCCAGTGATTATGCACTTCAGGCCTTTATCAAAAAAGGAGAGATTTATTTTGGTTCTGACCAATTTGATAAAGCCCTCAAAGAATATCAAAATATTCTCGAAAATTTCCCAAACATAAAAGATCGCGAAGTGTATCGATTGCGTATGGGAATTTCTCATTTAAAACTTAAACAATATGAAGCGGCACGAAGAGAATTTAAAAAAATTCTCGATAATAATCTTAAAACCTCTTTAGCGGACCAGGTGCTTTTTCATACGGCGAACAGTTATTTTTTAGAAGGGAGCCCTTCTTTGGCGATTCCGATTTATCAGTCTATCATTCAGAATTATCCGAAGAGCACATTGGTGAGTGAAGCAAAATTTAATATGGCAGATTGCTATGAGAGTATGGAAGAGTTTGATAAGGCATTAGTGATTTACGATGAAATTAAAACGACGTATCCAAATCCTAAAGTGATTGAATGGCAAATTGAAAAAAACAAGGAAAGAAAAGTAGAAGCTGAAAAAAGAAAAGCTAAAATGCTTTTGGAACAAAAGAAGATGTTAGAGAGTCGAAAAGCTACTGAAAACATCAAGCCTACTTCTCCTCCTTCGGGGATTTCAGATAAGGTTAGGAAGGATATTATCCGTGATATTTATCAGAACTATAAGTGAGCGATCTTCCTCGTCTGTTCTTTTGAAAAAAGCAGGTAAAAAAAGAGCACCTCTATTTCAAAAGGAGAGGTTTTATATAATACTTTTCCTATTTGTTTTGTTTGTTTCATGTGGAAGTACAGGAAAATCCAAGAAAGAAATTGTTATTACAACTCTCCAACCCGCACAAAAAATTTATTTAAAAGCAGAAGTAGCCGCAGATGATGCAAGTCGTATGCAGGGTTTGATGTTTAGGAAGTCGATGGGAAAAAAAGAAGGCATGATATTTTTATTTCCTTCGGAACATCTTATGCCTTTTTGGATGCACAATACTTATATTCCTTTAGACATTATTTTTATTAACTCAAAAAATGAAATTGTAGATATTTCAGAAAATACAAAACCTCTTTCAGATGAATTGATTCTACCTCGTGTGCTTTATCGTTATGCTTTAGAAGTGAATGGTGGTTTTGTGAAAGAGCATCAGATTAAAATAGGAGATAAGATAAATTTCTAAAAAAAAAGGGGCGAGCTTAGCTCGCCCCTACAACAAGATAGAATCAAGACGAAATATCTTACTTTGCTGGTTTGCTTTCTGCTGCTTTACTTTCTGCAGTTTTGGTTTCAGCAGGTTTTGTTTCTCCGATGGGTTGTATTCCGACTTCAGGTTTTCCAGGGCTAGGTTCAGCGAGGCTTACATCTAAAAATTGAATTTTATATTCTTTTTTCAAATCAGCCATCACCGCGTTTTTAGTTTCACCACGAATTTTAAATTTGATCGGATTACTGACCTCATCAAAAGGTTGAACTTTTTTCTCTTCAGTTACTTTTATAATGTGCCAGCCATCTTTTGCCTGGATGGGTTCAGAGTATTGATCTTTGTTTAATTTAAAAGCGGTATCGACTAAATTTTTGTAATCAAGTCTTTCCATTCTTTTATCACCAGGAGTGAGATAACCCATTTCACCACCCCGAGCTGCGCTCGCTTTGTCATCGCTCATATTTTTAACGACTTCATCCCAAGCTTCTCCGCTTTTGAGTTTTGAATAAGCTTCTTTAGCCTTTGCTTCAGCTTCTGCATTAGCTTTTTTCTTTTCCTCTTCAGAAGGAGGTGCAGGAGGTTTGCCAGGGCTAGGAGGAGGCATTTTAGGTTGGTTGGAGAAAAAGATTTGAGAGACTTTGACTCGTTCAAATTCTTTATCTTTGTTTTTATCGTAATAGTCTTTGGCTCGCTTGTTTACTTCTTCATCGATTAAAGATTGTGCGATAATCACTCGAGTGTAGAGCTCAGCTTTATCTTTGACTTCAGGAAGCTTGTCGATTCCTCGTTTAATACTTTCTTGATAAAGTAACTCCTGCTCAATTAAATTATCGAGCACTCTTTTTTTGCCCATAGGACTTTCAAGTTGGGCTTTAATTCCAGGATTAATCTTTTGCAGAAGGTCTAGGTAACCTTCATGGATTTTCTCATCTCCCACTCGCACGAGAGGTTTTCCTTCTGAAATAGCTTTATCGATATTGCTTGAAGTACGGCTGCCACAGGCTGAGGCCAGGGCTGCAAGAGCGAAAACAGCAATCAGCTTTTTACTCATATATACTTACTCCTTCATTAGGTTAATTAATGACACAATGCACAATTTAAACATTTTGAGGAACTATTTAAATGTAAATTTGAATTAAAATCAATAAAAGTTGTTTAAAAAATGTCTCGATGCGTCATTTTATAAAAAATAAGATTAGCAACTTCAACTGCTTTTCCTCGATACTTTACAATAATTAAATCATATTAAAAAAAGTTCGTATCCATGACAAACATCACAAGAGGGGATTCAATCTTGCAAAGGGCGCAAGTGAGAAGTGGATGTTCGTTGACTGCATCACAGTTGCGAATGGATTCCATGATGCATTCCTTTGTCTCCAGTGCTACTGATGGCAACATGCTTGCGGCCATGATGGTGGGAGGGCTCGCAGGTCGTTTCGTAAAGTTGGGTACACTTTCTGCTTCCTCAAATTTTGTGACTCGCCCGCTTGCACAAGGGCTTGCCTTGTTTGGTGAAGCCAGTGCTTTTGAAGGTACCCATCGTCTTTTACAAGTTGCTCAAGGACAAGCTTCTTCAGACATTCTTCGTTGGGGAGGTGAGTTGGGTTTAGGTCGTGGTATTCTTCATTCGCTGATTACCTTTACATCATTGCATGCAGTGGGTGGGCTCTCTAAAAATCACAATGTGGTTTTACAACATGCTTTTCAAAGCAGTACTCTGGTGGCTAGCCATGAAATAGCAGCTCGCTTGGGCTTACAAGCGCATAATGAAAATGATTTGATGACTCAACTCGTTGAGGCTGAAATTTCTAATCTTCAATTTGGTTTGAGTAAAAGCTTGATTCATGTAGCTTTCCCAGCGATCGCTTCTTTTGAGAGGTCCGTTGAGCTACAATCTGAAATAGCCAATCGTTCCGTTCAGCGTTTAGAAAGAAACCCATTTCTTGTTACGAGGATGTCTGCGCTTCCTTTGCCTGCTCAATTGAACATCATAAAAGAAATAAATTTTACAAACCATGATCATGCACTAAGAGATGTATTGGCTGCTAAAGGACAAGATGTTCTAATCGTTCCTCAAACTTTAGGTGAGGCAGAGGCACATTCTGCACTAGCACGCTTGTGGTTTGATTTAGAACCCCATGTAAGTGAATATAGAAGTTTGAGGCTCCAAGTAGGTGGAGTGAAATTAGCATATGGTGAATTCTCAGGAGAAACTTTTCAGCGTTTAAAGGAAGGATCGAGTGAAGTAATTACTTTACCTCGCCAAGGTACTTTGATTGAAGTATCGCACAGCAAAGATAATTTTGAAGAGACTTACTCATTTTTAAGGAGTCTTTACAGAGAAGATAAGAAACGCTCACGTGAATCACACCTTGAAGAAAATTCAAATATTCGAACTTTTTATTCAGAGTCAATCGCCTTTGAACTTCGTCGTGGTATCTATACACACTATGAACAAATGCGCCGTTGGGTGCATGAAGTTTCTCCTGAAATTATTGTAATGAATGAACAGTTAAAGCGAAATGAAGCGCTTACACCTGATCAAAAGGCACGTTTGTCTGAATTGAAAAAGAGAGATAGTCAATGGTTAGAAGAGTTTCAAGAATTTCGCAATCTGTGGCGTTGGATGGAGTCAAATAAGAGCAAAGCTGTTAAAGCGGAAGAATCAGAGGGGCCTTCTGTTCGGCAAGTGTTACATGATTTAAATAATCGCCTTTCAGCTTTAATGACAGTAAGTGCGGATATTAGTTTGTTAGAATATGGAATGGTGGTGAGTGAGGGGTTGATTCATTCGACGCAAACCTCTACTCATTTGACAGTAGCGAGTGCCGTGAATGAAGGAATTGGAATGGCGTTGGGAGTCGCAAGTCGGGCAGGAATCGAAATAAAAGGTTTAGATGGTATGCCTGAGCGTTTTCAACAGGTTTTACTCAATGAAGATCCCCATATAGAATTTGCGCTGACAGATGTGATGGGTAATTTGTTGAGTAACGCCATTCGATACGCAGATCCTGCAAAAGGAAGTGAAGCAATCCAACCGAGAATTACGGCGCATTTTTTAAGAGAAGGTAATTTGGAAATTACAGTGTTTGATCGAGGGATCGGGATATTACCTGAAAATTTTGATCGCTTAGGTGAAGAGGGTTTTCGAGAAGCTCGCAAAGAGGTGCAAGGCAGTAGTGGGCATGGTATTGCTTCGGTCATTAATATTTTAAGAGAACGAGGCTGGGGACCTTTGTGGGTGAGAAGTGTGGTAGGCGAAGGTTCTGCTTTTCGATTTGTCATTCCAAAATCAGATTTCGTAAAAGCAGAAGGTTTTCAAGCAGATCCAGGTAGTGATTTGGATACATATCGCCCGAATGATCCATTGAGCTATCTAGAAAGAAACTTAAGCGAAGGATTTTTGGTGCCCGCCGCTTCAATAGATATGGCAATTCCTCTCTTAGTAAGAGATATTCCCGCCGATGTAAGTACCCTACGTATACCAGAGTTAGTGTTTGATAAAATTTTGGATGGAAGTTTTGAGCATCGTCGTGCTCTTGCCTTACATCGATTATTATCAGGTGCCTTGAAGCCTGAAGAGGTCGTTGCAGTTGATAATGCTTGTGGTTCAAATGCAAATTTATTTCTTTCTTTGCTTCGAATGGGTTCTCGGGTGTGGGTGAAGGAGCCTGATATAGAGGGTCACGCGATCAATTTTGTCGATAGGGAATCTTTAAGTTCAGATATGCAAGCTCGTTTACAGGTTTCCGAATTGAGTAATATCAATGAGCCTATGCCCTCTCCTGCAAGAGTAGCTTATTGGTCAAATCCTAACTATGGAAATTTTGCTCTTCCGGAAGGAAGCCGATTTGTAGAATATTTATCTAGAGATGTTGGAGTGGGAGGATATTTGGTAATACAAAATGGTAGAGGTGTTTTTGAAAGAGAGACACGCTCTTTCGATTTTGATCCTTTAAAATGGCGACTAGTATATCAGTCCCCGAGTCAAACAGGTTCACAGGATATTTTAGATGAACGTGTTTTACCCACTACAAGTGGTAAGCCCAATGCCATTTTTATTTATCAACGTATTCAATAAATTTTCTTTAAAATAATCATTTCCCATCATAGTCTTGCTCTATGAATCAAAAACTGATTTCGTTTTTTGCCACAGGAGCGGGCGTAGGCTTTCTTCCTGGACCACAAGGTACTTATGGAACTGTAGTAGCGGTGTTGCTTTATTGGTCCGTCGCTCACTTGCCCACTTGGCACTACTTACTTTTTACTTTTACCTTCTCCCTTTTTTCCATTTGGATTGCAGGCCTCGCAGAACAGTCTTTTCAAGAACACGATAGCGAAAAAATAGTGATCGATGAAATTGCAGGATATTTAGTAACGATGCTTTTTCTTCCTTTTAGTTGGAAGTATGTGGTGGCGGGTTTTGTTATTTTTCGCCTCTTTGATATTCTGAAGCCCTGGCCCATTTGTCTCATCGATAAAAAATGGAAAGGGGGCTGGGGAGTGGTGGGAGATGATTTGCTGGCGGGTATTTTAGGCTGTGGGGTGATGCAGATTTTGAGAGGGTGGATATAAGTCTGTTAACAGTTTGTTGACAAAGTATATTCTTGTGGTTCGACAAGCTCACCACGAACGGTCAGGTCAAATATAAATAGGAATAAACCGTTCATCCTGAGCTTGTCGAAGGATCAATTTAGGTTTGTTAACAGCCTCTTAATCTTTTTTAGTTTTCGGATCCAAATGATCTAAAAGTAAAATTCCTGCAAAAATAATTTGTCCTTTTTTAGATACTTTGTAAGGCACTTTTCTTTCCAAAAAGGAGCTTTCAATAAGGCCCCAATTGAAAAGGTCATTCAGGATATCTTGATCAAATCTAAAATAAGGGCGTTGATGGGGGTAAGTGAGAGCGAGTAAATGGCCGATTTCTCTTTTTCCCATTTTTTGAGCATCCACAGGCAACTGATTACGAGTTCTAAAGAAATTGGAAAGTATGTAGCCGGATTGGGTCAGTTTATAATGAGTGAGTACTTTACCCTTTTCAGATTTTAAATCTTCTCGGCTTGTCAAAAGTCCTCTGCTTTCGAGTTCAGCTAGGTGACTATGTACTTTATAACCTAAGCTTGTTTTTCTCATGACGGTAAGGGGCTCTAAGTGTTGGCTCTTTTCTTCAAAAGCGGATAAAACTTCTTCATACTCCGTGTTTTCAAATCCAATTCCTCTTAATTGTAGGTCTGGAGTTCCTGCCACATATCGATACATCAGAATGCCAAGCATCACTATTCCTACACTCGTCATTTTATGATCGTTTACCCAATTTATGAGAGTTTGGAAGGAGGAATCGGTACTAAAATCAATCCCCGATGCTATCAAACTCAGTGAGGCATTTATCGGGTTTTTAGGAGAGGATAAGATTAAGGGTTTTGCGTCAAGCACTTGAGATTTTATTTCAAGACTTTTCTCCCAGCGAATCAAGCGATGGCCTGTCGCAAGACCCATGAGGCTAGCGCCTCCTCTCATTTGCACATTGCTCACTTCAG
>CAYYEM010000030.1:0-3464 GCA_964470915.1 uncultured Pseudomonadota bacterium
ATATGAAAAAAATCGAGATCATGCAGATGATCTTTGAGCTTAGGTTCTAAGTCCAAAAGATTATTTTGGTCCGTCTTGAATTCTAAATGTTTAAAATAAGTTTTCATGGTTTTATTCTCACATCATGTTCAACATAAGTTTTGCGGCTTCTGTCATTTTTTCGGGCGTCCAGGGAGGCTCCCATACCAACTCAATTTTTGCATCTCTGACACCGGGTATGCCACGAATTTTACCTTCTATTTCCCCGGGCATGCTACCCGCTACAGGGCAAGCAGGTGAAGTTAAAGTCATGCGGATAGCAATATCTCCCTCTGCGCTGGTCGCAATGTCATAAATCAAACCCAACTCATAAATGTTCACTGGGATTTCAGGATCGTAACAGCTCTTTAAAACTTCGATCACCTGATTTTTGAGTCTTTCTGTATTTTGTATTTCTTCCATAAATTTACTCGGTTTTAACAGGTTCTACTTTTCCTTCTAATGCTGCTTTCATCGTATGCCAAGCCAAAGAAGCACATTTCACTCGGGCAGGAAACTCACAAACTCCTGAAAAAACGGTGAGCTTACCTAAATTTTCCGAAACCTTAGCTCCCACATCTCCAGTTACCATCTGATGAAATCCTTCAAAAAGTTTTTCAGCTTCTTCAATCGTTTTGCCTTTAAGAATAGAAGTCATCATCGAGCTCGAAGCTTTTGAAATCGCACATCCTGAACCTTGAAAACTAATGTCTTCGATACGATTGCCATTCATTTTTAAAAAAAGCTGGATCTGATCTCCACACAAAGGATTATATCCCTCAGCATGATGAGTCGCCTCTTCCATTTTATGAAAATTACGAGGCTTCTTGTTGTGATCAAGGATCACTTCTTGGTAAAGTTCTTTCAGGTCATTCATTTGCCCTTCGACAAGCTCAGGACGAACGGGAAAGGAACCGTTCATGGTGTCCGCCAAAGGACGGATCAATCCTCTGGCTGAAGCTTGTCGAACCATCATCCAAATAATTGTTTTACGCACTCCAATGCCCGCACCATAATTTCCACTTCTTGTTTCGTATTATAAAATGCAAAAGAAGCACGAGCTGTAGCTGGCACTCCAAAAAAATTCATAATCGGCATTGCACAATGATGTCCCGTCCGAATCGCTACACCCGATTCATCCAAAATAGTTCCAATATCATGAGGATGCACCATTTCTAGTTCAAAAGAAATCACACCCAACTTCTCATGAGCTGTACCAATAAAACGCAAATCGGGAATTTGAGAAAGTCTCAAAGTAGCGTATTCCAACACTTCATGTTCATGTTTTAAAGCAGCCTTGAAATCGATCTTGTTTAAATAATTAAAGGCAGCACCTAAGCCAATAGCACCTGCTATATCCGGAGTGCCTGCTTCAAACTTAAAAGGAAGCTCATTGTAAGTACTCTTCTCAAAACTCACTGTCCGAATCATGTCTCCTCCCCCTTGCCAGGGAGGCATCTCTTCTAGGAATTTTTCTTTTCCATATAAAACTCCAATACCCGTAGGACCAAAGACTTTATGCCCAGAAAAAGCATAAAAATCACAATCAAGTTCCTGCAAATCTACCTGCATATGAGGTACCGCCTGGGCACCATCGACCAATACAGGAATTCCTGCTGCATGTGCTTTTTCAACCATCCATCGAATGGGATTAATGGTCCCTAAAGCATTCGACACATGGGTAATTGACAAAAGTTTTGTTTTTTCAGAAAGCAGTTTTTCAAAGTCAGGAAGGATTAATTCTCCCTTTTCATTCATAGGAATGACTTTTAATATGGCTCCTTTTTCTTCACAGAGCATTTGCCAAGGCACAATATTGGAATGATGCTCGAGATACGAAATAAGAATTTCATCTCCTGCCTTAATATTTTTTCGACCGAAAGTTTGTGCTACTAAATTGATTGCTTCGGTAGCACCTCTCACAAAGATAATTTCACGAGAATGTTTTGCATTAAAAAATTTTGCGATTATTTCACGAGCTTCTTCATATTTTTCAGTAGCTCGTTGACTTAAAGTATGCACCCCGCGATGAATATTTGAATTATCTTCTTTATAATAATGAGAAAGCGCATCGATCACTTGAATCGGCTTTTGGGAAGTAGCTGCGTTATCAAAATACACCAAAGAGTTCCCTTTTACTTTTTGCTGAAGAATGGGAAAATCTTGGCGAATTTTTTCAACATCAAAAACAAGAGATAATTTTTTTTCTTCTTGTATAGAAGATGGAAGAGGATTTTTCATTTTAGCCCCCTCTCCACATTTTTTATCAAACGATTGAATAAATTTTTCTGGAGCCTGTCTCTTAATGAAGTTATTTTGAGTTTCTCAATCACTTCACTCGCAAAAGCATAGGTCAACACACTACGAGCAAAAGCTTCAGAAATTCCTCGACTTCTTAAATAGAAAATCTGTTTTGGATCTAATCTTCCAGTGGTAGCACCATGAGAACATTTTACATCGTTATTGAAAATTTCGAGTAAAGGTTCTGTGTCTATTTCAGCTTCGTCTGAAAGAAGAAGATTTTTATTACTTTGAGAAGAGTTTGTTTTTTCAGCATGAGGTCTTACAATGACTTTTCCATTAAAAACACCCCGGGATTTATCATCCAAGATCCCTTTATAAAGTTCCTTGCTTACGCAATGAGGTTTAGCATGATCAATCACTGTATGATGATCAACATGTTGCTCACCCGAACCCAGATAAAGGCCATTCATCACGCATTCACTTCCTTCAGCATTTAAAACAGAAGTTAAATTATGACGAGAAAGTGCAGCCCCCACAGAGATGGAGTGTGAGGTCACAGAACTTTGTCGTTCTTGCTGCACTCCCAGTGAAAAAATATGGTAAGCTTTTTCACTCTCTTCCTGGACTTTTACATGTTCAATCACTGCAGAATCTGCTGCAAAAATTTCGGTGACGGCATTCGTAAAATAAACTGAATCATAACCCACATAATGCTCTACTATAGCAACCTGACTCGCAGATTCCGCAATGATCAGATTTCTGGGTTGTATTACAAAACTCTTATCAGATTGAGAGATGAAAAAAATCTCTATCGGTTTTTCTAAAACTACACCTTTAGGCAAATAAATAAAGGCGCCTTCCTGTACAAAGGCAGTATTCAAAGCTACAAAAGCTTGCTGTTTGAAACTTGCGTATCGAGAAAGGTGCGCCTCAATTATTTCAGAATTCTTTTGTAAAGCATCTGACAAAGTGCCTATCAAAACACCTGCTGGCAAACTCTGGGCAAAGGATAATTCTTTCGAATAACTTCCATTCATGAAAACAAGCCTGGTAGCTACTGGATCCTTCGACAAGCTCAGGATGAACGGATCTTGATCAACCGTTCGTGGTGAGCTTGTCGAACCATGAGTTGGAGAAAAATCAAAAGGCAATTTTGTGATAGCTTCCACATTCGTATATTTCCACTCTTCATTTTTTAAAGT
>CAYYEM010000030.1:3564-21253 GCA_964470915.1 uncultured Pseudomonadota bacterium
CCTTCATTCACTGCGCGATTCAAAAAACTTTCATCCATTTGTAACAATTTCATTTTTTCTTTCACCAAGCTTAAAAAATCCATCGCATCTACTTCTTCCAAGCCTTTATGTTTTCGAATGGCATTCAAGGCAGTTCTTAAAAAATAAGCATTGGCGACACCTGGAATCTCAACGGGATATTGAAAAGCAAGAAAAATGCCTTCTCGAGCTCTTTCTTCAGGTTCCATATCCAGAAGATTTTTACCTTCATATAAGATTTCGCCTTTAGTCACTTCATAACCTTCACGTCCGGCAATCACGTGAGAAAGAGTACTTTTACCAGAGCCATTAGGCCCCATGATGGCATGCACTTCGCCTTTATTTACTTTCAAATTCATGCCGTGAAGAATCTCTTCACCTTCCACGCTCACATGTAAATTTTTTACTTCGAGTAATGCTGACATATATCCTTATCCTTTCGGACGCAGCAAACAGCGTCCCTAGCCGACGGACCCTTCGAGACTAACGCCCAGCAATTTTTGGGCTTCGACTGCAAATTCCATGGGCAATTCCTTCATCACACGTTTACAAAAACCATTCACGATCATATTCACAGCGTCTTCTTCTGAAATTCCACGTTGGCGGCAATAAAATAATTGATCTTCGCCAATCTTAGAAGTTGTCGCTTCATGCTCAATTTGCGCCGTACTATTTTTTATTTCCATGTATGGAAAAGTGTGGGCACCGCACAAATCTCCCATGAGCAAAGAATCACATTGAGAAAAATTACGAGCTCCTGTTGCATTTTTCATGATCTTCACTAAACCTCGGTAACTATTCTGACCATGTCCTGCAGAAATTCCTTTGGAGATAATAGTGCTCTTAGTATTTTTGCCGATGTGTATCATCTTAGTGCCGGTATCAGCTTGCTGATAGTTATTGGTGACCGCGACAGAATAAAACTCACCTACTGAATTTTCTCCCTGCAATACACAGCTGGGATATTTCCAAGTAATGGCGGAACCCGTTTCAACTTGTGTCCAGGAAATTTTTGAATTCTTTCCTTTGCATAAACCCCGCTTGGTCACAAAATTATAGATACCCCCCTTGCCTTCTTTGTCACCAGGGTACCAATTCTGAACGGTAGAATATTTAATCGTTGCATTTTCAAGAGCCACCAACTCTACCACAGCTGCATGAAGTTGATTCTCATCACGCATCGGGGCTGTGCAGCCTTCGAGATAACTCACATAACTTCCTTCATCCGCTACAATCAGAGTTCTTTCAAACTGACCTGTTTCAGAAGCATTGATTCTAAAGTAAGTAGAAAGCTCCATCGGACATCGCACACCCTTGGGGATATAAACAAAAGAACCATCACTAAATACTGAGGAATTTAAAGTAGCAAAAAAATTATCGGTATAGGGAACAACGGATCCTAAATATTTTTTAATGAGATCTGGATGATTATGAACGGCTTCTGAAAATGAGCAAAAAATGATTCCTAATTCAGAAAGTTTTCCTTTGAAAGTTGTTGCGACTGATACACTATCAAATACAGCATCGACAGCGATTCCACTCAAACGTTCTTGTTCCTGCAGAGAAATTCCAAGCTTGTTAAATGTTTCCCGAATTTCTGGATCAACTTCATCCAAGCTTTTGGGACCCTCTTTCTTTTGCTTAGGAGCCGCATAATAAAAAATATCTTGGTAGTTGATCGTCGGATAATGAACGTTTTGCCAAGTGGGTTCTTTCATGCTCAACCAATGTTTATAAGCTTTCAATCGCCACTCGAGCATAAACTCAGGCTCATTTTTCTTTTGAGAAATGAGACGAATCACCTCTTCATTTAAACCTCGTGGAATTTTTTCCATTTCCACATCGGTTACGAAGCCGTATTTATAATCCTGATTCGTAATTTCATGTAAGGTTTCGTTAGCCATATCGTCTATTTCCTTCCACCCACTAAATCTGCCACTGAAGTTTCGCTAAGCAGGTGAAAAATTTTATTATTCAATTCTGAAAAAGGACTTCGAATCGAACAGCCATCCCATTGTGGGCAGGTAATTTTTTCTCCATTAAAACATTCCGCCACTGCAAAGGGTCCTTCAAAAATTTCAACAATGGCTGCCACACTCATATCTAAAGGGTTTTTTGCCAAGACGTATCCACCCTTAGTACCTTGCACTGATTTAATCATTCCTTTCACCGCCAACTGTTGCATCACTTTAGCAAGCAAAGGATAAGGAATTTTGTGTTGTTCTGAGATTTCACGCACACTACTGAGCAGACTTTCTTGACCCTGCTTGTGGATCATATGTTCGATCGCCATCAGGGCATATTCGGTTTTGCGGTTAAAATGAATCATAAAATTGAACTCGGACCTATATCATCTTATTTTTTGTTGCAATATATTTTTAAATTATCAATTAATATCAAATACTTATACTTTAAATTTAATGTCAAAACCATATATATAAGACTAGAATAGTCTTATATATATGTCAAGATCCAAGCCCACACACTTTTCAGATGTGCAGATTTAACTCACCTTGAGGTCTCTATCCATGGAATGTCGCTTTAAATGGTCTTTATGGGAGGGGCTCTACTGGCACAAGTCTTGCTTTATAAGCATGCATGGTCGATGGCCCTCAAAATTCTGTAAAAATCATTCAAGAAGCCTACTCGGATGATTTTATAAGTAATGAAGAACTTCAAAACATCGAAACAGCCGTATTAGCTGATAAAAAAATTGATGATGCGGAAGTGCAAGCTTTAGGCAAACTTCTAGAAATCAGCTCCTTTGAGCCTCTTCTCGACTCAGAAGTTTTACCACATTTTTTTATCCAAAGACTCATAACTTCAAGAACAATAGACGATTATCAGGTCTATCACCCTTTTCATCGGAATTTTTATCAGCCGGATTCAAAAAGAACTTTTTGGTCTTATCAAAATCCTGAATTTGGAGCGAAACTGGATGTCGAAGGTGATGGTGGAATTTCCATCCAGGACGTACTTTCTTATAAACATCCTCAAGCTCAATCAAAACCTGACTATACTCATCATCTTTCTCTTCAACGGGAAATCCCTTTTGATTTTGCTTATCCACAATGGAATTCCCTGGTGCATTTTTTGCGTGGCAAAACTTTGGAAAGTCCAGAATCACTACAGAGTGTCCGAGAATTTATGCTCGGAGTTTATCAAGCAGACACTACACGCTTTGAAGCTCTTTTGGATGCTTTCAATGTTCATATAGAACCCACGCTTTCAAAACATGACAATACTGATTTAGCCATCATGGCCATTGAAACTTCCATTGCACGAGTTTTAGGAGCTGAAAATTTCTTAGATATTTTTGGTGTCGCCACTAAATTAGATAATCTAGAAATTCCAATATATATCCGCACTAGATCCGAAGAAGAAAATGGAGATTGGGCAGCCTTCACTAGCAGTGGGATGTTAAATGGAGCCTATCGTGTTTTCATCACTCTCTTCAGCGATCAGGAAACTTTGAGAGAAAAATCAGACGCTGTGCAACATGAAATGCGCCATGCTCTGATCAATCGTATCATTGGCTACGAACATCGACATGAACTGCCGCTCTTAGTAAGAGAACCTTTGGCAGAATACTGGGACAAGGGAGATGGCAAAATTGAAATGCGTTCTTACCTTGCCAATACAGATGCAGCATTAGAGGCGAATTACATCCCAAAACTTTATGAAGTCCTTCTCAATCATGAAAATGATGGAAAAGTTTTTGATGAACATTTTGATGGCAATGTGCTTTTTTATTTTTTGGAGCGGCATTATGGCCCTGAAGCTTTGAAAAAATTCTGCCATGCCATAGTAAGCGAGGTTCATACACCAGGTTCTTTACTCGAAAAGGCATCTCAAGCAATGGCCAGTAAAACATGGCGGAACGTATTGGAAGATTTCAAAAGGGAAGCACCTCGTTATCTTACCGAACTCAAACACGAAGAAGGGGGAAAAGCTTTCGAAACGGTCATTCAAGATTATTTTCATTTATCCTATGCGGACTGGTATCACGCTAATAAAGTGGATGAACTTCGCCAAATGTCAGCTGAAATGCGGCTCGAATTAAAAATAAATTTAGGTGAAATGTTACAAGCATATCCAAACTCGGTGTATAGCAGCCATATTTCCTATCTTTTGGGACAGATCGAAATGTTTGAGGGAAATTTCAAACATGCCAGAGAACATTTTTTACAAGTAAACAACTTCCTGAGTTTTTCAGCTAGCTACGGCGTAATTTGGTCTTATGTTATGGAAGGAAATTTAGATTCAGCCTTACATCTCACCCAACAGCAAGATCTTCAAAATCCTCGCTTCTCACGAGTTTTAGAAGACATTTCAAAACATCAAGGCGAAGCACTTCGGGCTCGATATTTCAATTTCTATTTCAACCCCATCCAAGGAGAAATCCCATACTCACTGGATGAAGTGTAAGAGCTTTAAACACTTAACAAACTTTATCAAAATTAAGCTTGTTTAAGCCATTCAACAACTATTGTCCTCCCCAGCCGATAATTAAAAAATGGGGCAATGCACGGTCAACAATCAGGCACCTTCTCTTCGTTCAGATATTCAATATTTTTTTGAGTATGTGACTTTTCAAGGAAAAAGCATTCCTGTTCCAACAGCCGTTGGAAAAGCCAGTTTATATGGAAATAACAAAGATGGTTTTCTAGGAAAAAAAACGGCCACGGGCACTCCACTAAGGCCAAACAGCAAAATTGGAGCAATTCAAGCCTTTCCTTTAGCTCGTTTGTGGGGACGAGCCCCTTTACAATTAAACATCACACGAACAGACAATCAGGAAAAAGTAAAAGTAGCTGCGGATGATCGTGGTCCTTTTGAAACTAAAAAGCATGGAAACAAATGTGAATTTGTTGCTCATAGCAAACGAGTGATTGATCTCAGCTTTGCAGCAGGAAAAGCGATTCATTTTACTTCAGGAATTATCGAAGTAAACATACAACCTGAATTAGGCACTGCATGGCCGCCCAAAAACGAAAAAGAATTAGCGGGTTGGGTCGCAAGATTTCCGGGATTTCAAACTGCAGCGGGAAAAAAAATTGCAGAAGAATTTGCAAAACACTTCAAAGAATCTAAATTAAAAACTAATCCAACTACGAATCCTAATGGTTATTATTTATAACGATCTTTTTTTACTGCTTTATCCATCTCACGATCTTGCTCGCGGCGTTTGATCGTTTCCCGTTTGTCGTAAAGTTTTTTTCCACGACCCAAGCCCAACTCCACCTTCGCTTTTCCTTTTTTAAAATATAATTTCAAAGGAATGAGAGTGAAACCTTTTTCTTGGGTTTTACTTTCTAGTTTTGCCAATTCAAGTTTATGCAAAAGTAATTTTCTCGCTCGCAAGGGATCATGATTAAAAGGACCTGCATTTGCATAGGGACTAATATGACAATTCACAAGATAAGCTTCATTGTTGCGAAAATGAACATAAGAATCTGAAAGATTGGCTTTAGCATCTCGTAAGGCCTTTACTTCTGTGCCTTGCAAAACAAGGCCTGCTTCTACTTTTTCTACGATTTCGTAATTAAAAAGTGCCTTACGGTTGGTCGCAATATTTTTCTCACCTGCAGACATAATCACTTAGATAGGCAGTCAGAAAGTATCAATGCAAGGAAATTATCGGAGAGGCGTAGTAGACGGACGTGTAGTGCCTGACATAGGAGTTACAGAACCAGATCTTACAGGCATTGGACGCACCTGAATTTCTAAACCTTCTCTTGAACCAGCCCTCTCTCTTGGAGACATCCGCATAGAAGCTTCTGGAAGATTTCGATCTGAAACTGGAATCACCATGCTACGAGAGGACGCATTGGCAGCTTGGCCATTTCCCAAAGAAACATTTTCAGTCAAACCACGTAAAATAAAATTTTTAGAAACAGGATTATAAGCTAATGAAGCCCCCAAACCGATTCCATTGACATCCACCACTTTATTAACCTTCATAGCTTGTAGAGGAATTCTTTCTCCAAAGGTGTAATCGGCAAAATATACTTTTTCTCCAGCTAAGGCGGCAACAATTGTTTGGTCAGAATTATTTGCAATTTGACTCAAGTCAGCTGGAGCTTCAGAAAAATCAATTGAAATGTTTTTTTCTAATTTCGAAATATCAAGATCAGGATTGGCAGGTAATGCAGCGTAGAGACTGTTGTAGGAAGCATTTGTCGGTATTTCAACGAAGTACATCGTTCTACCTGCAATAAAAACAATTTCGTTTGCCAAATAATCTATATCTCCTCCCAGCAGAGTGATTTTTTTAGCGGTGTCCGCTTGAAGCACAATCATATCCGTAATAGGATGATTCACATTCAAAGTAATCTCTCGTTGAAAATTAAAATTAGGCTCCTCCACAATATTACCCTGAAAAAAAGAAGCTCGATTATCTTTCCAGATAGCATAAAAAATATGGCTTCCCCTTTTTGCAAACGCAGTAGGAAGAGGTCCGTTGAGTCCTGATTTGGTAGGATAAAAAGCAAGGGCTCTACTATTCTGTTGATAACTATAAAAACCTTGAGGAGCAGAAAAATAAAATACTAAGTCATTAAACTGAACATCTGACTGCACACCTTTTACTGGAGCATTAAAGCGCAATACATCCGCAACTACCCATTGCCCAGGCGTGTTTTCTTTTAAGATAATACCATTCTTACCTGCAGCAATGGCTAAAAAGTTTTGTTCGGGGGGACCTTTAATCTGAGCAGGTTCGATAGCATTTAAATCTTTGCAATAAGGAACTTGTAAATTCGTTTCAAGACCATCCCTGTCTACACGACTGAGAGGACAATAACCTTCATGAGCTGCCACGCTGGGTCTGGTGAAACAAGGGCCCACTTGAGGACAAATCACTTCCGCTACATTTTGAATACTCAAATCATCTGCATGAGCTGTTGAGACAAATAAATCGAGCCAATTCCATTTTTGTGAAGCCTTACTCTGAATAAACCAAGTATCGCCTCCCGGTCCTACCTTCATGTTTGATTTTAAAAAGGGCCTTTGTTCATTAGCGGGCACTAAGCCTGTAGGTTGAGAAGGAACATTCTGAACCGTTCCCATAATTTCTACACTGAAAACAGGCTTCAAAGCGACTCTCTGAGCAATGGCTAAACGATCTCCAATGAGCGCTTTGATTCGGGCTGTGAAAGAACCATCCGGGTTTGCTTTCACAATCACTTCATCGCCTACAGCCGCATAAGCAGAATTCACTACCACTTTTTGGTACCAAGAAATCTGAGGACCTATATTTCGAACACGTACTTCAGCATTTCCAATCGCTGAGCCTGGAGTGCCGCTAACAGTCACTGTGCCAGAATTATCAGGAGGGCTAATGGTAATTCCTGTCATATTGAGAGCTTCAGGGCCAGGAATCGAAACAGGAGGCGCACCTGCTCCACCCACACCCCCACCAGGACTGCCTCCGCCAGGACCTCCGGAACCACCACAGGAATAAACGCCACTGACGAATAAAGTCAAAGTTAAGGCGATAAATGTAAGGATTTTACGAATCGGAAAATTTGTTTTTGAGGGGAGTTTCGTGTGCCACATCATAGCTATTACACCTTATTTGGGCAAATCTGTCATCGCCTAAGTAAGACGAATCTATGCCCTTTTATTTTTTGATGTGTGCCCTACCTTTAAATTATCGACTAAGGAGATAATAAAGTTGAGTCTTTTCTGAAGAAAAACACAAAAAACAAGCTGAAAAGAGTCAGTTTTAAGCAATTTCTAACAATTTTTAGCTTAAAATCAGGTCTATTTAGTCCAAAAAAAGATGAATTAACACTTTCTTTAATAATTATACTTATTTAAAATAAGATATATCATTTAAAATCACCCTACATAATTTCTTATTTATGAATATATAAACTGTTTAATATTTTTGTAAGCTAATGAATTCAATTAACAATTTAAAAATAAATCGGCTTCTAGGTTCTGGCTTATCAGGGGAAGTTTTTTTAGCTGAAAACTCAGAAGGACTTTATGCCCTTAAATTTTTAAAAATAAGCCCTGGGCCCTTAAGCAAAAACGAAAGTATCCGAAGCTTTAAAGAAGAATTTTCCATTTTAAAAAACTTATCACACCCACACATCGCTCAAATTCATAATTTTGGATATGACGAAAAAACAGAACGCTACTTTTACAGTAGCGAATATATCGAAGGGAAAAATTTATACGATGCCAGTCAGGACATGAGTTGCGAAACACTTGAAAAACTTTTTGTCCAAACACTGAGAGCTCTCGAATATCTTCACTCCCGTGCTATTTTTCACTTTGATTTAAAACCTCAAAACATTCTTGTCAAAACTCCATCCTCTGCTGATGCTCTGATCAAACTGATTGATTTTGGTTTAGCAGGATACAAGCCTAAAGGAAACATAGTTGGAACTCCTGCTTATATAGCGCCAGAAATTATTTTAGGAGAAAGTCCGGATGCAAGAGCAGATCTTTATTCACTCGGCATCGTCTTTTATGAATGTTTAACCAAACAAAATCCCTTTCGTACAAAATCCATTTCTGAAACTTTCAAACTTCAACAAAGCTTAAAAGTACCGCCTCCTTCTGAACTTCGAAAAGAAATTCCAGAATATCTAGATCAAGTCATTTTGAAACTTTTACAAAAAAATCCTCAAAATCGTTATTCCCATGCTGGCGCTGTGATTCAAGAAATCAATCAACTCTCCGGAAAGAATTATGCGATTGAAACTTCAGATACATTACTTGCCTATCTTCCAGGTGAAGGAATTTTTATTGATCGAAAAAAGGAAATGGAGGATTTTACAAAAATATTTCAAGAATTTTCAAAAAGCACTCATACTCTTTACAAAAGAAATATTTTTCTCACAGGGGTAGCAGGCCTTGGCAAAACCAGACTCCTCAAAGAATTAAGATTTCACGCTCAATTACATGATGCTAAAGTATTTTTATATCATGACCAGATTCCTTCCGATATCAATGCCCCTTTAGTGCTGATTGCAGATAATATCGAACAAAACACTCTTCAGAAATTATCCATTTTTTCAGACTCATTCACACATTCACTTATTATGATTCTTGCGGGGCAAGAACACTTGAAGCCACCTGCTGATTATCTTGTCTGGAAACTTTCTCCGTTTGGAATTCAAGAAGTGAAGGATTATTTAGTCGCTCTGACTGGCCTTAAAAAACCACCTGATTTTCTCATGGAAGAAATTACTAAACGAAGTCAGGGAAACCCACTTTTTATCTCTGAACTTATCAAGAAACTGATTCAAAAAAATCTCCTACTCGATAAATCAGGACGTTGGAGCGCAAATGCTTATGAAGATTTTGAAATTAATTTTTCTCAAATTGAAATTCCTAAAACCATTCATGATTTTCTAAAAAAAGAATATGAAGCTTTTTCACCACAAGAACAAGAAATCCTTAAAATTTTTACAATCTGGAAAAACTCGCTCGGTTTAATCGAATTGGAAAAACTTTCTCAAACTCCAAACATCTCTGAAATAATTCATCATTTACTTGAAAATGGAATCTTAAATAAGAATGAAAAGAATCAGAGTTATGACTTTAACAATCCACAATTAAGAGAAGTGGTCTTGGAGTTAATGCCTGAAACAGAAAAGCAAAAAATTCATCAACAACTTGCCATAGCAATCAAAACAGATCCGGCCAATCACAAGAACTATCTCTATCATTTTTCTAGGAGCGCATTTACCCATGAGACTTTGGAAGCTTTATTGAATCTGGGTAAGCTTTTAATGCAAGAAGGGAATACTCAAGAAGCGAAGCAAAATTTTGAGCTAGCCTATCATAGAAAAAATATTTCCGATCTTGAAAGAATGGAAATAGGTCTGCTCTGGGGAGATGCTCTCCTTAAAAACTCTGAGACTGAATCTGCCGGAAAATTATTTGAAAATATCCGTGAAGAACTCAAGAAAATCAAACTGAGCCCTGAAAATATGCCTGCTAAAGTAGAAGTATTAGAAAAACTAGGGGCTGTTTATCTTAAAAAACAAGAACCTGGCATAGCTCGCGAAATTTTCAGTTCAGCCCTCACCTTATTGGAAGAACACAATTATTCAAAAGTTAAACCTCTGATCATCCAAAACTACATGGCACGCGCAAAATTGGCAGAAGGACATCAGGATGAGGCTCTGGAAATTTTTCTAAAGACTCAAGAGATTTGGAAAAATGATCTGAATGAAATTGAAAAAAAACAAGTTCTTAATAACGATCTTGCTACAGTCTATCAACTTAAACAAAATCAGTTAAAAGCATTTGAGCAGTTTGAGAAAGATCTCGATTTTTACGAAAGCATTCCTCATCACTATCTTGTAGCACGCACTCATTACCATTTAGCTGAAGTAAGTACAGCGCTCAAAAAAACTGAGAGCACTGTAAAACATTACAAAAGTTGTATCGAGATTTCCAAAAATCAACATTTCTATGACTTGCTTTTGCGTGCTTATAATGGTTTAGGCAATCTTCTCAACATTCATAAAGATTATCATAACTCAATTCTTTATTATGAAAGAGCACTTGCGATTAGCATAAAAATTCAGGACCTCAATTCTCAAGCAGCCATCTCTACCAATTTAGGCATTCTATACAATGAAAACAGCAAAACCGATTTAGCTTTTCCTCAAGTATACCAGGCTATTTTCTTATTAGAAAAAATTAGAAACAAAACTGCTTTCCAAATTTATTTTTTAATTCGCGCAAAAATTGAAATGGGAGACATTTTAAGAAAGCTTAAAAAATTTGAAGAGGCCCGTGATTATATCAAAGAAGCTTTATCACTCATTGAAGAACATCCTCATCAAGACAACCAATTATTCTGGGCACATGCCAATCTTGCCAAACTTTACTCAGATCAAGATCGAAAGGAAAAAGCCATGAAAGAATATGAAGAAAGCAAATCTCTCTCTTCTCCTGAAGATAGTGATCAGCAAAAAGAACTCAATTTGATTCGAAAAATGTTAGGCGAAGAAAATTCAGCACCTCCACAAAAAACTCATTTGGAAAATAAAACAACAAATTTGGAAACTCCATCTGAGGAAGGAAACGAACTTCAAAAAGCTTATGAATATATTTTTCAACTCAATCAATTTTTAAATACAGAACACAATCTTGATTTCCTTCTTAAAACTATCCTTAATTATGCGCTTGAACTTTCAGGAGCAGAAAGAGCTCTGATATTACTACTGAATGCAAACGAGGAGCTTGAAATCAAATCTTCGATTAACATGGAAATCTCTGCCAATCTTTCTGAGATATCCTCCAATATCGCTCAAAAAGTTTTAAAAAGTGGTGAATATCTTGAAACAGATGATGCAACGGATGATGCTCGTTTTAATGAGTATGAATCGGTACTCATTCTCAAATTAAGATCTATTCTATGCTTACCTATTCATTCACGAAATAGAACAGTAGGGGTGCTTTACTTAGATAATCGTTATCGTCCGGGAGCTTTTAAAAAATCAAATTTAAAAGTACTACAGGCTTTTTGTGACCAGGCTGGAATCGCAATAGAAAATACAAAATTGATTAATCAATATGATCAAGTTCAAAAACAACTTCGTGAGAAATTAGCAAAAGCTGAAGATGAAGCATCAACCTATCAAGCAATTCTCAAAGAAGAATCGATTAATATCCCTACGAAATATTCCTATGAAAAAATCATCGCAAAGAGCAAAGCGATGTACAACATTTTCAAAATGCTCGACAAAATAACCGAAACACAACTCTCTGTTTTCATTCACGGCGAAACCGGAACCGGAAAAGAACTCATCGCCAAAGCTCTCCACTACAATAACAAAATCCGAAACGAAAAACGTTTTGTTGCCCTGAACTGTGGCGCCATTCCGGCCAACATCATGGAAAGTGAAATGTTTGGTCATAAAGCAGGCTCCTTTACAGGCGCCATGAAAGACAAAAAAGGCCTTTTTGCCGAGGCGAATGGCGGCACCCTGTTCCTGGACGAAATTGCTGAGCTCGACCTCAATTTACAGGTAAAACTGCTTCGTGTACTGGAAGAAGGAGAATATACGCCGGTCGGAGAAACCAAATCTTTCCATTGTGATGTGAGAATCGTGGCTGCCAGCCACAAGAACCTCGAACTCCTGGTGAAGGAGGGGAAGTTCCGCGAAGACTTGTTTTACAGAATTTGCCAGATCAAAATTGATCTACCTCCCCTGCGAGATAGAAAAGAAGACATCCCGCTGCTCGCTGAAAAATTCATCGAGATTTACCGTCAGGAACATGGCATCGAGAAAAAACTCAAGATTGCGCCCTCCTTCATTAAAAAAATGCTCGAGTATGACTGGCCCGGCAATGTCCGCGAACTGGAAAACGTGATTTCCGTCACCACGGCACTGGCCGAAAATAATGAACTGACTTACGATTCACTGCCCGGCACTTACGGCATCCGTCGCGCCCTTGAAAACAAAAGTGACAGTTTGCCTGGTCAAGCCAAGGCTTCAGAAAACCTGACGCGCAAAGTTTCCATCGACGGCAGCAACCATTATGATCCGAAAATTTCCTGGAAAGAATATGAAAAACTGATCGTGGCCAAGGCTTATCAAGGCCAGGGATCCAATCCCGCCAAAGCCGCCGAGGTACTGGATGTTTCAGTGGCCACTTTTTACAAACGCATCAAAGATTATGATCTGAATAATTCACACAACCCGGTCTACCAACACCCTTTTCAATACAACCCTGCCTTCACCCTGCAGGATTATGTCAAAAAAGTTTTCCACGCCGCACAGGAATACTCCGATCAGCATCCTTACACCGCCATCAAATGGCTGGGCGTATCGCAGGGGTATTATTACAAGATTTTGAAGGAGAAATGAAAAAGAACCCGGTTCAACGAATTTCAAAAGAAATTCTTTCCACCCCATTCGTGCAGGGTTCACAAAGAACCGCCTGACGTGAAGAAGAATCAAGTGAAATTGCAAGTTCACCCGAAGGATGCAGAACAAAAAATTCATTCGAAAAATCCGGATTCGCCCTGCAACGAATGCCCGGCATTGATTCATACAGAGGACTTGCAAACATAGCAGAAGGCCGTTGACTTTGCAGATCTACATTTCGGAGAGAAAGTAATAAATGATGGGTCAAGCTGTCATAAGTACCTGTTAGATAATAACGAAGTCCCAACTGGGGATAAGCTCCGTAATCTTGCGTAATTTCCTCCAGGCGATAATCCCCACTTCGAAGCCTAACTTCCCGACTTGAAGCAGAAGAAGCAGGATAACTGGCCCAGCGGACCTGCTGTTCAAATCTTGCCTGATGACCATTGATGGCTTGCCAAAGAGGTGTACGCACTTGAAGAGTGGTGCAACCTTCTCTTCCATTCTTTCTGCCCTGGATCAAAAGTTCAAAACCATTTCCAAACAACGCATTTGCCTGGAAAAGCACATTGGATGAAGCTGAACTTTCCTGGGAAATTGTCACATCCCTGCCCTGTGAGGGCATTCCCCCGTCTTCATGTTCAGGTCTTCTGCGTGAATCTGCGGGAGAATCTTCATCCGCACAACCCAAGACTAAAGCCCCCAAACCAACCATGGCAATGATTCCTAGTAACATATTTTATTCCCTCGGATCGCTTTCTCCCAATTCAATCAAACCATTCCGATTGACGTCTTCCATGCCATCAGACCTGCCATCTCCATCAGTGTCCGGGGTTAAGGGGTTGGTATCACCTTCTGAAGCATCATAACGTCCGTCTCCACCGGTTTCGATAAAATCGGAAACTCCATCAGCATCCGTATCCACTTTTCGGGGATCCGTTTCTCCTGCGTCCACCCGTCCATTCAAGTTTTGATCTTCCAGAGAATCAAACAAGCCATCTCCCTCTGTATCCATATTCAAGGAATCTGTTTCTTCTCGAGCAATCAGTAAATCTCCATTCAAATCTTCTATCGCATCGGCTAGCAGATCATGGTCTGCATCCCGCCCCAGATTTGCATTCATTGAAAATTCCGAACAATTGATTCCTGAATCACACACAATACTTGAAATACGACTGCCAGGAAAAACATCGTTCCTTACCAAATCATAATTAAACATTGCTTCTGTAACCCGAAATGATTCCAAATATTTTGCCCCTTCCCCTTTTCCTCCTGAATCATCTGCTTCGTCCGAAGCCACCAAATAAAGATCCACCTCGGTTCCGGGAACTCCTCGAATTGCCAAAACATGACGATATCTCCCCTCCACCATTTCCATCTCCTCTGGAATTGCCTCAAAAGATTCCAAAGGCAATATTCCATTTTGTGCACCGTTCTCCACCTCAATACCCTTGCCACGATTGTAGGCAATGCTGTTTCTAGCAAATTGATTGCGCTGTGCTTGCGCAGTCACCACAATGCCGCGGTCTCCATTGTAGTAAATCCTGTTTTCTTCCATGCCTGAAGAGTTGGCACTAAAATTACCCCCGATGAGATTTCGACTACCGGTGATAAAAATCCCCGTTCCCCCATTTCCGCAATGGGTGGGAGTTGCACGTGGTAATCTTGGACCTGTGAGTTCAGAGCCAGGGCTTTCATGACTGATTTCCCGGACCCAAAGCTCACTTCCTTCGGAAGATCCTGAAAGAAAAGCGGGCTCCGGACAATGAGTCGACCAATCTCCAATCCGATTTCCCCGAAGAGTATTCGCAGAACCCGACAATAAAATTCCGTTTCCATGATTGCCCGTAATGGTATTCCCCTCGATCATATTCCAATCGGAGACCACATGAATTCCCACCTGATTCCCCTGATTCATCCGAGTTTGGCGCCGTACTCCAAAAAAATTGTTGTGGATCGTATTCTCTGAATCCTCAATCAACAAACCCGCCCCACCCGAATTTCCCAGAAAGGTAATTCCTTCAATGCGATTTCCCCAGGAACGAACGATCAAAGTTCCCGCAGCTCCACTGAGGGCACTGCCATCCAGAATGGTTTCCACATCGTCTCGTCCCAAAATAGTCACTGCCCCCACACATCCCGAAGGAATCACGAGAGGACTTCGCAAGGGAATGCGAATTTCGAAACGGGAAGTGGGCGCAAAGCGGATGACATCATCGTCTGAATCGGCACAAGCCCCATCAAGCGCCCAACGCAGGGTACCGGCTCCATCATCGCCAAAATTACTGATCAATCGATTCACCATGGCAAATGCAGACGGGGTCATCAAAAAATAGAACAGAAAAATGAATACCGTTCTCGCACCAATGGGTGCGAGTTTCATGCCAAAAAAAACAATCCAATTTTTGCACCATTTGGTGCGAGTTTTTTTAGGTATAAAAAGCATTTTTTTCATGGTGTTTGCACCTCTTCAAAAGTGACGCTTTGATTCAAGGTATGGACGGGATTTTCAGGATAGGGCAAAGGCAAATCAAAGCCACGCCCTTCCACTGAAACGATTTGTTCTTCACGGATTCCCCTAGAACGCAAATATCTTGCAACGGCCTGCGCTCTTCTCAATGAAAGATTTCTGTTAAACTCTGCAGAACCTGAAAGACTTGCATGACCCTGAACACGAATTCTCGTTTCAGGATGGGCAATCAGATATTCCACCAAAGGATTCAGGGCCATTGCAAGATGCCCTCTTAATCTTCCTCGTGATCTTACTTCCTGCAGATCGAGTCTTGACATCTCTGCTCCGAAAGAAAGCACCGTATTGCGAATCGGGTTTCCTAGAAGTCGGTCGAGAGGACTTCTGTTTCTTTCTGCCAACAAAGAAGCTCTCAACTGCCTTGTGCCTGCTCCCAGTTGTTCTGCCACCGAGCGGGCCTGATCTCTTTGTGTAGTGGTTTGGAGTAACTCGCTTTGTAATCTTTCCTGTTCGCTTTGCAGAGTTTCTGCCCTGGCTTGTGTCTCGCGTTGTTGAGTGCGAAGCCTTTGATGTTGCCGAGACAAATCTTCGTAACGACTTGCATTCACCGTAGGACTTGTTTCAACACTGATTTCCAAGCCAAACAAAACACCCCAAGCCTGAGAGGCTTGATCGGCCAGCAAAGTTCTTCGATAAAAAGGAGTCGTCACAAAGGAAAGGCAGGGGCGTGTTTCAAAACAGTAACCGATTCCGGCCGGAATCGAGGCAGTGCCTGAAAAATTGAGATGATCCGGCAGGGGTTCACGGGCCAAGCCAAAATTGATCGAACTAAAATCCAAATCCGCACCCAAGCGCGGAGCCATAAAAAATCTCAGGGAACCCGTTTGAAAAGTCTGACGATATCCTATCCGCAAACCGACCTGGTCTTCATGGGAACCCAAAGCATCTGATCCGCTTTGCAATCTTCCGTAAGTGCCATCCAATGTAACATAGCCGGATCGGAGAAAAGTGTTTTCCCTTTCCATCACCGGAATATCGAGGCCTGCGGCAAGACCCTGGGTGGAATAAGTATAAGCTCCTCTCCCATCACGTCTTTCCAGATTCGTGAAGCCCAAACCCCATTGCAGATGAAAATCCATTTTGACTTACCTCCCGCGTGCCACGAAAGGAATGATAAGAACTCCCGGAGCTGCCCCATTATGATAAATTTTCAATTCGCCTCTCAACTCTCCGGAAGCTGTTGGCTGAAATCGCACTCGCATGGTTCTTTCACCCAGCCCTGCTACGGTGAAGCGTTCCAACATCGGCAAAACACGGCGGCGCTCTATCGGTAATTCTGCATCGAGGGGATTTCCATCCATTCCAATCACCTCCACCCGGTGAATATAGAGCGAACCCCTGCCCAGATTACGTATCCTGATCTCTTTGAAATCCTGGACTCCCACCGAGGTGGCCGGAAAGTCGATGCGCTCGGGAGTGGAAGCCATGACGGGCGCTTCTCCCTCACCAAAACCACGCAACATCACTTCTTTGAGCTGATTTTCCTGAGCATAAAATCCGCGAATTTTTACTTTGCTTTCAAAATTTCCGTAACGATAGGGCTTGAAATAAATCGCCATCTCCACGGTGGCACCCGGCGCAATTTGCTGAACAGGACGCGCCGGATAAAAAGCGGGATCTTCCGTGATGAGTGTCGCCTTGAGAGGCCGGTTGCTATCGGGATTGCTCAGGTGAATCACCTGCCGGGCAAGAGTGCGGATGGGAACGTGGAAAAAATCCAGATTCTCCTCCGTCACACCCAAACGGGAAACTTGTCCATTGGCCGCCATTGAAACCGTGAAAGGATTGTGTTGGCAATCGTTCGATTCAAATTGCAGGCTTCCCGTGACAGGTCCCGCAACTTGGGGTGAAAACAAAACCTGTAAAGCTTGCGTGGCTCCTACCGCCAAAGTAACAGGCATGGAGCTTGCCGAAAAACCCATCCCTTCTGTTGCAAATCGACTAATCTGAAGAGGAAGAGTACCAATGTTTCTCACCTGAACATTCATGAGTTTACCCCGGCGATTCACGTCGTTGAAAATAAGCATGTTGGGAGTTACCTGAATCTCGGCCATTTCTCTCACGGTGGGATTGCGCCCTGGCATGCCTACTTCTATATTATCATTGTCGCAATCTTCATCCGTATTTCGGTTGCAGGGATTGGTGTGGTAGCGGTTGATTTCGTCGCCATCGCTCAGGGTATCGCCATCACTGTCGCGACCATTCGGATTTGTAGGGCACATGTATGCCCCCATCCAGGTTCCGTCTGCTTCCGGACCATCTCGAATGCCATCCCGATCTGTATCAGGATCTC
>CAYYEM010000031.1:0-4722 GCA_964470915.1 uncultured Pseudomonadota bacterium
AACAAAAAAATGATTATCAATATTTCTTCGATTGCGGGATTTTTGCCAGTTCCGAAAATGGGTTCTTATTGTGCCAGCAAAGCAGCCATCAGCACCTTTTCAAACATCTTACGCATAGAACTTAAAAAAGATAAAATTCAGGTACTATGCGTCTATCCTGGCATCATTAACACTGGCTTTAGTCAAAATGCTTCCAATCCAGTTCGGGAAAATGTCCCTGAAGAATATAAAACCCAAGGCAAGGGCCTTTCTCCTCAAAAGCTTGCTCAAAAAATTCTAGAGGCAGCGGCTCATGGAAAAAAACGAGAATATGTCACCTTCTCCAATCGCCTCTTAATCAAGCTTTATCAAAACTTGCCAAGTTTATTTGATTTCGTCATGCAACGTTTTAATTAAAGCATTTCCACAACCTTTTTATTTTCCCGCCGATAACCTCTGTTGACCCTAGGAGGGCACACGTTATGGGATTTCCCGAAATTCAGGGCTGCAATCCTGAAATCACATCTTGCGACTCATTACCCGAAGCGCCCTTTTCTGCACCAGATAAGGCTCCGAAAGCTTCTTCTGAAAACGCATCTCCTGTTTTTTTCAGCAAACATTGGGAAAAATATCAAAAGGACGGAGGCGTACTCTACAATTCTCTCTGGGCACCTACAGCGGGTGATGCCTATAGCCCTGAATCAGCCATCATCAGCCAAAGTGAACGTGAACGTGTGTTGGGTTCTTATTTGGCCAATATGCCTGCTTCTCCCGAAGAGTTAATTCCAACAGATACTCATACCGTTCTACTCGCCAACACTCCTAATCAATTGGTAGAAGCATGGCCGCATCTCCCTCTTCAAGTGCGTGTTTATCTCGAAAAAGCGGGCCTTAAAGGTGAAAAAAATCTGGGCATCATCTACGAAACTGAAAATCCCAATTTTCCTGAAGGGCGCTGGCGGGTTTTTAATTCAGAAGAAGATTCCAAAAAGCAAATAGCGATGGCTGGCATGTTGGGTTTCGGCCTTTTTAAATCAGGCTCAAATTCAAGCGGCTCTAGCCCTAAAGCACCACCTCCTGCAAATACACCTAGTGTGAATGTCAAGTTAGGTTCTTTTGCCATCGGAACTGCTTTGATCATTGGAGTGGATTTAGGAATTAAAAAAGCATTTCCAAATCTTCCCAGCGATGCTCGTATTTTTCCTAACTTGGGCGTTTTTTACGGATTTCAATATATCGCTTGGCAAGCAGGTTTTACCAAAGCTGCCACTTGGGGTGAAGTCTGGAGACCCATGACAGGCCAGCTTCCTATGATGGCCGTATTGGGAATTCCCACTTCTGCTTTGGTGGATGGTTTAGGAAAACTTTTCAAGTCTAAAACGCTTCGAAGTGGAGGAGATCTACATGCACCCCTCAGTATTCTGGGCACTATTGGTTTACATTATGGGCTCATGAAAACAGTCGCAGGACGCAATTTTTTGATGGCTTCAGGAAACGGCTTGGCAGGAAAATTGGGAAGTGTCGCTAAAGTCGGTGGATCTGCTCTGATCTTAAGTGCCTTATGCCGAGGAGCCAGAGCGGGTGGCTCATATGCAGGTTTATGGTTTGGGGGAGCTCGCCCTGGTTCTTATGCTTGGCGAGAGGGTCAGTTGTTAATGCTTGCGGAAAAACTTTCTCTTGCCCAAGTTTCCAAAGATGTTTTCGGTGAAACCGGTGGGGGTGTGATAGATGGTGCTCTGGGAGGCTTACTTGATGGCATTTTGACAATTGGTGAATTGATTTCACGTGACGTGGAAATAGGTCGCCAAATGGATGTCAATAAATTCCGCGACAAAATTCGGCAAGAAGGAGAAGAAGCAAGTACTTCCATCCGTGAACAATTAAAAATTGCGGCATTCAATTCTATGAAAGAAAAGGGTGAGATTGATTGGGAAAAAATGCAACAAAACATCGCTGAAATCTACAGTAACTCGGATGTAATGGAATCTATTTATGCAAACTTTGAAATGACCGGTCAAAATAATGATGCTTCAGAAGAAATCAAACTCTCCATTGGAGTCGATGGAAGCATTCAAGATCGAGATAAAATTTTAAAAATAATCCGCTCCGAATTTACTAAGCATATTGATCTTCATCAAACAGATCTCGAAACATTAAAAACAAAACAGAGCCAGCTTCTAAAACTAGGTGAAGAGATTGGTTACATCCAGAAAAGGGGTGATCATATTTTTGAAGTTCACCCAGCACATCTTAGCCCAGCTCAACATCAACGGATGCAAGATGAGTATCTTCCGCTCGCGGGCGAAGTAGCTCCCCTCGAAATCTTAAAAGAAGAAACAGATAAAATGCATCAATTCCTAAGCAACTCTGGCAAGAAGTAACCGATAAGTACGATAGATTTATATTAATGATTTGAACAGGGGCACATATGAATTTAGAAGAACTCATTGCAGATACAGCGGGTTATTTTATTGGGGCTTATTTACCTCAGGCTTTCGTGCAAGGTGTTACAAATACTCTCGTTCGTCGCGATTTAAAAAACGCGATTGATGCAAAATGCGGCCCTGGAGGAGCTACCAACGCTGCTGATCTTGAAAAACGCCTTCTGGCTTCAGACCCCATGAGTCCAAGTCGTTTCTTTAATATTCGCACTTCTGATTGGGGAGCTTATCGTTTACGTATCCCTTTCACCCAAAGGCGCATTCCTTTTTTTGGAGGTCCCCGAAATCCATTTTTGCTTACTTGGTCTGCAGGCTATTCAGTAGAAAACCATCTACACAAAAAAGAACTCGCTCTTGAAATTAAAGATCCTATAGAAAGACAAAAAGCACTTGATGCCATTGGAAATAAAGACCTTTATTGGGCTGGATTTCTCACATCTGGTGCCTTCTTTTTAGCAGATTCTAACCGTGGCTTTGCTTTGACTTCACGAGCCCCTGGAATTAGTCGCTGGTCAGCTTTAGGTAGCAATAGCCCTTACCAACAATTATTACAGTCAGTAACATCGGATATTCAATGTAAAGATCAAGGCGGCACTGGCGGCAGAGGCAATCAATCAGAAGCTCCTGAAGCAGCGACTGCACCTGAAAACGTGGCTCCAGAAGCAAATCCTGTATCTGCTACAGCCGATGAAGCAGCTCCTGTAGTCACTGACCCTGATGCAAGTCCTGGAGCAGTCGCGGCTCAAATGTGCTCAGAGGATTTTATCCCTCAAACACAAGCTGCGCAGATTCCTGATTCAGCTTTAGTTCGTATAGAAGATGGAAATCTTGCTCGCCATTCTTTAGCTGTATATGGAAAAGCAGGAGCTATCATTCCCTCAGCACCTAAAGCCTTGGCCCAAGGATTAAGCCTGGCAGGAGGATCTGCTAATATTAGTCCTATCAGCACCGTAAACTACAGTGCTGCACCCATCGTAAGACCTCTCACAAATTTTGCTGGCAGCATGGCAAGGCCTGTTTTCGTATTTGAACCGGCTCTTGTCGCTAAATAATTCAAATTTCTTTGAGTTTGAAATTTTCAGGACGAACGGTAATCGCGGAACAAGGCAAATGACGAAGCAAATGATGCGCGACAGAGCCTAGATGTTTATAAAAAAGTCCTGTTTCACCATGGGTGCTCATTACCAGTAAATCATTTTTTTCATCTGCGACATATTTTTGAACCTGTTCGCTCACATTTCCTTCTTTCAAGATCGCATTCACTTCAAGCTTCGACATACGCGCTTCATCAGCCCATTTGGCCAATTCTTCTTTCCTCATCTCTTTGATTTTCAGTTCGTATTCTGTAACATCGATCATGGTATATGGAGGCAAATAAGGAAATTCATAGACATGTAACAAATCTACGCGAGCTCCAAAAAGCTTTGCCAAAAAAAGTCCTAGTGCAAAACCAGCCCGAGAAGCCGTTGAAAAATCGGTCAAAATTAAAATCTTTTTAGGAGCCTGAAACTTACCTTTTACTACCCATACAGGAATTTCAGACTTCTGTACCATCGTTTCAGCGACAGAACCCAAAAGCAGTCGATCAAAACCTTCACGCCCATGAGTCCCCACTACCAAAAACTGACTTTTCTGACCTTTAGCATAGCGTAAAATATCTACGTAAGGAACTCCCACATCTACTTCCAAATGCATTTCCTGATCTTGCCCTACCCATTGTTTAACTGCGCGGGATAATTCCACACGGGCTTTTTCTTCAATTTGATTCATGAGATCAACACTGGCGGGACCAAAAAAATGACCATCAAAAGGAGCCTGATTCACGATATGAAGCAAGGTAAGCTTTGCTTTAAGATGTTTAGAAAGATAAGTCGCAGCTTTTACCGTTTCTTCACCATAATTTGTAAAATCAACTGCGGCTAAAATTCTTTCAATGGGCTTCATGATTTTCTCCACAAAAAATATTTTAAAACCTTCATCCTGAAAGTGGCGTTTGGAAAACTATTCATAGAATCCCCTCATTATCCACCAGGATGATGAATCCCCCCGGTTCCCTGGTCCTGCCGAAGATCAGGGAACCTTTTTTATCTTCTTTAGTCTTCGCTCATTTTTTAGAAAGACTCGCCACAGATGATTTTACCGCTGCAAGCTGGCTTTTGTACAGCCCATGTAAATGCAAAAAAGTATCATCGTAATTTTGAGCCTTAAATTCTGGAAAACTCCAAGGAAGAGCCTGACACTTCCCCTTAGGAAACAGTAAAAGCATATCCAGATAAATCCCCGCAGAATGATAAATCTTCGC
>CAYYEM010000031.1:4822-16235 GCA_964470915.1 uncultured Pseudomonadota bacterium
TCTACCTGATACACAAAAACCTCTGATTAAAAAACATGTTATGATGTTTAATAATGCAGAGGTTTTATAAATATATCAAGCTTTTAGAAAATAGATCTAAGGGTTTTTACCCCGTTTAATTTCCATTAATTCATGCCGCATATTTTCCTTTAACAAAAAATACTTGGCTTGCTGCTGTAGACTCAACATAGGTTTTAACTCTCTATAATCACAAAACCCGCAACCTTTTTACTCCCTTACCGAACTTAAAAAAAACACATTCGGGAGAGTGTTATGGCCGTACTTTCAGCATCCAATTTCATAACAAGGCGTTTAGACGCTTATACTCAAAGTCCTTTAAGCCAAAATCAGATCGTTTTAGATGCAACTTTAAACAGTTTTACACAAAATGATGCAAATCCAACTTCTTTAGTCGCTATGAGTGTGGGAGCCTTTTCCTTTCGATTGGCAAAACTGGGTTTTCTTCAAGGCGCTACTTTCTTAAAAGTTGCCCAAACAAGTCCTAAAATTTTTCTTCAAGGGGCGGCGAGTCTTTCCGCACTGAGCCTTGAAGTAAGTGTTTTTCGGGGAACAAATCAACTTTTAGAAGCTTGGGCGGGAAGACCCCCTTCACAGGGAATCTTTGATCGCAAAGAATGGTTGGGAACAGCGACTGACTTTCTTTTTTTGAAAAGTTTTTATGGTTTAGGAGCTATTCAAAATCCTGTTTTTAGCCACTTTGTTCAAGCAAACGCCATGGTATTGGGACATGAAGTCTCAGCTCAGCTCGGCTTCACCTACTCAGATCCAGCTTCTTATATTGAAAAACTTGCACGAGCTGAAGCAAACAACCTTGCTTTACACTCAGGCATGAGTCTTGCTCGCTATTTTTCACCCGGCTTAGTGAGATTAGAACAAAGTTTATTACTACAATCCCGAAGCCTGGAAAGCACCCTTCCAAGTCTCCTTGCCCTAGGAAATAGAAATATTCCTATTGCACACATGGCTTCTCAGGAGTCAGAAATTGCTCCTGAAAACACCGGACTATGGCTGAGCCAAATTGCCAAACCTCATTTTAGAAGAGTCCGAGATAGAAACATTCAAAAACCCTCCAGGCATGAGGTGCCAGCAAATCAACGAATTGCTATTTTAACCAGTGGAGGGGATGGCCCGGGCGAAAATGCTGTCATTCAATACTTAGTAACAGGCATTCTCCGGAACTATCGATCTGAAGGATGGGAAACTCTAGGGATTTGGGAAGGTTTTAGGGGTTTAATAGAACCTGAAGGACGCATTCTTCCCCTTCGTGAAACAGACGTAATAGGTGCAGAGGCTATTCGAAGCTTACAAGCAAACATTTATAATCAAGGTTTCGATCGACGCCCTCGCCATCGCGGTATTGCTGAAATCGGAGGAAACCTCCTCAAAAGCAGCCGAACGAATCCACTCCATAATGATCCCGAAGCTAGCCAAGTAAAGGCCACCATGGCTAAGTTTGGCATAGATGCTTTGGTCGTTTTAGGCGGAAATGGCTCTATGGGAGCCAGTCGAGATTTGGCAGCCCAAGGAGTCCCCGTAGTATTTATTCCACAAAGCATCGATAACGATGTGCCTGGCACTCATGTGAGTGTTGGATTTCCCTCTGCAGTGGCGGAAGGAGTAAAAAACGTAAGTCGTTATTATCATACCGCCCACAGTTGCAATCGATGGTTTTTGGTAGAAGTCATGGGACAACAATCAGGTGCGCTTGCTCTCAGTATTGCTCGTGAAGCTAAAACAGATGGCGTCTTTATAGGCGAATTTCCAAGACCTCTTTCAGAAATTCAAGAAATCATCCAACGACGCCGCTCAGAAGGTCGATATCACGGCGTGATTCTTGTTTCAGAAGGGGTTAAGTTTATTGCCGAAGATAGTTCTCTCATAGAAATTCCTAAACCAAAAGATGCACAGGGCAGACTTCTGATTCAAAGTGGGCAAACAGCTTCTTGGTTAAGTGATCAAGTGGGACGAAACCACACTCGCCCTGAAAGTCTTGCCTATCTTTTGCGAGGAGCCGTTCCCACAAGCTCTGAAATTAATCTAGCAAGAGTCCTTTCGGAAGGAGCTATTCAACTCCTGGCTGCTAGACAATATGGAAATATGGTCGGTGTACACTGGAATCAAAATCACTGGAGAAGAGATTATACTCCACTCCAAACTCTCCACGGAGCTCAATACCTTTTAGGACAAACAGAATTTTTGCATGTTTTAGGTGAGTTAGGCACCGTACATCATTAAATAAGAGAGTGAAAAATTAAACTCATTTTTTTCATGCTTTGCATTTGCAGAATGCTCTTTTAACATATAGGACATGCTCGTGATGAATTCTCATGCCTTTCTTAAAGCTTTGCTCATGGGACGCATAGTTCCCTTGCATTATAATTCGGTGGAACTTCACCAAAGAATTTCCGACATCCATCTATTGCTTAATACTTTTCAAAAAATCTCTGCACCCCAAACGGATAAAGCTTTGGAGCTTGATCTAACACCCATTCGTGAAGCCTTGAATTTAATTGAATCAAACAAAAATCTGGAGCATGGCCAAAAAAAATATGACGAAGCCCTTGATCTTCTCATGGTCGGGATTGAATTTGATCGAGGAGATCAAAAAAAGTGGCCGCATCTTAACTCCGAAGAAAAAGCGATTAGAATATTAACCAATTATTTTGCAGAAAGCCCAAATCGTTTCGTCCTAGAAAGACCCTTCCGCAAATATCATGTCGCCTACCATCTCTTAAAAGCTGAAAAAGATTTGAGTGAAAACAAACTCATGGAAACTGAGCAAGACTTACTCAATGCCCAGGAAGAACTCCGTCATGTTATTGCACTCACCTTGGGAATAGATCTACGGGAATTTCGGGAAGAAGTTGAAACTTTAAGCCAAGTCAACGAACGCTCCGAACGAGAAGTTTGTTTGGAACAATTCGAAAAATTCTTACAAGACAGTTCACAAATTTATGAAACGGTTCGAATGGCTATTGAACCGCTCCTCAAAAATTCAAAAATTTCTTCACAATTCATCCAGCTTTTACATGAAAAAAAGTTTGAAGCTAAAACCTTACAAAATTTAAAAAATAATGAAGAAATCATAAAAACTTTACGCGAACAGCCTGAAAATCTTGTAATCACCTTGAATGCTCAAGCTGAAATCGACTGGACTCTTCTCCTAAAAAAAATACTCAATCTACCAGATCCTCTCGCTCATTGTTATTATCGCATGCCTGATGTGGATCGCTTCCGAAAAATAAAAATTCAAAACAACGAAGGAAAAATCCTTCTAGAGTTTGATGAGCAAGGCCGTTTAGCTCAGGCACCCAGCTTTGAATGGATTCGTAGCGGCAAAGATCCAAAGCCAGAATGTTTAGATGTAGCAATCATTGGAGGAGGCCCTGGTGGCATTTCAGCGGCTGTAAACCTCATGGGCTTTGGGATATTTCGCTATGCGGTTTTTGAAAGAGCAAAAGCAAATTCAACTGTTATCGATATTTGGTCTCGAGAAAAAGAAGCTGATACTTATTATTCAGGACCTCCCGGAAAAATTGTAGGCTTAGTCGGAATGCAAGATACTACTCGTGCTGTTTTCTTATCTCGCATGAATAGCTTCATTGATTATTATCATCTAAACTTTAGAAACAAAGAGCGTATTACTTCTTTAGAAAAAGAAAGTGATGGGTCTTGGAAAATTACCAGCAATCTTGGCACTTATCACGCTTGGAACGTGATCATGACAGCGGGTCGTTACGGAAAACCTAAGCTCTTAAAATGGGAAGAAGGAACCCTTCCAGAAGAATTAAGAGAAAGAATTGTTCGCGGCGTAGAAGTCGATGATATCAAAAATTCTACCGTACTCGTGATCGGTGGCGGCAACACTGCTTTTGATAATGTGAAAACCCTTTGTGCCAATGGAAATCTCACCAAAAATAATAAAATTTATCTTTCCTATTATAAAAAGCCTTTGAATGTTCCAGGCAGTCTGCATGCTCATAACAATGATCAACTCATGCAATGGGAAAGCGAAGGTGTGGTCACCATTCTTTGGAATACCAATACCGAGAAAGTGGAAGCGATTGAAGAAAATGGCAAAAAACGCTGGAAAGTGAGTTTCCGAGAGGGTGAACAACCTGCAGATTTAGTCGTAGACTACTTCGCCCCCGCCGTCGGTTGGCAAATTGATAAAGACATGATGGAAAAAGTGGGAGTCACTTTCGATAAAGGAAACCCTCTTTGTGATCCGGAAAGCGGCCAGGCTTACAGGTATGTGAACCAGCCGCACAGCGGCGGTGAGGGGAAGGCTCCACGGGTTTTGCCCGTGGAGGGGGCGACGCAAGCCCCTGTAATCGATACTTCCGGAAACAAAGAACCTATTGAGGGACTTTATCTGACTGGCGATTACGCGCTCCAAAAATCTGTTCCTACAGCTCTGATTACCAACTTTCATGCTTCTAAAGCTATTCTGGATAAATTAAAGAAACACTAGCTTTTCTTGGCCCAATCACGTGCTCCGGGTAAACCCCAGTATAAAATTTTGTGATAAAGACGACGCGGCAATAACCTTCTGAGCCAAAAGAAAAAATGTGCGTCTAAAGTAGCGGGGATTCTCAAACGGGGATTTTTCTTTTGCATTGTTTTTAAAATCGTACGGGCCACATCTTCGGCTGTCGACGTAGAAGCATTCATCATTTTAGCTACGAAAGGAGTCATCGATTCATAATATTCACTATAAGGACCATGCTTCATTTCGCTCTCATGTGAATCCTTGGAAAAGTAAACATGCTCAAAAGATTTTGATCGAATAAAGCCCGGTGCCACCACACTCACTTTGATATTCCAAGGTTTCATCTCATACCACAAGGCCTCACTCGCCCCCTCCAAAGCAAACTTTGAGGCGCTGTAGGCGGACATTGTCGGCATCGCCATCATGCCACCTACCGAGGAAATATTAATAATTCGCCCTGATCGCTTTTCACGCATTTTGGGCAAAACTAAGCGAATTAAGGCCATGGGGGCTAAATAGTTCGTCGAAAGCTGCTGTAACTGCTCCTCATCGCTCATGTGTTCAACCACCGCCCGATAACTGATTCCGGCGTTATTGACGAGAATATCCACCCCTCCCCATTTTTCTTCAATTTTTCGGATACATTCGATGCGTTCATCGTGAGAAGTCACATCTAAAGGTAAAATCAGGAGATTTTCTGATGGAAAAAAACCTTCTTTTTTAAAACGATCCAAAGATTTTTCACGAGCTGTGACTACCAGACGATAGTTCTGTTCTTTAACAATAAGACGGGTGAGACAAAGGCCAATTCCTGTACTGGCTCCTGTAATTAAAACGATAGGTTTATTTGTTTCCATCGAATAACCTCATAGGCTTTATTTTACGATAAGAAACGTAAAAAACTTACTAATTTTTCATCCTCAAAAAACCTCTTGAAAAGCATATGTTTTAAGGGATAAGTTCGGCGGTTCCATGTTAAAAGAACGTCTTAAAAATCGAGAACTCCTCGCCCAAAAGGGCCTTTATCAACCTCAGACAGAGCACGATGCTTGTGGTGTGGGCTTTATTGTTCACATGAAAGGCCAAAAATCCCACGACATTATTGAGAAAGGCATCCTCACTCTCAATCATCTCGAACATCGCGGTGCTTGCGGTTCTGAAGTCAATACGGGTGATGGAGCAGGTATTCTCATGCAAATTCCGCATGCTTTTATCAAAAAAGTGTTCGGAAAAATTGGAATCCAAGTCCCTGAGGAAGGCCAATATGGCATTGGCACTTTATTTTCTCCTCAAGATCCCAAACAGCGTGAAAAAGGCGAAAAACTCCTGGAAGAAATCGTCATTCGGGAAGGTCAAAAGTTTTTGGGTTGGCGTGAAGTCCCTATTAATAGTTCTATGATTGGGCAAACCGCTTTAGAAGCAATGCCTACTTTCAAACAATTCATTGTTGCCATGGGAGATCAAGGACCTAAACTTCCAGGCCCTATTCCTGAAGCTTTTGAACGACGTCTGTTTATTATTCGAAAAGTATTTGAGAATGAAATTCGGAATTCAGGCTTAAACAATCATACCGATTTTTACATTCCTTCTCTTTCAAGCCGAACTTTAATTTACAAGGGAATGCTCATTTGCGAACAACTGAAGCCTTTCTTCCCAGACTTAGGCGATTCAGACATGGTCTCTGCACTTGCCTTGGTCCACTCTCGTTTCTCAACCAATACATTTCCAAACTGGGAATTATCACATCCTTTTCGTTTCATTGCCCACAACGGAGAAATCAATACGCTCCGAGGAAACATTAATTGGATGCGCGCTCGAGAAGCCTTGTTTCAATCAAAACTTTTTGGAGATGAAATTAAAAAGATTCTGCCAGTCACCCGAGAATTTGGCTCGGATTCTGCTATCTTTGACAACGCTTTAGAAATGCTCGTAATGGCAGGCTATTCGTTACCTCATGCTGTGATGATGATGGTGCCTGAAGCTTGGAGTGGGCATGAAAGCATGTCTCAGGAAAAAAAGGATTTCTACGAATATCATTCTTGTCTCATGGAACCTTGGGATGGCCCTGCTTCAATTGCTTTCACCGATGGAAGTGTCATGGGCGCCGTGCTTGATCGAAATGGTCTAAGACCTTCTCGTTACTATGTAACAAAAGATGACCTCGTGATTATGGCTTCAGAAGTAGGCGTAATTGATGTCGAGCCCGAAAACATTTTACTCAAAGGCCGCCTTCAACCAGGTCGGATGTTTCTGATTGATATGAAAGAGGGTCGCATCATCGATGATCATGAATTAAAGCATAAGTTAGCGACTGAAAAACCTTATGGGGAATGGCTCAAAAAACAAATGGTCCGACTCGAAGACTTGCCTGCTTGCAAACAAGTGCCAGAGCCCGACCATGAAACAGTCACCAAACGTCAAATCATGTTTGGTTACACTCGGGAAGAAATCAATCTTCTTATGATGCCGATGGCCTCTCGCGGAGAAGAAGCGATTGGTTCGATGGGAACGGATACTCCCTTGGCTGTTTTATCTGAAAAACCCCAAAATCTTTTTAATTACTTCCAGCAGCTATTTGCGCAAGTCACGAATCCTCCCTTGGATGCGATTCGTGAAGAGCTAGTCACATCAGTAGATACTTCCATCGGACCCGAAAAAAATCTTCTCGAAGCCACCGAAGAAAATTGTCATCAGATCAAATTAAAAAATCCTATTTTGGATAATGACGAGCTCGCTCGTTTTAAACATTTAGGTTATGCGCCCTACCAAGGTTTTCAATCTAAAGTCATTCCCATGATTTTTGATGTAAAAACAGGTTCTAAGGGAATGGTAGAAAGACTCGAAGCTATTTTTCAGGAAGCTGACAAAGCGATCGCTGAGGGAAACACAATTATTATTCTTTCAGATCGTGGAGTAGACGAAACGCATGCTCCCATCCCCAGCTTGCTCGCCACTGCTGGCTTACATCACCACTTGGTCAGAAAAGGCACCCGAACTCAAGTAGGGCTTGTGATTGAAACAGGCGAACCTCGTGAAGTACATCAGTTTTGTTTACTCGTGGGTTATGGAGCAGGAGCTGTAAACCCTTATCTCGCTTTTGAAACTTTGGATGATTTAATTCGACAAGGTGTTTTGGAAGGCATCGATCACAAAAAAGCGGTTGCTTACTATAACAAGGCCGTCAAAAAAGGAATTGTGAAAGTAATGTCGAAGATGGGAATTTCGACAATTCAAAGTTATCGTGGTGCACAAATTTTTGAAGCCATCGGGCTCAACAAAGAAATTATCGATCGCTATTTCACTCACACTGCAAGTCGGATTCAGGGTATTGGCATTGAAGAAATTTTCAAAGAAGTGCTTGCTCGTCATGAAAAGGCTTTCCCTCACCGAGTATCGCCGCATTTGGTTTTAGATTCTGGTGGCAATTATCAATGGCGTCGTGAAGGAGAATTCCATCTTCTCAATCCAGATACCGTTTCAAGACTGCAAAATGCTGTTCGAAACAATTCTTACAAAGACTACGAAGAATATTCTCATTTAATAAATGATCAAAGTAAGCACCTGTGTACTTTACGTAGTTTGATGGAATTTAAAAAAGGAAATCCCGTTCCTTTAGATCAAGTAGAATCTGCAAAAGAAATTGTAAAACGATTCAAGACAGGGGCAATGTCTTATGGCTCGATCAGCCAGGAAGCCCATGAAACTCTTGCGATTGCCATGAATCGCATCGGTGGAAAATCAAATACTGGTGAGGGAGGAGAAGATCCATCACGCTTTCAAACTCTTCCCAACGGCGATACCAAGCGAAGTAAAATCAAACAGGTAGCTTCAGGCCGTTTCGGCGTCACGAGTGAATACTTAGTGAACTCCGATGAAATTCAAATTAAAGTAGCTCAAGGCGCAAAACCAGGTGAAGGCGGACAATTACCTGGACATAAAGTTTACCCCTGGATTGCCAAGGTTCGTTTTTCCACTCCAGGAGTTGGGCTTATTTCTCCTCCTCCTCATCATGATATTTATTCTATCGAAGATTTAGCTCAGCTTATCTACGATCTTAAAAATTCAAATCCCAAAGCTCGAATCAGTGTGAAGCTAGTTGCAGAAGTTGGCGTAGGCACTGTAGCGGCAGGGGTTGCAAAAGCTCATGCCGATCTTGTTCTCATTTCAGGTCATGATGGTGGTACAGGCGCCTCCCCTCAAACCAGCATTAAACACGCCGGTATTCCTTGGGAATTAGGTTTAGCTGAAACTCAACAAGTATTGGTGTCCAACAAACTTCGCGACCGAATTACCGTAGAAGCTGATGGTCAAATGAAAACAGGTCGAGATGTTGCCATTGCTGCTTTACTGGGTGCTGAAGAGTTCGGTTTTTCAACGGTACCATTGGTCGCTATGGGTTGTATTATGATGCGCGTCTGTCATCTTAATACTTGCCCTGTAGGCGTTGCGACTCAAGATCCTGTACTGCGCAAAAAATTTACTGGAACTCCTGAAAACGTCATCAATTATTTTTTCTTTGTTGCGGAAGAACTCCGAAAAATCATGGCAGAACTCGGCTTTAAAACAGTGGATGAAATGATTGGGCGTTCGGATCGACTTAACTTTAATAAAGCAATCGCTCACTGGAAAGCAAAAGGTCTCGATTATTCTAGTATTTTCTATCAAGCGCCTCACGGTCCTGAAGTAGCTATCAAAAAAATCCGAGAACAAGATCATGGACTTGATAAAGCGCTCGATCATGCACTGATTAGCAAAGCAAAAACAGCTCTCGAAAAAGGTGAAAAAGTTTCTTTTGAATCAACAATTCGTAACTTAAACCGAACCGTGGGAACGATTTTAGGAAGCGAAGTCACTCGTCGTTATGGTGCAAAAGGTTTACCTGAAGATACAATTCACATTAAATTTAAAGGCTCTGCCGGACAAAGCTTTGCAGCCTTCGTTCCCAAAGGAATCACTTTAGAATTAGAAGGTGATGCCAATGATTACGTCGGCAAAGGACTCTCTGGAGGAAAAGTCATTGTTTACCCTCCTAAAAAATCAAGCTTTGTGGCAGAAGAAAATATTCTGGTGGGAAATGTTTTGCTTTACGGCGCCACTAGCGGAGAAGCTTATTTCCGCGGAGTGGGCGGAGAGCGTTTTTGTGTAAGAAATTCTGGTGCCAAAACAGTCATCGAAGGTGTCGGAGATCATGGTTGCGAATACATGACGGGTGGCACCGTGGTAGTGTTAGGAAAAACAGGACGAAATTTTGCGGCGGGTATGAGCGGTGGTTCGGCTTTCATCTATGACCCTTCCAAAGGTTTTGCACAAAACTGCAATCCAGATATGGTGGAACTCGAAACTGTTTCAGAAAATGAAGATATTCAATTGCTTCGTACCCTACTTGAAAAGCATGCTCAATATACCGACAGTTCGGTGGCAAAAAAGATTCTCAAAAATTTTGATACAGAACTTGCTTCTTTCGTAAAAGTGATGCCGAAGGACTACAAACGCGTGTTAGTGGAAGTTCGCCGCAAAATGAAGGAACAAGGAATTTCTATGGAGGCGGCATTGTATGGGTAAGCCAACCGGATTCATGGAGTTCGACCGGGATCATTATCCTGAACGTCCCATTGAAGAAAGAATCAAAGATTATAAAGAAGCTTATTTAGAATTCCCTGTTGAAAAACTTCGTAAACAGGGCGCTCGCTGCATGGATTGCGGCATTCCTTTTTGTAACCAAGGCTGCCCCTTGGGAAATCTGATCCCAGAATGGAATGATCTCATTTACAAAAGTCATTGGGAAGAAGCCATTGAACGTTTGCACGCCACTAATAATTTCCCTGAGTTCACAGGCATTTTATGCCCTGCCCCCTGTGAAGGATCTTGCGTATTAGGCATCAATGAAAAACCAGTAACGATTAAGTATATTGAATTTAACATTATTGATCATGCCATCAAAGAAGGATGGGTAAAGCCTGAACCCGCCCAAAAAAGTACTGGGAAAAAGGTAGCTGTTATTGGTTCTGGCCCTGCGGGACTTGCTTGCGCTCAACAGCTCGCCCGTGCAGGTCATGAAGTCACCGTATTCGAACGAGATGACAGAATTGGTGGATTACTGCGTTACGGCATCCCTGATTTTAAAATGCAGAAGGAAAGAATTGATTTTAGAATTCAGCAAATGGAAGTCGAAGGCGTGAAGTTTGAAACCCAAGCTAATATTGGTGATAATATTTCATTAGAAAAGCTTCGCAAGGAATTTGACGCCCTTGCCCTTTGTATCGGTGCAGGTCAGGCTCGTGATCTCAATACTCCCGGTAGAGATTTGCAAGGTATTCACCTTGCGATGGAATACCTTCCTCAACAAAACAAAACAGTAGCAGGTGATAAAATCGAAGGCCAAATTAATGCAAAAGGGAAAAAGGTAATTATTCTAGGAGGTGGAGATACCGGAGCAGATTGTCTGGGCACAGCTCTTCGTCAAGGAGCCAGCTCCGTTCACCAGTTTGAATTACTCCCAAAACCTCCTACAGAAAGAGCCGCTCATAATCCTTGGCCACAATGGCCCGTAGTGTTTAGAACTTCCACAGCCCACGAAGAAGCAAAACAAGTCTATCAAGGTGAAGTTAGAGATTATTGCATCCTCACTAAAAAACTCAGTGGAGAAAATGGCAAACTCAAAAAGCTTCACGCTGTAAAACTAGAATGGAAAGATGGAAATTTTAAAGAAATTCCTGGTTCTGAATTTGAGATGGAAGTCGACTTGCTTTTACTTGCTATGGGATTTACAGGCCCTCAAAAAAATGGCCCCATCGAACAACTGAAGCTCAAATTAGATAGTCGAGGCAATATTGAAGTTGATTCTAATTTTATGACTTCTGAAAAAGGCATCTTCGCTGCAGGCGACTCCCATCGCGGCGC
>CAYYEM010000031.1:16335-20727 GCA_964470915.1 uncultured Pseudomonadota bacterium
ATTTTATGACTTCTGAAAAAGGCATCTTCGCTGCAGGCGACTCCCATCGCGGCGCTTCTCTTATCGTATGGGCCATTGCCGAAGGCCGAAAAGCTGCCAAAGGCATCGATCAATTCCTCATGGGAAAATCAGAATTACCGTGAGCCATAACTTGGATTAACTCCAAGTTATAGCAAACAATCTTCGGGGGCACGGGGGGCTGGCTTGCTAGACCCCCGCTCTCATCTCATGGGCCATTGCCGAAGGCCGAAAAGCTGCCAAAGGCATCGATCAATTCCTCATGGGAAAATCAGAGTTGCCGTAATTTTTTACTCCGCACTCGCAGAAGTGGCTGAATCATAATCCGGAGCAAGATATCTATTTTCTGAACTCGATCTTACTTGGCTCAGAATATTTGAAGTTTCATTCGGATCAAAATACACGAAAGAATCATCCCCCGCTAATTGAGAGGTATAATGAGGAGGATTACCTTCATTTTTATATTTCAAAAATTTCGCAACATCCTCTGCTTTAGAAATATTCCCCACGGCTTTACCCGCATCTAGTTTCGATTGTAAAACTTGTAAAATATCAGGGGGGAGCGTTGTGCTCAGCGCTTTTTTTAATTCAGCTTCATTTTTACCCAAGCTTTTATCAAAAAACTAAAAAATCTTTGACCCTCCGATTGCTTTTTGTTACCCTTGATGCACCTATGAAAACAAAAATCTTTCTTTTTTCAGCAATACTTTCATTAGCTTTTGTCGCTCAAGCACAAGCACAACTTGGTTATCAGAGCCCTTACGCTACAGATCGAGATGACAGAAACTATTACAATAATCCGACTCGCTATATTCAGCACATTGACCCTGTGCATAGTGACGCTAAAATTGAAGACCCCAATTCACATGTCAGCGTCATTGGTTGGGATGCCCATGTCCCTTTAAGACGCTTTATAAACACCATTAAAGAGGGTGTAACGGATCAACAAGCCTTATTAAAGCTCTTATCAGCTCCCAATATTATGTGGAGATCCCCTCAAACTGGCAAAGAAACCTGGGTTTATCATTGGATGTGGACCTATGAAGATGAGCAGGATTTAAATAAAACCATGATTTATATGGATAAACCTGGTTATCGAGTGAAGAGAAATACAAAACCTGTTTCTTTGATCTTTACCTTTAATGATAAAGAAGTCGTCGAATCCTACAGCTTTCGTTTGTTAAAAATGAAAAACGACACTTTCGACGATAAATATTCGGTGACTGGTTCTACTTTCGCTTTCTAAATTCAATCGTCATCCTGATTTTTGTTGGTTTCACTTAAAGTCGAACTCGCTTGGAAGTCAGAGCGTGCTTCTGGGTGACGAATGACACCCCCTAGTTTTGCAGTCCAAGCCATAAGCCCTGCGCTTGCCAAGCTTGATAATAAGACCAAAAAAGTGAGGCCAGAAGCTATCGACTTACTTTTCAGGCCTGCTAACAAAGAAAGTAGGGCCAAGCCTCCAGCAATTTCTATTGCAATAAAAGCTTTTTCACCGGCTTCCTCATGAGCTTCAATCAAGCTTTCGGTTACCCCTGGAAATTTTTCGGCAATATCTTCTGCTTGATGACCACTTCTTGAAACCAGAAAAGTAATAGATGAAATCAAAATAAGTAAAAGTAACGCCAACTTTTTTATTTCTTCATTTTTTTTCACAAAACCATAAAGCAAGATTAAAGCTACTCCAACACTCCCCACTACAGGAATATGATTAATAATTAAATGAAGGTGTGCAGCATTCATAATAAGCTCCTTTTTTTCTTTAATTTACACTTATGAGATTTTAATGAATATGATATACATCATCCCAAATCTTTCCAGAAGAACTAAGATATAAGCAGGAGGCGATGTGAAAAAATATTTTTCTATTCTTTTTTTATTAGTTTTTGTTCTGTTGACCTTTAACTTGAATGTATTTGCGGGAGGAAATCCTAAAGGAGATGTAGCTCCTTCTGCGACACATCCCCTCAAAAAATATATGGCAAAATTTGGAACCTTAGTTGCGGGACTTGAAATTTTAAAAATTAAAGAAAAAAAGCCAGACTGGGCAAGCATCGATTACACTTTAAATGAAATGAATAAAATTTTAAAAGAGATGCAAGATGTAGATACGACCAATGCTTATAAAGAATATACTGACTTATTAGCAAACAGCCTTGCCGATATTAAAAAATTAAGTGATAAAAAAGACATTCATATCTACGATGCTTTTGACAAGCTCTCTAACACTTGTTTCCAATGCCATGCGGCACATCGCCCTGCAGATTTTTTAAAACCTAAGAAAAATCAGCAATTGTCTGAATCAAAATGAAAAAAAAGCAAATTTGTTTCTTCGAGGTAGAAGATTGGGAAGAGAAAATTCTTCACAAAGCTTTTCCAAATAGAGAACTCAAACTTTTTAAGGAACATTTACAAGACATCGATCTCTCTAGCATTCAAGATTGCGAAATACTTTCTACTTTTGTTTTTTCCTCGATTCAGTCCTCTCAATTAGCTCAACTACCTGCTCTTAAAATGATCGCTACACGATCTACTGGTTTTGATCATATTGATTTAGAAAACTGTAAAAAAAGGGGCATTCATGTAGCCAATGTTCCCCTTTATGGAGAGCGAACCGTTGCTGAACATACTTTTGCGCTTATCTTAGCGCTTCAAAAAAAATTGGTGAAATCTGTTGAAAGAACACGCTCGGGTTCATTTTCGCTGGAAGGTCTGCGAGGTTGGGATCTTAATGGAAAAACAATCGGTATTATCGGAACTGGTAATATTGGAAAACACATCGCGCGTATTGCCTGGGCTTTCGAAATGAAAATTCTTGCTCATGATATTGTTCCTGATAAATCTCTCGAAAAACAGTGGGGTATAAAATATGTTCCTTTTGAGGAACTTCTTAAAAAGTCGGATATCATCACATTGCATGTTCCTGCCAATGAAAGTACTCATCATTTGATCAAAGAGTCGCATTTAAGCCTTATCAAAAAAGGAGCTCTTCTGATTAACACATCGCGCGGATCTATTGTGGAAACAAGTGCTCTGGTGAAAGGACTTGCAAGCGGGATATGGGCTGGTTTGGGTCTTGATGTTCTAGAAAATGAACCCAGTATTCGAGAAGAAAGAGAGCTTCTCAGCACTCTTTTCAAGGGAGATAGTTCTACACTCAGCACTTTGCTGGCCAATGAATTTTTACTTCATCATAAAGAAAATGTTGTAATCACACCGCACAATGCTTTTAATACCAAAGAGGCCCTAGAAAGAATTCTGTACACCAGCCTTTTAAATATCGAAGAGTTTGAAAAAGGCAAAAAAACCAACTCTGTTTTTTTATGATTAAATTTTTAAAAAAAGAATTCAAAAAAATGATTCGGGCTTTTTGGCATCCTACCTTTCTCTATCTCACTGTAATAGGTAACGGATTTTTAATGCTGGCTGTGTTTTCCATCTATTATTTTGAACATGATATCAATCCGCGAATGAAATCTTTCATGGACTGCTTGTGGTGGGGAGTTTCTACCATTACAACGGTCGGTTTTGGTGATGTAGTCCCCTTAACTATCGAAGGCCGCATCATTGGTATTATACTTATGTATACGGGTACCGTGATGTTTGTAAGTTTTATCGGGATTTTAGCGACACGCTGGATGCATGAAGAAGTCCAGGAAGGACTACTCCCCCTTGAAAAAGAAATACGTAAAGAAGAATCGCACCAAGCTCAAGTTGAAAAGAAACTTGAGCAAATTTTGAAGCAAATTGATAAACTAAATAACAAATGAGCCCCATCAAACTCCACATAGGAGACTCAGGCTGGCGAGCGGTTTATACAGATAGTTTTACTCTAGACAAACTTTCAGCCATTACACTTTCGCTCGCAGAACTTTACCCAAAACAAAAGGCTCTCATCGGCTATGACAATCGCTTTCTCTCTAAAGAATTCGCGCAACATGTAGCGTTTTTACTTTCTCAAACAGGCTGGCAAACAAAGCTCATCGCTAAAATTTTTCCGACGCCCGGAGTGGCTTGTTTAGTAAAATCCCAAAATTATGATTGGGGATTGATGATCACTGCAAGTCATAACCCCTTTTATTATAATGGCCTAAAAATTCTTGATTCAAAAGGCCTGCTTTCTTCTCGAAGTCTCAATGATTCGATCGCGGAAAAAGCAATTAGCAAAATTGAGAATCAAACACTTCCTTCTTTTTATCCCTTAAAAGAAGTGCACACATTGAATTTCTCACAAGCAGCCTCTCACTATCTGAATCATATCTTAAAACACATTGATCTTAAAAAATTTAAAAATTCTCGTCTTAAAGTAGCTTGGGATAGTTTTTCTGGAACTACCTCAGAACTTTTTCCTCTTTTTTTGAAAAAACTAAAGCT
>CAYYEM010000032.1:0-5549 GCA_964470915.1 uncultured Pseudomonadota bacterium
ACCCGAGTATGGATTAGCACTTTCGATCCCCACACGGGAACACTGGGTGAACAAAGTGTTTGTTTAATGAATCCAAGAGTGAATTAAGATAAAAGTGCACTGGCACTTTGGCTTTCATCCCTTTTTCCTTCAAGTCACTTGACAACATTTACTATATTGAATATTTTATATAGTAAATGTATACTATACTTGAGCATAAAGAGGCTTTGAAAAGTTTAAAGAAAACGCCTGTTGAAATTAAGAAAAACTATTTAGCCTGGAAGCGCATTGTTGAATTGGAAGGTCCCCAAGGCCTTAGATTGATCAAGGGGTTTCATGATGAAACCCTCAAAGGTGAATGGAAAGGCTTTCGATCTTCTCGCCTCAACAAACAGTGGAGAGTCATTTACAAAATCGATAAAGAACAATTAATTGTGTATGTGATAGAAATAAACCCACATACTTATTGAGGTCATCATGAAAAAAATAAATAAAAAGGATTTCATATCAGGTCATGATCCCATTGAAATGACTCCCGGCGAAATGCTCGCAACCCTTCGTCAACTGCAAGGCTTGACCCAAAATGAACTCGCTCAAAAAACAGGCATGACCCAAGCCAATATCTCGAGCATGGAATCCGGTCGACAGCAAATCGGTCGTGACAGAGCGCTTGAGCTTGCAAAAGCGCTTAAAGTTCACCCTGCTGTTATTATGTTTCCAAATTACAAAGTCGAAGAAGCTGCTTAAAAATTATTGAATCCACTTCCCAAAGCGGCTCCAGCGAATACCGCCTTGATCGTGGTCGAGAGAAAGCCAGACAAACATGGCTCTGCCTTTGAGATTTTTCATGGGCACAAAACCCCACTCGCGCGAATCGCTCGAATTTTCACGATTGTCACCCATGACAAAAAAATGATCACTAGGAACAGTCACTTCCAGGTTATCTAATCTTGGGTAAATAGAATGTTGCATCCAATGATGAATGTCTCCGAGTTTTTCATCATAAAACTTATAGGATTGCCATTCAGGAAAAAAAGGCAAGGTTGCAAACACTGCAGAAAGATTCACTGGTTTTTTTACCAGTAATTCTCTGGCATTTTGGGGATTCACTCCTTCGATCTCTAAATTTTGAGTTTCCACTTTATTTCCATTAATAAACAAATCCAGGCCTTGAATTAAAATTTTGTCTCCCGGCAAACCAACAACTCGTTTAATAAAATCCAAACTCTCATTTTTTGGATAAACAAAAACGACCACTTCTCCCCGTTCAGGATTTTTAAAATGGGCGATCCATTTGCCCCAAATGGGAATGCGAATGCCATATGCAAATTTATTTACAAAAATATGATCTCCCACCATTAGAGTCGGCACCATCGACTTCGATGGAATTTTAAAAGCTTCCACTACAAAAGCCCGAACAAAAAGAGCAATTAACACAGCAGACAAAAGGGCTTCTGCATATTCTCGTGTTTTAGATTTTTTACGGAGAGTCGGCGAAGACTGTAAGGGTATTTCTGGATTTTGCATATAGGGGAATTTACATGAAGAGCCAATGACTTCAAGCAGAATTAATAACTGAAAATTTATCCATCCCTCTGATTTCCGCAACTCCTTCTCCCTTTGGGGAGAAGGAGCCCGAAGGGCGGATGAGGGGGAGAGTTTAATGGGTGAAACTAAATTACACACTCCCCCTCACCCTAACCCTCTCCCCAAAAGGGAGAGGGGAAGAAATTGAAAAGATATGCTGCAAGCTGTAGTAAATAAATTTCAGTCAATCTTCAATACGGCCAGAAAAGCTTCTTGAGGAATTTCAACACTCCCCCTCACCCTAACCCTCTCCCCAAAAGGGAGAGGGGAAGAAATTGAAAAGATATGCTGCAAGCTGTAGTAAATAAATTTCAGTCAATCTTCAATACGGCCAGAAAAGCTTCTTGAGGAATTTCAACACTTCCCACCTGCTTCATGCGCTTTTTTCCCTCTTTTTGTTTCTCAAGCAATTTGCGCTTACGGGTAATATCTCCCCCATAACATTTGGCGGTCACGTTTTTGCGGAGGGCCTTCACCGTTTCACGGGCTACAATTCGCCCGCCCATGGCTGCCTGAATGGCGACATCAAACTGTTGGCGCGGAATCAGTTCTCGTAGTTTCTCAACCAGATCCCTTCCTCGCATATAGGCTTTTTCGCGATGAACAATAATCGATAAAGCATCCACCGGCTCTTCATTGATTAAAATATTAAGCTTCACTAAGTCTGAAAGCTGGAAATCACCAATTTCATAATCAAAACTGGCAAAACCCTTTGAGATACTTTTTAACCGATCATAAAAATCAAATACAATTTCTGAAAAAGGCAACTCATAAACTAACATCACATGCTGACTTGTCAGATAATCCATTTTAAGCTGGCGACCTCTTCGACCTTCACAAAGCTGAATTAAAGCTCCCACAAACTCTTGAGGAATATGAATCGTCGCTTTCAAAAAAGGTTCGCTAATGGATTCAATCTCTCCCACAGAAGGCAAGCTGGCTGGATTATCAATCAGAAGTTCTTCCCCATTCGTTTTCTTTACTTTGTAAATAACGTTGGGTGCAGTTGAAATAAGTTTTAAATTATATTCACGTTCAAGTCGCTCCTGAATAATTTCCATGTGGAGTAAACCCAAAAATCCGCAGCGAAAGCCAAAGCCCAGCGCCAAAGAAGTTTCTGGTTCATAGGAAAAAGAAGCATCATTGAGTTTTAATTTTTCAAGAGCCGCACGGAGATTGTCATACTGATGAGATTCCACAGGATAAATCCCACAAAACACCATGGGTTTAGCTTCTTTAAAACCCGGCAAAGCTTCAGCAGTGGGATTATTAGCCAAGGTGACGGTATCACCAATATGAACTTCTGTGACTGTTTTGATTCCCGCAATTAAAAAACCTACTTCCCCGACTCCTAATTCATTTACTTCACGAAACTGAGGGTCTATCACACCAATTTTATCGACATCATAAATTTTACCTGTCGACATAAAGCGGACTTTATCGCCCTTTTTGATTTTACCATCTATATTGCGTATCAAGACAACAACCCCTTGATAAGGATCAAACCAGCTATCAAAAATAAGAGATTTAAAAGGCGCTTCTGCATTACCTTTCGGAGCAGGAAAATATTTCACGACATTTTCTAATATCTGCTCAATCCCAATACCGGTTTTTGCGGAAGCCTCTACAGAATTTGAAGTAGGCAAACCAATCACATCCTCTACTTCATGTTTCACTTTTTCAGGATTTGCATTAGGAAGATCAATTTTATTCAACACACAAAAGATTTCGAGATTACTATCCACAGCCATGTAAACATTTGCCAAGGTTTGCGCCTGAATACCTTGAGAAGCATCCACTACCAAAATGGCTCCTTCGCAAGCTGCAAGCGAGCGAGAAACTTCATAATGAAAATCTACATGGCCAGGGGTATCGATAAGATTCAAAACATAGGTATTCCCATCTTTCGCTTTATAATTCAGACGTACGGTTTGAGCCTTAATCGTAATCCCTCGCTCACGTTCCAATTCCATTTTATCAAGAAACTGATCTTGCTTTTCTCGCTGAGAAATGGTGCCCGTAAACTCAAGCAAACGATCAGCCAAAGTGGATTTACCGTGGTCAATGTGAGCAATGATCGAGAAATTTCTAATAAGTTCTGGTTTCACTTTAGACCTCGATGAGGGGTGTTGGGGGGAGAAAGAATTCTTCCCCCGACTTTAGCGAGCATCTGGCTTTGCCGATGTAAGCGAATAGTCAAATTTCGGATAAGTTTGGGATCTGTCATTCTGGCTACTATCTAGAAGCTGCTGATTTTGTATTGTTTATGTTAAAAAAAGTGAGTTGCTCCCCAGGAATATCAGCATTATGTTTTTCTAAAATCAAATCAATCCCCTGGCGAATATATTCAGCGACGGGCACCTTGGTTTTTTGGTGCAAAGCCTTGAGTTTATCACTCTGCTCTTCTGTAATATAAATGGTTGTTGTAATTTTTTTGCGAGGCATATTTCTAGGGAGAAGGGAGAAGGGAGAAGTAAAAAAATTTTCTCCTCTTACTTTTTCCCTTTTACCTCTTACCTTTTCTCTTCTACCTTCTATTGTTCTGTCACCACTACCTGAGGCTGAACATTTTCTTTTTCTTTTATATTTTGTGCGTACTTACTGGCAGATTCCTCATCTCCAAAGTTACCCACATTCACTCGATACCACTTCCCTTTATCTGGAATATCTTCTACCGATAAGTAAGCCATGTAACCTTTCTTTTTCCAATGATCGATGACTTGAGCAGCGGCAGACTCATCCGGATAAGAAGCAATTTGTAAGGTATAGGCAGAATTTTCACTCGACTTAATTCTAAATACGGTTCCCGGAGATTTATCAAAAGGAGTGGTATAAGTAGTAGGCTTATCTGAATGAATATCACTTGGAACTTCAGTGACAGTCCCTTCTTGAACTTTTGGAAAAAGCTTGGAAACTTCCTGATCTTTCTGGGAAACAACCACATTCTCTGCGCTCAACCAGCGAGATCCAAAGCGAGCCCCTATATAAAAAGTTCCTGAGAGCAATGCCACCTGCAAAGCCAAAAGAATTAAAAGTTGGGCAAAACTGAGCTTAAGTTGATTGGATTGTTCAGACATAATTTTTACCTCTCATGTTCTCCTCTCCTTTGTAAGGAGAGGGAACTATTCTTCTTCTTGTTTCATATATTCAGGAGCATTCACTCCCAAAATTTGTAATGCACTTTGAAACACAATTTGAACGGCCTTCAATAAAGCTAACTTTGATAAAGTGACCTTACGATCTTCACTCAACACCTTATACCGAACATCTGACTTGGCACGACTATAGTAAGACTGCAAGGCTTTGGCAAGGTCGAGAAGATAAAATCCCACTCGATGACCTTCATAATGAGTCACTGCTTCTTCTAGTTTATCCGGATATTCTGTAATTTGATGAATCAAATCAGATTCTTCCGGCAATACCAAAGCTCCAAGATCTGCCTCTTCTAAATGTGTTAAATCAAAACCTGCTTCTTGAGCTTTTCTGAAAATATTGCAAATTCTGGCATGCGCATACTGAATATAAAAAACGGGATTATCTGCCGTTTGCTTTTGAGCTAATTCCAAATCGAAATCAAGTTGGGCATTGGCTGAACGCAACATGAAAAAGAAACGAGCCGCATCTGATCCCACTTCATCTACGACTTCACGAAGTGTCACATAAGTGCCGCTACGCTTTGACATTTGTACACGTTCGTTGCCTCGTTTAAGATTGACCATTTGAATGGTAATCACTTTTAGTTTTTCAGGATCATAAGAAAGAGCTTCCAACGAAGCTTTTATACGAGGCACATAGCCAGCGTGATCAGCGCCCCAAATATTGATGTATAAATCGAAACGTCTTTCAAATTTATTTCGGTGATAAGCGATATCCGGGGTGAAGTATGTATAAGATCCTTCTTTTTTAATTAAAACTCTATCTTTATCATCACCAAACGCGGTGGAGCGAAACCAACTGGCCCCTTCTTCTTCGAATAAATAACC
>CAYYEM010000032.1:5649-20486 GCA_964470915.1 uncultured Pseudomonadota bacterium
CCCAAGGTTTGAATCTGCACCCCATGATCATTCACATAAAATTCTTTACTCACTTGAAAACCGCAGGCAGAAAGCAGACGGGCCAAAACATCTCCCACCACCGCATTTCGACCATGGCCCACATGCATCGGCCCTGTCGGATTGGCACTTACGTATTCAATAAGAACTTTTTTACCCTTACCTAAATTGATTTTTCCGTAGCTTTCTTTCTTTTTTAAAATTTCACGCAATGCATTTTGATAAGCCTGAGCTGAAAGAAAGAAATTGATAAAACCTGGACCTGCTACTTCTGTTTTTAAAATAAACTGGTGGGGATCTTGAAGATTTTGAAGAATGATTTCTGCTAACTCCCGAGGCTTTCTGCCCGTACTCGAAGCCAAAGACAGTGCAACATTGGTCGCATAATCTCCATGTTCTTTGCGAGCAGGCTTGCTCACAGTCACTTCCGGGATTTCATCGAGTGGAAAAAGTTTTTTCTCAATGCAATAAGAAAGCGTGCTTTTTAAAATTTGAATGAGTTTAAGTTGCATAATATTACAAACCGGGCAAAGGCAATTCTTTTACCGTTCCTAATTTTTCTAGAGAAGTTTTGAGTTTATCTCCATCTCCCACAACAAGTATTTTTAGCCTATCAGGATATAAATACTGATGAGCCACTTTTTTTACTTGTTCCAAACTCACTTTTGAAAGTGTTTTCTGAAAAATATCTAAATAGTTTTCTGGATATCCAAAATAAGAAAGACGAGCCCTTTCTTTTACATAGGCAAAGCGAGGGTCCCAATCTCCCATCATCTGGTTTAAAATAGACTCCTTTGCAAACTCAAGAGCCTTTGCATTAAACCCTCTACCCTCGTGAAATTCTGCAATGATTTTTTCGATGAGTCCGATCACTTCTGTGGTGCTAGCTGTTTTGGTCTGAGCCATGGCATAAAAAAGACCATAATCTGTTTCCAGGGCAAAGCGTGAAAAAATACTATAAGCCAGACCACGATCAGAGCGAATTTCTTCTCCAAGCTTGGAGGAGAAAATATCTCCGCCCAACATGTAGTTCATTAAAATAAGAGCAAACTTATCGGGATTACTACGTCTATCTCCATAATGACCGACCAACAAAGTAGACTGACCACCTGCTTTCGGAATAAGATAAATTCCTTTGTCCCACTTTTTTTCTACTGGAGGAATCACAGGCAGCGGAATCTCAGTTTTGTTCCAGGCTTGAGTGCTTTTTTCCAACAGAGCGAGCATTTCTTCTTTTTTAAAATCTCCTGCAATCGCTAAAATCAAACGATTCGGATGATAAAATTGCGAATGGTATTTTTGTAGATCACTTTTTTGAATCGATTGAAGTGAAGCGATGCTTGGAGTTCTGGCCCACACACTCCCAGACCCATATAGTAATTTTGGGAATTCACGAATGGCAATTTTTTCAGGTTCATCATTAATACGTTTTAAAGATTCTATTTTTCGCGCTACCGACAAACGAATGGCTGACGCTTCGAAACGTGGAGCAGAAAGAATCTCAAAAAAAAGTGGCAATATCAACGTAGCGTCTTTGGAAAGACAAGAAAGGTTTGCGCTCCCATACTCTCCTGCCATTCCCGTGTCGATGGAGGCGCCTCTTCCATCGAGAAGTTGATCAATCTCATCTGCTTTTTTTGAAAGAGTTCCCCCACTTCTCAAAACTGTCCCCAAAACAGAAGCTAAGCCCACTTTATCTGCAGGATCATAAATGGAACCCGCGCGCACATACGCAAAAGCTTGCAAAATGGGTAACTCGTGATCTTCCAATAAATACACTTTCATGCCATTCGAAAGAGTTTCAATTTGCACTGCAGGAGGATGCACAATTCCTAATGGTAATCTTGAAAGAGCTTCAATCTGTGTGGAAGCCGCGTCTAGGCGTTGACTTAAAACACCAAAAAAAAGAAAAATAAAAATGACAAATATCTTTCTCAAGGTCGGCTCTCCGTTTTTTGTTTAGAGGTCTCAAGAACTGATACAGTTTGATTTGAGCGCACCAAATATTTTTGTGCGACTTGCTGAATTTCTTCGGGAGTAATTTTTTCAAGGATAGAAGAATGTTCTAACAAATATTTCCAATCTCCTGCAACTGCCTGAAAATAAGTGAGTGATTCCGCCAAACCAAAATTAGAACTCACTTTAAAAAGCTGATCTGAAATGAGCTGGTTTTTTGCCCTCTCCAATTCATTCTGAGAAACTGGCTTCTGTGCAAAAGAATCGAGCTGAGCCTCAATTGCTTTTTCAAGTTCTTCAGGACGATGCTTTCCTAAAGCAGTCGCATAAATAAAAAAAAGATTATTCAAACGCGCACCTGGAGTGCCTGTATCACAAGCGACTGTTTGCGCGATTTTTTGTTGTTCTACCAAACTTTTATAAAGCCTTGAACTTCTGCCTTCACATAAAATCTGGCCAATCAGATCGAAAACATAATCATCTTTAGAAGGCAAAGTGGGCTTGTGATAACCCATCATAATTTGAGCACGCGCATCATCGCTGATCACATTTCTTCTTTCTTGTTTTTGAGGCGGCTCCATATTGCTCAAACTGGGAGGATTTTTTCCTGCAGGAATTTTTCCGAAAGTCTGCAAAAGAATCTGTTTTGTTTGAGATAAATTAATATCTCCCACCACGGCCCCAATCATATTTTGCGGCACATAATAGGTTTGATAGAATTTTTTCAAATCAGTCGCTGTAAGAGCTGAAATATCTTTTGCATATCCAATGGTCGGATCTCGATACGGACTTTTTTCAAAAGCAGTTTGCAAAAAACTTTCATAATTTTTTCCAAAGGGATCATCATCCACCCGCATGCGACGCTCTTCCATCACCACATCTCGTTCCTGGTAAAATTCTCTGAACACCGGATTTTTCAACACCTCTGCCGTAAGATAAGCCCAAAGTTTTAATTTATTGATGGGAAGGGATACAAAATAACTGGTGAGATCTTTAGAGGTGGTTGCATTAAACTCGGTGCCACCATTTTTAGTAAAGGTTCGCGAATATTCATCCTTCACAATGAAAGCACTTGCTTTAGCTTGAAGCGCTTTCATTTTTTCTCTTAATTTTTTTGCTTCCTCACTGTTGGCCTGATCACTTCGAGTTAAATCCGCTAAGCGAAGTCCTATTTTTTCAATTTCATCGAGAACTTTTGCTTCAGCAGCGTAATTTCGAGTTCCGATACTTGTGCTTCCCTTGAAAGCCATGTGCTCCAGCATGTGGGCAATCCCTGTGAAGCCAGCCTTTTCATCTGCTCCTCCCACCTTCACTCGAATATAACCCGTAAAAACAGGGGCTCCCTTTCTAGGGACTAATAGAAAGGTCATGCCATTCGGAAGCTTAAAAAGCTCTACATTTTGTTCGAGAGCGAGTTCTGCCTGAAGACGAGGGGCAAAAAGCAATAAAAGGGCTAAAGAAAGCGAAAGGATGATCTGTTTCATGGAGAAAAAAGGATTGAGTTATGCCAATCCTTTTGATTTTGCAATGGATTTTTAACAATTTAAAAATTATTAAAAAAATCCCAAAAAGATAAAAAATCTATTTACAATTCCTAATATTATAATAATAATTAATATTAAATTAAGTATAATTATCGAGTGATTATACTTATCTTTCGAGAGGGGTCAAAAAATGAGGGAAGGAATCTTGCTCCAGCTTTGCGTTGAGATGGCAAAGGGGGATGTTGCCTCGGAGCGCTTTCGAGAGCTATGGCTTGAAAGTGGTGTGGCCTTGGAAGGGGCCGAATTTGAAGTCGCAAATCAAATTCTTGTAAAAGCCTACGAACTTGGAAGCGAAATCCCTTGGCGTGGTAGATGGATGAATTGAAGACCAATACCAGCCCTTGCGATCTTGAATGCATACATTAATGAGTTTTTAATCATTCATCTCATTTTATTGCCTTGTGAGTCCTTCACAAAGCTCCCATTTAATTTCCCGCGCATTAGTCCGAAAAACATGTTCCAAATATTTTTATTTTTGTAATCCTATTCTCTAAAAACAAAAAGCCCTGAGATTTCTCTCAGGGCTTTTTTGAAACTGCTTAAGAAAGCCAACTATTTTTTCTTTTTCTTAGCTGGTTTCTTTTTAGCGGCTTTCTTTTTTGCTTTTTTCTTTGTGGCCATTTGCGGACCCTCCTTATTTGTTAACATCAACCAAGAATTATATCTAATGATAATGGATTTATACCATATCGTCAATGCTATTTTACTAAATTATACTAAATTTTAGTAAAATTTTGGGTATGAAAAACATTTTTTCACAAAAAAACATTTTCGTTTCTCAAAAAATATTTCTCATCGAAAAAAACATGAAATTTTCTTCAAAAATTTTTTAATAGACAAAGCTCCGCGCAATCACTATACACGCTTCTTCGCTCCGAACTTTAAATTTTGATTCTTTGAGTGATAAAAAAATTGATCGCGGGGTAGAGCAGCCTGGTAGCTCGCGAGGCTCATAACCTCGAGGCCGTGGGTTCAAATCCCACCCCCGCAAATTAAAATAAAAAACCCTCTTCACGAGGGTTTTTTATTTTAATTTCTCCATTTTCACATCTTAACTTCTTTTTTCAACTTTAACACTTCATCTGGAGTCAACTCTCTCCACTTTCCTGGCGCTAAATTTCCCAAACTCAAAACACCCAACCTTACTCGAATCAATCTTAAAACTTTAGAACCTGCCCATTCAAACATACGTCGCACTTGTCTTTTCTTGCCTTCGTGAATTTCTACTGAAAACCAAACACCAGATTCCTCTCCTCTTGATTTAAGCGCTGGACTTATTTTTTGAATTTTCGCTGGCGCTGTTCGTTCTCCTTCAATCTCAACACCTTTTTCTAAGTGTCTAATTTTTTCTGGAGCGGGCGCTTGCTTTACTAGAACCTGATATGTTTTTTTTACTTCATAAGAAGGATGGGTCAATCGGTAGGCAAGCTCGCCATCATTGGTCATCAGAAGCAAACCCTCTGAATCATAATCTAAACGTCCGACTGATCTCACAGAAGAATGCAATGAAGGAATTAACTCATAAACTGTTTTGCGATTTTGAGGGTCTTGTCGAGTGACCAAAACTTGGCGAGGCTTATGTAACAAAATGTAAGATTCATTTTCTTGAATTTGAATCTTCTGCCCTGCACATGTAACCTGATCTACCTCAGGATCAACTTTCGTACCCAACTCGCGTACTATCACACCATTCACGCGCACTTTCCCTTCCAGAATCAATTTTTCTGCAGCACGACGGGAAGCTATCCCTGCTTGAGATAGAAATTTTTGAAGACGTATTTCGCTCACGAGCTTGCTTCAGGAGTGGGTTCTTCAGGAGGGTTAATATTCTGTTGAAAGGTATCGATCACCTGCTTTTCAACATTTTCGAGTGATTTAAGCTGTTCATCAAGCTCAGCAAAAGCTTCGGCTTCTTCTCGTTCCAAATCTTGAATTTGCTCAGCAATAGAAGGGATCGACTCACTGGGACTATCCGTAAAAAACTCTTCAGAGACCTCGAGAGTTTCACCCCGAGCGGCTTGAGCCTCACGACGCATATCATCTTCAATTTGTCTTAAATCTTTCAAAGTAGGCAAATCTTGAAGGCCACGCAGATTAAACACCTCTAAAAAAGTTTCAGTGCTTCCATACAAAAGAGGCTTACCTGCTTCTTCTTTTTTACCCACAATTTTTACCAAATCACGATCCATGAGCGTTTTTAAGACTCCTCCTGAATCTACTCCTCGCATTTCTTCAATTTCTGCACGGGTAATGGGCTGTCGATAAGCTACCATCGCAAGGGTTTCGAGTGCTGACTGAGAAAGTCGTGTGGTACTCACCTTATTCATGGCCTTAATGTAGGGAGAAAGCTCAGGACGTGTTCTAAATTGAAAACCATGGGCAACATTCACTAATAAAAAACCATGGTCTGCATTTAACTGATAATCTGCCACTAACTCATCAATGACTCTTTGCACATCAGAACGAGTCAGTTTTTCATCTTCACTTTGTTGAAGTTGAGCGAGTTGAGCCGCTGGATCTAACTCCTGGGCTTGTGCCGCTCCCTCCTCCACCGTCAAATCCGTTGAAAGCTCTCCCTCAACGACGATCTCCTTTGAACTCAGTGTATTTTCTTCCTGCCCTATCACTTCAGCGCGCTGTATCACCTTTAATACATCCCCTGCGTGAATCGGTTTGTCTGAAGCAAACAAGATAGCTTCCACTATGGATTTTAAATTTTGTTTTTCCATAAAGTTGTTCATCATCCCTGCTTTCGTAAAGATGACGTCCTTTTTATTTAATGCATCGTCGGATTATTTTCTTCCGACTCCTCATTTTCTTCATTGGCTATCTGATCAAATTCTGAATCAACTTTTACTTCAGTGTCTTGATTTTCTTCTTTGAGCACAAGATGAATCGGACCTAAAGACTCACTCTGATAAGTATAAATCATTTTTAAACGCGCCAACTCCAACACAGCTAGAAAAGTCACCACACATTGTGCTTTCGTCGCATGATCTTCAAACAGAGCATCAAACTGCAAACTCTTCACTTGTTTCAATTTATCTAAAATTTGGTAAATACGTTCGGTGACAGAAAGTCTTTCGACCAAAACTTCATGGGCTTTTTCAGGTTTGAGTCTTTTTAAAATATCATTGAAAGCTGAAAGAAGCTTGAAGCTATCGCCTTCTAAAGGACCTTCCTGAACTTCACTTTCTTCTTCAGAAAGGATTCTCACAAATACATCTCGACCTAACAAAGCACGTTGATTAAGCGCTGCAGCAGCATCTTTAAATCGCTGATACTCCATTAAACGCCTTGCCAGTTCAGCTCGAGGATCCTCACCTTCTTCTTGCTCTGCTTCAGGATCAGGAAGCAACATTTTAGATTTAATATGGGTAAGCTCAGCAGCCATCAGAATAAACTCACCTGCCATATCAATATCTAGCTCCTGCATTAAAGTCACATAATCCATATATTGGATTAACAAACTAGCGATGGGAATATTAGTAGGATCAATATCGTTTTTCTTAATCAAGTGGAGCAGCAAATCAAGCGGGCCTTCAAAAGCAGGAAGGTTTACTTTGTAATTTTCAGAGAATTGAATCATATAAACTTATGGTTCGACAGGCTCACCACGAACGGAATTTGGAATTCGAAAGAAACCGTTCATCCTTAGCTTGTCGAAGGATTATCTTTATATCCCCATTTTTTTGTAAACTAGCTCTAAAGTCTTTTGAGCCCGTTCACGTGCCTTTTTTTCCCCTGCCGCAAGTATTTCATCGAGGATTTCAGGATGACTCTCAAACTTTTTACGCTTTTCTTGATGTTCTTTCAAGAAGGGAATCAAATGTGAGAGGAAAATTTTCTTACAATCGACACATCCGATCGCTGCACTGCGGCATTCTGTGTTTATTTTTTGCTTCTCTTCAGCTGTAGAATAAATTTTATGATAGTCATACACGGGGCAAATATCGGGGTTGCCGGGATCTGTACGACGCTGACGTGCAGGATCCGTCATCATCCCCAATACTTTTTTCTCCACTGACTTCAAATCTTCTGAAAGATAAATACTATTCTCGTAGCTCTTCGACATCTTTCTGCCATCGGTACCCAATAACTTGGGAGACTCCGTTAACATGGATTGGGGTTCCACTAAAGTTTCACCATACAAATGATTAAAGCGTCTCACAATTTCACGTGAAAGTTCCAAGTGAGCGAGTTGATCTTGACCTACCGGCACAAGATTCGCGTTGTAAATCGCCACATCTGCTGTTTGCAACAGAGGATAACCTAAAAATCCGTAAGTCGACAGATCACGATCTTTAAGTTCATTTTTCAATTCTTTATAACTGGGAACTCGCTCGAGCCAAGAAATAGGTGTGATCATTGAAAGAAGCAAATGCAGTTCCGCATGCTCAGGCACACGCGATTGAATAAAAAGAGTCGCTTTATTCGGATCTATACCGGCCGCAAGCCAATCGATTAAAATATCTCGAGTAGAATCTTTTACTTTCGCAGGATTTTCATATTCGGTGGTTAAACTGTGCCAGTCAGCGACAAAGAAAAAACATTCATAGTCCTCTTGGAGTTTGAGCCAATTTTTTAAAACTCCCAAATAATGTCCCAGATGCAACTTACCTGTAGGACGCATTCCTGAAACGACCCGTTTTTTAGTCATAGAATTTCTTTCTGAAAATTAGACGTTCGGAGCTTCCACCCATCGTCCATGCTGTTTGATCAATTCAACCAATCTTTGATCAGCCTCTTCTTGCGGAATATTTTTTTCCACACATTCTTTTCCTACATACAAATGAATTTTATTGGGCCCGCCTCCCACATAGCCAAAATCTGCATCTGCCATTTCTCCAGGACCATTCACAATACAACCCATAATGGCAATTTTTACACCTTTCAGATGAGAAGTGATTTTTTTGATACGCGCTGTAGTGGTTTGCAAATCAAAAAGAGTTCGACCGCAAGAAGGGCAAGCAATAAATTCAGTTTTAGTCACTCGCTGACGGGCAGCTTGTAAAATATTATAGGCCAAATTCACAGAAGCTTTAAAGTTGGGGGCTGGCACTTCAATACTGTCACCAATACCATCCAGCAACAAACAACCCATCTTACCACTGACTTCAAGCATCTTGGCAGATTCATCCTGAGCTTCCAAAGTCGGACACAAATGAATCACAGCTTCTATTTTCTTTTCATCCAATTCAGCAATAAGGGCACGATTTTCATAAATCCAATTCGAACCAGCCCAACATAATCCAAATCTTTCAATGCCTTCTTTTTGGGTAAGCTCAGCGAGTTGGACCAACAAATCCCCCCTTCGCCCCCCTTTGTCAAAGGGGGGTTGGGGGGGATTTTGAAACGCCGGCAACAACTCATCATTCAATCTCCACTCCAAAGCAATCGAATGCTGTTTGGCAATTCTTAAAATCTCAATAGCTTGTGCTTTCCAAGCTTGTTCGCTTTTTTCTCGAGAAGGCGCGAGGCTTACTTTGTCTACTCCCGCAAGAAGCTGTGGAAAAAGATACACCGCATCTTGCAAGTCAGCGGCCACAGCGACTTTGTCTTGGAATTTATTTTTCAAATATTTGGCATAATCTAAAAACTCATCGACTTCTTCGGTTGATAAAATTGAAAGATCAAAACTGATAATTTCAGGCACACGATCTTCGCGAATGAGCTGCTCAATATTTTGTTCTAATTCTTTTCTTTGAAGAGTTTCCAAAGGCCAATTTACACTTTGCACTACACGTACGACATGTTTGCCCCCGACATGAATAGGGCCTGCTTTCAATGTTTCATTAGGATGACGAGTGTATTCATAAGGATTCCAAGTGAGTGAAGAGTGAGAAGTAAGGGGTGAGAAGAAATTGAAATCACGCCTCACTCCTAACGCCTCACTCCTCCCCTTTTCATTAAACTTCCTCACCATCTCTCTGGCTACTGGAATTTCATGAATCGAATCTTCAGTGAGAGAAACGCGAACTGTATCGCCAATACCATCTTCGAGCAGTGTCAAAATTCCAACTGCTGATTTAATACGACCATCCTCGCCTTCTCCTGCTTCGGTCACACCCAAGTGAAGAGGATAATCCATGCCTTCTTGATTCATTCGATCGACCAACATCCGATAGGCTTGCACCATCACTTGAGGATTCGAAGCTTTCATGGAAAGAACAATATCGTTGTAGTCATTCGTTTTTGCGATTCTTAAAAACTCCAAGGCTGATTCAACCATTCCTAGGGCGGTATCTCCGTATCGATTCATAATACGGTCCGAAAGCGAACCATGATTGGTTCCAATCCGCATTGCCACTCCCCGTTCCTTACATTTTTGTACTAAAGGAATGAATTTTTCTTCTATGCGCTTTAACTCATCTTCATATTCGACATCAGTATATTCGCGCACATTAAATAGTTTTCGGTCTGCAAAGTTTCCAGGATTAATGCGGACTTTTTCCACATATTCTGCTGCAATCATTGCTGCTTGAGGCGTAAAATGGATATCCGCCACAAGAGGTGTTTTATAACCTTTGGCACGAAGTTGATCTCGAATATTTTTGAGATTTTCAGCATGATGAATCGTGGGCGCAGTGATTCGAACAATCTCACAACCTGCTTCAATCAGACCGATCGCTTCTTTCACTACGGCCTCGGTATTGAGCGTATCTGAAATCGTCATGGACTGTACACGGATGGGATTATTTGCTCCCACGCCAACATCCCCTACCTTCACTTCTCGTGTCTTGCGACGTTGGTAATAAAAGGGGGAAAAACAATAGCTTCCTGCGTTTTTTGCCATAAGATACCTTATGCTTCGTCCCTGGCTAGGCTGTCAATAGCCTAGAGTGAAACAAGTTAAATTTGAAGCAACAGAAAAGCTAAACTGACGAAAAGGAAAACAGGAAAGATAGCAGACAGGAGCCTTTTTATGAGCCATCCTAAGCCTGCAAATCTTTCCCCTATTTCGCCACCTCTTGAGCAGCCCATTTCCAGCCATTCATCCATCGATGTACGATTTTTGAAAACCATTCCCCTCCAAGAAAGAACTACTGAAGATCTCTTTCTTCTCGATTTGGCAAAGTTCGATCTAAAAAACGACCCTCAGGGAAATCAACTCGAACTTTCTGAATTGCAAGAATATGAAAAACCTTTTTTGTTTTTTGCCAGTGCCCGATCCTACTTAAAAGCTCGGCGAGAAGATTATATCCAAGGCCGTAGAGAAAACCCTCAAACAAGTCGAGATTTTCGAGAAAGATTTATGAGTTGGAACATCAAAAAAAATGTTGTTCCAGAAAAAAGCACCCCATCTCCTCTTCCTTTAACACTTTCGTCATTTTGGTATATAAAACACGATGCCAGCACTTTGGGTCCCATTCAACTCAGTCCACAAACTTGGATACGATTAGACAATCGATTTTTAACCCCCACCTCTTATGGTTTGTTAAGAGGCCCAGGCACATACCTGGGCTTAGGCGCATTCAAAGCTCAACTTGAAGCAACCAGAGAAGGAAAAAACCTCAAAATTAACATCGCTGAAATGACCCCTGTAGAATTTGGCATGCATTATACACTCGCTTATCCCTTGAAACCCATTTCAAATATTGAATTTCTTCCCTCATTTACGGCTGGAGTGGGAGGCATCATTTATCGTCCCAATTATGGTGAAGCTGCTTTGAGAGAAGGATATCGAAACGCTTGCGATCCTATCACTGGCGAACTTCTTCATATAGAAGATATCCGCAATTTACGCAAACACCAGGCTCCTAACATACGTGTAAATCCTGATATTGAACAAGTCGCTCTTTGTCAGGCCCAGGAAGCTTTTAATTTTTATTTTCAGGGTAAAATAGAATTAAGTTTTGAATTAAATATTCGTTTCTTAGAACTCTTCACGCTTGGAACTTCTGCATTGATCGATTATCGGGATGGAAACAATCGTGATCTGGTGAGCGATATTGTCCCCCGAGCTTGGAATTTTCGGTGGAAAATAATTCAAGCTGGAATCACTTACTAAAATATCAAGCAAGCAAATCAGAAAAACAATCTACCACTCAACCCCGTGGATGTAATTTTACTACCTGTTTCAGACGTGCTGTATCGATGTGAGTATAAATTTGTGTGGTAGAAATATCGGAATGTCCCAACAAGGTTTGCACTGCTCTTAAATCGGCTCCTCGTTCCAACAAGTGTGTCGCAAAAGAATGTCGCAAAGTATGCGGAGAAAGGTGTTTTTTGATTCCCTTCGCTTGTGCATATTTTTTGAGAAGTAACCAAAATTGTTGGCGACTCATCGCTGTTCTTTTTTGGGAAACAAAAAGTGCAGAAATATTTTTACCTTTCAAAAGTTTTTCACGCGCTGATTCTAAATATTTTCGAACCCATTCAACCGAAGATCTGCCAATCGGCACCAATCTTTCTTTGGAGCCCTTTCCAAAAGCCAACAAATAGCCTTCGGTAAGATGAAGTTGGTCTAATTTTAACCCTACCAACTCTGAAACACGCAAACCTGCTGCATATAACAGCTCCAACATGGCTTTATCTCTCAAACCTTGTGGTGTTTTTAAATTAGGTGCAGACAAGAGCTGATCTGTTTCTGCAATGGTTAACCATTCGGGTAATTTTCGACCCATTTTCGGCATTTCGATACTCTCACTGGGGTCTTTTTTGACGATATTTTCCTGCATCCAAAAGCGATAGAGCTGGCGAATACTTACTTGGATTCGAACGCGCGAACGTACCGACAAACCCTCTTTTTGTAACAATGAAAAAAAGTCGAGCAGTTGATGAGGAGCCACCTTTTCGAAAGGGACTTGATGTTTTGCTAAAAAAGCGAGATAGCGGGCCACATCGCGACTATAAGCATCGAGGGTGGCTTTGGATAAACCTTTATCGATTCTTAAATAGTCAAAAAACAAATCGGCATTTTGTTCGGCAGATGAAGACATGAATACAAAGATCTATATCATAATATCTTTAATCACACCATTCTCTCCTTTTGTCTTCGTGTCACCCTCTCCCTTTGGGGAGAGGGCTGGGGTGAGGGGGAGGACATAAGATGTTTAGACCCCTTGTTCCCGAAAGCAAACAACTTCGTAAAAAATCGACAGATCATGAATTAAAACTATGGCGCTATTTAAGAAATAGAAGTTTGTCCGGTTATAAATTTAGAAGACAGTACGTTATTGAACCCTATATTGCTGATTTTTGTTGTCCTGATCAAAATCTGGTTATTGAATTAGATGGAGGAGAACACAATCACCCCATAAAAATATCAAAAGACCAAAAACGAGACAATTTTTTAAAAGAAAAAGGTTATAAAATATTAAGGATTTGGAATTCTGAGATTGATCAAAATATAGAAGGTGTTTTACAAAGTATTATAAACTTCTTGAGTTCCCCTTCACCACAAAAAGAAAATAAAACACAGTTAAACGCTCCCCCTCATCCTAACCTTCTCCCCAAAGGGAGAAGGGACTCCTCTTCTGCACTCTGTAAGGAAAATGACATAAGTTGGCAAAAACCCTTCCGCTTTTTCCCCAAAAATCCTGTTTGGGATGAAACCAAAGATTGGGTTTTGGAAATTGGTCCGGGAAACGGAAAATTCATCACCTGGCTCGCAGCACAACAGCCTCAAAAACTTTTTATCGCAGTTGAATTAAGAAACATGCGTTTTCAAGGAGTAGGCACAAAATCTGAAAAAGCAGCGATTGAAAATATTATCAGCGTTCACGGAGATGCGCGTTATTGTCTTCCTTACGTTTTTAAAGAAAAAACTCTGACAGAAATTTATATTTTATTTCCTGATCCTTGGTTCAAACGTCGCCACTACAAACATCGTCTGATTAATACCGAACGCACAGAGCTGTTTCATTCTCTCCTTAAAAAAGATGGGAAAGTTTATTTTGCGAGTGACAATCAAGATTACGCGGCATGGGTGAAAAAGTCTTTTCCGGAAGAAAAGTGGAAATTTGAAGAAGGAAACTCTCTCTATCCTACCTACTTTGAAACGAAGTGGAAAATGTTAGGCAGGTCTATTCACTATTTTGTGTTTGTAAAAAAAGAATGATTTACCTAAAGCGGCGACCAAACATGTTTACAACTTGAAGCCCTAAAGTTCCCGTCCAACGAAATGCTTTTTGTTGAAATTCAATATTTGATTTCGAAGCTTTAATTCCACTTTTTAATTCCTGATAAAAATGTGCATCTGCTGGATTTTGAGCTTCTTGCTCTCTGACAAACTTTTCATATTGAGTGAGAAAAGCAATCGCACGAGTAAAGTCATCTTTTGTAATATCACTTCTTTCAGCACGCGCCTCAAGGTGAGAAGAAATAAAACGTAAAGAGCCTGCAAAAAAAGCCCCCTCAGAAAAACTCATATCCACCAACTGACCCAAATAATACTCGCCAATGGAGCTTTGAACCCATGCTTGTTGAGCTAAACTCTGATAATGTCTTCCCACAAAAGCCTTAAAAACAGGACTAGTGCCTGCAGACATATAGGCATGGAAAATATCGTGGACACTAAATATCCAGGGAGGCACTGAAACATTCAAGTCTCCAAAATTAATATTCTGTGGCACCACCCCAATGGCCCCCAAACCCATACTGCGTGCTCTCATCATGCTTGCTCTCGTAATTTCTCCATTCACATAAATAAAACGAGGCGCATTGTGAGGCGCTACTTCATGTAAAAGGGCTTCCATCAAACTAGGAGAGGGAATACGAATAAATATTGGAGCATGCAAAGGCTCTAAGGTATCTACAAAATGAGCATTACCATTTAACCTGGATTGCATAATATTTAAAAAGTAACTCAAAAAAGCTTTATCTACATAAGGATCTTCTTTTCCAAAAACAACTTCTCCATAAGGAATGGTGAGTTCCATCACCTGAAAGGCTTCTTCATCGAGATTTCGCGCACGTAACTTCTGAAGTGCCTGACGTAATGTTGTATCGGGTAATTGAGAATCATCGTATTGAAAAGAATTTACCAAACTTTCGGGTGTAAGTAGACGAACACGAGCCCCTACTTCTTGAGCAAAATGAATCAATTGATGAAACCAGATTCTATTCACTAAATTCTCATCGGCTCGCTTCGCATATATTTCCTCAGCATTTACACCTTCTTCCAAAGCTTGGGTCGCACGAGTTAAATCTTTCTCTAAAGTTTGCCATACTCTTCTTTCTGCGTCGTAATAGTTCACACGACTAGGAATTTTGGCTTTGGGAGAAAATCGTAATTCAGCATGAGGATGATTCCCTTGCATATCCCAGAAATCAAAAAACTTTTTGGTTTGCTCTATAATAAAAGCATCATTTCCA
>CAYYEM010000033.1:0-18825 GCA_964470915.1 uncultured Pseudomonadota bacterium
CATCATCATGATCATTTGATTTGTTTGAAGTGTGGTAAAATTATTGAGTTTCACGATGAAAAAATAGAAGAGCTTCAGGAAAAAGTTGCCCAAAAAAATCATTTTAAAATTGAAAGACACGTGCATGAGGTGTTCGGCTATTGTTCCAAGTGCAGGTAAGTGTGCTTCATGTCTTTTTTCTTAAAATTCAAAAAACATCTTTTAAAGCAGAAAAAAATTTTACCAGGAGATCGTTTGCTTGTGGGATTATCAGGCGGGCTCGACTCCACAGTGCTATTGCATTTATTGTTTAGTCTCAAAGAAGAGCTGGGTCTTTTTCTATTAGGAGTGCATGTGAATTATCATTTGAGAGGGAAATCTTCTCAAAAAGATGAAGATTTTCTGCGCCAAATGTTGAGCAAAATGAAGTTGCCTTTAGAAGTTCTTTCCAATCCGATTTTATCTAAAAGTTCAATTCAGGATCAGGCAAGACAAGTGAGGTATAAATATTTTGAAAAAATAGCTAAAAAATATCGCTGTCAAAAAATTATTTTAGCTCACCATGTCGAAGATCAAGTGGAAACTTTTTTAATGAGATTAATTCGTGGCGCAGGTTTGCAGGGCTTGGCTTCTATGGAACAAGAGAGGTTGTTAGCAGCAGATTCAAAACTGAAAGTATTGCGACCCTTGTTATCTTTTTCTAAAGAAGACTTGAAAAGCTATGCTAAAGAGCAAAAGATTCAATGGCGTGAGGATTTGTCCAATCAAAAAACAGACTATCTAAGAAATTTTTTACGATTAAAGTTTTTAAAATCTTTAAAAAAGAAGAACCCACAAGTGACTCAAAAAATATTTGAGACAATTGAGCTGATTCAGGATGAGAATGATTGGATAAAACAATATGCCCAAAAGCTTCTTCAAGGAAACTTGCATGAAAGTGCAATGCGTTGGGAGCTTTCTTTGTCATGGCTTAAAAAACAGGAAAAACCGATCCGTAAAAGAATTTATATGGCTATTTTTAAAGAAAAAATTCCTACCTTGACTCCTACCCAAAAATATCTCAATTCTTTAGATGAAATGGTGATGGAGAATAAAACCCAAATGAAAATAAGCTTTTCAAAGGGTTACGGTGCTTGTATTCAAAAAGATCGTTTAGTGTTGTTAAGGTGGCGCCAGCAAAAGCTTCAAAAAAGGGGTTTTTTCAGTTGATCGCTTAAAATTCTCTATGTTACATTTCTTAAGTAGTCCTAAATACTTATGAAAGGTTTAAGGTTCACGTGAAACAGAGTCAAAAAACAATCGCCCTCTGGGCTTTTATCATTTTTAGTTCGGTGCTGGCCCTCCATTTTTTGGGTACCCGACCTAATTTGCCTGAGAATGTTAGTTTTAGTGAGTTTATGGAAGCAGCTGCTAAAAACCAGGTGGAGCAGGTTTCTATTCAAGAAGACGAATACTCCGGTAAGTTTAAAGATAATTTCAAAAGTGGAGCCTATTTTCGAACTGTAGGTCCTGCTAATTCTGAAAAAACTTTAGAGCTTTTAGCAAAGTCTGACACCAAGCTAGATTATAAAAAGCAAAAAGAAAATCCTATCTGGTTGCAAATTCTAATTTCATGGATGCCCATGCTTTTGCTTCTTTTCTTTTTCTTTTTCTTCATGCGCCAAATTCAAATTGGTGGTGGCAAGGCTATGAGCTTTGGAAAAAGCAGGGCGCGTTTGTTGAATGAAAATCAAAAGAGAATTACTTTTGTGGATGTGGCAGGTTGTGATGAAGCCAAAAGTGATTTGGAAGAAATTATCGATTTTTTAAAAGATCCCAAAAAGTTCACTAAACTGGGTGGTCGTATTCCAAAAGGGGTTTTGTTGATGGGCCCTCCAGGCACTGGTAAAACCTTGCTAGCTCGAGCAGTCGCAGGAGAAGCAGGGGTTCCTTTCTTTTCGATTTCAGGATCTGATTTCGTTGAAATGTTTGTTGGAGTGGGTGCCAGTCGTGTAAGAGATTTGTTTGAACAAGGCAAGAAACACGCTCCTTGTATCATTTTTATCGATGAAATAGATGCGGTCGGGCGTCATCGCGGTGCAGGTTTGGGGGGCGGTCATGATGAAAGAGAACAAACTCTAAATCAATTGCTGGTTGAGATGGATGGTTTTGAATCCAATGAAGGTGTCATTTTAATCGCAGCCACGAATCGCCCGGATGTTTTAGATCCTGCTTTGTTGCGTCCTGGCAGATTTGACCGACGCGTCGTGGTATCACGTCCCGATCTAAAAGGCCGAGAAGCCATTTTAAAAATTCATACCCGTAAAGTGCCCTTATCTAAAGAAGTAGATTTGATGGTGTTGGCTCGTGGTACTCCAGGTTTTTGTGGAGCTGATCTAGAAAACTTGGTGAATGAAAGCGCGCTATTAGCAGCTCGTCAAAATAAGAAGTTTGTTGAAATGGTCGATTTAGAAAATGCAAAAGATAAAGTGTTGATGGGTTCCGAAAGAAAAACTCTCATCATTAATGATGAAGAAAAGAAAAATACTGCTTATCATGAAGCGGGCCATACTTTAGTTGCCAAACTTATTCCAGGTACAGATCCTTTGCATAAAGTGACCATTATTCCTCGGGGAATGGCGTTGGGACTTACTCAGCAACTACCCGAAGGAGAAAAATTTACGCAAACAAAAACCCAGTCGGAAGACCATGTCGCAATTTTAATGGGTGGTCGGTGTGCTGAAGAGTTGATTTTTGATCATCAAACGACGGGTGCAGGCAATGATATTGAAAAAGCTACAGAGCTTGTCAGAAAAATGATTTGCGAGTGGGGGATGAGCGAAAAGTTAGGTCCTTTAACTTTTGGTAAAAAAGAAGAAATGGTGTTTTTAGGGAAGGAAATTTCTCAACACAAGGATTATAGTGAAGACACTGCTCGTGAAATTGATGCGGAAGTGAAACGGATTATTATCAAAAATTATGAGCGTGCTAAGGAATTACTCACCCAAAACATAGATAAACTACATGCTCTTGCAGAATCTCTTTTGGATTATGAAACTTTAGATGCTGCACAAATTGATCTGATTGTGACTAAGGGTGAAAAGCTGCCACCTTTCAAAAAAGTAGTTACTTCTGTGACTGGTTCTTCTTCCAAAGATTCTGGCTCAAAGGATGTGTCGCTTCCTGGCACTGTGGTAAGCCCTCAAATTAGCAAAGCTTAAGGTTGTTAGAAGTATGCATTCATTAGCTTCGCTTTTTCAAAAAGCTCCGGCAGTGATGGGTATTCTAAATCTTACTCCGGATTCTTTTTCAGATGGCGGTAAGTATTTAGATTCATCTTTCGCTCTTGAGCATGTTTTGAAAATGCAAGAAGAGGGGATGGATTGTTTGGATGTGGGTGCAGAATCAACGCGTCCAGGTGCTGAAGAAGTGAGCGAAGCAGAACAGTTGAAGCGTTTAGAGAATTTTTTTGAGAAAATTCTCCCTTGTATGCGAGTGCCTGTGTCAATCGATACTCGAAATCCAAGAGTTGCTAAAGAGGCATTTGGGGCGGGAGTTTCAATTATAAATGATGTGAGTGCTTTATCTTATGATGAAGCAGGAATGCTACAGTTGCTTCAAGAGAGTGATGTGGCTTATGTTTTGATGCATAGTAGGGGAAATCCCCAAACGATGAAGCAGTTTACGCATTATGAAAATATTTTCGAGGATCTTCATACTTTTTTTGAAATGAAACTTGCTTTGCTAGATGAACATCAAGTGAAACGGGAAAGGATTATACTGGATCCTGGAATTGGTTTTGCGAAGGAAGCATCACAAAGTCTCGAGATTTTATCGAATTTCAAATGGATGAAAAAATTTGGGTGTCCGATACTGATGGGAGTGTCTCGAAAATCTTTTTTGAAAGATTTTTTTGGATCAGAAAATAGAAGTGTAGGAACAGAATTGTCGCACTGGATTGCTCTCGAAAATGGAGCACAAATTTTAAGAGTTCATGATGTGAAGTCGGCAAAGCAAACAATCAATTTTTTTAAACAGGTGAATCATTATGGTACGTAAACTGTTTGGAACCGATGGAGTCCGAGGAACAGCAAATCTATGGCCTATGACCAGTGAAGTTGCTCTAAAGTTGGGTAGAGGTCTCGCACTATTATTTAAAAATCATAAAAACAGCAAAGTGGTGATTGGCAAAGATACTCGTCGCTCTGGCTATATGCTAGAAAATGCACTTTCGAGCGGAGTTTGTTCTGCGGGGGCAGAAGCGATTTTGTTAGGTCCTTTGCCCACTCCTGCGATTGCTTTTATTACTACTGCGATGCGTGCTGATGCAGGAGCTGTCATTTCGGCTTCTCATAATCCTTTCCAAGATAATGGAATTAAATTCTTTGATCATACGGGTTTTAAATTGCCAGATGAAGAAGAAATGAAGTTAGAAAAGTTTATTGAAGATGGATCTTTTGAAAAAAATCCTCCCATTTGTGATCAAGTAGGAAAAGCGCATCGAGTGGAAGATGCGCCGGGTCGATATATTGAGCATCTTAAAAGCACATTTCCTAAATCCTTAAAACTCGATGGTTTAAAGCTTGTGATCGATTGTGCCCATGGAGCGGCTTATAAGGTGAGTCCAGTTGTGTTTGAAGAGTTGGGGGCTCAAGTGACTAAATTGGGAGTGCATCCAAATGGTTTGAATATTAACGATCAATGTGGCGCGCTTTATCCTCAAATGATGTGTGATAAAGTAAAAGAGACCGGAGCAGATATTGGGATTGCTTTAGATGGAGATGCCGATCGTGTAGTACTTTGTGACGAAAAAGGTGAAAAAATTGATGGTGATATCATCATGGCAATTGCTGCATGCGAAATGAAAAAAATGGGTCAGCTGAAAGAGAATACAGTGGTCGGTACTGTGATGAGTAATTTTGGCTTGGAAAGGTTTTTTCAGGAAGAAGGAATTCGTTTTATTCGTACAGCAGTCGGAGACCGTTATGTGATGGAAGTCATGCGCGACAAAGGTTTTAACCTCGGCGGTGAACAGTCAGGGCATATTATTTTTTCAGATTATGCCACGACAGGTGATGGTACGCTAGCTGCTTTGCAAATTCTTGCCATTATGAAAAAGACAGGACAGCCACTTTCAAAATTAAAAACTTTAATGAGTAGTATCCCTCAAATGTTGGTGAATGTTCGTGTGAAAGAAAGAAAAGATTTGAAAACTTTTCCTGACTTGCAGAAAAAAATGGCCCAAGCCGAAAATCGTTTAAAAGGGCAGGGAAGAGTTCTGCTTCGGTATTCGGGCACTGAAGCGCTGGTAAGAATTATGGCGGAAGGGGAAAATGAAAAGCTGGTTCAGGAAATTGTAGCAGAGTTAAAAGAAGAAGTGATCAAGTCGCTCGGAGCTGCTGCATGAGTGAAAAAAAACAGTCAGCTCGCTTGGGGGTAAACATCGATCATGTGGCTACTTTAAGGCAGGCACGAGGTACTTCTTATCCCGATGTGATTTTAGCTGCCCATATTGCTGAACTAGCGGGCGCAGATCAAATTACCTGCCATCTTCGAGAAGATCGTCGACATATCCAAGATGAAGATTTATCGCGTTTGAGACAAAGGGTGAAGACAAAACTAAATCTGGAAATGGCGGCCACTCCCGAAATGCTTCAAATTGCTATCCGAACAAAACCGGATATCGTGACTTTGGTTCCCGAAAAAAGAGAAGAATTAACAACTGAAGGCGGGCTTGATTTGTTTGCGGAGAAAAGTTTTTTACAGGAATGTATTTCAGAATTCAAAAAACAAGATATGCGAGCGAGTTTATTTATTAACCCTGATTTGGAAGATGTAGAGAAGTCCGTCGAGTTGGGAGTTTATGCCATCGAGCTTCATACGGGGCAATATGCAGAAGTGACTGGGCAAGCAGAAATTGAAAAGGAATTAGAGAGAATTCGAAGAGCCGCTCATTTAGGTGATAAGCTTCAATTGAAAGTATTCGCCGGACATGGTTTGCATTATGAAAATGTAGCTGACTTGGTGAAAATTCCAGAAATTCAAGAATACAACATTGGTCATTCGATCATCGCCCGTTCTGTGTTTGTGGGTTTGGATCAAGCGGTGAAGGAAATGAAAGATTTGTTAATTAGTTCATGAAACTCATTAGCCGTCAGGAAATGCAATGGATTGATCACACTGCCATACATCAATATGGTATTCCTTCACTTGTGTTGATGGAGAATGCAGGGCGAGCAGTGAGCGACTATATTATCCGAGAATTGAATCCTTCAAAAAATAGGTTGATCTCTCTTGTGTGTGGCAAAGGCAATAATGGTGGAGATGGTCTCGTGATTGCGAGGCATCTGCAAGAAAATGGATTCAAAGTTCGGGTTTATTTATTGTTTTCTAATGAAGAATATCAAGGTGATCCTCAGTTTAATTTAGATCGATTCGAGGGCGAAGTTTTTGAAGTGACTCATGCTCGTGCTTTAAGAAAAATAAAGGAAGATCTTAAATCTTCTGATTTAGTGGTCGATGCCATTTTTGGAACAGGTTTAGATCGGCCTATTCAAGGCTTTTTGGCAGAAGTCATTCGACAAATCAACTCATTGAAGAAAACTGTTTTAGCAGTGGATATTCCTTCGGGGCTTTGTGCCAATACAGGTTCTTCTTTAGGTGTTTGTATACGAGCCACTTATACTTGTACTTTTCATCTTCCCAAGATTGGTTTGGTGCTGGGTCCTGATATTGAAAATGTTGGAGCTTTGCAGGTTTTTCCCATAGGTATTCCAAAACTATTAAAAGAGAAAATCAAAAGAAGAGTTTTTTTGATTACACCTGAATTGTTTTCGACTTATTTTCATCCACGCGAAAAAGATACTCATAAAAACAAATATGGACATGTATTAACTGTCGCAGGTTCAAAGAGAAAGATCGGAGCTGCCTTGTTGACAGCTCGTGCTGCATTAAGGGCGGGGGCAGGTTTGTCGACTTTAGCTTTACCGGAATGTGCTTACGAAAAAATTAATCCAAAATACGCTGAGATTATGTTTGAACCTCTCCCCTTTGAAGGGGATTGTTTTTCTGGAGAGGACTGGAATTACATTGCAGAAATTGCCAAAAATAAAAAAGTAATTGCTTGTGGTCCAGGTATGGGAGTGAGCCATTCTTGCCAAAAACTCGTTCGAGAGATGATTTCAAACTCACGTCTACCGCTTGTGTTAGATGCAGATGCTCTCAATAATTTGGCGGCTCAAAGAAATATTTTAAAAAAACGTAAAGCACCTCTTGTGCTCACACCACATCCGGGTGAGATGCAAAGGCTGACCGGGCTGAGTAAAAACAAACTCCTTTCTCACCGATTAACGATTTTGCGTAAATTCAGTCAGCACTATGAGGTTTACACTTTGTTAAAGGGACACCGAAGTTTGATCGCAACGCCTTCGGGTGATATTTTTGTGAATTCGACAGGAAATCCTGGAATGGCAACAGCTGGCACGGGTGATGTTTTGACAGGTATTATTGCAGGTTTTGTGGCGCAAGGAATTCCCTTTGAAAAAGCCATTTTGGCAGCTATTTGGGTACATGGAAAAGCGGGAGATAAAGTGGCTACCCAACAAGGGGAAGCAGGAATGCTCGCTTGGGATATCGCTGAAAAGGTTCCTGAGGTGATGAGAGATTTAATATGCAAAGCCGATCAATAACTACAAACTCTGAAGAAGAAACTCACCACTTTGCTTGTAAGTTTTCAAAAGAGATTCAAGCAGGAGATGTTTTGCTGCTTCAAGGAGATTTGGGAGCAGGGAAAACAACTTTTATACAAGGTTTAGCAAAAGGTTTAAAAGTTCCAGAAAGTGTAATGACCCATTCTCCCACCTTTACTTTGATCAATGAATATCCTGGTAAAATTAATTTGGTGCATATCGATTTGTATCGCATAGAGCATTTCCAGCAATTATATGAATTAGGATTAGAAGAGTATTTGGATGGTCAAAGAATTTTAGCGGTAGAGTGGGCAGAAAAAGCCACTTCGTTTTGGCCTAAAAATTCTATTCGTGTGAGCTTCAAAAGCTTGGGTTTTCATTCAAGACAGATCATGATAGAAAGGCCGGCATGACTCGAGAAAAAGAAGAAATAATGCCTGTTTTAGATAAAGTTAAATCGAAAGATTTAGTCACAAGCGATCCACTTGCACGATACATGCAGCAGGTGTCTAAGTATCCTATTTTGAGCGATGAAGAAGAAAAAAAACTAGTCGAACAAGTGATACAACACCAAGATGTTGAAGCTGCTAAAAAACTGGTGACTAGTCATTTGCGACTCGTAGTGAAAATTGCCATGGAATATCGAAGCGCTTACCACAATGTGCTTGATTTAATACAGGAAGGAAATGTTGGTTTATTGCGTGCAGTTAAAAACTTTGATCCTAGTAAGGGAGCTCGTTTAGGATATTATGCAACCTGGTGGATTCGGTCTTATATTTTAAAATATATTCTCGATAATTTTCGACTTATTAAAATTGGCACTACTCAAGCTCAAAGAAAACTTTTCTATAATTTAATGAAAGAAAAAGAAAAGATGGAGCACTTGGGTTTTGTCCCTGAAAACAAGCTGATTGCCAATAAATTAGAAGTAACAGAAAAAGAAGTGGCTGAAATGGATCAACGATTGTCTCATCCTGAACTCTCGATGAATGTACCAGTGGGAGGAGAAGAGGGGGGAGCTCACCATATTGACTTTTTGCAAGACCCCACACAGCCAGTAGATGAAAAATTGTCTCATCAGGAATTGAAAGATGTTTTGTTTGAACATCTAGAAGGTTTTTCAAAAACTCTCAACAAACGTGAAATGAATATTTTTAAAGGACGTCTTCTTTCTGAAATGCCGGCAACTTTACAAGAAATTGCAGATGAATATGGCATTACTCGAGAACGAGTTCGTCAAATTGAAGAACGTATCAAAGAAAAGTTAAAAATATATTTTGAAGAGCATGGCGTGAATCCTGAAAGTATTTAATTTATGCTGAAAAAAATTCTTTATTCAGCCTTGGTTGGTTTGTTGGTCATTACACCTCTGACTTGGTTGCAAGTTTATTTTTCAATTTGTGAATACCACCGTCCTGATTTTTGGGGCCTTGCGTGGTGGGCTCCTGCTTCTTATGCTTTTGTATTTGTATTAATGACTTTAACTTTTCCGCCTCTCGAAAGAATTTTGACGGCGACCTTTGCTTTTAGTCCCTGGACCTTGTTGTTGGAGTTTGTTGCTGTCTTAGCCGCTTTTTTAGGACCTATATTTACCAAAGAGTATCCTTATCTCATGGTTTTTGTTCTCTCAATTTATGTTTTATTTCGCTTAGGTTTTTTTCATGCCAAGTGGGATTGGCTCTTTTTTCTGTTAGGAGCTACAGTGGGTCCTACATTACAGATTTTTCTCATTAGTTTTGATTTATATCATTTTACCGATCCAGACTTTCTGGGAATTCCTTATTGGTTGCCCTTACTTTGTGGTATTGTTGCAATGGCGGGGAGGAGAGTGGCAGATGTGATTGAAGGGCAGAATGCAAAGTTGGAAGGAATATGATTTATGGAAACTTCCTCATCTGAACAGGTTTTAGGTTTAAGTATCTCAGGAATGCATTGCGCTTCCTGTGCTGCGAAGATTGAAAACTCTTTAAAATCTTTGTCAGGCGTAAAAGAAGCTGGGGTGAATTTTGCCACTCGAGAAGGAAGCGTTGTTTTTGATTCGAAAAAAGTAAGTCCTGATAAAATCATCTCTGAAATTGTAAAGTTAGGCTATGAAGCTAAAACCATAGATGAACAAGAAGATTGGCTTGAGAGTGAAAAGGCAGAACGTAAAAAAGAACAAAGATTACTTTATCAAAAGCTTTCTTGGTCCGTGTTTGCCACTACGATCATTGTGGTTTTAGGGATGCCAGAAATTTTCCCCTGGGCGCTTAAAGTTCCACTTTTTACCCGTAACATTATTCAATTTATTCTTTCTACTTTTCTTCAATTTTGGGTGGCTTGGCGTTTTATAAATGCATTAGGTAGGTGGTTTTTAAAAATGCAGGCCAATATGGATACTTTGATTGGTTTGGGAACTTTGACGGCTTATCTTTATAGTTCTTTTGCTACTTTTTTTCCCCAACTCTTAGGGACAGCAACTCATGCTCACGTTTATTTTGAAACTCAAGCTGCTATCATTACTTTTATTTATTTAGGTTTTTATCTTGAAGCTCGCGCAAAAGGGCAAACTAGTGAAGCGCTGATGAAGCTCGCTTCTTTGCAATCCAGTAAAGCGATTTTGATTCGTAATAATAAAGAAGTGGAAGTGAATAGTTGGGATTTAAGAACCGGTGATCATGTGGCTATTTTTCCGGGTCAACGCATTCCTATTGATGGTTTGGTAGTGCGAGGGGGTAGTGGGGTAGATGAATCGGTGATGAGCGGAGAGTCTTTGCCTGTTGAAAAACAAAAGGGAGATTGGGTTTATGCGGGTACTTTAAATCAAACAGGCTATCTTGAAGTTGAAGTCAAGAAGATGGGGGAAGAAACTGCTTTATCGCAAATTGTTCATTTAGTGAGATCAGCGATGAGAAGCAAAGCTCCCATTGCTAAACTCGCAGATCAAATAAGTGCGATTTTTGTTCCTATCGTTTTGGTGATTGCTTTTCTAAGTGCTCTGTTATGGTATTTTTTCTCGACTCAAGACCAAATGTCTCACGCCTTACTGCACTTTGTGGCAGTTCTTATCGTTGCTTGTCCATGTGCATTGGGTTTGGCAACCCCTACAGCTCTCATTACAGGAATGGGCAGAGGCGCTAGCGTGGGCATTCTTTTTCGTTCAGGAGAAAGTTTGGAGAAAGTAACTCGTTTGAAAGGTTTTTTGTTTGATAAAACAGGAACTCTCACGGAAGGCTCTCCTAAAATCCACGAAACTGTTTTAGACCCCAGCTCTCCACTTGATGAAGAAAAAGCGCTGCAAATTGCTGCAAGCATCGAAAAAACTTCAGAACATCGGTTGGCTTTAGCTTTTGTAAATCAGGCAAAATTTCAAAAAATTCCTTTTTTGAAAGTAGATCAATTTGAATCGGTTCCTGGAAAAGGAGTGAAAGCTCTCGTAGATGGTGATGCTTTTTGGATTGGGCAGGAAAATTTTATTCGCTCTGAAAACATAACAATCCCTGACTTTATTCTGGAGCGTTCTTTGCAACTTCAAGAAAAGTGGGCAACGCCAGTTTATCTTGCTTCTGCTAAAAAAGTCTTAGCACTCTTTGCTGTGCATGACCCCTTACGTAAAGAAAGTTTTGGAATGATTCAACAATTGCAAAGGCATGGTTATGAAGTCGCCATGATTTCGGGGGATCGTCAAAAGGTAGTTGAAAAAGTTGCCGAAGCTTTAAAAATCAAAACTTATTACGCCGAGGTTTTGCCTGGAGAGAAAGAAAAAATTGTTACTGAATTTAAAAACAAAGTAGGTGCTGTGGCAATGGTGGGAGATGGTGTAAATGATGCGCCTGCTCTTGCTAGGGCGGATGTAGGAATTGCGTTAGCAAGTGGCACTGATATCGCACGTGAAGCTTCAGAAGTCACTTTGTTAAAAGGTTCAGTGGGTTTAATCCCATCGATGATTAAACTTGCTAAGCAAACTTATCAAACGATTCGGCAGAATTTATTTTTTTCCTTTATCTATAATATTCTTTTAATTCCTTTAGCTGCAGGAGTTTTTCAACCTTTGTTTGGACTTAGCTTAAGCCCTCTTTGGGCTTCGGTGGCCATGGCAGCTTCTTCGGTAAGTGTGGTACTCAATAGTTTGCGTCTCAAAAGGCTTCGCTTATGATGGATAAACTTGTTGAGAATTACAAAGAATCTCATCAGCATCCTTTGAATCATCTTACCCATGCCATTGGGATTCCCATGATAATTGTGAGTTTAATTTTGGTTTTCTTTCATTGGAAATGGGCCTTGGGATTGTTTGTTTTAGGATGGATTTTTCAATTTATCGGTCATGCCATTGAAGGAACAAAACCTGCCTTTTTTAAAAATCCCGCTTATCTTATTGTAGGACCGATTTGGTGGGTAAAGAAAATTTTTATAAAAGAGAAAACTTAAGCTCTCATCGTGGTGGTGGATTCGATGAAGAGGCCAGAGGCCTTGAAGTTGGAAGCATAGCCCAAGACACGAGGAACATACTCCTGGGTTTCTTTAAAAGGAGGGATGTTTCGATTGTATTTTTCAACATTACCAGGGCCTGCGTTATAGGCGGCAACCGCTAAATTTAAATTTCCATTAAAACGATCCAGCATTTGTCGAATATATTTTGAACCTCCATCAATATTTTGTGCAGGATCATAGGCGTTTTGTACTCCAAGGTGTGCAGCAGTTCCTGGCATTAATTGCATGAGTCCCATAGCACCACAATGGGAGACTGCTTTGGGGTTTGCACGAGATTCTTGCCAAATAATACCCGCAATGAGTTCAGGAGGGAGATTGTATTTTTGTGCGGCAGATTTAATATTGGGCATGAATTGAGTCATCTTGGGAGAAAGTTCTGCATTGGGCAAATCATCATCTGGAATTGTCGTTGTCATAGGTGTTGGAGCAGTATTTTCAAGATTTGATTTTGAAGCAGTATCTAACTTTTCGCTTTTTTCGCTATTTGAACTTTTAACAGGTAATTCTTTTTTTGATTTTTCAGAGGCACTAGAGTTGGCAGAGGCAGAACTAGTAGTATTATTACTCTTCGTGTTAGCAGAGGCAGTTTCAAGCTTTTCAGAGAAATTTTTACTGGCCTCGACCATTTCACGATATTTGATATACTGACTTTTCCATCGGCTTGAATCATCAGATGAAATTTTTTTATTATCTCCCATAACTTTCTCTATTCTATCGAACTTTCTTTTTGATTCCTAGCCTGTCTTCACTGAGGCTTGTGTTGCCCCCTACATTGGCAAAGCCCTTAAGTCTTACATGAATCTTATCGTGAGGATAATAGAGTAAAATTGCGTCATATTTTAAGATCTTAGCATCTTTTATTGAGGCGAGAGGTTGCACTAACAATTCTTAACATTTTTTAGTATTTTTTTCGAATTTTCTAACTTGAAATTGACCCTTCCGGTTTGCTCCGATAGGATGAACGCGGGTCAGATTATGGGTATTGCCAATTATATTACTCTATTACGCTTATTATGCATTCCTGCGATTGCTTATTACTATCTCCAGGGTCAATATGCCATTGCCTTGTATTTGCTTATTTTTGCGGGTTTTTCCGATTTATTAGATGGATTTTTAGCTCGTGCCTTGGAACAACGGACTAAGTTAGGTGCGATTTTAGATCCTTTGGCTGATAAATCCTTGATGTTGGTTTGTTTTGCTCTTTTGGTTTATAGCCAACAAATTCCGCTTTGGTTGATGTTACTTGTGATTGGACGTGATTTTTATATTGTTTCAGGAGTTTGGTTTTTGAAATGGCGTTGTCAAAAGCTTTATATTCGACCTACTTATCTTTCTAAATTAACCACTTTTTTCCAGTTAGGCTTTTTGTTTTTTACTTTTTTGAAATTGAGTTTTGAGTTTTCTCATTTTTCACAACAACTTACTTGGTCAAATCTGATTCGCAGCTCGCAAAGCGTGATGCTCTATTTGGTAGTCATCATGACTTTTGCAAGTGCCCTGCATTATACTATGGTAGCTTGGGCAATTTTTAAGGAAGACCTTAAACAACGGAAGGCCCAGGGTGTCTAAAGAAAAAGCTGTCATTTGGCTTTGTGATTTAGGAAACACTTCTTATTCGGAAGCCTTTGAACTTCAAAAAAAACTTCGATCCTTAAGAATCGCTAAAAAAATTCCAGATGTATTTCTTTTCACCTCTCATCCTCCTGTTTTTACCTTGGGTAAAAGACCTTGCGAGGAAGATTTTTTAAGTTCTCGTGAAAAAATTAAAAAAGCAGGGATAGAAATTATCCAAAGTAATCGGGGGGGTAAGATTACCTACCATGGACCGGGTCAGATCGTGGGTTATTTTATTTTTGATATTCGATCTTTCAAGTTAAGCATTCCAGAATTTGTTGAAAAAATTGAAATGGTTTTGATTCAAACGCTTGCGGGTTTAGGTTTAAAGGCTCATCAGGATCCTGAATATCCTGGCGTGTGGGTGGGAAAGAAAAAAATTGCTGCTCTTGGATTGCATTTTGATCGCGGAGTTTCAATGCATGGCTTTGCCCTAAACGTAGATGCAAACTTGGAACATTATCGGCACATTGTGCCTTGTGGAATAAGAGGAAGGAGTATCACGAGCCTTTATGAAGAGCAGAGTGTGGAAGAAGTTGAAAGATTAAAACGATTATTGCTTAAAAATATGAAGAAATATTTTAAGGCAGCATATAGGTCTAAAAACTTTAAAGAATTGGGCTCTTTAGCGCAACTTTAAGGGGAGGGGTTGCTGATAACAATATTAAGGGCGCACACCAAATTCGGAATTGTTATGACTTATAAAAAAATGCCCTTTTTTCTATTCATCTTTTCATTCCTTTTAACATTTTCATCTTTAGGATTTGCAGGCGAAAAAGAAGGGCAGACTGCCATTCCTGCAGCTTATCAAAGTATTCAGTTTGAAATACCAAATAACATTAAAGAAGAAAACGTAGCGCTACATCCATCGGCTCAGCAGGAATGTTATAATCAATGTTCCGTTCAGCAGAACGATTGTAATTTTTGGGCGGAAAATAATGAGGCATTGCAAAAATGTGATTTTGCAAAATCCCAATGTGATGAAGTGTGTAAGAACCTTTCGGTCAATCCACCCCGTGCAGCAGCTTATTATTAAATCTTACGATCGATAATCGTCGCAACACCCATTCCATGACCAATACAAAGTGTGATGCATGCTAGGCGTTTGTCTTGGCGTTCGAGTTCATCGAGTGCCATTCCAAGCAACATAGCTCCGGTAGCACCGAGAGGATGACCGAGTGCAATCGCTCCACCGTTTACGTTTACTTTATCGAGATTGATTTTTAATTCTTGAGCGACGGCTAAAGGGACTGGAGCAAAAGCTTCGTTGATTTCCCACAAATCAATGTCATCCACTTTAAGATTTGCTTTTTTTAAAGCTTTTTGAACGGCTGGAATCGGACCTAATAACATAATAATTGGATCAGAACCAGCAATAGAGGTCATTGAAATCTTTGCCCGAGCTTTCAAGCCAAGTTCTTTTGCCTTTTTGAGAGATGATAAGAGAACCGCGGCAGAACCATCGACAATTCCGCTCGAATTTCCGGCATGAATCGTTCCATTTTCTTTGAATGAAGGTTTTAGGGCTGCCAAGGTATCGGCAGTAGTGCCAGGTCTGAGATGCTCATCGCGAGTCACAGTTATTTCCTGTCCTTCTGCATTTTTACTTTTTACGGGAATAATACTTTTATCAAATCGTTTTTCTTCCCAGGCTTTGGCAGCAAGAGCTTGAGAACGTGCAGCAAATTCATCTAATTGACGACGAGTAAATCCATATTTTTCAGCAATCATTTCAGCGGACAATCCTTGAGGAATTAAATTCGGCCATTTTTGTGCGAGAAGTGAGCCTGCCATGTCAAAATTAATTTCCATAGGGACGCGGGTCATGTGTTCTACACCGCCACCAATCATGAGATCTTCTTGACCTGCCATAATCGAGTCGGCAGCCATATTGACTGCGCTAAGTCCGGAACCGCAGAAGCGATTGACGGTGACACCTGCAACATCGAGTGGCCAGCCGGATGCTAATACAGCTTCGCGTGCAATGACGTTATCTTGTTCACCCCGTTGGGAAACACAGCCATAGATCACATCGGAAACTTCTTTGGGATCAAACTTGTTTCTTTGCGCAAGACCCAGAAGGGGTTGAACAGCTAAATCAATAGGGTGGAGTAATGAAAATGAACCTTTTCGTTTTCCTCGAGGTGTACGGACGGCATCGATGATATAAGCTTCGCTCATAATATCTCCTTTTTTTAATACTTTTCACCTTTTCCTTGCACATCTGTCAACGGGATCTTAAAAAAAAATTAAAAGATTGATTTGCCCATTTTAGAACTTGTTGGAATGCCTGTAGGGCTTGGCTGTGTAGTCGGGCTTGCATCATAGGGAAAAAATAAAATAACCCCATTGCCCTCTCTTTTTACTTCATAAATTTTTTCATCTTTTCCACAAGTGCCTTGGCTGGGTTTGATTTGAAATTCAAGGTCACGATAAGTAGGATCGACCATGGGAAAGCAAACAAGAACTTTTTCATTAGCTCTGAGGGGAAAAGAACTTAAAAATAAAAACAAAAATATGAATAGTGTTAAAATTTTCATGGCAGTTCTAGTAAGTAATTTGTGCCTCCTGAGCACTGTTCGTAAAGATCATTTCCTCCGAGTTGTTCTTTGCAAGCTCCTTGAGCCATCATATAGGCTGATTCACAACTTTGATATTGGCTAGGTGCTGTAATTTCTCCCTTAAAAGTAAAACTTTTCATTTTGGTTCCAAGGAGTTCTTTTTCCACATCTCCTACGCAGGTAAAATGCCACACTCGAGGTCCCGAAGTATTTTCATGAGAAGGCCAAGAGGGTACCCATGGTGGATAGGCCTTTTGAATTGCTTTGAGTACTAACAATGCCATCGAGTTTTTAGGTTCTTTACCAATCACCCAGCGATAGCGAGCTTCGCCTGGTTGACAAGCTTCATCTGCCGTAATGCTACGAATCTTGACGGGTTTGCCTTTCCATAAATTCGATAGCTCAGGGATGCAGACTGCCCGATGAGTGCTAGGCAGGGTCGCAGTAAAATCTTCATTCCAAGCAAAAAGTAGGGATGTTGGCAACAAAAGTAAGAAAGAGAAGAGAATATATTTTTTAAAAAACAGCATTGAATAAATCTCATGGCTTGGTTTAAGTTCAATATAAGAGATATGGTATTTTATGGGAAATGTGAAAATAAATTTTTTAAATTCAAATGGAGAAGATTTTCTCTTAGCAAAGCAAGGGGAAGTTTTACCTCTTCAGCAAAGAGCTTCAGCCCAATTAGCACCTTATAGATCTTATCTGAGTTTTGGAGATGTGAATGTTTATACACAACGTAGTCAGTTTGTATTAATTAGCAATACCGGTAATCGGCCATTAAGAATTCAAAATATTCAAAGTATGAATAGCGTCTTTCAAGTTTCAGATCAAAATTTTGTCATCCCACCGGGTGAAGCTCGGAATTTGCGCATTACTTTTAATCCTTATTTTGCACAAAATTACTCATCTTATATTACATTCGCAACGAATGATCCTACACAACCCTCTGCTTCGATTTTTGTATCAGGCAGAGGCCTTGCACAATGAGTTTGCCTTTTAAATCTAGTTTATTCTAAACTTCAAAGATATGACTCATAGTGATGTTCGTTTTGATTTTAATGGGGTGATGAGTACTGTGATTGATTCAGAAGGAATCAAGTCTGAAGAAATTCAGGCTCTTCAGCCCCAAATTGATAAAATCCATAAGGCTTTCCATGCGATGAAAGAAATGGGACACCTGCCTTTCATGCATTTGCCCTATGAAGAAGAAAAAGTGCAGGAAATTGAGGCTCTCTCTAAAAAATATCTGCAAAAATTTGAAAATTTAGTGGTGCTTGGAATTGGTGGCTCTGCTTTGGGTGCGAAAGCAATTCTTACGGCATTGAAGGGCCCTTATCAACCTTTTCTGAATTTTCAAAATTCTTCTCCCTCGGCGAAAGTATTTGTTTGTGATGATATTGATCCTGATTCTTTTCAGCTTCTGTTGCAGTCGCTTGATTTAAAGAAAACGCTATTTAATGTGATTAGCAAATCTGGGAATACCATTGAGACGATGTCGCAATGGATGATCGTAAAAAAACGATTAGAAGAGTTTTGCGGTGCGTCCTGGAAAGAACATGTCATTCTGACCACTGATCCTGAAAAAGGATTACTTCGAGAAATGGTGAATCAAGAATCTTTTGCTTCTCTCGCGATTGCTTCAGGAGTAGGGGGAAGATATTCTCTTTTGTCGCCTGTGGGATTATTTCCAGCAGCCATGGGCGGGATTCATTTAAATGATTTGCTCGCGGGAGCCAAACGCGCGGATGCACGAATTAATCAATCGAACATTTGGATGAACCCTGCTTACATGTTGGCAGCGATTCAATATCTTTTATTTCAGAAAAAGAAAAATATTGTGGTGATGATGCCTTATAGTCAAATGTTGTTTCCTTTCTCGGAGTGGTATTCTCAACTCTGGGCCGAAAGTATTGGAAAGCGTTTTTCACTCAAAGGCGAAGAAGTTCATACGGGCTCCACACCTGTAGCAGCGTGTGGCCCGCGAGATCAACATTCTCAATTGCAACTTTACATGGAAGGCCCTGCAGATAAATTTATTTTATTTTTGATGCTTGAAAATTATGAAACTCTATTAACCATTCCCACTCATGCAAATTTTCCGCAGGACATGGGTTATTTGTCGGGGCAGACCTTGGGCAAAGTCGTGCAAATGGAAGCCTTAGCGACGGAAACTTCTCTCCAACAACAAAAACGCCCCACTGCAAAATTTTTAATCCCACATCGTAACGCTTATGCTTTGGGGCAGTTATTTTATATTTTAGAAGTAGCCACTGCTTTCGCCGGCGAGCTTTTCAACGTGAATCCATTTGATCAGCCCGGAGTAGAATTAGGGAAAAAATTTGCAGCAGGTCTTCTGGGTAAGCCAGGTTTTGAGAAATATAAGTTTGAAGTCCTTGAAAAAAATAAAGATCCAAATTACGTGATTTAATCCCCAGCAACTTTTTGTCTCCTTTGTCGATAGTGTTGTGACACTAATATGAAGGGGGCTTCACGCGTGTTGAATTTTCTAGATCGAAGGCTGAACTCTAGGC
>CAYYEM010000034.1:0-18080 GCA_964470915.1 uncultured Pseudomonadota bacterium
CTTTCTTTTTGTACAAAAATTTTTCAAAACCTTTGCCCTCAATGCGAAAGAGGGAAGGTTTTTAGTAGTGGGCTGGCAATGAATGAGAAATGCCCTGACTGTGATTTTCTTTTGCAAAAAGGTTCCGGTTATTTTGTGATGTCCTGGTTTTTAAATTATATTCTCAGTGGTTTTATCGTGATGCCTGTTTTTCTCATTTTAGTGGTGATGGGTTATTCTTACAGTGTGTTTATTGGCATTCCACTATTGATTTTACTTTTGATACAACCATTTATGATTCGATTTTCTAGGCTTTTATGGATTCATATGGATTATCAAGTCGAACGATCGAAGGGAAAGTAATGCAGAACAAGCGATTCAAAAATTTTCAAGAATTTTACCCATATTATCTTTCCCAACATCAAAATAAAATTTGTCGACTTCTGCATGCCTACGGTACTTTTTTGTCTCTTCTTTTTTTGGGAGCTGTGCTGATTGCCGGCAAATTTTGGTGGGCTTGCCTTGCTCCCATCATGGGTTACGCTTTTGCCTGGATTGGGCATTTCTTTTTCGAAAAAAATAAACCTGCCACTTTTCAGTATCCTCTCTGGAGTTTGTTGGGAGATTTTAAAATGATGAAAGAGATTGTGTGGGATGATGAAGAGAATCAAAATAAAGATCAGTCAAAATCCATACATCGGTAAACTTTTCCCTTTTCAATCCAGTTGAAGAGGTTTTCTTCCATCCATTGATGGATTTCTTCCCTCAAATCATCCGGATAATGCATAAAGCTCAAAGAGCTAGAAGTCATCTGTTTGAAAATAAGATCATTTTTAGGAAAACGTTTTTTCATGATCTTCATTTGTTTATGAGGAAAACGAAGTAATCCTAGACTAATCCAGGCGATTTGATCAGCCTGAAGATGTCGAAAAATTTCTTGAACAGAGTTTTTATAATTTTCCTTCCAATTTTTGTGCACAATCATCGGATCAAAATGAAACGCAACAGGATATTTGGAGGCAGCCGCCTTTTTAGCAGCAGAAAGTCTTTCTTTAAAAGAGGCTGTTTTATATTCTTCTCTTTCAATGACTTGTTCAGGATTCATCGACCATGAAATTACTGTTTTGCCTTCATGGGAAAGATCGAGCAGAGAATCAATGCAATCTGCTTTGGTTTTAAGTTCCAAACGAACTTTATCTTGCTTTGCAAAAAAGGGAATTAAATGCTGATGAAATTCAGTGAGGGGTTCCAGAGCGAGTGAGTCTGAGATTTTTCCGGTTCCAATGATGCTTCCTGGAGGTAAATCTTTGATCTGTAGTTGAAGTCTTTCTAAAATCTCATCGAGGTTAGTATAAACAGTAATAAGAGGATTGTTGGCTAGAAAACTTTGCAAAATACAGTAAGTGCATTCCAGGTGGCAGTTTGATACCAAATTAAGGGCAAAGTAAGGCCGGCGGCTGCTTTGAGTCATCGCATGAAATTCTTTTAAAGGATCTGCTCTCAAGCGAGTGAGGAGAAGGTTTTTTTTGGCTCCGGTCATTTCAACTGGTTTTTTGAGTATTTTCCGATCTTCAATTTCCACGACTTCGATTCCAGAAAATTTTTGAAGGATTTTTTGGGTATAAGAAAGTTCTGCTACATCTCGATCAATATAAATTTTAGCGGGCTTGAAGGGAAGGGAAGGCATATCTTAAGTATACTTGGAAAGACGTTCCAAGGTTTTCTCTTTACCTAAAAGTTCGAGCATATCATAAATGCCGGGGCTAATGCTTTTGCCAACGAGGGCTGCACGAGTGGCTTGGGCAAGTTCCTTTAATTTGATTCCCAGATCTGCTAACACTTTTTCAAAAAGTGTCTTCAGACTATCGTGTTCGAAATGATCCAGAGTTTGTAAGGCTTCTTTCAGTTTTTGAAGTCTGGGCTTGCTTTCAGGTTGAGCAAGAATTTTTTGAGCGGCTTCATCGGGCGTGATTTCATTCACAAAAACAAATTCGACAAGGTTTGCCATGTCGGCCAAAGTTTTTTCTTTTTCTTGTGAGGCTTTCACGGCTTTCAAAAGTTTAGCATCATCTTTGATTTCGATTCCACGAAGTTGGAAAATTCTTTTGACTTCAGAAAGTAAATCTTCAGCTTTGGATTCGCGAATATAAATTCCATTCAGCCATAACAGTTTTTCAGGGTTGAAAACACCCGGAGATTTTCCCACCGCTTCAATATTAAAAAGTTCAATCATTTCCTTGAGAGGAATAATTTCTTTATCGCCGCTGGACCAGCCCAGCCGTGCTAAATAATTGAGTAAGGCTTCGGGCAAATAACCCATATCGCGATAAGCAATCACTGAAGTGGCACCATGACGTTTAGAAAGACGGGCTTTATCGGCACCCAAAATCATCGGCACATGTGCGAAAATGGGAGTGGGGTAGTTAAAAGCTTGGTACAAAAGAATTTGCCGAGGGGTGTTGTTTAGGTGATCATCGCCACGAATGACATGGGTGATATTCATGGTGACGTCATCTACTACTACCGTAAAATTGTAGGTAGGAGTTCCATCTGTTCGCCAGATAATCAAGTCGTCCATTTCAGTATTTTGGAATTCAATTTTTCCACGGATGAGATCTTCGACGACTGTAGAACCTGTTTCGGGTGACTTAAATCGAATGCAATAAGGACGAGTGTCTTTTTCCCAATCTGCAGCTGTGAGTTTTCGACATTTTCCGCTGTATTTTGGCTTACGCCCTTCCTTCATAGCGAGCTGGCGAGCATTTTCCAATTCTTCTGCCGTACAATAACAACGGTAGGCTTTGCCTTCGTTTAAAAGTTTGTCTTTATGCTCACGATAAATTTCCATGCGTTGGGTTTGAAAAAAAGGACCTTCTTGCCAATTTAAACCCAACCATTCCATGGCTTGCATGATCGAATCGACATATTCTTGAGTGCTGCGTTCTCGATCAGTATCTTCCACGCGTAAAACGAATACGCCTCCTGTTTTTTGGGCGATAAGCCAGTTGTAGAGAGCAGTTCGGGCTCCTCCAATATGGAGATGGCCAGTAGGTGAGGGCGCAAATCGTAAACGGGGTTTATTCATAGTTTTACTTATTTCGTCTGAAAGTGTGGATGGGTCAAGGGGGAAATTTATTTAAGATATAATGAAAGAAGCATAGCCCACTACATGTTCATAATCTCCCGAAACCGGGCCGCTCGTGGTATGAGTGATGAGTTTCGCCTGTTTAGCACCCAGAAGTTTGCAGGCAATAAGAGTAATGGTACTTGGAATAATGCCACACATGCTGACTTCGTGCTCATGAACTTGTTCGTAAAGCACTTTCGGGTCCATGTGAAGAATCGGATCGATAGCATATTGATCTTTTTCTAAAGTTCTTTCGTGAGATTCGTAATGATTCATATCGCTTGAAGCGATAATGAGCACTTCTTCCTGTGCCTCATGAATTGTTTCAGCAAGCACTTCTCCCAAAATCAAACAATCTTCATAAGAGAGGTGAGTCAAGGTAAGAGGAACGAATTCAAAATCTTTCTGAAGATATTGAAGAAATGGCAATTGGACTTCGAGGGAATGTTCTTCGCGATGAGCAGCTTCATCTTCTTCAGCCCAAGGACAATGTTTGACAAAAGCTTTTGCAAGTTTTGAATCAATTTTTGCCTCTCCTAAAGGTGTTTCCCAAGTGCCTTCAGTATTGATGGAGATGGCAGCACCATTTCCTGTGTGGTTCGGAGAAAGAATAAAAATTTTTCGAGGGATTTTAATTTGAGAAAAAACGTCGGCTGCGGTTTGTCCCGAATAAATATAACCTGCATGAGGAACGATGACCGCATAAGCTTTATGCGGGGTTTTTGTATCCGGAAAAAAAGAATCGAGTTGTTTATTTAATTCGGTAGCTTTTGCAGGATAGAAAAAACCTGCAACCGCGGCTTTTCGATGTGTCTTCATAAAATTCCCTCGATTTATGTTTTTAATTCTATCATAATCTTATTCATGAAACCTATTTTTATTGCCATTGCTTTCATTTTCTTTTCTTCTTGGGCACAGGCTCAAAGCCCTGCTCAGGCAGAAACTTTTACAAAATCTTTTTATGACTGGTATGTGCAAAAAGACAAAAATAGAAATACGGATGATGTGTTGAAATATAAAAAAGAGATTTTGGTTCCGGAACTCTATAAAGCTTTGAAGGCCGATAGTGATGCGCAAGCTAAAGTTCCTGACGAGTTGGTGGGTTTGGATTTTGATCCTTTCTTGAATGCTCAGGATTTCGCCCAAAAATATCAAGTTGGAAAAGCCCTGCTGAAGGGAAATAATTATTGGGTGGATGTTTATGGTCTCTGGAATGGAAAAAAAAAGAAGAAACCTGACTTAAAGGCAGAAGTTGCTTGTAGTGCTACTGCTTGTCAGTTTGTAAATTTTCATTATGATCACGATGTGCCAGGAAATGAAAACTTGATGCAAATATTGCAGGCTCTGAAAAAAGAGCGTGATCAAAAGAAATAGTATTTTTTACCTTACCAACTCCCCGAAGCGCCTCCACCACCTGAGGAGCCTCCCCCAAATGAAGAGCCTCCGCTTGATCCGGAGCCTGATCCGCTTGAAGAGGAAGAGGCGAGCTTGGCTAACACGACTTGTTTTTCTTCGAAGAATTGGCATTTTTTATTATAACACTGATAAGTATCGATCGCTAAGCCACTACTCAAAGTAGTTGGAGATTGGATCGTTTTCCTTGTGATCTTAAGGCTACGTCGCTGGCATCGTTTGCAATGCTTGGCGCCTCCCAGCTTTACCTTGAAAGAAGTTTGCTGATGACACTGGTTGCAAGACCAGAATTCATAATCCATTCCGCCCGCATTTTCTTCTGCAATTTCTTCGGGGATCAGAAATTTGTCATCTGTACTTTCACCAATGATGTTCATTGGGTTTCCACAAGCCGGGCATTTTAATCGGTAACGATCGATCTGTCTTTGAATAGTCTTACTGACCCGACCAAAGAGTACAGCTCCTAAAAATCCACCTAGAATAGGAGCTGAAAGACTGCCTAACACATCCCACCCTGAGCTTTCATGACTGCTTAAGAGAAAGATTGAATAAATGAATAGCAGGAAGCCTGCGAGAAAGCTGGAGGCGACGTAAACAATGCTAAATCTGGCAAAATATTTTTTCTTTCCTGCGAGAGAAGGGGTTTGCCTGACTATCACATAAATAAAAGGAGAAAATAGCAGGCTGATTCCTATCATGACAAAAAATACACGGGCGTATATTTTTTTAGAAAAGTTTTGAAAGGAAGCCATGGTTAAGTTTGACCTGGAATTAACAGTTTCGAGGATTTCTTTTTCAGGGAGAGATTCAAGAGCTTGTAAATCTAGATTGATATTCATCGACTTTGTTAAGAAATTTGCGATGGCAAAACTCATTTCATAAAGTCCTTGGCCATATTTTTTTTCTTTAAAGAATGGAATGCCTTTTTCTTCGATGATTTTTTTGGATTTGGCATCAGTGAGTATGCTCTCCAGTCCATAGCCAACTTCAATTCGCACTTTTCGATCGTTGAGTGCAAAGAGCAGGAGTACGCCGTTGTCTTGAGTTTTTTTTCCGATTTTCCAACGGTTAAAGAGCTGCTCAGCGAAGTCTTCTATGGTAAGTCCATCCAGATTCTCGACGGTGACTACCGCCATTTCGATGTCTGATTTAGCTTCAAGTTTTTCACTGATTTGATTGATGGCTGTAAAAACTTCTGAATCGAGAACTTCGGCAGAATCCTGCACAAACACATTGGCGGTTGTTTTAGGATTGGGTACATCTTTGACGGAGAGTCCCTGCAGAGGGAAAGGGAAAAGTAAAAAGAAAAAAAGAATTATTTGCAAGAAGGCCATGAGCCTGATCCTGAAGTTTTGATTTCTACAGCGGTCCAGTGGAAAGGGTAGTAATATCCTTTATCACTTTTCTTCAAATAAAAAGTGCCGATGTCTCCCTGATGCAGAGAGGCGCCCTGATCTCCTGTGCATTTCGATTTTGAATAATCGTTATGAAAAAAATGTACCTCGATTGCTTTTTTCTTTTTAGTTTTTCCCTTAATGATTTTACTGGGAGTGATTTCAGTTTTATAATCGATGCGATTGAAACATTTGTTCTCGAGAGTTTTGCCAATGCATGCAACCTCTCCTGTGACTTCACCTTCTATTACTAAATCAGCATCTTCTAATAATTCTCCAGGAGAGAGGGGAGGAGTAAGGGCAAAGCTAGAGCTAGAAGCAAATAAAAACAAAAACAAAGTAATGATTTTAACTTTTTTCATATTGTTGTAGCCTTTTTTGAAAGCAAAAACTTTATCGATAGATTTGGCTCTGATTGTATTCACTGGAGGAACACCGATCAGTTAACCAAGTTGGGTTTTACACTAACGCATTTTTTTAAAAAAAGGGAGCATTTTATGGAAAAGATTCATTTGGATAAATATTGGTGGGTGATTGCACTTCGTGGAGTGATTGCAATGGTCTTTGGATTTTTGGCATTGGCTTGGCCTGGACTTACGATGGAAGTGCTGGTGTTGTGGTTTGGAATTTATGTTTTTCTGGATGGAATCTTCAGTATTGTTTCCTCTTATCGTGCAGCGGTGCATCATGAAAAATGGTGGTTGATGTTACTCGATGGAGTTTGCGGAGTATTTGTGGGGATTTATGCTTTTGTGTCACCTGCCTCCATGCTTCTCCTTTTAACTATCTTGATCGGTGCTTGGGCTTTAGTCACAGGCATTTTTGAAATTGCCGCAGCCTTTACAGGTCCTTGGGGAAAAATTGGAAAATACACTTTGGGTTTAGGAGGAATTTTTTCAATCCTCGTAGGTATTTTAATGTTCTGGAATCCAATAGGCGCTGCTTTATCGATCACAATTCTCATCGGAGCTTACGCTACCGCTTTTGGAATTTTGCTCATTATCATGGGGTTCAAAATCAAGAATATGCATGGGGAAGTAGCTATTTTATGATTTTACCGACTGATGATAAGCAAGCAAGCTCGAGAAAAATTTCATCTTCGGATTTTTGCCTTCGATGTAATCTTTTTCCCAATCGGTTTTGAAGAGAATCATCGGGTATCCTCGCACGTCGTAAACTACGTGGGCTTGATAGTAGCTGATGAAGTTTTCCATTTCTTTTCTGTTCTCGCAATCAAACCAGCGTGAAACGGTGTAGGGGAGAGTGTTGAAGACGGCTTCTGCGCCGTATTCGTGTAAGAGGCGAAACTTCACAACTTCGAGCTGTAATTGTCCGACGACTCCGATAATGGTTTCAGTGTTGTGTTTTTTTCGGAACACTTGAGAGCTACCTTCTTCCGCAAGTTGCTCGATGCCTTTTTGAAGTTGTTTGTTCTTAATGGGATTTTTGAGTTCAACACGACAAAATAAATCCGGAGAAAATTGTGGGATCCCGGTAAATTTTAAATCTTCACCTTCGGTAAGGGTATCGCCAATCATCAAATTTCCACGATCATGTACTCCGATAATATCTCCTGCAAAGGCTTCTTCCACTCCTTTGCGTTCTTGCGACATAAATTGAATAGCATGGTTGATGCGAAAATTTTTTCCTTCACGTGCATTATATAAAGTCATGCCTGGAAGAAATTTACCTGAACAAATTCGAATAAAAGCACAACGGTCACGGTGTTTTGGATCCATATTGGCCTGAATTTTAAAAATAAGGCCGGTAAATCTTTCTTCATTTGGATTCACTTCCCGAGTTTCAGCAGGACGAGGGCGGGGCGAAGGGGCATATTTGATGAAAGCTTCCAGTAATTCTTGTACGCCAAAATTATTGATGGCGGATCCAAAAAAAACAGGTGTGATATTCCCAGCTAAAAAAGCTTCCACGTCAAAATCATGTCCAGCACCGCTTAAAAGTTCGAGATCTTCTTTGAGTTTTTCTAACAGTTCTTTCCCTATTTTTTTTTCCAAAGCGGGATCATTTAAATCTGAAAATACTTCTTGTTTGAAGTTTAAGGTTCTTTGATTTGGATCAAAAATTCTCATCTTTTTTTCAATGAGATCATAAACTCCCTTAAAACGATCTCCCTGACCTACGGGCCAGGTCATCGTGAAGCAGGGGAGCTGCAACACTTTTTCCACTTCATCGATCAGTTCGAAAGGATCCCGTCCTGCTAAATCCATTTTGTTCATGAAAGTAATGATGGGAAGATTACGATCGCGGCAAACCTGAAAAAGCTTTTTAGTTTGGGTTTCAATTCCTTTCGAAGAATCGATGACCATCATGGCGCTATCAACGGCTGTGAGAACTCGATATGTATCTTCGCTAAAGTCTTGGTGACCCGGAGTATCGAGAAGATTGAATTCCAGATTGGCATAACGAAATTGCATCACGGAAGAGGAAACAGAAATCCCGCGCTGCTTTTCAATTTCCATCCAGTCCGATCTGGCGAAGTGAGTAGAGCGTTTTGCTTTCACCATGCCCGCCATATGAATGGCATTTCCAAACAAAAGTAATTTTTCTGTGATGGTAGTTTTACCCGCATCGGGATGCGAGATGATGGCAAATGTTCTGCGACGTTCAATTTCAGATTTTAAATTTTGTGACATAAATTGAATTCTCCCCTCATCCACCCTACGGGCACCTTCTCCCTCAAGGGGCGAAAGATCTTCTGTTTCACCCTCTCCCCTTGAGGGAGAGGGTTGGGGTGAGGGGAACATTGAAATATCATTTCCCTACCTTAAAATTGGCCAATCCACCAAAAGGATTATTAAAAGCACCCGTCTTGGGTGGGGGAGCTTTTGATGATTGAGAATGTGTGGGTCGATTTTCTGGACGAGGTCCTTGAGAAGGTCGATTTGTAGAAGGTGATTTTTCACTCTTCATGCTGAGTGCAATTTGATTTTTCTCAAGATTGATTTCCATTACGCGGACTTGAACGTGATCGCCAGGGCTTACTACTTCTCGAGGATCTTTTACAAATTTATCAGCGAGTTGAGAAATGTGAACCAGACCATCTTGATGGACTCCAATATCTACAAAAGCGCCAAAGTTGGTGACGTTGGTGACGATTCCAGGACAAAGCATGTCCGGCTTTAAATCTTTTACTTCCATAATATCGTCGCGGTAATGAAAAGTCACAAAAGGATCTCTTGGGTCGCGTCCTGGTTTTTCAAGCTCTTTCAAAATATCGGCATAGGTAAATGCATCCACTTCTTTTTTGAATTGAGCATCCTTTTTAATCCAATCAATTCCAGATCCCATGAGTTCTTTGACAGATTTTCCCAAGCGATGGGCAAGAGATTCAAGAAGAGGATAGCGTTCGGGATGTACGCCTGTATTATCGAGAGGATTCTCGGATTCTGGCACACGGATAAAACCGGCGGCCTGTTCAAAAGTTTTCTTTGAAAAACGGGGCACTTCCAAAAGTTCTTCACGAGATTTAAATAAGCCTTTTTTGTTTCGATAATCCACGATCGATTTGGCAAGGCCGGGACCAATGCCAGATACATGTGAGAGTAAATGTTCTGAAGAAGTATTGAGATTAACACCCACCTGATTTACACAAGTATCGACCACCAAATCCAAACTTTTTTTCAAAGCATGTTCACCTACATCGTGTTGATACTGTCCCACACCAATGCTTTTAGGATCAATCTTCACGAGTTCAGCCAGAGGATCTTGTAATCTTCGCGCAATCGAAATGGCTCCACGAACAGTCAGATCTAAATCCGGGAACTCTAAACGGGCGACTTCGCTGGCGCTATAGACACTAGCCCCTGATTCATTCACCATCACGACGGGTATCTGAGCAAGTCCTACTTCTTTGAGCGCGCTGCGAATAAATGTTTCCGTTTCGCGACCAGCAGTTCCATTGCCTACCGCAATCGCTCGAATATTTGCTTTTTTGATCAGTTGTTCTAATCCTTTTTGTGCCACTTTTTTTTCGCTATCGCTTTGCAAATGCATCACTGTGCTTCCGATATATTTTCCAGAGTCATCTACTACAGCCAGTTTGCAACCGGTGCGTATGCCAGGATCCACTCCTAAAACTGATTTGGGGCCGTAGGGAGAGGCAAGAAGAAGTTTTCTGACATTTTCAGCAAATACTTTGATAGCAGCCTCATCTGCTACTTCTTTTAAATTTTTATGAACTTCTGTTTCAATGCTGGTTTGAACATAGCCTTTGAGAGCAAGTCTTGCTGCCTTTAAAAGTATTTCAGCACCTTGAGCTTTTATATTGCTGCAAGCAGCCGCTTCAAATTTTTTAATCAGTAAATCTTCAAAACCACTGTCTCCCCCTTGAGGGTCGGGTTTGCCGCCGATGCTAAGACTCAGCTCTTCTTCCATCCATCCTCTTCGCATGGCGAGATAGCGGTGAGAGTTTTGAGAGTGGAGTAAATTTGCAATGGATTCATTAAAAGAAAAATAATTTTCAAATTTGCTGTTGGGTTTTGCTTTGCTGCCTTTGGTGGATCTTAACGCAGCATTTTTGAAAGTTTGTTCTCTGACGAATTGTCTTAATTCTTGGGTTTCTGCGAGTTTTTCTACCAAAATATCTTGAGCACCTTGTAAAGCTGCAGCGATATCTTTTATTTTCTTTTCTTCATTAACAAAGGTGGCTGCAACTTTTTCCAAAGTTTGATCTGAGTTTGATAAACCATGACCAAGATCCCAAATCCATTGGGCGAGAGGCTCCAAGCCTGCTTCTTTGGCGATGCTTGCTTTGGTTTTTCTTTTCTGTTTGTAGGGAAGATAAATGTCTTCAAGTGTTTCCAAAACAAACGTAGAAAGAATTTTTTCTTTTAGTTCTGGGGTGAGCTTTTGCTGTTTTTCAATTTCTTCGGCAATAAATTTCTGACGTTTGAGAATGCTTTCCCATTTTTCAGAAGCATCGATCACTTTTTGAATCGCCACCTCATCTAAATTACCTGTTTGCTCTTTTCGATATCGGGCAATGAAAGGAAGCGTAGCGCCTTCTGTATGGAGTTTGAGGACAGCATCTGCTTGTTGGGCACTGATGCCGGGAAGTTCTTGGGCGAACCAGGTTTGGATATTCATGAATTTACTCAAAAATGCAGAGATATTCTGCGATTCCTTCTTTGACTAAAATTTCAAAAGAAGAACTGCCTGGCACCCTGAATTCTTGGCCAGCATGGTAAGAAGTCCAGTTCTGATCGCCAGCAACTTTTACTTGGCAGGAGCCTGAAGTGATATGCATGCGTTCAGGGGCAGCGGTGTTGAAAGTATAAGCTCCTGGATAAATCAGTCCGAGAGTTTTCTTGTTACCTTGAGAGTCATAAACAGAATGACTCACTACTTTGCCTTCAAAATAGATATTGGCTTTTAAATCTACACTGACGTTTTCAAGTTTTTGTGACATAAAATCTCCTGATTATTCTTTTGCTTTTGCCAGTTTTGCTTCTGCGCGGATCACTTCCCGATGAAAGCGGTCCACATATTGTTCGTGAGTTTCCCCTTTTTTCTTTTTGATAAAAATGGGTTTTCCAATTTTGTGTATGAGCTTTACCGGAAGTGGAAAAAAACCCAAACCAAAAAAGAAGGGTAGGCTGAAACGGGTTTTTTCCAAAATTTTAATTCGGGGTTTTAAAAACAAGTAGGAATTGTAATAAACCGCATTAATTCCGTTGCAGTAAGTTGGGACAATGGGTGTTTTTGTTTTGATAGCGATGCGTACAAAGCCTTTGCGTCTTTCCCAGGGAATACGCTTTAATCCTGATTTAGCAATCAGTGCTTCGTATATTCCACCGGGAGCGAGCATGACCACATTGTTTTCTCGCAAGAGAATTTCTGCATTACGAGGATTGGCATTCACAGCCCCCCCTTTGACAAAAAATTCTCGAACTCCAGGAATTTGAAAAAGAAATTTTGCTCCCAGACCTCTTGGATAAATTTTCAAATCGTCTACCATTTTTTTGGCGAGTAAAAAACCATGATAGGGAATGATGCCATGGTTCATGACAATGAGGCATTTTTTTCTAGGGATATTTTTTAAACCCCTTACCTCATAACGAAAATATTTTTCGAGTAGAAAAAAGAAAGGGCTGATTTTATCCACGAAATCATGATCGGCCTGATGGAGCTTGTCTTTCATAAGGGGTTTTCCCTTAGACAATTTTTAGGGATCTATCAAGCTCATTAAAAGTGTTCCAAAACAATCCACTTAAGGGAATCAAGGCCTCTCCTGTCATTTAACAGCTCTTTGAACTTTAAAAATCAAGCGTATGAAATTGTTTAATTTTTCAGGATTCTGATTCTTGGCATGCTTTGTGTAATTACTATTATAAGAAGAAAGGAACATCATTTATGGGACACTCACTTAAAGAGGTCAGTTCATTTGTACCACAACATATAAAAGAAACGCATTTTTTCCAGGAATGTATCTCAGCCCTTCCACATTTATCATCAGGTGTTACAGATAAAGAAGGGAATGTAATACCTGGAAATATTGATCATTATGGCGTGGAAGTTTGTTGGCAACAAACAGGTCGTTTATTATCTGATACAAAATGGGTGCAAAATCATCCCAGATTTGCAGAGCTATCAGCTTATAGCCAAAAAATTCTGAAATTGAATCATCAAAGTCCTGAAGAGGCCATTTTGTTTAGTAAAGGAGCTCTTGAAATGCTGGATGCTGGTAGAACGATGTCAGAAGCAGCTCGATTGGCTCTGAGCCTTCAATATGCCGTGAAATATTCTAAAATCACTCCGATGACATTAGCAAAAGCTGAAAATTTATTGCCTGAGAGTATTCGCAATATTCCAGAAAATCCTCAGGTATCTCCTGTAGAAGCTCCTGATCTTGTAGCTCACGAGGAAGTAAAGTCTGAAAATAAAGATCGCACAGTTCGTATATCAGAGCCAATGGTATTAAAAGGAAAGATTCCTCAGACTTCTGCTCCTGCGCAGCGTTTTGAAAAAGATTTACGGAAACTTTCCAAAGCAGAAATGATTTCTCTTCAGGAATCTTGTGTGCAAATTCAGACACAACACTTTATTGATCAGGGCATGAGTCCAGAGAATGCCAAAAAACTGGCTTTGAGTTTATTGGGTGCGACGGGTGTGGACGGAAAGTATGGCTCCAAAACAAGACAATTACTTTCAAATGTTCTACTTATTTTATCGGAAGATAAGAGAATTAATGTGGCAGATATCAAGAGTGTTCAAGTTTTGAACAGTGCTCTGCATGCCGAGTCCTTGCGCGGCTTTGTAAAACAGGCTTTAAAAGAATCAGCATAGGATTCTTGTTCCTACTTTTGCGTGACATTGATTTGTGAACGGAGTAGGACAGCCTCCTTCATTGAAGAAGGAGATATGTATGGCCGAAGACGCGCAAAAGATTATTTTTTCCATGCACAAAGTCAGTCGAGTGCACCCCCCGAACAAAGTGGTTCTTAAGGATATTTCTCTTTCCTTTTATTATGGCGCCAAAATTGGTGTGCTGGGTTTGAATGGAGCAGGGAAAAGTAGCTTGCTTCGAATTATTGCAGGCACAGATCAAGGCTACCAGGGTGAGCTTAGTATTTCCAAGGGTTATTCAGTTGGATTTTTAGAGCAAGAGCCCCAACTCGATCTAAATAAAACTGTGAAAGAATGTGTATCCGAAGGGGTACAGGAAATTGTCGATCTCCTCAAAGAATTTGAACAAATTAATAACAAGTTTGCAGAACCCATGAATGATGACGAAATGACAAAGCTTCTAGATCGTCAAGCAGTGGTTCAGGAAAAACTCGATCAAAGCAATGCTTGGGAACTGGATAGTCGCCTGGAATTAGCAATGGATGCGCTTCGTTGTCCACCGGATGATGCAAAAATAGAAAATCTATCCGGAGGTGAAAAGCGTCGGGTTGCTTTGTGTCGACTTCTTCTGCGTGAGCCCGATATTCTTTTGCTCGATGAGCCTACCAACCATTTGGATGCAGAATCGGTATTTTGGTTGGAACGCCATCTTCAACAATACAAAGGTACAGTCATTGCTGTTACCCATGATCGTTATTTTTTAGATAATGTCGCAGGTTGGATTTTGGAGTTGGATCGTGGTTACGGAATTCCTTGGAAGGGAAATTATTCTTCGTGGTTGCAGCAAAAAGATGAGCGACTTCGTCAGGAAGAAAAATCCGATCAAAAACGAATGAAAACTTTGGAACGCGAACTTGAATGGATTCGTCAAACACCCTCAGCGCGTCGTGCAAAATCAAAAGCGCGTATCACGAATTACGAAACTCTTCTTAAACAAGATAATCAGCAAAAAATGGATGAGATTGAAATCTATATTCCGCCCGGACCTCGTTTGGGTGAGAAAGTGATTGTGGCCGATAAAGTTTCAAAAGCTTATGGCGATAAACTGCTGTTTGAAAATTTAAGTTTTTCACTTCCTCAAGGGGGTATCGTTGGGGTGATTGGTCCGAACGGAGCTGGTAAAACGACTCTTTTTAAAATGATCATGGGTTTAGAAAAACCTGATAGTGGAACTTTTACGGTGGGTGATACGGTGAAGCTTGCCTACGTGGATCAAAATCGTTTCAAGGCAGATGAGAAGCGTAGCGTGTGGGAAGTGGTATCAGGTGGAAATGATTTAATGATGTTGGGTAGCAAAGAAGTAAATTCTCGGGCTTATGTGGCACGCTTTGCTTTTAGTGGTCAGGATCAGCAAAAACAAATTGCAGTGCTTTCAGGTGGAGAGAGAAATCGGGTGCATTTAGCCTGTACTCTTAAAGAAGGTGGAAACGTGCTTTTGCTCGACGAACCCACCAATGATTTGGATGTAAATACACTTCGTGCACTGGAAGAAGCGCTAGTGAATTTTGTGGGCTGCGCGGTGGTAATCAGTCATGATCGCTGGTTTTTAGATCGTATCGCGACTCACATGCTTGCCTTTGAAGGTGACAGTCAAGTCGTTTGGTTCGATGGAAATTTTTCGGAATATGAAGCAGATAAAAAACGTCGCTTAGGTGCGGAAGCAGAAAAAATTCATCGAATTAAATATAAAAAGTTAAAGAGAGATTAATAGTTCCCTCTCCTTACAAAGGAGAGGGTTAGGGTGAGGTCTTGAAATTGTCAGACCGCTCCCTGACCCCCTCCTTCTCTAAGGAGGGGGGAAACACAATGCAATCCATTCTCGAATTCATCCAAACTCTTCACAGCACTCAGGGTATTGAGCAAATTATTGCTACCGGTGGTTTATGGGTGTTGATTGCCATTGTATTTGCTGAAACAGGTTTGCTGGTCGGATTTTTTCTGCCGGGGGATTCCTTGCTAGTGACGTCTGGTTTTTTGGCCTCTCGAGGGATTGTAGGGGACCAACCACTTTTAAATATTTACACCTTGAATATCGCTTTGATTATTGCAGCAGTAGTGGGAGACCAAGTAGGTTTTTGGTTGGGACGTAAAACAGGTCGTAAAATTTTTGATAAACCTGATAATCGATTTTTTAAAAAAAAATATGTGATGGAAGCCCATCAGTTTTATGAAAAGCATGGAGGGAAAGCGATTATCCTCGCTCGTTTTGTCCCCATCCTTAGAACTTTTGTGCCCTTTATTGCGGGTGTTGCAGACATGGATTATCGGAAATTTGTGGGTTTTAATATAATTGGGGGTGTATCTTGGGTGATTTCGATGACTTTCATAGGTTTTTATCTTGGCAAAAGTCCCCTCGGTGAAAAAATTCATTTTATTGTGATGATAGTTGTAGGGGTTTCGGTTCTTCCTATTGTGTTTGGTGTTCTAAAACGTTTTTTATTTTCCAGGACCTAAGGTTTTTTTCTATTCATTAGAAATTTTTCTTTGAGTTCATCTTTTGATCGATTGATAAAAAATGTTCTTTGGCTTTTCTCGCTGCCCCAATTTCCCTTCTGATCATAAAATTCTAGAGTAATAGAATCGGGTGTTTCTTTTAATACACGATACTTACCTTCTTGTTTTAAAGGAGGGTAGCCTACAAAGTTAAAGTTTCCCTTATTGAATTTCCAATTTACATAAATTCCTAAAGTAGGTCCTTTCATATCAGGCGGGGGGGCTTGTGTTCCTTCTTCACGCCCTTCCCATTCTCCTTGAATAAATTTTTCCTGTGCAGAAATTCCCCAAGCACAGTTTTGAGCGATGAAGGAAAAAGAAAATATGAGTATCAAAAGAGCTGTTTTGACTGTGGCCGAATGCTTCATTTTTTACCCACCCCCCGTAGGTTTTTTGACAGATTTAGCCTGATTATCTGAAAAATTGTTAAAAGAAGTCAATTTTTGTCTATTTTTGAAAAGTCGCTTTTTTTGGCATCTGCTTTGCTCTGTATAGAAGGCATGAAAAAAATATATCTAGGTATATTGTTGTTACTGCTTCTTTGTGTAGGGGCCTATTCTACTTATGCTCAAGCCAATCTCGAAAGCCGCCAATTGGGAGTGATGTGTGAAACAATTCGTGTGTACGAAGAGGAGTGTGGTGCTGAAGCTCCCAGTGAATGTAAATCTGAAAATAAAGCAGCGATTGATGGTTTTTTAAGTCTTTGTTTTTTTAACAATACCAGCAATTCTTTGGCTTGTCTGAAACGCATTAATTGGCTTTACGCAGATATGTTTGCTAATCACAAAGTAGAACCTTGTAAAACTTCCTTACAGTAAAAGTAACGGGTCAGCATTCTTTCCGTGATCGCAAGATTCGCCGTAAGGAATAATATTTTTTAATAAATCGAAAGATTCATTTGTTTCAATATCGATATATTCGGCTCAGATTGCGCTCACTCCAGGAATACTGACCAGTTACCAGTAAAACCGATTTTAATTTTGTAAGATGGCATGAGGGGCTGGAAAGAGATTGATGTCCTGGTGGTTTGTCATGGCGGTGTCAGCTTTTGCGGTATTGTCTGTGGCCCCGGTGTCAACAGTCATGGCGGTATCAGCTTTTGCAGTGTTGTCGGTAGCGCCAGTATCAGGGGTGGCTACATTGTTGGTAGCACCATAGTCAGCTTGGGCTGCATTGTTCGTGGCTCCCAGGTCGGGCTTGGCTATATTATCCGTAGCGCCAGTATCAGGAGTCGCGATTTCGGGTTCTGCAGTATCGTCTACTCCTGCAGAAAGGGGCGGAGCCAGTAATAAGCAAATGATCAAAATTAAGTATTTCATAATTTCTCCTGACAACGGACACGCTTGTTTCATGAATAAACACTTTATTATCTCTTTCTTTATTCTTTAATTCAAGAGCTTCGTTGCAGAAGTGATAAGCTTTGGATAAAGTATAAAAATGATGAAAAGTAGAAGAAAGATACCTGTTACTTTAGCGACACAGCATCCGGATAATGCCTTTGCGCCTTACTGGAGCTCAAATGCTTTTGTTTCAGCCGCTCAAGAAGTGGAAGAGTGCTATCGATCTTTTGCGGATTTGGGTTGTGATGAATATATGTGGGATTGGGAAGGAAAGTTCGTCGATGAAGCCGTCGTAGATCGTCTTAATTTGCATTACTATGATTATTTCAAAAAACATCCTCTCGGTAAGGAAAAGTTCCTCACATTTCGTGTGCCGAATATTGCCAAAGAAGGTCAGGCAAGATTGTCTCGAGCTTTTACAGGGATTTTATCTGCTTCCTATTCTGCTGAAGAATTAAAATTGCATGTTCCTCCTATTTTTGAAGTGATTCATCCCATGACAAAAAGTTCAAGTGAACTGGTGATTCTCCAGAAAAAATTTGTGGAGACCAACCGTTTTCAGGCCCGTATTTTTGGAGTGAAGAAGCTGGAACCACAACATCTTAGAATTATTCCCTTGATCGAAGGAACAGGCACTTTGCTCAAGAGTAGAAAGATATTAGTAGAATATTGCCGTTTTGTAAAAAAAATGACGGGACGGAATCCATCCTATTTAAGGCCTTTTATCGCTCGAAGTGATCCTGCTCTCGATGGAGGATTTTTGGCGGCAGTTTTAAGTGCGAAGGCGGCTTTGTCTGAGTATTTTATTTTTGAAAAAGAAAGTGGAATCAAGGTTCATCCAATGATTGGGGCAGGTTCACTCCGTTTTCGCGGAGGTTTAAGCCCAAAAACGATCGATGAATTTATTTCTACTTATCCTGGAATTTCTACGGTTACTTTGCAGTCCAGCTTTCGCTATGATTATCCAGT
>CAYYEM010000035.1:0-6621 GCA_964470915.1 uncultured Pseudomonadota bacterium
ACTTATCGACTACAATTCCCTGCTGATTGCTATAAAAAACAGCCTCCGTGAAAAAAACAATGTTACGCATTGAGTCATACCCATTCTCCACGATCACTCGCCGAAGCACCCGAAGGATCGCTCACCCTGAGTTCAAAAGTAAAAGTAGTGCCCGCATTAAAACAAAGCGGCATGGTGAAAGTTGGATTTTGAGAAGTGGTAGAACTTAAAATCACCGGCGCACCTGCCACCTGACTCCAGGAATAAGTAAGTGGATTTCCATCCGGATCAGTGCCGCTGCCAGCAAGGGTGACGGTATCACCAATCCCGCGGCTTTGATCGGGACCGGCGTTGGCGGTGGGGGGTGAATTGCCAAAAACATGTGAAGCCGCTGCCTGCAAATTGGGAAGAGGACCAATATGACCTGTATCCATTGCAGGTTGGGGAGTTCCGGTATCCTGAAGAATCCGTAGAATGGCGGAACCATCCAGAGGATGACCATTTGCTTCACTCATCCCGCGCACTGAAGCAAAAGCTCCTGCTACTATCGGGGAGGCGGAGGAGGTACCGTTGAAACGGTTCGTATATCTCCTATTAATATCACCAGGATCAAACAAGTTTCCATCAAAACCTGTTGTTACAACACCTGAACCCCATCCTTGTAAATTTACACGGCTTCCATAGTTTGAAAAACTTTCTCTTCGATGATCTCCGGGTTGTCCCGCTCCAACAATCACTGCGCCTGAAAGTGAAATTGTACCAGCAATATTTCGTCCTGTAGGACTAAATGCATCTCCGTACAGAGCCGTATCATCTAAATTTTCACTTCCATTACCAGCCGCTTCAATCACAATAATACCAGCTGCAGTTGCCATTTGTATTTGGTGAAAATTCTCTTCTCTCCACTCTTCTGGAACACATCCTTCCTGAGAACTATTATTACACGGGCCATGAGTTCCTTGTATTTGCCCTTCCAATACAATAATGTCTCCTGCAGACAAAACAGCACGCGCATGATCTATTGCATCTGCAGCAGATATTGGAGAATACCACGAAACCACCCTTATGCCAGATCCATTTGCTATACCTGTAACACCTATCCCATTTACTCTCGCTAACATTTCTCCAACAACAGCTGTACCATGCCTCCTATTATTTTCCTCTAAAGCATTTGTTCCATAAATCAAAGCACTAGAATTCAGGGGGGAATCTTCGTGCCCAAAATTCCAACCATTCTCTATATCAATAATATTTACTCCACTCCCATTCCCTCCTGGTCTTGTCCAAGCATAATGGGCATTAATTCCATTGGGTGCTGCATTTAAATATCCTTGTTGTGGTTCATAATTCATCGTTACTTGAGGATCTATTGATTTTGTTTCTATGTGAGCCAATTCAATAAAAGGAAGCACTGAAAGATCCTGCACTAATTTTTCAGCATCGGTGTAAGGTACAAGTATCTCAAAATATAAATTTAAATCTGGAAGTTTTTTCTTGGATTGATTTTCTAATTTTAATCTTTCTTTTTCATATTCTTCTTCAGAAAGCCTTTTAAAAAGGCGATCTAAATTCACATGAAATTTATCCAAAATATTTTGTAAATTATTATGATCTTCCTGTGACAAACCAGAAATCTGTTTTTCTTTTATGCTAACCTTGTATTTCTCCTTAAAAAGGACGACTACCCTGCCATTATAAGAAAGATCTGTTGAATTCTGATTGACACTCGTATTCTGCGATTTTTCCAAAAAATTAATTAAATCATTTGTACTCTTTTCTTTGGATGAAGAACCGCATCCAATAAAAAACAAACAAATACACATTAAAGTAAAATATTTCTTCATTATTAGCCTTATGCGCCTATGTTATCAGGAGCGCAGGCAGCTCCAAAAACATCGCTTGGGTTGTTTTTTACTTGATTAAAATTAGATACATCGACGCAGTTATCCATTACATCAGGAATTAAATCACCATCCCTGTCTCTTTCTCCAATATTTTGATCGAACCAAAATGTTTGATTGACTACCCAAAAACATGCAGCAGTTGTAGAAGAAGACAAATAACAAACACCATTTACATTAGTTGTTTGTCGTAAAACATCCAAAGTCGAACATTCTCGAGAGGATTGTGTATCGAATGGAAAAGCTGCGTAATCATGTGATTCAGAATCTTGAGGTGACGAAATACCTAAAAGCGATGAATAAATTTTAATATTTCCACCCAACATTGTAACCACATCTTTAACTCCTTCTGACCTCCCATCAAATGGAGTTAAAACGATTAATTTAGCAGGGACATAATCAATTCCAGAACGCAATCCATTTAATGGACACGTAGTCAAATTCTGATTCTGAGAATTATTACCGTTTGAATTATCTGAACTTGATCCTTGCCCACCCGACCCGCAGGAAATAACTTGGAGGGAAAGAAGAAAGGATAATAAGGTAAAAAACAAAAATAGGCGCTTCATAAGAGATGTCTCCCTCGTGCGCCCTGGTTCTATTTTTTTTGGATCTGCTTATTTATCGACTACAGTTCCCAGCTTATTGCTAGAAAAAAACGATTTCTTACAAAATATTCTTAACTTCCTGCGTCAAACACTTCTCAATTTCTCCTGCCGGTTCACGTCATTAAAAATAATCATGCTATATAGCCCTAGGGGTCAAGTCTCTGGTTGGCTAATTGTTAATTCCAAATTTAGTTCTAACTAGTCAACCAGAGACTTGACCCCATTTTTGTACTGCCGGGTGCAGCAAGATGAACTGTTGTATGGCCCCAATTCGAAGTGGGGTATCGGGCCCCTGTAGTATCTGAATTTGCAACGAGCAAAACGTTACCAAGACCATTCACACAATCAGCCTCATGTGAACTGTCGAGATTATGATTATCATTCATCGCCGCGTTTACTAAAAGAACGGTGCCTTGGTGGGCAGCGATATGATCTGTAATCCAATTTTGAGAGCCATCAGAGTTACTGCTACACAATGTCCAACTATGATTGATAATACGAACTCCGCTACTGATTGCTGCATTTGCTGCGTTTTCATAATTTGCGACTGTGCTTGTACAACCTCCTGTCAGCATATTAAGTATACCTTTCCTATAAAGGTACAGGCTCGCTCTCCAGGCTACACCACTCACTCCAAGACTATTATTTCCTCTTGCCCCAATAATTCCTGCTACATGGGTTCCATGTCCATCACAAGCGTCCACACCACTTAAAACAGCACTTCCACCAACTCCCCACGTTCCACTGATATTCCCCATCAAATCTTCATGGTTTGCCTGAAAGCCCCCATCGATCACGCCTACCCGAACCCCTGAGGCATCTGTACGAATATCCCAAGCCCCTTCTGCGTTCATATGCGTGGCATTTAAGGCCCATTGCTCAGAATATCTGGGATCATTCGGTGTTACATCCGGAAAGGAGTAATAATTATAGGAAGTTTTCTTCACAAAATCGGAATCATCTAAAGCTTTTTTCAAATCATCCAATTGGGAGACATCTTTCAAATAAAGCAAATAGCGATGATGCAAGGTTTGAAAACCTTTCACCAAGCTTTGATAGGCGTTCGGTGGATATTTGTCTTGGGCGGATTTCAAGACTTTTTCCACATCGACTTGCAAATGAACTTTTTCAACACCGTATTTTTCAAAAATGGATTTTATTTCCTTATCTGTAAATTGGAGTTGGGACACAGGAACTGTTTCATCTCCGGGAATAGCTGCCCAGGGAGCTTGATTGAATTGAACCAGGAGTTGATCGGGAACCCAAGAGGGTTGAGGAGTGGAAGTGGAAGATTTTGAATTTGGATCAGAAGAAGCTATCTGCGCTTGTTGCAAATTACCAAATGCTTGTTTGTTGGAAATATCTTTCCCACAAGCGCAAAGAAACAGAAAAAAAACAAGAAAAGATTTAAAAAGATGTTTCATAAACTATTCTGGGTGGCCAAAAGTTCTCTCAAATTGCAAAGTGCTATGAAAATGCCCTATCAACCAATTATTTTCTCCTGTGAGAATAACAGAAAAAGTTCCCTCAATTGTTTGTTCTGAATTTGAATTAAAATAGGAGGAAAAATGGACAAGAGCCGAGGTAACATCGTATCTTTGTAGCAGATTTGACCCCTGTCCTATTCCGGATAAATACCCATTTGAAGTAAAATAGTTTTGATTTGCTTCAAAAAAATAAGCATTTGATAAAAATAGAGTAAAGGAAAGAGAAGATTCTTTGCGTATATCAATATCAAGTTCTTCACCAGAGTCCACAATTCCATTTATATTTAGATCGAGAACAGAGGTAGTTTCAGAAGTGACTTCACTTTCTTTCAATACAATATTCTGACCATCCACCACTCCTTGAAGCGCCACATCTGAAGGCAAATTATTTAAATCAGAGGAAGGTGGATTATCATCAACGGGAGGTTGGTTTTGATTATTTTCCCCCGATCCGCAGGAGATAATTTGCAGGGATAAAATGGAAATGCTGAGGCTCAAAAAAATAAAAAGGCGCTTCATAAGAGATGTCTCTCTCGTGCGCCCTTTTGATTCATTTTTGGGATCTACTTACTTATCGACCTGCCGAATTCACTTGTTTCGAACAAAGATCAAATTACCCGAAAAATCTCAATACGCAATGCGTTAGATCTCAAATATTCCTGAATACAAAAACAGCTAAAAATACAATCATTCTAAAAGCTTCAGCTCTATCAATTTTGAATACAAAATTTTCACTTTATTTCCCAAACTCTCCCCCGCACAGTCACCCTTTATCAAATTTGTCACCCATAGGGATCCAATCCCGCCAAAGCCGCCGAGGTACTGGATGTTGCTGGGCGTATCGCAGGGGTATTATTACAAGATTTTGAAGGAGAAAAGCTGAGATCAACCCTCGTCTTGGCCAGACTTTGCCTTGACCTTGAGCACCACGCCTGGTTTCAAGGCGGCTTTTTTGGAAAGGCCATTCATGCCGAGGATTTCGGAAGGACTTGCATCATATTTTTTGGCAATTTTATTGATAGTATCTCCCTTGCGAACCTTGTAGGCAATGACTTTGGATGAGGATTTTTTCGAAACTTTTGATGATTTTTTATCCAACCTTGCTGTCGTTGTATTATTCAAAACTTCTTTTCCCGTCTCCCCAGAAGCTTTGACAAGAAGTTTTTGCCCCACGATCACATGTCCTTTACCCTTGAGCTTGTTCCATTCTTTCAGTTCAGCCAGTGTGACCCCATACTTGTTTGCAATCTGGGTGAGGGTTTCACCGCGTTTCACTTTTACAGAAATTGTTTTTTCAGGAATTTTCTTTTTATTTGTTTTGTCGAGGCTGGCCACCTGACCCGAAGATTTCAGACGCACCGCCCCTGTTGCATCTTCAGGAGTATTTTCAGAATCCGAATTGGCATCCACCTTATCGAGAGCGGCTGCAATTTGGGAATCGGTATTTTCTGTAGTACTGGTAGTAGCAGGGTTGGTTTCGGGAACAGCAGCATTTGCAAGTTCTCCCTTGTTCGAATCATTGGCTGTTGCACCCGATACAGAAGGTAAAGCATCCGCCGTTTTAGGGGCGCCTAAAGCTTCGCCGGCATTGGCAGTGCTTTCCAAAACTCCTGATGATTTTTCTTGGCCTGTCAGGCTTGCTTCTTTCCAAGTCACTTTCATTTCAGCCGAAGGCAAAGCCTCTTCTTTTGCCACCAATTTTTCTTGTTTCTCTTTTTTCTTCTTGTTCTTCTCGAGTTTTTTATCCGAATGGTTATCTGCGATCAAATCCAACAAACGACTTCCCTTCGTGGCAGTGGGGTAAGCTGCAGAAGAAAAAGGTACCGAAGGAGGGGAATCATAGGCACGAACCAGCAAAACGGTCTGCCCGGAATGTAAACGATTTCCCAAACCAGGATTGGCATTCATCAAACTCGAAAGAGAAACCCCGTTCTCTACTGCAATTTCACGAAGTGTATCTCCATTTCTTGCAACATACTGAACGTTTTTCAATTTTTCAGAAGAATTTAAACGAGCATACTTTCTTTCAAAAGAACTTTTAGTACCTCGAGGAACATTCACTTGATAGTTAGAGCGATTAGGTGGGGTCATGTTACGAATCAATTCTGGATTAATCAAACGAATCAAATCTTCATCAACTCCTGCGCATTCCGCAATAACCTCTACATCGGTGGGACTCGTAAGAGTCACTTTTTCAATGGCAATGGGATCCTGAAAAATTACATCGTCAAAACCATATTTCGCCGGGGATTTGGCAATAATGGCAGCTGCCAAGAGCTTGGGAACATAATCCTTGGTTTCCTGCCTCAAATAACGCGAATTGGCCAAGTCCCAGAAATTGTTGGAACCGGTGCCAGCAATGGCTCTACGCACCTTGCCGGATCCGGCATTATAAGCCGCAAAAGCCAGATACCAATCCCCGAACTCACCATACAAATCTTTCAAATGCTGCGCAGCAGCCAAAGTCGCCTTCTCGGGATCACGCCTTTCATCCACCCAATAATCAGAATCCAAACCATAGAGACGACCCGTTGAACGAATGAATTGCCAGAGGCCGGAAGCGGCAGCGCTGGAATACGCGTGAGTATTAAAACCACTTTCAATCATTGAAAGAAAAATCAAATCTTTTGGAGCTCCCACCTCTTT
>CAYYEM010000035.1:6721-16160 GCA_964470915.1 uncultured Pseudomonadota bacterium
GAATGTTTCTGAGAACTTTTAGGCGCTGAAGCGCAGCCAGCTACAAAAAAAATGGCTAAAAATAGAATCCAAAACTTCCTAAGCACAAGCACCTCAAAAATGACTATTTTCCTCAAAATTGATTTGAATGAACAAACAGCCTAAAGACAAAAAACTAAAAATCACACCTTCCAGGAAAGAAAAGTAGAAGCTTGCTCACTCTAATTAAGGCTTACATGAAAAAGTATAGTTGAATTGAAGAGGCCCTGTCAAACACTTACAAGCTTTTACAGAAAAACAATCTGTGTTTTTTTTATTATAAAAAAAATCTATAGATAACAATCAGTTATAAAAAGTCATTAAAAAGCAAAATTTTAAAAAATAAAAAAAATAAAAAAAATAAAATTGTATAAGCTTTTGAAAAACAAAATTATTTATGTGTTTTTTCACCTGCTTTCACAGGGGGATCTCTTGACCACCACAATATATTGTGGTCTCATTTTCATATACCACATCATATTGTGGATTACGTGTGAATAAGTGTGGATTACTTGGGGATAAGTTGTCGAAGAAATGATGCAAAGCGCCGTAAAATAACAATTTCGCTGTTAAAGAGGGTTAACAAGGGAGGTAAGTCTTTATGAGGCAGCAATCATCCATTCGCCAGTCAAAAAGAGCTTCTGAAAGTGCTCAGAGTGCGATTTTTAATCGCAAACGACTCGTGAAAGAACTTCTGAGTCTGGGAAATCCAAAAATCACCTCTCCGATTGCTGATAGTCTTTCATTAGAAGTTGAAAAAGAAATTCAAAACAAAGACGAAACAAATTTATCTCCAGAAACAATCTCAGCCTTGATTCGCTTCAAACTCGAAGAAATGGGTCTCATTGAAATCAAGTCCCACAAAGAAAAAATCAGAAAAATTCAAACTGAAAAAGCCATGAAGGTCACTCACCCCTTTGCACCGACACCACTTCCGCTCAGATTGGCCCTTCAAACTAGCCCTGTGAAGGCAAATAGAGAAAATTTTCAATGGTCTAACGAAGGAAAAAAAGCATTTCAGCTGATTCCTGAATGGTTAGAACTTCAAAACTATTCTTGGCCAAGCCCTGAGGAATTTCTCAAAAAAATAAGTGAAACACTTGCTGAAATCGACTCAAATTTTGAAGGTTTCCACGACAATGAAGCCACCGCAATTCAATTTTATAATCGAATGGCAACGCTAGATTTCGTTCCCGGCAATCTTCTTTTTAAAACAGATTATCAAACAGGAAAAATTGAAAAGGCAGCCACTTGCCACTTGGTGGGACCTCATTCTGAAACTATCTATAGTGGTATCTCCTCTTTTTCTAAAAACGATTCTTTCAAAAATACCACTTTAGGTTTTCAACTAGAAAACAAAGCTGAATCTGAAAATGCGGCACTGCTCTTATTAAAACTTTTAAAAACAAGTTTGGAATACAAAAACCAAAAAGACTCTTCTCTCAAGCAAGAACTGTATCTCTCATTTTCTTCTCTTGCTTCTGAAGAAGATTCACAACCATCCCTCACCGATGAAAATGATAGCGAAGATGTTTCAGTACCTTTTGCTTCATTGTTTGATTGGCTTGAAAAAGAAGAAAATAGAAAATTTTTCTCCCTCTCTTTGGGAGTCCCAGGAAGGACGCTCCCTTACCTCTCTAGCCCGACATCATTCGAACAAAATCTTGTTCGAATCTTGCACCAACATCTGTTGGTAAATTCTTCTGCAAGACTCTATTTCTTGGAGCGATGTCAGGAGGCAATGAATGCTTCTCAGGGTCAAGCAGATCGTGCACCCAACCCTCAAAGTCCCGGATTTTATGCTCCGGGAGAAATTGTCCCAAGCCTCTTCTTGAATCTAGCGGTTATGATTAAAGAAGAAGAAATTGATTGGGATCGACTTCGTAGGGCGACACGTCAAGCCGTGCACTTGCTCGATAATGTGATCGATTTCTGGGTTTACCCAGATGTAGAAAGTGAAAAGATCACAAAATCGAATAGGAGCATTGCTCTCGGCGTCATGGGACTCGCCGATCTGCTTTTCACCCTGAGAATTCCTTATAACAGCCAGGAAGCTTTAGATGTCGCTGCAAAAATTGCCGGCTTTATTGAAGATGAATCTCTGAAAGCCTCTGAAGAATTAGCCAAAAGCCGCGGTGTTTTTCCAAATTACATTGGCAGTGTTTGGCAAGAAAAAGGAATCACCTTAAGAAATGCAAATATTTGTTCTATCTCTTGGGATCCACTCCCTTCTCTCATTGCTCAAACTTCTACAGGAATTGAACCACATACTTCTTTGGTGGAATTAGAAGGTTTTGAAGGTGAAAAGCCCAAATATCTTCTCCATCCTTTCTTGGCACAAACAGCCAAAAAAAGAGGTTTCTTAAATGATCGAATTTTAGCGCGTGTACTCGAATTACGCTCTATTCATGCGGTCAAAGAAATTCCTGAGGATGTTCGTAAAGTGTTTGTGAGTAGCCAAGATATTAACTTACACTGGCACCTGTTAATGGCCGCCGCATTTGAAAAACATTTCGACAATGGAGTGGTGAAAGTTTGCCCTTTAAATATTTATTCTAACAAAAGTGACAATCTCCAAAACTTAATCGAGCAAGCCCGCGAATTAGGATTACGTAGTTTGTGGATTAAACGCGAAGGAGAAGTCATTCAGCCCATTCTTGAAACTGTTCCAGATATTTTGCCAGAAGAAAGTCTGATTCTTGAAGAAAGTGAAACTCTCTGCGATGAAATTCCTGAAGCTGAACATTATGAAGAGGATTACATTGAAGAGTTTACCCAAGTCTTACCTGCAGATTCAGTTTCTACAACACGCATTCTTCCCAATTTTATTGAAGTGAGAGAACGCCCAGAAGTTTTACATGGCATCACACACAAACAAGCTTCTTGTTGCGGAGACGTCTTCGTTACTTTGAACCAAGATGAAAAAGGTCCTTACGAAATCCTCGCCCAACTCTCCAAAACTTTTGGCAATGAAACCACTTTACTTGAAGTGGTTGCCAAACTGATTTCCCTCAGTATTCAGAGTGGAATCGATCCAAAAGCAATCTACGAGCAGCTCCACGGAGTGATTTGCCTCCGACATCTAAATACTCCTCAAGCTGTTCTTGATTCGCCTATCGAAACATTGGCAAAAGAAATCAAAAAACTCATTCCAGAAATATCTGAAGCAGAAGAAGATAAAACAGAAGTGCTAGAAAAAACAGCTTTAGTCAGCTAAAGTTTAGCTTTTCTGTTCAAAATCACCCCTTGCACGCAACTATCCTCCATGCTTGATAGATAATAGGCAGGTGTTGTGATTGCAAAACAAAGGGGTAACTTGTGCATAAAAGATCGCTTTCATTTTTTTTACTTATCGGGATTTTTTTAAATCATTCCATTTCTTATGGATTAACTCCTAGTTCAAATCTAGAACCCTCCATTCGAACTTTAGACAGACCTCTCGTTACTCCCAACTCTGCTCTGATAGAAAAGGGTAACAATCTCGATCGTTCGGCTCTCAATTTTTTTAACCAAAAGCAAAATAAACATGCTCAAGCTTTACAAGCCCAAGAAGAAATGATTCATAAACTTTCAAAACCACTCTCTTCACCTTCTTTTACTCCTTCTCTTGGTAAAGATCCTTTAAAGTCTGTTGGACAATTTTTTAAAAATATCAAAAGCGCTCTCATTCCTCAAAAAAATCTTGGCACTACTCCTTTCACACAGCTTAACGTGACTCAAGTTGTCAGCCCTGAACAACTGGAACAAGAAATCAATCAAGCTCTAGAACTTTTACCTACGGACATACAAATTCAACGAGGGACAATTCTCTCTGCTGAACATGTGATGCTTGCTGGAAAAATAATAAATGCTTTAGCGGTGCAAAGTGTAAGCCCCCTCGGTTTTCGCACTCATCACCCCAGTTGTAGTAATGTAATTTTAAAATATAATAATGAAGCAGGGCAATCCAGCTCAGCTGTGAGTGATTTTTTTTCCCACATCCCTTATAAAGATTCCGCTACGCAATTAAACAAAGCTGTGGATGCCTTGGTAAAAGTGCATCAAGGAATTCGTTGTATCAGCAACCAGGATTTATCTTCTGTAGATGCTAGTCTTTCAGCCGCTATTTTAGATTTGTATTACCGATTAATGAAAGCGGGCAAAAACCAAGTTGCACGCGCTGTAATCGACAGCAGCCTGCCTTTGGCTATTGTACTTTTTGATGCCAGCAAATATTTTCAAATTCCCCAAAGCAGCCGAGTCTTTTGTTTACCCAAAGAATTGAGTAGTGATTTAAGCTCAGCTCCTGCCACGCTGACTTGGCAATTAGAACCCAATAGCCGTTACGGAAATCTCAAGATAGGGCCCCATGTTTTTTCACCAGCTTTGGGAGCCAGCCTCAGCAGTTCTTGTGATTTAAGTTTAATGCGCTTGCTTTTGGAAGAGCCCGCCAACGAAGCTCATTCTACACTCAAGCTATTTGGCATTTGGGCAGAAAATCCTTTTGATATAGGGCGACCTCTCAATAAGGTAAATTTACGTTCTCTGATGGGCCCCGCACTCACTCCATTCACCTTCATTCAACACATGGTGGATTTGCGCAATTGGGGTGAAGGAGATTGCAGCTTGCACGAATGGGCAAACTCGGGTGGGTCTTGCCGCAGTCTTTTTACCTGTCAAATGATGAACGAAATTAACAACAGTCTTCCCCAAATACGTGGCATGTTGGGCTCAGGTTTTTCAATTGGTTCAGGAGCTTCAGGAGCACCCAGATTAGGTGGAATGCGCGGAGGTAGTCCTGCAGGATTTCGCACTAGATCCACTCCTCCCGATGGCGCTCCCGGCTCCCCCAACACACTTTTCGGTATTTCACGTTCCGATGTTTCAAGTCATTGCGGTGGCAGAAGCGGAGGAGGTGGTGGCGCTGGAGGTCAAGCTGCTTGTGGAATCGCAACAGGTTCTCAACGACTCTTTTCTACCAATCCAGAAATGAACCGACTCATGCAATGTACTGTGGAAGCGGTCTCTGGCAACTTTCAAGCATCCACCGATCTTTTTAACAATCCGGTTTGCAAGCTCAAACTCTCTCTCGATGACACCAATAAAGATCCAGAAAATGCACCCCAAAATAGAAGTCAGGAAGAAAGAGACCAAGAAACCCGTGAAGCCAACCGTCGTGAAGCTGCTGAACGTATCCGCAGAGAAACCGATGATTTGGCTAATCGCCTTTATGCCGAACTTACCCGACGAGGATATGAAGTTCGTGGTGGCGTGGCAACAGTAAGGGCAGCCATTGAAAATAGAATAGGTCTCGTAGAAAGAGCTGAGTTTGGTGATATCGGAGACAGCGAAGATGCCTACGGTCTCTTTGATGAAAGCCGAGGGGGAGGTACCATCGTATTTGATTCGGCCCATGCACTAGAAGGCGGCGAAGAGTTTTATACAACGGCTGTTCATGAACTTTTGCACGCCACTATTGAATACATGGGTTGGCAAGGCTATTCAGAAACTGTTCGAGATGATTTTTCAATCCGTGTGACTGGTATGCCAGCTCTCGATCATCGCGTTCGCTCCGAACGGGAAGAACATAGCATCATTCGTCGTCTAGGATATGAACAATGCGACCCTGATAGTCCCAGCTGTAACAACAGCTGTGGCTATGCCGATATGCGGCTCCAGCGTTTTACAAACTGTATTACCCAAGGAAATCAGAATCGGGGAAGATCCATCGGAGATTCCATTTGTAGCATCACACCCGATCTCTGTGGTGATGGGCGTGGCGCTGAACTCAATTCAGGTTCATCTCTCGGCGACTCCTGTTTTGGAAACATCAATATTCCTCAACAATGTTTATTGGTTTCTTGTGATTCCAGCGTAGGCATTTCTGTACCTGGTTGTTGTAGCGCAGGTGGAAGTAGTGGAGGAACAGGGGGTTCTTCAGGGTCAGGCAGTGGAGTCGATACACCGGGCTCTCCAGGTTTTTGGAATTCATTTTGTAATGCAAATCCAGATCGTTGTGGAGACCGACGAGGTGGCACAGGAGAACTCCCCGGACAAGTCCCTTCAGGTGGCAGCGGACCTCTTCCGCCTCCAGGAGGACCAGAAGGTGGAAGTCCTCTACCTTAAAAGATGATTTTCAACAAATAAGCTTCTTTATAATGGATTTTATCTGAGCGGTATTTTCTGTCTTTCTTCTGTTAAAAGATCCCTAAGTAGTTTTTCAGGAATTTCTTTCAGATCAGTCGGGAGAACTTCAAAGCCCCTCGTTTTCAATCGATATCCTATAAATCCACTTTCATAGAGATCACCCACAACATACAAATGCCCATAAGAAACCAACAGAACAGGTGAACGCAGAGAAATTGGTTTAACTTTACGCCAGTTTTTTTCTCCTGGAAATTTGGCATAAATACCACCTTTTTCGTAAACCTGGTAATCTACCCCTTTAAATAAAACATCTTTTTTAAAACCCTCGAACTTATCCTCGTTTACTACCCTGAAAGGTATCGTACAGGCCCAAAAAACAAAGATAGGGACGAAAAAAAAACATGCAAGAACAGAAAGTTTTTGGGCAACCCGCTGGTCCTTTGAAATGAATAAAGGAAAAAAAATAAAAACCCTGAACAAATTCGCAAGACCTAAGGCTATAAAACCGTTTGTCCAAGTAAGTATTATATCATCATAAAGAAGAGAATTACTGTCACCTGACAACTTAAACAAAAGAGGTATAGTAACAAACAAGTCAATCACTATCCACCATCTCGAAAAAACCTTCAGCTTATCAGACTTGATCCAATGAGTTCGAGAATTGATCAATCGAATCACGATTACTGGCAGAATTAACCACCCAACGAAGAGTAAACCCAGCACAAGATAAGCCCATAAAAAAATTTCCGTCATAAACCCTCCTCTCCACTATAGCAACTCACCCAACCAAGCTCGTAATCCTTTTCGGAGAGAAGCTTCAAAGCAAGTGATGAGTTCATTTCGATCGTTTACTTTTTTAAGATAAGGAAACTTACCCCAAAGAGGGGCATGAGTAAATTCAGAAATCGTTTTCAGATTATATTGCGATGAAAGATCTTCTTCAGCAGACAAATGATTCAGGACTACTCCTGCCACATCTATTTTTTCTTTTTCTAAATAAGACAAGGTGAGCAAAGTATGATTCACCGTCCCCAAGCCTGCACGACCTACCACCAACACTTGAGCTTTAAGCATTTTAATTAAATCGATCACAAGCTTGTTTTGAGTGATGGGTACCATGAGGCCACCAGCTCCTTCAATAATCATGATGTCATGAATGAGAGAAAGTTTAGAAAAGTTTTCGATGATTTTATCGAGGGAAATTTCTACTCCTTCTAAAGCTGCGGCAACTCCAGGAGCTAAGGGAGAAATAAAAGCATAGGTGTTAATGAGATCGAGATCATCTTTCGATTCTGCCATTTCCTTTAAATAAAGAGAATCTGACTTCGTGAGTAAACTACCCTTTCCTTTAGGTCTCACACCCGAAAGACATCCTGATTCCAAAGGTTTCATGACACCCACTGACTTCCCTTTTGAACGCAAAAAAGCTGCTAAAGCTGCAGCAACTACAGTTTTACCAACATTTGTATCCGTTCCGGTAATGAAGAGAGTCTTTTTCATAAATATTACTTCCCCCTTTGTAAAAGGGGGATTCAGGGGGATTTTCTCATAGAGAGTACCTTTCAAAAGTACTTATCTATCATAAAATCCCTCCTAACCTCCCTTTTTCAAAGGGAGGAAATATCACTTACAAATTTCCTCAATCGATTCCTTAACTGTTTTTACCAAAAACTTTATTTCAGCTAATGTGATCGACAAGGGAGGCATCAAAACAATAATGGAACCTAAAGGTCGTAATATAACTCCGGACTTACGAGCTTGCAAAATGACCCGATGCCCTATTCTTTCTTCTAAGGCATAAGCCTCCCCCTTACTTTTGTTTTTGACAAGCTCAATTCCAACCATTAGACCGCATTGCCGTACTTCTTTCACATGAGTGTGTTTTTCAAAAATGGAAAGCTCATGTTTCATCTGATCAATTTTAGAAGCTAAATGCTCCAAAACTTTTTCTTTTTCAAACACTGCCAAGTTTGCAAGTGCCACAGCACAACCGAGAGCATTTCCTGTATAAGAATGACCATGAAAGAATGTTTTAAATTCAGAATAATCACCCAAAAAAGCACCGTAAATTTCAGAGGTCGCGAGAGTGGCCGCCAGCGGCAAATAGCCGGCTGTCAGTCCCTTGGCGACACACAAAAGATCTGGCACTACCGATTCATGCTCACAGGCAAACATTTTTCCCGTTCTGGCAAAACCTGTTGCCACTTCATCTGCAATCAAAAGCACTTCATATTTTCGGCAAAGACTTTCGAGTTTTTTCAAAAATCCTTCGGGTTGAGTGAGCATGCCTCCTGCTGCTTGAATGAGAGGCTCAATAATGCAAGCAGCGATTTCTTCTTTTTTCTCTTTCAAAAGATTTTCTAAAACTTCCAGACATTTCGGATCTCGAGGTGAAGGCATCTGAAGAGTTTTAAAGAGCAAAGGACGATAAATTTCATGGAAAAGTTCAATATGTCCCACACTCACTGCACCTAAGGTATCGCCATGGTAGGAGTCTTGAAAAGAAACAAACATCTGCTTGGTTTTTCTTCCTTTGAGTTGCCAATATTCAAAAGCAATTTTCAAAGCCACTTCCACCGCGGTAGAGCCGTTGTCTGAATAAAAAACATGATTCAAAATGGATTCTTTTGAATTTCCTCGTGGGGCAATCTGAACTAATTTTTCAGCGAGTTGAATAGCAACAGAATTTGTAGTCCCCAAAAATGTAGTATGTGCAATTTTGTCGATTTGATTTTTGAGAGCTTCATCGATTTCTTTTTTTCGATGACCATGCAAGTTCACCCACAATGAAGAAACTCCATCGAGATATTGATTCCCCTCAGAGTCGATGAGATAATTCCCCTCGCCTCTTTCAATCAATAAAACTTCTTCCTCGGCATACTCCTTCATCTGAGTAAAGGGATGCCAAACAACGCTTTGATCTATTTTTTTTAATTTTTTAATTTCATCGGAGTTCATTCAAAGCCTCCGATAATGATTTGATTTGTTCTTCCGTATGGCTTGCCATCAAGGTAATTCGCAGTCGCTCTGTGCCTTTGGCAACAGTCGGATAGCGAATGGCTCCGACCCAAAACCCTTGCTCAAAAAGTTTTCGACTGTCCGCAACAGCTTTCTCCGAAGATCCGACGATGAAAGGAATGATGGGACTACAAATCCCCCCTCGCCCCCCTTTGTCAAAGGGGGGTTGGGGGGATTTTGATCGAAAACATTCAATATTCTCCCATAATTTTTCCCTTCGCTCCGGCTCTTGCTCTACAATTTCAATCGCTTTCATAGAAGCCGCGAGCACAGAAGG
>CAYYEM010000035.1:16260-17642 GCA_964470915.1 uncultured Pseudomonadota bacterium
CTGCCAAATCTTTCAAGGGAGCACAATCACCATCCATGCTAAAAACAGAATCGGTGACGATAAGGCGGCGATTTATTTGTAGGGGCGCAGCATGCTGCGCCCCTACGCTCAACAACTCCTCCAAATGATTCATATCATTATGTCGATAAATATGAATCGTAGCACGCGACAAACGGCATCCATCTACAATCGAAGCATGATTCAGTTCATCCGAATAAACTTCATCCCCCTCTTTTAAAAGAGCGGTCAGAATTCCAATGTTGGCTTGATATCCTGAGTTGAAAACAAGAGCTGCTTCGGCATTTTTAAATAGGGCAATTTTTTCTTCGAGTTGATGATGAAGGCTCATCGAACCGGTAATAAGCCGTGAAGCACCACTGCCTGTGCCATATTTTTCAGTAGCATCGATGGAAGCTTTTTTGAGGCGTTCATCATTCGCAAGACCTAAATAATTGTTGGAGGAAAAATTGAGAGTTTTGCGGCCCTCTACTTCTAGATATCGACCTTGATCAGAATCCACCCTGCGAAGGCTTCGCTCTAAACCTCGCTCACGAATCTCTTCGAGTTCTTCCTGTAATGTTCTCATGTCATTGATCTCCTCCCCTTTCAGCCAGAGGCTGATCCGCCTTTGGCGGAAAGATTACAGAGGTCGGGAGGGGTTATGAAAAAATATCGTAACGCCCCCTGACCCCCTCTTACTCTAAGAGGGGGAACTTTTAGGAAGCAATTTTTGCATCCTTTTGTGAGGCCACCAAACCCTGCGCACGTCGGTGAGGAGCCACAGCCTTGAAACCTTTACTTTCGATCAAGGCACGATCATCGGCGGCATCACGACCTTTTGTAGTCAGGTAATTTCCTAACATAGTGCCGGAAGCGCCCGCTTCAAACATTTTATCTTGATATTCTTTTAGATTCACTTCGCGACCGCCGCAGACAAACAAATCTTTGGTGGGCATCGCAATGCGAAGAGCTGAAATAATTTTTAAGGAATCAAGTGGAGTGAGTTCATTCTTGCCAGCGAAAGGAGTGCCGGGTCGTGGATTTAAAAAATTGATGGGAATGGAATGTGGATCAATTTCTTTCAACTGCATAATGAATTCCACCCGCTGTTCCAAATCTTCACCCATCCCCATAATGCCACCGCAGCAAGTTTCAAATCCCAATTCTTTGGCGACTTTAATGGTTTCGACTTCTTGTTCCCAAGTATGGCTCTGCACTACATTTGGAAAAAAGGATTTTGCAGTTTCTATATTATGATGAAGATGTTGCATGCCTGCGTCTTTTAAGCGTTGTAAATCTTCACGGCTCATCAGACCGAGAGAAGCACAGGTTTCCATATCAGTTTGTTCACGAATTTTGACAATGGCATCCACCACGGTATC
>CAYYEM010000036.1:0-4110 GCA_964470915.1 uncultured Pseudomonadota bacterium
AGGAGCTTGTATGGAAGTTATTTTACAGGAAGATATTAGCACCCTCGGAAAAGCGGGTGAAATTGTAAAGGTAAGAGATGGTTTTGCCCGAAATTATCTTTTTCCCCAAAAGAAGGCTGTTTTGGCAGATCGCTCTAATGTGAAGCAATTGGAGCATCATAAAAAAGTAATCGCCAGCCGACAGGGTAAGATTGTGAAGTCCGCTAACGAATTGAAAGCGAAACTTGAAGGATTGCTGATAAGTCTTGAAAAAGAAGTGGGTGAAGAAGACAAACTCTTTGGCTCTGTCACTTCCATGGAAATTGTAGATAAATTGAAAGCACAAGGTTTTCAAGTTGAGAAACGGATGGTACATCTTCAGGATCCTATTCGTTCTTTAGGAAATTTTGAAATCCCCGTTAAAATTTATACAGATATTGTTGCTACTGTGAAGCTTTCTGTAGTAAAAAAGTAATATTCTTTGTTTGTGGTTCGAGAGCCTCACCACGAACGGTTTTTTTTACATTCAAAATCAAACACCGTTCGCCCTGAGCCTATCGAAGGGTTTAAGTTCATTAATTTAAGGCGGTATTATGGCTCTTCAGAAAGCTGCCAATATTGAAACTTTACGGGTTCCTCCGCATCACTTAGAGGCGGAACAGGCAGTTCTTTCTGGAATCTTGATTGATTCTGAAGCTATTGGAAGAGTGGTTGAGTTTATCAGCCCCGAAGATTTTTACCGCGATTCTCACCGAAAAATTTTTCAAGCCATGATTTCGCTTTATCAACGAAGCGAACCTACGGATATGCTCATGGTTTCTAATGAGCTTTCTACACGTGGGGAACTTGAAGCTGTCGGTGGCTCTAGTTATTTGTCCACTTTAGTGGATTACCTGCCTTCATCGGCTCCTATTGTGAGCTATTCAAAAGTAGTCAAAGAAAAATCAGTGTTACGTAGTTTGATCAATGCAGCGACTGAAATAATTGCCAAAGGTTATGAGGGCGCTGATGATGTGGATCGTTTTTTGGATGATGCTGAGCAGATTATTTTTCAGGTTTCTGAAAAGAAAATGCGACAATCCTTTTATCCTGTAAAGGAAGTCGTGAAGGAAGCCTTCCGAAATATTGAGTCTCTTTATGAAAAGAAAGAATTGGTGACAGGGGTTCCTACAGGTTTCAAAGATTTGGATCGCATGACTTGCGGTTTGCAACCCTCTGATTTGGTGATTATTGCGGGTCGACCTTCGATGGGTAAAACAGCATTTGCTTTAAATATTGCTGAACATGCTGCCTGTGAGAAAAAAACTTGTGTAGCTGTTTTTTCCCTTGAAATGAGTAAAGAGCAATTGGTTCAACGTATGCTTTGTGGTTTGGCAAAGGTGGATGGTTCTAAATTAAGAGGGGGTTTTTTAAAAGAAAGTGATTGGCCCAAGCTTACCCGTGCTGCAGGGAAATTATCAGAAGCTCCTTTCTATATAGATGATACTCCAGCTTTGTCAGTCTTAGAAATGCGAGCAAAAGCACGTCGGCTTAAACGAGAACAAAATTTAGGTTTGATTGTCGTAGATTATCTTCAGCTTATGCGCGGAATTAGCGGCATTGAAAGTCGTGAACGAGAAATTTCTGAAATCTCTAGGGGTTTGAAAGCTTTGGCGAAAGAGTTAAGTGTGCCCGTCATTGCGCTTTCTCAGTTGAATCGAAGCGTTGAATCTAGAACAGATAAAAGACCTCAATTGTCAGATTTGCGCGAATCAGGTGCTATCGAACAAGATGCCGATGTGATTGCTTTTATTTATCGAGATGAAGTTTATAACAAAGGTACACCCGATCGTGGAGTGGCTGAAATTATTATTGGTAAACAACGCAATGGTCCTATTGGAGTCGCCCGACTTGCATTTCTGCATGAATATACTCGTTTTGAAGATCTGGCTACGGTGCCTGCAGAATATGCGCCCCAAGATAATCCATTTTGATTGTCATGAAAATTGTTCTCGCAACTCAAAATCAGCATAAAGTAAAAGAAATTCTAAAAATTTGGGGTGAAACTCCCTTTGAGATTTTGACTTTGAAAGATTTTCCAGATTTTCCAGCGACGCTTGAAGATGGAAAAACTTTTGAAGAAAACTCTCTCAAAAAAGCGAGAGAAGTTTGTAGTTTTACGGGTTTAATTGCAGTCGCAGATGATAGCGGAATTGAAGTGGATGGCTTGAGTGGCGCACCCGGGATTTATTCTGCACGCTTTGCCGGAGAAAACGCGACAGATGCAGAAAATAATCAAAAACTTTTGGAATTATTAAAAGATTACCCCGCAGGCCATCCTGCACGCAAAGCAAGATTTCGTTGCGTTGCTTCGATCGTCACTCCCGAAGGAAAAGAGTGGACCTCTGAAGGTGTCGTCGAAGGTGAAGTATTGAAAGATCTGCGCGGTATGGAAGGTTTTGGTTATGATCCGCTCTTTTTACTTCCTGAACGTGGTATTACGACTGCAGAGCTTTCCCTCGAAGAAAAGAATTTAATCAGTCATCGAGGGAAAGCGTTTAGAATGATTCAAGATATTTTGATAAAGTTTTAATTTTATTAACTCAGCCAATCTGAAATAGCTCCCACAGCTCCTCCGACGACTGCGCCTGCAGCTCCGAAAGCGAGAGCACCTACTGGACCTAGGGGGGCACCAAAATAAGCTCCCATCATGAGTCCAGTGCCAATTCCTCCTATAGCACCTCCCGCAGCTCCATATACCGCACCATCTACAATTGAATCTGATCCAGGACCACTTGAATAATTGCCACCAAAATCAAACAAGAGTGCAGGGTTGCTTTTTGCTTTTTCAAAATTATCTTGATTGATAATATCGATCTTTTCGCCTCTGAAAATGATGTCATCCGATGAATTGCCTCCACCTTCTGCTCGAGTGACGGCATTAGGGTAAAGTACCGTTAGAAATTCAACCATGCGATCACGGATAGCAGCATAATCTCCATTCGTGGGAGCTAATGTTATTTTTCCACCAAAGGTTACAGGTATGCTGCTACAGCCACCTATAAAAGCCCCCACTTTGTCTGCAAAACTTTTATCAATGCTGATCAGGAAATTAACTAAATTCGGTGTGGGCGATGAAGGAAGGTTTGCTAAATCTACTCCAAATTTTTTTGCTTTTTCAAGCACATCTGCTGCAGTGGTATCGTAAATTCCAGGCAGATTGGCCAGTTGGTCTGCTACTTGCTCTCCTGCCTGTTCGGCTTCACTGAGCTCTTCTGTTTTTTTAATGCTCAGTTCATTCCCAGAAATTTTAACTTCATAAACTTTAGACCCTAGTTGAATCAGATTATCTTTTTTGTCGACGCCATATTTTTTGGCTGTTTCTTCATCCGGAATGCCCACTTCAATTCCAAAACCTTCGCTTAAAAGTCCGCCAATTCTTTCCATCGCGCCTGCTGCGTCTTCATTTGAAATCATGCTTTTCAGGCTACTGTCGTGCTCCGCGAGGAATTGCATCACTTTTTCTGAAGGCATTTCTCCGTGATTGTTTTTAATCTCATCAAAAATTCCGGCATCTTTGAGTTCTTGAATGGTCACAGGAGGATCTGTGAAAAGACTCATGAAAATTTGAGTTTTTTCATCAATCACATTTTCACTCAATTGCTTTTCGAGGGTTTCTAATTTTTTGGAGATCTCCTCGGGTTTTTCTCCCAAATCTAGTGAATGCATCATTTGATCAATTTGGGTGAGGGTGTCTTTTCTTTGTTCATCGGTCAGCGAATAGGTGCTTTCGCTTCCTTCGCCCCCTTCAACTCCGGCACGAAGCTCGCCCAATTTACCGTAGACTTCTTCGTATTGGGCATTTTGTTCTTCCATGGCTTGAGCTGCACGATCCATCATATCCATTTGGAAGTTTTCAATTTCACTGAGCACTTCGGGGGAGGGGATGTCTTGGTTAGAGAATTTTTTTAAGCTGCCTAATAATTTATTAATGCGATCCAGAATGAGTTTTTTTTCTGAAGCAGACAAAGAAGTGTCACCACGAATTTGTTTCGCTTGGGTGAGAAGTTCTTTTTCATATTCACCCACTCTCAAAACAGGAAGCTGTCCACCTTCTCCCATGTTATCAAGATTTTCATCTCCCCAGGCTTC
>CAYYEM010000036.1:4210-9707 GCA_964470915.1 uncultured Pseudomonadota bacterium
GGAATTCGCTTTTCAGCTTTGGCTTCGTCCAACTCTGTTTTTAGTGCTGCAAGAATTTTTTCATGTGTTTCGGCCGAGGTATTTTCGAAATCGATGAAAAAATATGGAAGATTATTCATTGTTGCCCTCATTGTTATGATTTCCATAAGCCATTGCTAAAAGGCCTATTAATTTTTTGGGTAGGGCAAAACCGCTTTGTTCATTGAAGTTTATTTCAAAGCGTTGACCTATATTGCCGCTTGTGTTGCTGGGATATATGTTGATTCCTTTACCTTCATAGAGAGCTTGCAGAAGTTCGCAGATGCGAGCGGTCATTTCAGTTCCGATTCTTTTGAATTCTTCTTCACCAGGTTTGTCTGTTTTGATTTTTTCAATCATATTTTTAAGAGTTGGATCAGACATGGCGAGGATAAGGGTTAACTTTTCGAATTCAGGAGAATTGGGATCCTTGGGTAGAAAATCATTTCCTTTTAAAGCAATTTTGAATTCTTCAATGTCAATTTTTCCGTCGTGATTTGAATCAGCTTGAGAGCCTATTTCGCTGTAATAAGCTGTAAGAAAACTTTCAATGTCCACTCCCATGCTTTCTAGTTTTTGAAGAACAAAAAGAGGTGATTGTTCTGGGGTTTTTTGAATTTGAGTTTCTGATGAGTCAACTAGCTTTGCTCTAATTTCTTCACTTAATACTCCTGTGATATCGATTTGAGAATTATCAATATTTCCAAAGATAATTTTATCAATTTGGTTTTTCTTTACCGTGTAGGTGATCACTTTTTCTTCACCATTTTCATTGGTAGTCGTGACAGAAATGATTAGGTTTTCACCTGATTCTTTCACTGTAAATTGATCGCTTTGACGATAAGCATTGAGTGTGAAGATTCCTGAAGCGTGAATTTCATTGTTTGTAGGGCCATCCGGATAAACCGTGATAGTGGGATCTGCTTCTTTATTGTAAACAGCTTTGCTGCCATCTTCACTTAAGATGGAAGGGGGAGTATCTGTAGCAGCTTCTGGATTTACTGATGTGAGTTCTCCTGTTTCTTCGTTTTGGTTCCCTACGTTTTCACCCATTTCTGCTGTTTGGATATGTGTGTTGTTGGTGCTGCTTGTATCAAGTGTAATTTGATGATCCGGAGAGATAGATCGAATCGTGAGGCCAGTGTCCTTCCAATCCACATTGTAGAAATAATGTTTCTTTACAGTGCCATCGGGCCAAGTGACGGTTACACAAACTCGGGTTTTGTCTGGGTGGTTGGGATCTACTTCATTGCTTACTTTGGCAGTGGCGGAACCTGGAACCGTAAAATCATAAGGGGGCGCATAGAAATGTTCTTCTTTGAGATTTTTTTTGTCTGCGGTCATGGCAGGTAAAACTTCTTCATAAATCACTTTTGTGCTGTCTTGATAAGAGGGTGTTATTCCATATCCAGAATTTGCAGAAGCTGCCAAAGGATCAAATTCATTTGCACCAGACATACCTTGAACTTGCAATCCGACTTGTTCGGCGTATTGATAGGCTTGTTGTAAATAGAACATATCTTGTTGGTATTCCGGGCTTCCTGCCTGGAGTGTGGCAAGTTCTGCCTTGGCTTGTTGGATGTAAGTAGCGAGTTGCTGTTTGTAGGCTTCGAGCGCAGCTTGATCATAGCCGTAAGCATCCATTCCATAGTTGGAACCGGCTTCGTTTGCCCAATTTTGACGAAGTCCACTATAGCCATTGTCATAAGATTCATATTGTTGGCTGGGTGCTGGAATATTCATATCTCACTCCTCCTGTAATGAAGCTTGAAGCTTCGTTCCTGAATATTCCAATAAATGTGCCATTTTGAGCATAGAGGTAAAAGTGAAGTAATTTTATAGAGTTGAAGAGTTGCTAGGAAGATATTTTTAATTGATTTGTGCTGATAGTATCCATCTATGGATATAGAACTCCCTAAAAATATATTATTTAGTATGATGAGTTGATGTGGATTGGAGTGAGTGGTTGGTTTTAATTTGTGATACCTTTTGATACAATAATGTATACTATGGGATCATTTTTGATTTTCTGTTTTTTATTAATTTTTAAAATATCTTTAAATTTCAATATGTTATTTTGTTGCATGAAATGGCATAGCATTTGCTAATATAAAGCTTTGCTATCTTCCCCCTTCGAAGAGGGTATGGTCAAATAGGCCATACCCTCTTCTACTTTTTAAAGGGCACTGTCGTTCATTCCACGGGCAAAGCCCGCAAACCCTCGATCTCACCGCTGCTGTGCAGCGGGTTTTGATTATAGTAGTCTTTCCTTTGTGGGCGCCTAGCATCCCTATCCTTCTCAAAAGCCTCTACACTTGTATTGTATATCTGTTGCACAGAGATGAGCTGTTTTGGTACAATTGAGTTTGATGTCGAATTTAGATTCTATACAATCTTACGAGAAAATAAGGGATTTGGGCGAGGGCGCTTCTGGTAAAACCTTCCTGGTTCGATCCTTAAAAATTCCTGAGCATTTCTTTGCTCTGAAAGTTTTTTCAGATTTTGAAAATGCACCTGAAAAAATCCGGAGTTTTGAACAAGAATGGCAAGTGTTGGAAACTTTGGATCACCCTCATCTCGCAAAAGTTTTTCAGCATGGCAGTGAAAACGGCAAATTGTTTTTTACAACGGAATTTGTGGAAGGCTCTACTATTGTATCAGCTTGTGAAAAATTAGATTGGAACGCAATTTTTATTTTAATGGTGCAGGCAGCTTGGGCTCTCGATTATTTCCATCAAAAAGGTTTTGTCCATCGCGATATCAAGCCAGCTAACATGTTAGTAGGGAAAGTTTACGAAAAAGGGCGGAGTGGAAGCGAAGAAAGATTAGTGCTCAAAATTATTGATTTTGGTTTGGCTTGCTCTATTCAGGAAGTTCACGCTTCAGAAGAGATTGTGGGGACTTTGCCCTATATTGCCCCTGAGATTTTAAAAAAAGAATCTTATGATCAGCGAGTTGATTTATATTCTTTAGGGGTAATACTTTATCAGATTGCAGTTGGACGCTTGCCTGTTGAAGTGAGAGGTGCATTTTCAAAATATTTGCAACGCTTATCTCATGAGCAGATTGATTTGTATCCACTTCAAGAATGGGGAACGCCTCGAGGTGTAGTTCATATCATTGAATCCTTACTTAAAATTAATCCAGCCCAAAGAATGCAACATGCTCGCGACCTGATTCGAATTTTGAATGAAGAAGAAAATGAAAATTTCCCATTACAAGTGCCCGTATTATCTATTCAGATACAGGATGATCAAGTTGTAAGTAAAGCTTATGAAATTGCAAAACATGATGAAAATATTTCTCCAAAAAATCTAATAGAAAAAATTAGAAACTTATCTCGAAGTGGAAATAAAGAAGAAGCATTGGTTTATGTAAATTATTTTATTCCACAAATAATGAAATGGAATCAGGAAGAAGATGTGGCTGATTTTTATGCGGTAGCTATTCAATTGAAAGTGAGTCGAGGAGAGTTTGGAGAGGCTGAAGTATGGCTTGCTGCTCTAAAAAATCATCCCGCATTGAAAGGAAGACAATCTTTTGAAACAAGATTTCTTGAAAGTGATCTGCTTTATCGAAAAGGCGAATTGAATGAAGCAAAACAAAAATTAGATGAGCTTTCTCCATCTATCCTTCAAGGAGCTAGAGCTGATCAGTTAGCGCGCTTTTATAATCTTGTAGCTCTTCTAGCGAAAGATAAAAAACAATGGAATGAATCTGTTCTGAATTTTGAAAAAGCGGCAAGTTATGCGAAAGAAGCAAAACGTTTAGACCAAGAACTTGCCTTGCTGATGAATGCTGCCTCAACCCTTTTTGATCAAGGGGAATGGAGCCGTGCTTATTCTTTGTATCAACAATCTTTGAAGTTAGCTCAGAAAATTAAGAATAATCCTTTACTTGCTAATGTTACAAATAATCTTGGGAATCTTTATTTGATTTTTGGTCGATGGAATGATGCTCAGCAATTCTTGTCTGAATCTTTAGAAATTTCAAAAGCAGAAAATTTAAAGCCTTTGATCGCTTACAATCTTAATTTGTTAATTCGCAGTGAAGATGGAAAAGGAAATTGGGAGAAGGTAGAGAAATTGATAGGGAAGGCTTTGGATTATTCAAAAAGTTTGGGAGATTCACAGCCGATTTTACAGGCAGAACTGGAAAAGGCATATTTTGAATGGAATCAGAAAAATTTTTCACAGTGTTTGAAAAGTTTGGCAAGTTTAAGAGAAAAAGCAAAAAAAATTGATCAAAATTTTTATGTGACTCAATCAGAATGGCTTGAGGCTCGAGTAGAAATAGATCAAGCGGTTCCTAATGAGAAAAGAGTTAAAGAGATTTTAGAAAAACTGAAAAAGGATGCCTCGGAGCATGGCTCGCTTAGAAATTTATGGCAGGTATGGGCAGATGAAGGATTGTTGTATCAAAAACTTCATCAGGTTGAAAAAGCCGAGGCGGCATATTTAAAAGCTTTGGAAGTGTTAAGTCAGTTACAAGAAAAAATTCCTGAAGAATTTAAAGAAAGTTTTTGGAGAGATCGTAAAAAGGAAAAAATCAAAAGAGCTTTGCTTGATTTAAAAGAACAAGAAGTAAGCTCGCAAAGATCAGAGTCGTTTGTTCAATTTAAGTTTGATTCCAAAAAAAATAAAACAGGGGAAGTGATTATGACTATTGAAAATCAAAAGGAAACTATCACTCAAAAACAAGAATCTTCACAAACTTTATCTTTTGAAAAATGGGTAGAGATCAACCGGCGTTTGTTAACTCACTCAAAAAGCGATCTCATTCTTGATGAGATTATGGATGATGCAATCAGTATTACTGATGCAGAGCGTGGCTTTGTCATTTATTCAGATGCTCAAGAATTTGACGTGAAATCTTCCAGAAACATGGAAGGTGAAAGTCTAAAAGGTGAAGAAGGAAAATTTAGTTATACTATTGCTCGAGAAGTGATGCGTAAAGGCGAGCCCGTGATGATTGCGGATGCACAAAAAGATACGCGCTTTTCAGAAGCAAGTTCGGTTCTCGCTCTTAAAATTAGATCTGTTTTATGTGTTCCCTTAAAATCAGGCTTAAAAACAGTGGGTTTGGTTTATTTAGATAATCGTTTTAGAGAAGGGGTATTTCGTGATGAACATCTTCCTATTATTCAAGCGCTATCTGATCAAGCTTCTCTTGCCTTAGAACATGCTCGTCTTCATCAAGAAAATTTACAAAAAATTGATGAATTAAAGAAATCAAAAGATTTAATTGAGAAGCTCAATCAAAAACTTGAAAGAGATTTGGGAGAAACTTCAGCGAATTTATTGGCAGTGAAGGAAAGTTTGAAGAGGCAAAATGAGGAAATATCACTTCGCTACACTTACGATAAAATTATCGGTGAAAGTAATAAAATTAAGCAGGTGCTCAAGAAGCTCGATCGAATTGTCGAATCGAATATGAATGTTTTTATTCATGGTGAATCAGGCACAGGAAAAGAGCTCAT
>CAYYEM010000036.1:9807-17028 GCA_964470915.1 uncultured Pseudomonadota bacterium
AAAGTAGATGTGCGTATTATTACCGCATCAAATAAAGATTTAAAGACTTTGGTTGCCGAAGGAAAGTTTCGTCAGGATTTGTATTATAGAATTAATGTAGTACAAATTGATATTCCACCTCTCCGTGAAAGACGCGAAGATATTCCGCTCTTGATCAACTATTTTATGGAACAGGAATCTTCTAAGCTTGGAGTTTCTGCTCCTAAAGTTACAAAAGAAGCAATGAAATTGCTGATGAATTATGATTGGCCTGGAAATATTCGTGAACTTTTGAATGAAGTGACTCGGTTTATTTCTTTGAGAGACATTACGATTGATGTCTCTTCTTTATCTCCACAGTTAGTCGAGAGAGTAGAGCATAGCGAACAACATATTGGTCAGAAGGGTCTCGATTTTCTTATTTCATTGGTTGAGAAAAAAGCCATTATGGATGCGATGCAGAAAGCACGGGGCAATAAAGTAAAAGCAGCCAAGATCCTTAAGATTGGTCGTCGGACTCTTTATGCTAAACTCGATCTCTATAAGATAGACTCAGAGCTTGGGAAAAATGCATTTTTTATGACTAAATCAAGTTCATCAAAGTTAGCTTCTTAATGTTTTTGTTAAAAATAGCTAATCGTTCAAAAGACAAGCAATTTAGAAGCCTGTTTGATCGATAAAGAAAGTAAGATAGAATGATAAGTTGGGGCCCTATGTTTTTACGATTTGTTTTCCACATATTGATTTTTTCATCACTCGTTTTTGCTGGTGTTTTTTCATGTGCGGGTGGTGGCTCGCCGTCAGGAGCACCTGCAGGCCAGGGTCCTGCTGCGGCTCCTTCCGGAATAGGGGATGTGGCGAGTAATGCAGCCGCGCCAGAAACTCCTCCCAGTACCGTGAGTTTGGATCCGGGTGGAGAATGTACTTTTTGTGTTTCTAAGTGTAATGGTGGAAAAGGGAATGATAAGTTTTGCAAGGACTGTTTGGATTTTTGTAAATTGTTGAGTCAGTATGGGGTGGATTGCAGTTCAGATTGTAGCGAAGGTAAAGAAGAAAGCTCTGCCTGTAAAACGTGTGTGTCTGAACGAGAGGCATTGGATAAAGCTTCTGAGCCTATGCAACCCTCTCCAGCTGTTGTAGATCCCGCGAAGCAACAAGTTCTTACTTCTGTTCAGCAGCCCGCTGATCAAGAATCGGGAAATAAGCCCTCTATTAATATTCAAGTCAAAAAGCCCTATGAAGAGCCTGTTCAGATTCCAAATATAAATTTTGGACATTAAAAAATCTTCTTTTGAAGGGATGCATGAAAACATTAATTAAAAATAAATCAAAACTATTTCAATTGGTTTTCCACATATTGATTTTTTCATCACTCGTTTTTGCTGGTGTTTTTTCATGTGCGGGTGGTGGCTCGCCGTCAGGAGCACCTGCAGGTCAGGGCCCTGCTGCGGCTCCTTCCGGAATAGGGGATGTGGCGAGTAATGCAGCTGCGCCAGAAACTCCTCCGAGTACCGTGAGTTTGGATCCCAATTGTGAACAGGGTGCAAAACCACAGGGAGACTGCAAAGGTTCGCTTTTACCACCGCCTTTCAGGCCTTGTCCTTCAAATCTCACTGTCATCAAAGATTTCAATGCAAATGTTTGGTGGTGTGGTTGTCCTGAAGGAACGCAAGAAATAAAGAACTCAGATGGAAAGCGACAATGTATTTGCCCTTCAGGTCAAGGTTTGATGACAAATGTTGATAAGGGTGAAGCGCTTGGCTGCCCAATCAATCCAGAACCGCAAGAAAGAGCTCAAGGCAATGAAGCCTCAGTGCAACAGTGTGTTGAAAAATTACAAAATTATAGAGATTACGCTTCAGATCAAATTTTATCCTGTATTGAGCAATTTGATTGTAGAGGCTACGGAGAGCTATTCTGTTTGACAGCACTTGCTCATGAAGAGAGTTTCCCGGCTAATTTTGTGACAGCATGTGCTCGAGTATGTGATGCGGATTCTGTCCAGACAAGAATCAATGATCAAAATAAAGATATAAATTCAATGCTTCGGAAAAGCCCTGTTTTAAAGGTTCAGCCCTTTAAACTTCATTAATAATCTTAATTAAGCCGGTTTAATTAATCTAATAATATCAAGTGGTTGATTTGAATTCACCTGTTGGTTACTTTTTTTTCTTCACTATTGACGCAACGTGTTATATATTTTATCGATAATAAGGGTGTATAATGAGGGTTATGAGTTTGAAGAAAGGAAATGCAATATGTTAGATACAAACCTCATCAAAAAAGAAAGAAAGGCACCTAAAAAGGTTCGCCGAAAAGGGATTAAGAAAGTCTCTGTAAAAGTTCAAAAAGATGTGTCTTTTTTTGATAGTTTCAATCATGTGGCTCCATTGAGCTGGATTCCAACTTATTACCAGGATCAATTAAGAGCTGCAAAGCCGATTCGAATTTATAAGAAAGCAAAAAGCCGAAAGAAGAAAACACCTCTCCATTAAGGGGTGTTTTGGCTTCTTCATCATCATTTGAATAAAAATCAAAAGGCCTGTTCAGCATCACTGCGAACAGGCCTTTTTTTATATTTAATGTCGGAGAGACAGGAGTTGAACCTGCGACCTCCAGCTCCCAAAGCTGGCACTCTACCGGGCTGAGTTACTCTCCGAGTTATCTTAATTATTTAATAGATTCTTTAAAAATTCTCTTCCTTTACCACTTTTGAAGAAGTGTTCTCTTTGCATAGCAACTGATTTTATTTCATGTTCTTCAAAATAAACTAATTTAAAAGGTCCTCGTGACTTGGTCCATTTCCCTAAACCATTATTATGTTCCAATAATCTTTTTTCAAGATCATTGGTAAAACCTTTATATAAGAGGCCTTTGTTACTCTGGATAATATAGACAAAATATTTACTCAATTTGCCTCCAGCTCCCAATCCGCCTCAGGCGGACTACCGGGCTGAGTTACTCTCCGTTTGACTATGATACCTTATAGAGAACTTTTATTCAATTCAAGTAAAACCCTCTTAAAATCAAGTGTTAAATTCTTCTTGTATTTATAGTTCATATTAAGGTTAAAGGACCTCATGTCTGCCCAGCTCTCTAAAGAAGAACGAAAACGTCAGCTTTTGAATGCTGCCTTAGAGTGTTTTGGTACCAAAGGTTATCACCAAACTCAGATTTCTGATATTATTAAGCAAGCAGATGTGGCGCGTGGCACTTTTTATCTATATTTTGAGAGTAAGCGTGAAATTTTTAAAGCTTTAATGGAAGAGCTTTTTGAAAAAGTAACCTCTCAAATTCAAGCTTTACCACGAGATGCCATTGAAAAAATTCCTACTCAACTTTTAGGTAATATTTCACGAGTCACCAACTTGTTATTTGAAGCACCTTTGTTGACACGACTTTTATTCAACGAAGCTGTGGGCTTGGATGAAGAACAAGATTTTCAACTTCGTAATTTCTACAGTCAAATTTTAAATTATATTCATCGGGGCTTGAAGCAAGGGCAAGAAATGGGTTTTGTACGCGAAGGAAAAGTATCGGTGATGGCACTTTGTTTATTGGGTTCTCTCAAAGAAATTTTTTATCAATCGCTTCTAGGTACCGAAAAAATCAAGAAAGAGGAAGTCGTTCAGGAGCTCTTTCGAAGTGTTGCGGGTGCTGTGATTGATCCTTCCAAGCTTTTTCTCATAGAACATTTTTTGAAAAGTGAATAATATCAACGTTATAGGTGTATTTTTTTCTTCAAGGACAAGCTTTTACAAATTGGTATTTTCAAGAAATTTTAAAAGAGAAGAGCAACTTTTTTAATGATTCCACGAGTAAATTGATGAATTACTGTTGATTGAACAGATAGCATTTATTTTTTTACGTGAGCAGAAGGGGGCGCACGTCATGTATTCATTTTTGGATCGTCGCATTCAAGCGACATCCTATTCTAATTTATCTGCATTATCAGAGAGACAAGTTCTCAACGATAAACTTCTCAATGGTTTTGTTTCAGAAGCTGCGAATCCTTACATGTTAGCTGGGATGTTTGCAGGAACCTTCACTTATCAATTTTTAAAGCCAGGACTTGCCTCATTTGCTGTGAAATTATTAGGACCTTCTTCTTCCTCTTTATGGTCTTCTTTATTTGTAAAAGGATTTTCTACCTCGCTTGCTTTTGGCGCTGAGATTTGTGCCTTTGAAGGAACACAACGCTCTTTAATGGTCAAATGGGGTGGGGCAGATTCTTCTTTGTTAAAGTGGTCTGGAGAAAATGGAATTAAAAAGGGTCTTTGGCATTCCGCTTTTAGCTTCGGAGCTCTTAAAGGTGCTGGCGCAATGACTCACGGTCGAAATATTGTTCTGCAACATAGCGTAGCCGATTTTTCTATGCTGGCTGCTCATCATTTACAATCTTCGTTTGATTCTTCTGTAAATCCCTCTCAAGGAACTTGGTTGGATGAAATAGCTGCTGCAGAAGTCATGCAATTTCAAATGATGTTGAGTGCGAGTTTAATATCACCGAATAGGCATTTAAGTAGTAAAGCTCTCGAAAACAGCATTGTTTTTGATTCAGGATTTAACACTCAAAGAGCAGTTTCGAATTTAAATTCGGGCGAACAGCAGACCTTGGTTTTTGCTTCTAACGATAGACGTAAACCCGGAGGACTGCCTCCTCCTAACCCTCCACCGACTCGTCGTCTTGCACATGATGAACCACCGACTCAGCAGCGGCCGCTTCCTCCGAGGCGTCCTAATAATCCTACAGATTTGACTTTAAGGTCTGCTGCAGCTGCCGGACCCAAGGCGCCACCGCCTGTGTTCCCTCAAGTTGTGATAGAAGTGCCACAAAATCCAGGTGATGAGCCAGTTTCATCGGATGGACTTACCATGATAGGGAAAGCCCCTCAACTAACTCCAGGGCAAGCTCTGCCCATAAGTGCAGGAGATTCCCCCAGAAGAGAGGTTTTAGCGGAGACCCCAAAAGTGGTGATATTTGGCACCGTGGATCCATCCTCCTCTGGTAGAAGCATGATAGGAAAGGCTCCCAGTGTAAATACACTAGGTGTATTTTACGAAGGCCAAACTTTGTTAGACCGATTTACAATCAAAAGAAGAATGGGGCTTGAAGCTGGCATGAGCGAAGTCTATGAAGGTTGGGAGGAATCGCTAAGCCGTAGAGTAGTGATTAAAATTTTAAAACCTGAACTCAACAGCAATAAAATTACTTTGCAGCGCTTTAAAAGAGAAGGGATCATACAAAGTCGTGTTGCAAGCCCACATATAACAAGTGTGTATGTGAATGGTGAAATCGAAGGCACTCACTTTATTGTTTTGGAATATTTGGAAGGTGAAACTTTAAACAAAGTGATGGAAAGAAACCAAGAGGGATATCCTCAAAGTGCTGTCATTGAAATCGCTCTTCAAATAGCCAAGGCCTTGAGGAGTATTCATGAAAAGGGAGTGGTTCATCGAGATTTAAAACCCGATAACATTTTTTTGTTAGAAGATGGTTTTGTGAAATTGATTGATTTTGGGATTGCAAAAATGAAGGGAAATACAGATCCATTCATAGAAGAAAGTCAGCGCAGCCCTCTCAACAGAGGAAGACTTACTGAAGTAGGAGGACTCCCTTTTGGTACTCCTCATTATATGTCACCTGAACAGGTTCGGTCAGAAGATGTGGAATCGCAATCTGATATTTATTCTTTGGGAGTCATGCTTTATGAGCTGGCTACGGGAAAATATCCTTACGAGGGAGTGGGGACTAGTAATGTTGCACATACTGTGATGTTAGCTCATCTGAATCAAAGCCCCATTTCTTTTAAAGAAATAGGTGTTTCAAATTTGAGCCCTGCATTCGAAAAATTTCTCAAAAAATGTATGGCTAAAAATGTGAGTGATCGTTTTCAAAATGCAGATGAAGTCATTGCTGCTTTGAATAATTTGAAAAAGGAGTCTGACAGAGTGGCACGTGAATCGACCATTATTCCTCCCCCTCCTTTTATTAGTAAGCGTCCTGTTTATTTAGGAGTGGGCGCTGTTGGAATTATCTTGGCGGGAGCTTTGGGAATTGGATTTTTCGCCGGACGTAAAAAGGATCAAATTTTTGGACCCGATGTTATGGCTCCGGATCCTTCTGCACCAAACACCTTACCTTCTGCTGTAGATCAAACCGTAACCAATCCTCCAGCCAATGTGAGATATATTCTTTTGGATGTAACACAACCCGGAGTTGATTTTTATCAAGTCGATGATCGGGGAAGTGAAAAGAGCATTGGTCGTGGAAGCCAAATTAAAATTACGCTTCCTGAAGGGCAAAGTATTCATGTGCGTGTTCGTAAATCAGGTTTTAAAGTAAAAGATGTGACAATCAATAATTCTGCTCAGATTGATTTGGAACCTCTAGAGGTAGCGAAGGTGTTGCCTTCTGCATCGACTCAACATTCGAAACCACTGCCTTCTCAGGGCGTTAGAGTAAATCCGGTTCCGACTTCAATTCCTACTTCTAAGCCAACCACCACAGGTTCTGGTGGGGAAATGAAAAATCCTTTTGAAAAGCATGATTGATTTTTTTTGCGATGAAATTTATTGCGCAAAACATTCTGAAGAATCAGAATCACCCATGGCATCTGCTTCAATCATGAGTTGTGTGCAAGTGCTGTAATCAAATGCAGCTCCTGTTCCATCGATTTCAGTCATGCTCGAACCTGAAGCGGCTTCACAATCCCAACTATCGGTAAAACTTGTTTGTGCAAACATTTCTGCTGCATTCATGAGTTCAGGAAGAGTGGCCGAAACGACTTCATCATAAAAACTCACTTCAGAAGAATTGATGACCAGCACTGGGTCTGTGAGCGGATTAAATGCTTCACTTCCATCGTACTCTTCAATACCAGCAGTGGAAACATTCGAGTGTGCTGCACCTACAGTGGCATTAAAAATAGAATAAAGGAGAGCTTCGTGACTGGTTGCTGGATTATTGGAAGATCCTGTTACAGTATTTCTTCCAGTAGAAGTATTATAGGCGAAAGTGAGTAGATACATACCTTCGTAGTTGGTGTTTGCAGCAGGTGCTGAGGTGTCGCCATTGTCAGCAGAATAACTTTGAGCTTCTGCACTACTGATATTATCGAAGCTGAAATTTTCTTCCATAGAAGTAGAACTATTCATGACATAGCTAAAATTGTTTCGGCTGAAATCGCCTTCTTCAGGAATTTGATCGATGATGTATCCTGACCATGTTTTTGTATTGGT
>CAYYEM010000037.1:0-1561 GCA_964470915.1 uncultured Pseudomonadota bacterium
GCTCCCAAACCCACTAATAAAATGCCTAGTTTCCCCTCTGCTGGGGCGATATCTTTACCGCGTTTGATCATAATTTCCTCTTTCATGATTCAACAAGCCCAGCATGTCCAACTGTAAGCCACTTTGAGCTTGTCGAAGGGTGATAAGTATTGGCCGCCTATAACATGCGCTTTTTGTAAATGTAAACCTTGTTTTTTATTGAATTTTTTAAGCTTATTTACTGCCTTGTACGCAACTAATTTGCCGCGCTGCCGAGATTAAGGAAGTAAGGTATTATATGAAGATAGAACAAAATCAAAAAAGTGAATTTAAAAATCGATTGGAACAGTTCGCCAGCAAACTCAATGAAACTGCCCGTCAGATCGTGATCTCAGATCCTCAAATTTTTGCTGAACAAGTACGTCGTAAGGGTATGGAATTATTTGGCTTATTAAAATCAAGTCTTTTCAAGGAGAGAGCCAGGTCGGTGAACCCATCATTTATGAGAGCTCAAGTAAAGAAAAGAGTGATCGATAGCTTAGAGGATGAGTATTTATATCCAGAGGTAGTTGAAACAGTGACAGATACTCTTATTTTGGCTGCTCAAGCAGACCCTCATTATCGAAGAGTGTTAGGTTTATAATTCTTCTCCCAAGCGATATTGAATCGCTTCCATCATGCTTTGATCCGAAATTTTTTCTTCCTGATTTAAATCTGAAATCGTTTGGGCGACTTTAATTAAACGATTAAAGCCTCGTGCAGATAACTTCCATTTTTTAGTGGCGAGTTCAAGTTTGGCTCGGGCATTTTCTTCCAGTTTGCAAAATTTACGGAGATGTCTTGGACCCATTTGTGAATTAAAAAGAATACCAGCTTCTTTAAAACGATGTTGTTGTCGATTTTGTGCTTCTTGAGTTCGAGCTCGAATTTTTTCAGAACTTTCTTCAGCTATTTCCTGGCTCATTTCTTCATAAGTTAAAGAAGGAGCTTCAGTTTTAAGATCAATTCTATCGAGCAAAGGTCCTGAAATTTTACCTCGATATTTTTGGAGTCGTGACAAGCTGCAAACACATTGTGCGTGAGGATTGCCATAATGTCCGCAAGGGCAGGGGTTCATCGCTGCAGCTAATAAAAAACGGGCAGGATAAGTGATCGACTGCAAGGCTCTAGAGATGGTGACTTGTCCACTTTCTAAAGGTTGTCTGAGTGATTCTAAAACATTTCGGTGAAATTCCGTGAATTCATCTAAAAATAAAACACCATGATGAGCGAGCGAAACTTCACCGGGTTTAGGGTGGGCTCCTCCTCCAATCAAGCCAGCATCTGAGATAGTATGATGAGGAGTGCGAAAGGGCCGTTCTGTGAGTAGGTTAGCATGCTTTGGCAAAAGTCCCGTTAAACTGTAAATCTGGGTGGTGGTGAGCGCTTCTTCAAAACTCATGGGTGGAAGAATGCCAGGTAAACGTGAACTTAACATGGTTTTTCCGGTGCCAGGAGGACCTACTAATAAAAAGTTATGAAAACCAGCCGCAGCGATTTCAAGTGCGCGCTTCGCATGCTGTTGACCCCTTACTTCGGAAAA
>CAYYEM010000037.1:1661-12413 GCA_964470915.1 uncultured Pseudomonadota bacterium
GTGAGAGAAAGCTCTCCTACGAGGAGATAGTTTTTTAGTTTTTCAGGAGGCACAAGACCTGCGGCAGAAATGAGTCCCACTGCAATTGGCAGATCGTAAGCAGTCCCTTCTTTTTTAATATCCGCGGGCGCCAGATTGATCGTGACACGTCGATAAGGAAACTCATAACTGCAATTGTGTACCGCTGAAATGACACGATCTTTACTTTCTTTCACGGCCGATTCCGGTAAGCCAACGGTATTCCAGGTTGGTAATCCCAAGCTGATATTGAGTTCTACATCAATGGGGTAAGCATCGATGCCGATGAGTCCTGCAGAAAATGTATGAGCGATGAGATTGGGCATTATGTTCTCCAAATTAAATCGAAATTTTCTCTAAGGTCACAATTTGTGATTTTAGAGAAAGCAATTTGGATGCCAGGTTCTATTTGTTTTTAAATTGATTTGAGAAAAAAATGTCCGGAAATTGAACTCGGGGTGTCCGAAAATCGGACACTTTGAAACAGGCCAATTCGCTAAGCCCTACAAAAATAATAAAAGATTATTTGGCATGGAAAGTGCTTTTCAAGCTTTGAGGTCGCAATTTGCGATCTAAAACGATTAAAGAGGGAGAATTCATTATGGATTTGATGCCGATAGAGAAAATAGAAAATAGGATCTTATTTGGTAGAGGTCAGAAGGTGATAATGGATGAAGATTTGGCAGAGTTATACGAGGTTCCTGTAAAAAGAATCAATGAGCAGGTCCGTAGAAATATTAAGCGTTTTCCATCAGATTTTATGTTTCAGCTTGAAAATCAAGAACTTGCAATCTTGAGGTCGCAAATTGAGACCTCAAGATTATGGGGTGGTAGACGTTTTAATCCCTACGCCTTTACCGAACAAGGTGTGGCCATGCTCTCCAGCGTTTTGAACAGCGAGCGGGCCATTCAAGTTAATATCGAAATCATGCGAGCTTTTGTAAAGCTCAGACAAATTCTCTCTTCGCATAAAGATCTAGCCAAGAAACTGGAGTCTCTTGAAAAGAAATATGATGGGCAATTTAAAATTGTATTTGATGCGATTCGGGCTTTGATGACGACAGGCCGAAAAGGCTCGAAGAAACAAATTGGTTTTTAGGAAATTTACTTTTTCTGCGCTTCCAAATATCTCTCCGCATCCAAAGCCGCCATACAACCCATTCCCGCAGCAGTGATGGCTTGACGATAAACATGATCGACACAATCTCCTCCCGCAAACACACCTTCTATATTTGTTTTGGAACCTTCATGAGTGAGAATGTAGCCTTGTTCATCACATTTTATTTCTTTTTGAAAAGGAGCGGTGTTGGGGATGTGTCCAATGGCGACAAATATTCCATCAATTTTCAATTCGCTCTTTTCACCTGTTTTTAAGTTTTTTAAAAGAGCAGCTTCGACATTGCCTTTAGATACATCATTAATATCTTCGATAGCTGTATTCCAGATGAATTCAATTTTGGGATTTGCCAGAGCACGTTCTTGCATGATTTTGCTGGCTCGCAGCGAATCACGGCGATGGATTACATAAACTTTTTTTGCAAACTTGGTGAGAAAATTTGCTTCTTCCATGGCGGAATCTCCACCACCCACCACAATTAAATCTGAATTTTTAAAGAAAGCACCATCGCAGGTAGCACAGGTCGAAACTCCACGACCCATGAGTTTTTTTTCGGCTTCAAGTCCAATTAATTTGGGAGCAGCACCAGTTGCAATAATCATTGCATGAGTTTGCAACTCTTGTCCGCTGGTGAGCTTTATTTTTTTTATGGGGCTCTTCAGCGAAACCTCTTGAACTTGATCAAAAATAAATTGGGTTCCAAAACGTTCAGCTTGTTTGCGAGTGCGATCCATGAGCTCCGGGCCCATAATGCCTTCAGGAAAGCCGGGAAAATTTTCTACATCAGTCGTGGTAGTAAGCTGCCCTCCAGGCTGAGTTCCATCTATTACTAAAGGTTTTAAATTAGCACGCGCTGAGTAAATGGCTGCTGTTAAACCAGCTGCACCAGAACCAACGATTACAACTTCATGAAGATTGTCTGACATATATACATCCTGATTTTAATTTCTGAGTATCATCCTTTTGCTGACCCTTATCCGAATGGTAAAGGGGTAAAGAACTAAAATGGAATATCATCATCCATGGCTGCGGGAGCTTCAGATTTGGGGGCTGAAGGAGCCGAAGCTTTTGCTTCAGTGTAAGTTTTTCCTCCACCTTCACCGGGGCGTCCACCTAAGAATTGAACTGTGTTAGCGATAATTTCAGTTGTATAGCGTTTATTACCGTCTTTGTCGTTCCATTCACGGGTTTGAAGTCTGCCTTCAATATATACCGGACGGCCTTTTGAAAGATATTCTCCACAATTTTCTGCTTGTTTACCCCATACCACAATTTTGTGCCACTCCGTGCGCTCTTGATCCTGACCATTTTTATCTTTCCAAGATTCATTAGTTGCAATGTTGAAATTAGCAACGGCAGAACCGCTGGGTGTAAAGCGAACTTCGGGGTCTGAGCCCAGATTGCCGATTAAGATTACTTTATTGATGCTGGCCATAAAACCTCCTTATTTTTTTCACGCTAACCTCCGATTTTTCATTCGTCAAGATTCTTCATGAAAAAATAGTGGAAAATGTATGAGAGACGTAGCATGTTAGGTTTCTAAATATGAAAAAAATATCAGCAATTATTTTAGCGGCGGGCAAAGGCACTCGCATGAAGTCAAATTTGCCTAAAGTTCTCCATGAAGTGGGAGGACTGCCCATGGTGCAATATCCCCTCGAAATTGTTTTTGGAATTAAAGCCAGCCCTGTTGTGATGGTTGTGGGGCATGGGATTGATCAAGTGAAGGAAAAATTCAAGACTTTTTCAAAAATCGACTATGCTTTGCAAGCAAAGCAATTGGGCTCTGCGCATGCTGTATTGTGTGCGGAAAAAAGCTTGAAAACTTTTGAAGGGGACGTGGTGATCCTTTCAGGAGATGTTCCATTGATTAGCTCTCAGACGGTGAAAACACTTCTAGATTTTCATTATAAAAATCAGAATGCCTTAAGTTTGGCTTCTTTCCGTCTTAAAAAACCGACTGGTTATGGCAGGGTGATTCGAGATTTGGCAGGGCAGGTGATCAAGATTGTTGAAGAAACCGATCTCATGCCTGAAGAAAAAACCGTCGAAGAAGTGAATGGAGGACTCTACATTGCGAGAGTGCCCCTATTGTTTAAAGCCTTACAAAAAATTGAGCTGAATCCTGTTAAAAAAGAATATTATTTTACAGACTTACCTCAAATATTTCATCAAATGGGTTATGGGGTTGGAGCTCTTCAAATTGAAGATTACCAACAAATGTCTGGGGTGAATACGCGGCTCGATTTAGCCCAAGCAGAAAGTCATCTTCAGCAACGTTTAAGAAAAGAATGGATGTTGGAAGGTGTGACTTTCATTCAGCCTGAAACCACCAGGCTTCACTCAAAAGTGAAGATTGGCCAGGATAGTATTCTGCATCCGGGAGTGGAACTTCTCGGTAAAACATCTTTAGGAAAAAATTGCGTGATTGAAACAGGCTCCATTTTAAAAGATGTGCAGCTTTCGGATCATGTTTTAATTCGTGCTTATTCTCATCTTGAAAAGTGCAAAGTAGAATCGGGTGCAGTGGTTGGACCTTTTGCCAGAGTTCGTCCAGAATCCGTCATTCAAAAAAATGCCCATGTGGGAAATTTTGTAGAACTCAAGAAAAGTACTTTAGGTGAAGGCAGCAAGGCGAATCATCTTTCTTATTTGGGGGATGCCAACATCGGCAAGAATGTGAATGTGGGGGCGGGCACGATTACTTGTAATTATGATGGGGTCAATAAATACAAAACTCAAATTGAATCGGGTGTGTTTATTGGCAGCGATACTCAGCTTGTTGCACCTGTTAAAGTAGGTAAAAATGCTTATGTAGGAGCGGGAAGTACGATTACCAAAAATGTTCCTGCTGATGCTTTGGCAATCACGAGGGTGGAACAAAAAAATATTAAAGGTTATTCGAAAAGGAAAAAGAAATAATGTGTGGAATTGTTGGATATGTGGGTGACAAACAAGCTTCCGAAATTATTTTAGATGGACTGACTCGCCTGGAGTATCGCGGTTACGATTCCGCGGGAATTGCTATTTTGCACGAAGGGAAGATAGAAATTGCTCGAGCAGAAGGTAAATTAAAAAATCTTAAAAATCTTCTACAGCAAAAACCTATTTCAGGATGCATGGGAATGGGGCATACGCGCTGGGCGACTCACGGTAAACCATCGGAAATGAATGCGCATCCGCATCGCTCTGGAAAAGTGGCAGTGGTTCATAATGGTATTATCGAAAACTATTTGGAGTTGAGAAAAGAATTACAATCAAAAGGTAGACGTTTTGTTTCGGATACGGATACCGAAATTTCTGCACATCTTGTCGATGAAGAACTCTCTAGAAAAAACAATACCCTCAAAGCTCTTCAAAACACCCTCAAAAAAATTAAAGGATCTTATGCTTTGGTCATTTTGAATGAAACAGATCCGGATCATTTGTATGTGGCGCGACATCAAAGCCCTTTGGTGATTGGTTTAGGAAAGGGAGAAAATTTTGTTGCGAGTGATGTTCCTGCTTTGCTTCCTTATACTCGAAAAGTGATTTTTCTGGAGGATGGGGATGTCGCCGTGCTCAGTAAAAAAAGCGTAGAGATTTTTGATTTGAAGGGAAAAAAGGTAGAGCGTGAAGTGCGGGAAATTACTTGGTCCCTTTCTCAGGCTGAAAAAGGGGGCTATAAACATTTCATGCTCAAGGAGATATTTGAAACTCCTCGTGCTTTCATTGACACATTCAGAGGGAGAGCTAATAAAACGTCAGGCGATTTTTTCTTAAAAGGCTCCGAGAAAATATTTTCAAAGAAAAATTTGTTTAACAAAATTTATCTGGTGGCCTGTGGCACCAGTTATCATGCTGCTTTGCTTGGAAAATTTTATTTGGAAAAGTTTGTAGGCGTGCCAGTGATTGTGGATGTGGCGAGTGAATTTCGATATCGACAATCCCCTGTAGATTCTAAAACTCTTTTAATTGCTATTTCTCAATCAGGTGAAACCGCGGATACCTTAGTCACCGTAAAAAATGCAAAAGCCCAAGGCGCTAAAGTTTATTCGATTTGTAATGTTGTGGATTCAAGTATTGCCCGCGAATCTCATGCCGTTTGCTATACCTATGCAGGCCCTGAAATTGGTGTGGCAGCAACCAAAACTTTTATCACTCAAATGGAAGCCCTTTTATTAGTTGCCTTGGATTGGGCAAGAAAATTGGGAACTCTCAAGAAAAATGAAGCAATTGAGTTGATCGAAGAAATTTCAACGCTCCCTCAGAAAATGGAAGAAATTTTAAAACAAAAACAGGTGATTGATAAAGTCGCGATGCGATATGCCCGTTCGAATTATTTTTTATTTATTGGAAGAGGCTATCAGTTTCCTATTGCCCTCGAAGGGGCTCTTAAGTTGAAAGAAATATCTTACATTAACGCAGAAGGCTATGCCGCAGGTGAGTTAAAGCATGGTCCTATTGCGATGATAGATCATGGAACACCTGTAGTTGCTCTGCTTCCAAAAGATGCTAGTTATGAAAAAACATTTTCGAATGTAGAAGAAGTCATTGCTCGAGATGCGGATGTATTGGCAATTGCCAGTGAAGGAGATAAGTTAATTGAGCAAAAAGCCGATAGTGTTTTATTTGTTCCTGAAACTAATCCACTTTTTTATCCTTTGCTGACGGTGATTCCTTTGCAACTTCTTGCCTACGAAATCGCAAATACAAGAGGGCATGATGTAGACCAACCGAGAAATCTTGCCAAAAGTGTTACGGTGGAGTGAAAATGTCAAATTCTCTCCTCGACAAACTCAACCCTCCTCAACGTGAAGCTGTTTTGCATTCAGAAGGTCCATTGCTCATCTTTGCCGGAGCAGGGTCCGGAAAAACAAGGGTGCTCACACATCGAATTGCACATCTGATTCAAAATTGTGGAGTGAGTCCTTGGTCTATTTTTGCAGTCACTTTTACCAATAAAGCTGCGGGAGAAATGAAAGAGCGTATTAGCAAGTTGTTAGGAGCTCGTGCTGACGATGTTTGGATTTCAACTTTCCATTCAGCTGGCGTGAAAATACTCCGACGACATCCGGAAAAAGCAGGCTTGGGTCCTTTTTTTACGATCTTTGACGATAGTGACCAAATGACTTTAATCAAAGAAGCGTTAGATGTTTTGCAAATTAATCCAAAACTTTTCAACCCGCGTGCCATTGCTGGGAAAATCAATGCTGCTAAAAATGAACTGATCACAGCAGGAGAGTTTGCTTTGCAAGCAACTGATTTTTTTGATGAAAAAGTTGCCAAAGTTTATGTGTGGTATCAGGAAGCTTTACATAAGAATAATGCGGTTGATTTTGGCGATTTGCTTTTGCTTCCTGTGAAGATGTTTGAACAGCATCCTGAAATCTTAAAACTCTATCAGGATCGTTTAAAATATTTTCTGGTCGATGAATATCAGGATACCAATCATGCCCAGTATCAGCTGATGAAATTGCTTTCTCAAACTTCCCAAAATCTTTGTGTCGTGGGGGATGATGATCAATCAATTTATCGATGGCGAGGGGCGGATATTCAAAACATTTTAGATTTTGAAGTCGATTTTCCAGCTGCGAAAGTTATCAAGTTGGAGCAAAATTACCGATCCACCCAAAATATTATTCAAGCTGCAGGAGAGGTAGTAAGCAAAATTGAAAATCGGAGAGCCAAAAAGCTTTGGACCGAAAATGAAGCGGGAGACCCCATTCTTCATTACACGGCTTCCCACGAAAAATCTGAAGCGGCTTTTGTAGTTCGAGAAATCCGGAATGTGGTCGATTCTTCCGATGTGACTTATGCGGATTGCGCTGTTTTTTATCGTACTAATGCTCAATCGCGCGTTCTTGAAGATGAGCTGCGCCGGCATAATATTCCTTACATTATTGTAGGAGGAACTCGCTTCTACGATCGTATGGAAGTGAAAGATATGTTGGCTTACCTTTATGTAATCGCAAATCCTGCTGATAGTTTGCATCTCAAACGTATTATTAACGTGCCAGGTAGAGGGGTTGGAAAAACCAGTGTTGAAAAACTCGAAGCTTTTGCGAACCAAAATAATATTTCACTTTTTGATTCTCTAACTCAGGCCTCTTCTGCTGGCATTGCAGCTAAAACTTCTCAAGCCATTCGAACTTTTTCAGGTCTTCTCGAAAGATTGAAGACAGGCCTTTTAAATCAAAAGTTATCTGAGTGGGTAAAGTCAGTTATGGAAGAAACAGGATATTTAAAAGATTTAGAAAATGAAAAAACTCTCGAAGCAGAAGATCGAATTGAAAACCTTGAAGAACTCGTAAGTGTGGTAGCAGATTATGAAAACTCAACTTCAGAACCTAGCTTGGGTGGTTTTTTAGAGCAGATTACTCTTGCCAGTGGGGTGGATTCTTTAGCAGGCGAAAAGGGTGTTTTGCCTTTAATGACCTTGCATTTAGCGAAAGGTTTGGAGTTTGATTATGTTTTTATGATGGGCTTGGAAGAGGGTTTGTTTCCTCATACTCGATCTTTTGAAAGTCCTGAGGAAATGGATGAAGAACGTCGGCTCATGTATGTAGGAATGACTCGAGCTCGTAAAAAACTCTTTCTCAGTCATGCGCTTCAGCGAAGTTTGTATGGCAATGAACAGTGGAATTTGCCCTCACGCTTTTTAGAAGACATTCCTTCAGAACTTCTTGAGAAAAAGGAGGAAAAAAAAGCAGTTTCAAATTCTCTGCACTTTACAGAAAATGTACAAAACTTCATTCTTCCTCAAGTAGAAACAGATTCTGGTAACCCCTATAAAATTGGTCGAAAAGTAAAGCATCCCACCTTTGGAATGGGGACTATTCAAAATTGCGAAGGCAATGCAGAGGATCGAAAAATTACAATTCAATTCCAGGATGGCCAACTAAAACGATTAGTAGCCAAGTATTGTAACTTGCAGTTGATGTGAGTTTGAGAAAATTTTAAAAAAAACTAGCAACACTTTTCTTGGCTTTTCGAAGTAAAGAACATCTATAAAAATGGAAGGAGAGGGACACACTATGAGAAGTTCTTTTTTGGAACGTCGTATACTTTTAAATACATCCACTACACTTAGTTCTACACAGTTACAAATTGATGCTGTGATGAAAACCTTCAGCGAAGAGGTTGCAAATCCATTAAGTATTGCTGCTATGGTTGGAGGTGGATTTGCTTTTCGTGGAACGAATCTTCTATTTTCTCGCCTTGCTTCTCCTTTGCTCACTGAAAGTGGAGTGCTCACACGAACTCTGGCTCAAACAACAATTCGAGGTTTGTCCCTAGGAGCAGAAGTAGCAACATTTAGAAACATTTCTCATGGGTCCTCGCATGTATTTGAAGGGAAAGGTTTTGCCACCGATTATTTAAGTTTTGGAATTTTAAAAGGAGTGGGTCATGTTGCTCGAGGAAGCAGTCCTGTGATGACTCACTTCTTGCAATCGACGGGAATGGTGGCTGGGCAAAATCTTGCTTATGGATTTGGTTTTGCTATTCAGCCTCAAGGAAGTCTTATTGAACAATTAGCCTACGCTGAAGCTACTAATATTAAACTCGGACTTGGAATGAGTTTGGTAGGGATAGCAGCTCCTGGCTTCTCTCGTTTTGAAAGATCTATGGATTTGCAAAGTTCAGTATTGTCTTTCCGCTCAAGCCCCCGTTTATTTTCTCGATCAATTGAATCTGCTCAAGTCTTACCTGTCATGGGATCTCAAGGTATATCTGATAATACAAGGGTGAATGGACCAGTGTTGGAAGTTTTAGGAAGGGATACTGCGACTACGAATGTGCCAAAGCAAGGATTCATGGGTCGCATGGAAAATCCAGCAAATGGTTTTACATCTTTTGTGATGCCAGATGGAACTCAGGTCGTGTGGTTAGGGTCGCCTGATGCATATCCTGGAATTTTAGGGGAACGTCTTGCCCATACCTGGAACAATGCTTTAGGAACAGTTTTGGTTGCAAATCCAAAAGCTGATGCCTTGGGTTTGATTGTTATGCATGGTGCGATGAAAAATCATTGGGCTCCAGATGCACAAGAGGGTGGAGTCCTATGGAGAGGTTTAGGTGGAATGATGGCATTTCCCAAATCGGTGCCACCTTCCCGCGAATTGGTTCCGCTCTTGGGCGCTTTGGGAGTTCCGCATACTGGGGAAGGTTTTAGAATTGAAACTTTGAGTCCCGAGCAGCAAGCTTGGGTTAATCTATTGGGTGCAGCTGAAAAAACAAATGGTAAAGCTATGGGGATGACACCCAAGTGGCAATTTATCGATCAAGCTCTAGAAGGGGTTGGTATTCCAGCACGTACTGGATTGGGCGGAATGAAATCGGTTGTCTTACATGCGCCAAATGATTCAGCAAAAGAACAAGCAGTTCGTATGATGGGTCGGGTAGCGAATACTTTAGGAATATATATCAGTGGGGGGGATGAAGGAACAGCCCGAGGTCCTTGGACAGATATGTTTGCAGAAGAAGCTCCTATGAATATGGCGGGTTCCAAGAATTCTCATTTCTTGGTTCGAGGACAATACCCTTCTGCTCATACGGCGAGAGGGGTGTTTTCAGGAATTAAAAATTATATTGAGTTTACAGACGCAACGATTGATCAGAACCCCATTTTCTTTCAGGGTGCAGGAGGCGTAGGTCGCAATGTCATCGAGTTTGCTCTGCAAGAAGGTTATAAAATTGGAGGGGTAACAGAAATTATTGCGAGTGATCTGGTAGCTGTGCGTGAATTGGCTGTGAAAGCTGGACATCAGGATGTGCCCTTTATTTGGGATCGTCAATCTGCACGAGAAGCTTTGGATGCTGCAACATTTGCTAAGCAAGAAAAAATTGCGGAGGAAGCTGGCTTGTTAGTCGCGGATGGATTAGTAGGGGCTGTACGTCTGGCACATCAAAGGTTAGGTTCAAACATTCCTGTCTTATCGCTCAACGCTACTTCCCATCAGGTTTCCATCGACAATTTGCAAGCTTTTCAAGAGGTAGGAATTCAAGCAGTGATTGGAGGAGCAAACAATATGCTCGAGCTCGATGCGCATGGCTCTTATCTTCCTGCAGCACAACGAGCTTTGGATCTTGGAATTTTTGTGCCGAATGATTCAGCTTTGAATCGCATGGGAGCAACCATTGTATTAGCGAATGCACTAGGTATTAATGAGCAACAGGCAGGTCAGTTAGCAGAATATGTAGGGGCTTATTCACGTAGAGAACATCAATATGGTTTTTTAAGAGGTATTCCTCCTCAGCTCTATAGTGACAAAAGTGCCTGGAGATCTTGGAACGATTTATTGGATCAAGGTAGAGCAATCGGTGGGCGATCGAATATTCCTTAAAAACTCCACACAAACACAGACCCCTGGAATTTTCCATGATTTTGATTGATGGGGGTTTTGTTGATCAGGTTGTGAATGAAGGACTGTATGTTGAAAATATTGGAATAAGGTTTTTGGATCACCTCAAATTTCTCGAAAAGATGAGTATATTTTTCAAGCAGGTCAGCTTTTCCTGTAGTGAATAAGATTTTTACTGTGGGAGAAATTAGTTTAATTTCAAGAGCTAATTCAGCTCCATTCATTTCAGGCATTTCGAAATCAGTGAGTAATATGTCGACACCTCGATATTCC
>CAYYEM010000037.1:12513-15705 GCA_964470915.1 uncultured Pseudomonadota bacterium
CATATTTTTTCAGGCAAACTTTTACATATTTTTTCAATTTTAAAGTTTTTAAAGGGAATTCATTATAGAAATGTTAAATAAAATCAAAAGGCACCGCGTGCTTTTTGACATCAGTGGGTTAAAAATTACCTTTTATGAAAGAAAATAAAACAATTCATGCTAAGGAAAGTCCTTTGTGTTCTGTGTTTGGTCAGTGTGGGGGCTGTTTATATCAAGATATTTCCTATGAGCTTGAGTTAGTGAAAAAGGAAGAATGGCTTTGTGAAAGAATGATAAAGGAGTTAAATCTTGAAAAGATGGTCTTTAAAAAAATTGTCGCTTCTCCCCAAGAATATCATTATCGACATCGTTTAGATCTTGGACTTCGAAAAATCAAAAGTGGTGAAGTATTGATAGGTTTTGTTAATCCTCAGGAAAGAAAGCTGATTGAAATTAATGAATGTAGCATTGCTAAAAAAGAAGTTTCTGATTTCATTCCTCGTTTAAGAGAGGAAGCAAAGGCTGTTTTGCCTGCCGATTATCGACGCGCAAATTTAACTGTAAAAACAGGGGATGATGGAAGGGTTTTGTGGGGCGGCATTGGACGGCGCTCACATCAGCTTCAGGAAAAAGATTATTTGTGGACAGAAATTGAAGGGAAAAGAATACATTATTCTTTAGATAATTTTTTTCAAGCAAACCATTATATTTTACCACGCTTGTTTGAGGTTTTAAAAAAAGAAGTGAGTTGGAATCAAAATACCGTTTTTTTTGATCTGTATGGTGGGGTGGGTTTGTTTTCACTTGTGCTTGCACCGTTAGTAAAAAAAGTTTTGTTGATAGAAGAAAGTGCTCCTTCGATTGAAATGGCTCATTTTAATGTAAAGTATTTGGGCTACACTCACTTTGAAATTTTAAAATCAAGTGTGGAAAGCTGCTTGGCAGATTTGCTTCATCAATATCAAGGTGATGCTTGTGTGGCAATGGTAGATCCCCCTCGTAAGGGTCTTGCCCCAGCCGCGAGAGAAGCTTTAATGAATGCTAAAAATCTCAAACAGTTGCTTTATTTATCCTGTAATCCTGAAAGTTTGATTGAAGATCTCAAGGGCTTTCTAAAAGCGGGGTGGAATATTGAACAAGTCATCCCTTTTGATTTTTTTCCAAAGACGAAACATCTGGAGGTTTTAGTTCAAATTAAAATGCCTGAAAGGCATTAAGGAACTGAGTAGGTGTATAGTGCAATAAGGGTGTTTTCAGATAGAATCGCAATTTCATCACCTGGATTTTCAGGTAAGAAATTGCCGATTCTTACATCGCAGTGAACCGCATATTCTAAAGATCTTATCAGGGTATAGGGGCCTTGATTCGTACGATGGAAGAGTTGCTCAGCAGCTCCATTTTCTGAATCAGAACTTATCATGACTGAAAAATAAGAAGTAGGAGCTGCGATTCTTTCCCCTTGAGGGGAACGATATTCTATAATGCCTTTCCTCATGCTTAAGACGTGGCCTGTGGTGTTTAGGATCATCTCTCCATGATCAAAATAATCTTTGGTGCATATAATAGAGGGTGGGGTTTCTTGTGTTTCTGTAGAAACGCTCAGGCATTCAGAAACTACTGCAGTTTTTATTTCTAAACGCCCTTGATTTTTCGATTCGCGTATTCTTTCTTCTACAGCAATTCTTTGTTCTACATTTAATGGAATTTGTACCCAAGACATAGAGCCTCCTGTTTTGGTATAAAGCAAAGTCAGTGCCAAGATGCGAGAGGGGGGTTAGGACGTGAAGAAGCAAAGCGAAAGGGTCCAGCTTGTTTCATTATGAGTCAGAGATGGGGAATTTAGTAAGCAGCGACATTTTTTTGAAGGCTTTTTTTCATGACAGAAATGGGAGCTCTCCGCCCTGTCCATATTTCAAAGGCAAGAGCCCCTTGATGGAGTAACATGCCAAGCCCTTCATGTGTTTTGAGATTTAATTGATGAGCTTTTCGCAAGAGTTTGGTTTGCCTGGGCTTATATACAATATCAGAAACAATCGCCTTTCTAGGAAGAGAAGCGAGTGGAATATCTGGTAGCTTATTTCCTTTCATCCCTCCACTAGTAGTATTGACAAAAAGATCTGTGTTTTTGAAATAAATTGGTAAATCAGATATCTGGCCAACATGTATTTTTACTTTAGGAAATTTTCTTTTAAATTCCACTGCGAGCTTCTTTGCTTTATCTTCTCCTCGATTCACAATAATAATTTCTCGAGCTTTTGCGAAACAAAGAGCTGCTAATATTCCCCGTGCAGCGCCTCCGGCACCTAGTAAAACAATTTTTTTATTTTTAGCCTTCCATTTTTTTTCTTTCAGAAGCGATTGAAGATAGCCTGCGCCATCGGTGTTGTAGCCAATGAGCTTATTATTTTTTAAATGCAAAGTATTTACAGCACCAATGAGTTTAGCTTCGGGGCTTAATTGATCTAAAAAAGGAATGACATCTTCTTTGTATGGCACTGTCACATTAATGCCTTTGTAATTTAAGTCTTTGAGTTTTGAAAAAAAATTCTTCAATTGAGAAGGGAGTAATTTCGTTTTGTGGTATTGATAAGGAAGTTTGAGCTTCTTGAAAGCTGCATTATGCATCACAGGGGAGAGTGAGTGCTTTACAGGATTGCCAATGATCGTAAATTGTGAAGTGTTTTTTTTCATCCTTCGATTCACTCCGTTTGCTTCAGCCAGAGGCTGATCCGTCCTTTGGCGGACAGGATAAAAATTCAGATTATCGAATTTTTATTTTCTTTGCTGTTTCTACATCTTTTTGAATTTGATTCATCAAATCATGAATAGTAGAGAAGGCAATTTCATCCCGTATTTTTTTAATAAACTGAACTCGAATTTCTTTCCCATATATTTTTTTTCTAAACTTAAGCAAATGTGTTTCAATAGTGAGTTTTTTTCCTCCAAAAGTGGGGCGATAGCCAATATTTGTGACGCTGGGATATGTTCTAAAGCCAAACTTTACCCGTGTTGCATACACTCCATTTCCAGGAATGAGCTCATTTTCAACTAAAAGATTGGCCGTAGGAAAGCCAAGTGATCTGCCGATTCCTTCGCCTTTGATCACTGATCCAGTGAGCTCAAAAAGATGTCCTAAAAGTTGTGCAGCTTGATCGACAAGACCTTTCTGAATGAAGCTTCGAATTTGAGATGAGCTGATAAGTGTGTTTTGAG
>CAYYEM010000038.1:0-9645 GCA_964470915.1 uncultured Pseudomonadota bacterium
ATGATCGAATTTAAAAGTAAATGCGAGAAATATATTTACCAAGATCCCGAAGAACCGCCACCCCCAAAGCTACCGCCTCCATAGGAACGTGAGCTTGATCCCCCTCCTGATCGAGAGCTGCCAAAACCCCATGAAGAAGTTTTGGAACTAGAAGAGCTGCGAGTGTGGGAAGATTCTTTACGATAAGCACACTTGGGGTTCAGACAATCATCGATGATTAAATAGGTATCTTTTCCTGTGTCTCGACTGCTTGTGCTCAAGCTAAACCAGTTGCACTTCGGACATTTTTTGCTACTGGCAGAGGAGAGTTCGTTTTCTATCTTTTCTGTAGAATGGCAGGAACTGCAAATCCAGAACTCATAAGCCATGGCTCCAGTGGATTGTTCAACTTTTTCTTTTTCTGAAAGTTTTTTAAGGCTTTCATTTTCAGGCAACAGAGTCATGGCCATTTGGCATTTTTTGCAAGCTAGATTTGATTTTCGAATGATGGTTTCAGTAAATTTTTTATAGATAAAAGCAAGAAACCAAGAGCCTGCTGCTGCTAAGACAAAGGCTTTTACCATGGTCCATACATCATCAAGGATGAAGGCATAAATCGCGGCTCCAAAAAAACCAAACACCCACACGCTGCCAAAGCTGTATTCATAGTATTCCTGCAAAAAATCAATTTTAGCGACATGGCCTGTTTTATTTTTGAGTTTGAAAGTGGTGAGCAATAACCAAAAAAGTGTGAAGGCTAAAGAAATTAAAAGGAAAACTTGAATAGGATTTTTAGAGAATAAAGAGCTTTGTACTTCAGTGGTTTTAGTTTCAGAGAGTGATGTTTCCTTTTCAGTCGATTCAGTAGCTCGAGGAGTGGCTGCTTGGGTAGGTAGATTTTGAGAATCTTCAATTCCTAACTTCACATTTTCAGATTGTGCTACTGTTTCTGCTAAAGCTTTTGCAAGCTCATACAAGCCACGTCCGTATTCCTTTTCTTTAAATCGAGGGATGGCTAAATTTTGAATGAAACTTTTAGTCTTTGCATCGGTGAGTACGCCTTCCAGGCCATAGCCCACTTCAATTCTTACTTTGCGGTCATCGCGTGCAAACAGAATTAAAATGCCATCATCTTTTCCTTTTTTCCCAATTCCAAAACGGGTTGCAACTTGCATGGAATAATCTTCCACGGTCAGACCATCCAGATTGTCCACCGTAACAACAGCCATTTGAGCTTGGGTTGATTTTTCAAGTGCATCACAAATTTTATTGATCAAATGAATGTATTCAGGATTCAGAACTTGTGCAGAATCTTGAACATCAATGTTGGCTGTGCTGCGGGGATTAGGAACATCCTCAGGTTTCATGGCCTGAAGTGGCGAAAAATTAAAAAACAGGACGAATAGAAAAAGAAGATAGGCTCTTTTAAACATATGAAATATTATATTGAGAAAGTGGTTTTTATACAAATTATTGATAGTATGGTAGAACGATAAAAATTAAAATTCAGAGGTCTTCATGAGGCGAGGGATTATCCTCAACTAGGATAACCAATCTATTCAGTGGGAGTTATAATGGGATTTACTTATTATTACAGTATTTTGGCTTCTCTTCTTTTGTTTGTGGGCATGCTCTTGATGATTGGGTGGGGAAGAAGCTTGGGTAAAAAGATTTTAGAAAGGGAACATGTTTCTCACAAAGAGGGTACTGGCGTTATTGAAGGTTCCGTATTCGCTTTGATGGGTTTGATGATTGCATTTACTTTTTCGAATGCAGCTGATCGTTTTGATAACCGTAGGCAATTGATTATTGATGAAGCAAATGCGATCGGAACTGCCTATCGAAGAATTGATTTGATGCCTCAAGAAACACAAGCTCATTTGCAGGATTTATTTAAAAAATATTTGAGTCTGAGAATTCAGATATATAAAAGCATTCCAGACATTTCAAAGGCCTATCAGGCTGTTGATCAATCTCGTCAATTACAAAACGAAATTTGGTCTTACACTATTTCAAATATCAAGCAGAACGTATCTACGGTAGTGCCCATGCTTTTTTTACCCGCGCTTAATAAGATGTTTGATATTGAAAACGAGCGTAATACGGGCGCTAGCTTACATATTCCTATTGTGATTATCGGAATGTTGTTTGCCGTGGGTCTTGTATGTGCGCTGCTGGCGGGTTATGGAATGGCGGAGAGTGGATCTCAAAACTGGATTTATCGTCTTGTGTTTTGTGTGATGACCGCCCTTACTTTTTATACCATTTTGGATTTGGAGTATCCCCGCTTGGGCTTTGTTCGTTTGGATAATGCAGATCAAGCTCTGATTGAATTGAGAGATAATATGAAATGATTTTATTTTTGAAGAGCTTGTTGTTTGATTTTAAAAACTTAAAACACCCTGCACATAATAGAGCTTTGGAATTTGAGTAAATTCTCCTTGGCTGCGACCTGCAGTCAGTTGAGCGCCCCAAGAAACATCTAACCATGAAGTGATGGAATAGGAAAATTCTGGATTAATAAAAAAGGAAGTTCCCAGCAAGTCGTACACAATGAGTAAGTTTCCTTTGAAGAGGGGAGTAAAATCATATCGCATTTGGGTATCAAGGAAATGTTGATATTGGGTTTGAATAGGTTGGGCAGAATTGTTTTGAAAATTAAAAAATGGGATTTGGCGATTGGGTGCTTGGCCATTGTAAAAATATCCACCTAAAATATAGAAAGAATTTGCCCAAGCATAATCAGTTTCAAGAGCTAGCTGTAAAAAATTTTTTCCAAATTTGGCTACATTATAACTTACTTCTCCGCGGATGCCCATGCCGCCTATTTCTCCTGAGGTATCTGCTCCAAAGATCACATCTTGTAGAAAACGACCTCCATAGGCTGAAATATCAAAATGTTTTACCGTTTTAGTAAATCGAAGTGCTTCGCGGGATTTGTTGATGGAGTTTTGCACGGTGTAAATGAAGTTGAGCTTTGCAGATTTCCCAATGGGAATGAGCAGGTTCGCAGCGTCAATCCCCATTTTTTCTTCTTTTTCCACATCAAAGAGAGTGAGCGGAGTAAAGAGATCGGAGGGTGAAAATAAATGGGCGGAGCCCCAATCAATTTTTTGTCGTCCAAAAATAAAAGATAAAAACTCTGGATTGAATTTCAAATAAACACGGTAAAGATCCTGCTGATAAAAAAAGTTTTTCTTTTGAGCGAATGTCCAATTTAGATTAAAGAATTCTGAATCGCGCAGAGCTTGTCGTGTATCGAATTCTAGTGTGTTTACCCAATCTCCCCCGATCCATTCGTTGTCCCAAATAAGCTTTAAAGAAAAATATTTCAGAAATTCACTATCAAACTCCAAACGAAGGCGGTTCAAATTTCCATAATAGGGGTCACCATTTAATATCTCAACTGAGGCGATGGAGAGATTTTTATAATAGCCCTTCATGCTGAGAGAAAAGTCATCTGATTTGACAAGAGGAAAAGCCAAAAGGGGAGTGGGTAGAAGAAACGAGATCAGGATCAAAATCTTTCGAAACATGAAACTCCTGCGTATCTTTAGCCAGCTTGCCGCATGGCCTCCATAGGTTCCAACTTAGATGCTTTCCAGGCAGGGTATAAAGCAGCCAACAGATTTGCACATAAGACCACTAAAACAGCACTGCCTACATGTTCGAGATGAATTTTAGGATAAATAGTGGTGCCGATTAAAAAGTTTGAGAAGGTTTCGCCAAAACGGGAGAGGTTGATTCCGTGATTGGCAAAAAAGAATGAGCAAGAAAGTCCAAGGCCAGCACCTAGAAAAGTTCCTACAAAAGTAAGCCAAATGGTTTCTAAAATTAAAAGAAGTGAGACTTGGCTGTCTTTGGTGCCTAAAGCTTTCATGAGTCCGAATTCGCGGATACGTTCGATGTAAGACATCATGAGAGTATTTAAGACGCCTGTTCCCAGTATCGCAAGCACGATGACCACTACGATAAAAATCATACGTTGTTGAAATTCCACTAATTGAGAAAGCATGGGAGCGATTTCTCCCCAAGGGGAGATTTTGTAGCGAGCAGGATCCAGCTTTGTTCGTAAGTCGGCGATGATGCTTTCAACCGGAGTATTTTCATCAGTGCGCAGCAAAATTTTAGTCACCTGACCTTCTGCAGAGAGCAGTCGTTGTAGAACCGGCTGCAAAACATCGACTGTGGAGTTGTCAATTTGATCAGAACCCGTTTCAAAAAAACCTACCACTCGGAAAGATTCGCCTACAAGAGAACCAAAACGATCTTGTAATACGAGAACAATTTTATCTCCCAGATCCACTTTGAGTTGCTTGGCCATGGGAAGTCCAAGGATGGCGCCATGCTCATCGGTGTTGTTGAGTTCTCTACCTTTCACCATTAAACTCTTTGAATTAAATTCTTTTTCTTTGACGGGATCTTCACCTACGACGAAAGTCATCAGCGAATTGTTGGCAGAAGAAATAATTCCAGAAGCCAAGACACGCTCTACTTTTTTTCGGATTTTCGGATTTTGCTCTAAAACCTTTCGAACTTCTTCAGGATTTTCCAAAAGAAGATTCACGTTATAGAGTCCTTCTGCGCCTTGTGGGTAAATTTGAATATCGCCCGTGATGATATTTTTAATGCTTTCTTCCATCTGATTTTGAAAACCATCTACAAAGCTCCAGAGGAAAATGACTGCGGCCAAACCAAAGGACACCGCTGAAATAGTGATGGCAGATCTTCGTTTGTTGCGCAAAATATTGCGCCAGGCTATTTTAAGAAAGATAGATATATGCAATGTTTCCTTCGACAGGCTCAGGGCGAACGGTTTTAGAGTGACCGTTCGTGGTGAGCTTGTCGAACCACAAACTGAATATTAATTAACAAATTCATCTTCTACAATTTCCCCATCTCTTAATCGAATCAGTCGCTGGGTTTTTTCCATGACCATCGGATCATGTGAAGCGACTACAAAAGTCATTCCAAAGGATTTTCCCAATTCACGAAATAGTTCAATCAAAGACTCACCTGTTTTGGAATCAAGATTTGCAGTGGGTTCATCAGCCAATACAATTTGGGGATTCGCTGCTATAGCACGGGCAACCGCTACGCGTTGTTGCTGGCCACCACTCATATGGATAGGTCGAGTATGGATGTAATCTTTAAGCCCTACACGTTCAAGTAAAGCGATTGCTTTTTCTTGACGTACTTTAGTTTTTATACCTTGTAAGAGCATAATATATTCCACATTTTCGTAAGCACTGAGAACGGATATAAGGTTGTAAGCTTGAAATACAAAACCTACTTTTTTTAGGCGGAATTCCGCGAGCTGATTTTTATTTAAACGGGTAAGATCTTGACCTTCGATGAAGATTTTCCCGCCGCTGGGATGATCTAAAGCCCCCAAAAGATGGAGCAGTGTGGATTTGCCAGAACCGGAAGGGCCTGCTAGGGTTACGAATTCCCCTTTTTTGATTTCAAGAGTCACTTCTTTAAGCGCTTCCACTGCGATATCTTCAGAGTGATAAGTTTTGGAAAGCTTTTGAAGTTTAATCATAGTTTTATATTCAATCCATTTTCCCAAAGTGTTGTTGGGTGAATATTGAATCTGAAATAGGAGGAGAAGGATCAAAATCAATTGAGAGAGTTTTGAGACTTGTACTTTCTCCTTCTTTAGCCATGTTTTTCATCTCCCACACACTAGGAAATAATACCCCATCCATTTTTTTAAATTCACTGAATTTTAAATTTTTAATGAGTTTTCCTTTTTCATCATAAAAAGATTGTTCTGTGGGCAAATGTTCTTCCTTCCAAATCCAAAATAAAACCTTTCCCCAGACTACAGGGGCATTAGGTTTTGGATTTAACTCAACTTGTACCACAGTTTTACCATCTTTCTTTTCTTCGCTTAAAATTTTGTGACCATAGTCGTCGATGTAACTGGATTCCTTTACCAGATCATCATTGGTAAAGTCGCTACCCATCCAGGCTTGAAGCATCATGGAAGGTGGAATTTTCATAATTTTTTCAACTTTAGGAAGATAGCTCCAAAGATTGTATCCGATTCTCAAAAAAGAGGTTCCTTGATCTTTGGGTGGTTCTAAAATGCGGATAAAGACCTTCTTGTTTTTTCGATCATCCCAACTTTTCAGTTTCATGGTTCGAGACCAACTGGGTCTTTTAACGGTCATTTCATGAAGGGATACATTAGTATGACCACGCAAGCGATCGATCATTTGTTCCACGAGAGCTTTCGCCTGAGGGTCATCCGCTACGCTTAGTTCTTCTGCAAATAGAGAAAAGGGAAGAATTAAAAAGAAGATGGATAATATAAAAATTTTCATGGCTTCATTACCTATTTGTCAGAGGCGTTCCAAAGTCCTGAACGTTGCAAATCGAGTTGAATGACGTATTTTTGATTTTCGAGCGGCGTAATTTGTGCATTCGCTTTCCATAAAGGGACACACTTACAATCGTTTTCGGGTAGGACAGCACTGTATGTTTTATCAAAGTCGCGAACGGTTTTGCGAACTTGAGTTTTATCATTGAAGGTTCCTAGCCATTTTTCACCGAAAAAATAATCATAAGAATCATTGAAAACTTCGTATTCTACAGATCCCGAGTTTTTTACTTCAAAACGATAATACAGATTGCTTATTTCGGGCATTTTGAGGCGAACTTCAAAAACCTCGGGTCTTTTTTTCCAGAATTGTAAAAAAATTTTAGAGAAGGAATAACCCTTGTTTTCAAATTCGAGTGTGCCTTGTTCATTACTGACTGCTTTTTGAGAAGGGTAGTCATATTCCCAAAGAACGACAGCTTGTTTTGTAAGTGCTTGGCCATTTTCACTGAGTTTAATGATAATATTTGTTTTTGCAATTTGGGTGGCAGGGAAAGCGAATAAAAAACCCAACAGGATGAGAGCGATGATTCCTACAATGACTGATACGATGAGTAAGATAATTTTCATACTGACTAGACTTTAAAAGATTTTAACTCTTGTATCTAGTAGAAATATATTTTCCTAATCGTTTGATGCCTTCCCGAATATTTTCAATCGAGTTTGCATAAGAAATACGAATATAACCTTCACCACCTTTGCCAAAATCGATGCCTGGGGTGATGCCTACTTTAGCTTTCTTCAAGCAATCAAACGCAAACTTGAAAGAATCATTTGTGAGGTGTTTGATGCTTACAAAAATATAAAAAGCACCTTCGGGTTGGGTCAGAGGGAGTAAGTTTATTTTGTCTAGTTCTTCGAGTGCCACTTTTCGACGTTCAGCAAACTCTTTTTGCATTCGCTCCACATCTTTTTGCCCATGTTTAAGCGCTGCAATGCCTGCCATTTGAACAAAGGGATTTACTGAAATATAAAAGTTTTGCTGAATTTTTTGCATGGGACGCACAAATTCTTGAGGAGCAATCACGTATCCCAATCGAAAACCAGTCATGGCATAAGCTTTAGAGAATCCGTTGATCACAAAAGCACGATCGGTAAATTCAAGAGCAGAACGAGCTCGGCCTTTGTAAACGAGTCCGTGATAAATTTCATCAGAAACCAAATAAGGTTTCATTTTAGCCAAAGCTTGAAGCGTGTCATCCGGAATGAGGTAGCCTGTTGGATTGCCAGGAGAGTTGATTAAGATCGCCTTTGTTTTAGGATCGAGCTTTTTTTTCACTTCAGCAGGATTGTAATGAAAGCGATCTTTTTCTTTTACGCGCACAAAAGTGCATTTGCCATCCAAAAATTCTACAAAGCTGGGATAACAGGCATAGTGAGGGTCAGGCAAAATCACTTTATCGCCTTTGTTAAGCAATGCTGCAAAAGTAAGAAAAAAAGCGGGTGAAGAACCTGCGGTGATAAGAATCTGTTCAGGATTAATTTTTACTGAATATTCTTTTTGATAATGCGTACAGATTTCTTCACGAAGCTCGATCAATCCCTGAGAATGAGTGTATTTAGAGTTATCCTGTTGAATGGCTTTGATACAGGCTTCTTTAGCACAGCTGGGAGGTGGAAAATCGGGTTCTCCGATGGAAAGAGAAATGACATCTTCACCTGCTTGGCGCATGTGACCGATTTCTTCCAGAATATCCATGGCGATGAAGGATTTGATTTTTTGGGATTTTTTAGAAATATTCATAGGTTTTTGGCTTTATTTGCCCTCTTGATCAAACAACTATTTGCAGTATTATGTCGATAATAGATTGAGAGATTTATCAAGCTTAATTTTGTATGAAATAGTGAGATTTTGATGAAAAAAGTACTTCGATTATTGTATGTTGGGATGGTCTTTTCAGTGTTTTTACTGACTAGCCGCGTTTCTTTTGCCCAGTATTGGGGTTACGGCTACTATTATTCTCCTAATTCTTTTAATTGCTTAACAGGATGTGGAACCGAAGCAAAAGCAGCTGCTTGGACGAGCATTGGTCTTTCAGCTTTGGATGCAGCGCTTGGAGTTCATCAATACTCCAAACAACTGGAGTTACAAACTAACCAGAATCTTTATCAAATCGAAAACTACAAGTCTCAAGTGAATATCAATCAAACTTTGGTGGATTATCAAAACATCATGAAGGTAGCGCCTTTTTTTGATGATGATATTCCTTATAATGTACCTCCTGTAAAAAAATATCCAACTGTAGCACCTTTAAATCCGAAGAAAACAGAATCTTCATCTCCTCAATAATCTCATGAAAAAAATTATCTCTTACTCATTGTTTGTTTTCACTCTTTTTACTTTTTGCAAAAATTTAAAGGCTGATACGCCTGTAGTTTCAGCCAACGGTTTTTCTTGTGTGAAGAGTCAAAACTTGGTGACTTGTCAGGGGCAGTTTCCTGGTGTGCCTGGAACTATGAGTGCCAGCGGTACTTTTGGCGTACAAATGACTTATGAATCGCAAGGTCTGAATCGTAATCGATATATTTATGATAGTACGAGTGGATGTTTGATGCAGTTGGGATTAAATCCCATGGGAATGCCCATTCAGGCCACAGTAAGAAATTCACAAGGTTCCACTCAGAATTTTTTGCTACCCGCTCAACAAATGCAAGCTTTCCAATATTGTAAGTCTTAAAATTGAATCTTTAAAGCTCGATTGATTTTCATATCTTTCCATAAGAATTTTTCTTTGATTCAGCAGCCTTCTAGCGCCAAGGAATATATAAAGGAGGACAAGGCCATTGAGGATTTTTTACGATAATTATCGTTTCCATTGTCAGCATCAGCACGAAGGAAAGAATAAGCAATATAAAGCAATAAGAATAAATTTTGATACCTTTGAGTAAATTTTGGGAATGCCGGACTTTTTTAATACTTACCCAAATGAGCCAAAATAAACATAATAAATAAGTACTGGATCCAATGAGGACGGCTCCCAACAAATGTTTGTCATGGATTTGACCATAAGGGATATATTCTCGACATGAAAAATCAAGCTGCATCCCTGGTGGAAAAGCGCCAGTAAAAGTGACCAGGAGGATGGAATATAAAAAGAAGAGAGATAAACTGATAATAAAGATGATACTTATTCCAAATAAAATTTTTTTTGTTGAATTCATGTCTATTTAAAACCTAATCTTCAACGCTGAAATATCTTCATTCTGAATGCATTTTGCGAGTGCGAAAAGTTGAGGGAGTAAATTCCAAATATAGAAGCGCGTTGTTTTGACTTTCC
>CAYYEM010000038.1:9745-15037 GCA_964470915.1 uncultured Pseudomonadota bacterium
GCGAAAAGTTGAGGGAGTAAATTCCAAATATAGAAGCGCGTTGTTTTGACTTTCCCTTCATAATAGCGGGCGTCGGGATTATTTTCGCAAAGCGCAAATTTAGGTTCTTCCGTCGTAGCTCCAATGTCTGCCCACATTTTTTCTAATTTGGGTAAGGCAATCAGCGTTTGTTCTAGCAAAAGCCAGGCAAAACATAGATATCCCATCATATTTAAGAAAGACGTAGCATTGAGCATGGCGAAGTCTTGATCTCCACTCATGGCTTTTTCGCCTACTTTCATGGCGCATTGTCCAACGGTGTCGAGAGCTTTTTTGAAACTTTCAAATTCCTTTTCAAGAGTGGATCTGTTTTTATTTTCTTCGTAAAAGTTATTCAGTAGTTCATAAAAATTACGAAAATATTCTCCGCCGTTCTTGGCCATTTTTCTTCCGAGTAGATCTAACGCTTGCACGCCATTCGTACCTTCATAAATAGAACTGATTTTTACATCACGCATCATTTGTTCGATAGGATATTCCGAAATATAGCCATAACCGCCATAGCTTTGCATGGCGAGTTCTGTCACTTTGAATCCTAGATCAGAACAAAAGGCTTTGCACACAGGAGTGAGTAGTTCTGCGAAGCCTTGGTAGTATTGTTTTTTTTCGACATCATTTTCATGATGAGCATAATCAATCCAGAGAGCTGTTTTATATAAAAGAGCGCGCATGCCTTCGGTGAGAGCTTTCATGCTTGCTAGCATACGGCGTAGATCAGGATATTGAATGATAGGAGTGTTCTCCCCCTGAATTCTTTCTTTCGCGTAGTCAAGTGCGTGACGATAGGCATTAGCACCAATGCTTAAACCCTGCATACCTGTGACCAAACGTGCTTCATTCATCAACTGAAACATGTAGTTCATTCCTTTGCGAGCTTCTCCCACTAAATATCCCAGGCATTGATTGTTATCTCCAAAACTTAAAGAACAGGTGGGCGAGCCGTGAATGCCCATTTTTTTCTCGATGTTGATTACTTTTACATCATTGCTTTCACCCAAAGAGGCGTCTTCTTTTACCCTAATTTTAGGAACGACAAAAAGACTAATGCCTTTGGTGCCTTCGGGATCTCCTTCAATGCGCGCTAAAACGAGATGAATGACATTTGAGGTAAAATCGTTATCTCCACAGGAAATGAAAATTTTTTGTCCTTTAATAAGATATCCTTCGGGTGTTTTTTTAGCTGAAGTGAGAATGTCACCGACTGCCGTGCCTGCCTGAGCTTCGGTAAGGCACATCGTTCCAGACCATTCACCCGAATAGATGCGAGGGCAAAATTTTTGAGCGAGTTCGGGAGTAGCAAAATTTTCAATCAGGTGAGCTGCGCCACGAGATAAACCAGGAAACATCATGAAGCTAAAACAGCCTCCCATGAAAAACTCAGCAAAATGAATAGCCAGAGCGATGGGCAAACCTTGTCCCCCATAAGTGGTGGGGACATCGGAACCAATGAAGCCATTTGTCGCATATGTTTTATAGACTTGGTCATAATCAGGAGGGGTGATTACTTTTCCATTTTCAAGTTTACAGCCTATGCGATCTGATTTTTCATTTAAGGGGGCAAGTTCTTTGTGTGTGAACTTGAGGGCTTCTTGAGAAAGCATTTTGTAATCTTCTATTCCAAGCGCAGAAAAAGCAGAAAATTTTTGAAGCTGTTGAATTTGCAGATGTTCAAATAAAACAAACTGCACGTCTCTTTCATCAATTTTATAGACCATTTAAAGAATCCTTTTTTTTCTTTTGTATCCCCAAAACACAATGACTAATAAAAAAAGAGCGAAGGCAACTATTATGGCTTTGGGGTGTTGTGACCAAAATTTTTCATGAGGAATGTTTACGTTTCCTCGTAAAATAAATAAATCACCCAGTGGATCTGTAAAAGCAGCTGTGATGGCATAATCGCCTGCTTCAGTAAAAGTATGGCTGATTTTTGCAATACCATCCGCTTCAAAGTCTTCGGGAGTTACTTCAGTTTCTTGCAGAGGAGAGTTGGGTTTGGAAGTGTTTTCAAAGGCGATCGAAATTCTGCCTTCAAAAGGATTTTTCATAATTTCTTTTTTTGCTTCAATAATAAAGTCTGCAGGTCCTCGTAGATAAGGCTCTGAGGGGTTGAGCATGAGTTTAAGATGAAAGCTTTTCCAAACTGCTTCTTGGAGCAGTTTAGTATGAGGAGGGATGGGATTTGTTGGGTCTGATTTGATAATGCCTTCAGTAAGGCCTTGAGCGAAGCTTGTATGTCCGAATGCAAGTAATAGGATTGGGAAAATGATTTTTTGAATTTGAAGCATAAAAAAACCCCTCTGCTATGATTCATAACAGAGGGGTCAGAAAAATCCAAAGAAGTTTTAAAACAAAATTACTTCTTTGCAGGAGCTGATTCAGCTTTTTTGCTTTCAGCTGCTTTGGTTTCTGCTTTCTTTTCGGTTGCCATGCCTGCTGAAGCACTGGCGATCAGTCCTACAAGGACAAGTACTGAAAGTACTTTTTTCATATGCGATTCTCCTTTTTAAATAAGGTGCTCTCAATTTCTTTTGAAGGTTAATTCACCTTCATAAAGGAGAGCCCTCAATCTTTTTAAGTAGCGGCCAATATACAATTTTACAAAGGGTGACAAGTATTTATTGTGCTTTTTATCTGAAATAAATTTAAAAATCAATTTATTTCAATGCCTTATCTGAATTATTGAGGGGGCTCATTTTAAGACTTTTTTGGAGAAGTAGTTAAATTTTTCTGATTTGCAAGCCAGATCATTTGTCGGGAAATACCTCGAATCACCCGTACTTCTAAGTCGGTGAGTTGTGCTCGGTTAAAAATATTTCTCAACACCCGAGGCATATGTTCGGGATTATTATTTTTGATAAATTGAATTTTAGTGAGAGCTCTTTTGAGATGGTCATGCATGCCTTCAAGTTGTGAGTGGTTAGGATAGAGAATTTCTTCTTGAGGAGGAAGTATGGGATTGGAGCGAAAAATTTCATAAGCAGTGAGTAAAACGGCTTGAGCAAGGTTGAAAGATTCATTTTGTGGATGACTCGGTATTTCCATCATGTGCTGACATTGTGCAATTTCTTCATTATCGAGCCCATGGGCCTCATGGCCAAAAAGAATTGCGACTTTGCCCTGAGTAGGCAAAGAAGCTAAAAAGTCAGGCAGTTCATAGAGATTAAGAATGTTTTTTCGATAATTACCCCGGCGTCTTGAGGTGCCGATGACATATTGGTAGCTTTTTAAGCCTTTCTTGAGGTTTTCATAAATAGGTGCTTTATCGATGAGGCTTTTGGCATTGACAGCAAATTTAGTGATATCGAGATGTTTTTTGTTAAAAGCGGGGTCTACTAAGGCCATTTTTTTAAAACCACAGTTTTGGAGAGCCCGAGCTGCTGAGCCTGCATTGCCAGCGAATTGGGGTCTAACGAGGAAAAATGTGATGAGAGATGTCCAGTCTTTTTTCATACCCCCCTTTAATGGATCATGGGAGCTTTTTCCAGTGGAGATTTTCTTTCAATGATCTCCGCCGAAGGCGGATCCGCCTTCGGCGGAAAAAAAACAATTTCCATCTTTTCTTTTTTTGCTAAGGTAAGTTTATGAAACTAGGACTGGATCAAATTTCCCAACTTAAGAAGCTTAAAAGTAAATCCATTGGTGTTTTGTGTCATGCGGCAAGCGTGAGCTCAAAACGAGAACACCTATTGGAGGTTTTGAAAGATTTTTATATCAAAAAACTTTTTGCCCCCGAACATGGAATTTGGGGAGTGGCTCAAGACATGGAAGCCGTGGAGCAAGATCGAGAACCTATCTCTAAATTACCGGTTTACAGTTTATATCGTAATCATGTGGAAAGTCTAAAACCTCGCAAGGAGTATTTGGAAGGTTTAGATGTGGTGATCTGTGATTTGCAGGATGTGGGTTCTCGTTATTATACCTTTGTTTATTCAATGGCTCTCATGATGCAGGCTTGTGCTCAAGCTAGAATTCCAATTTATGTACTGGATCGACCTAACCCCATTAATGGTTCGGATGTAGAAGGGGGTAAAATATACCCAGGTTTTGAATCTTTTGTGGGGCTTTATTCTATTCCTAATCGTCATGGGATGACCCTTGGAGAGCTAGCGCTCTATTTCAATGAAGTTTATGAGATCGGGGCAGATTTAACAGTATTGAAATTACAAGAGTGGAGTCGGAAAAAATATTTGGATGAAACCAAGCTACCTTGGGTTATGCCTTCTCCCAATATGCCTACATTGGAGACTGCTTTGGTGTATCCTGGAATGTGTTTGCTAGAGGCGACTGAAATTTCGGAAGGAAGAGGAACTACTCGGCCTTTTGAAATTTTTGGAGCTCCCTTTATTGAACCTGAAAAGTTAAAGAAACATTTAAATAGTTTCAAATTGCCAGGTGTTTTTTTTCGCCCGCTCTTTTTTAAACCCACTTTCCAAAAATGGGCAGGGCAAGTTTGTGGAGCTCTACAAATTCACGTCACCGATCGTAAACGTTTTAGACCTTATTTAACAGGCCTGGCTATTTTAAAAGCGATTTATGATCTTTACCCCATTCAGTTTAAATGGCGTGAAAAGCCGTATGAATTTGTGAGCGATATTCCCGCGATAGATCTTTTGACAGGCTCCGCTGAGTTTAGAAAAAGACTTAAACAAGGCTTTCTTTGGAAAGAAATGCGAGATTTCTATGAGGAGGGAAAATCGGCACTCCTTTCTGAACGTCGGAACTATCTTCTTTATAAGTAGCACAGCATCTATTTTTAGGAGATATCCATAAAATAATATTTTTTGGATTGTGTCTCTTGTGGCCCTTTGCTAATTCCCTATCGCTATGCGAATGACCTATTTTTTAATGATTGTTTCTTTTGTAATCTTCTGTGGAGCTTGTGGCAATAAAACAACTCCCTTTGTTGCAAGCCCAGGTGTAATTGTATTGCCTTCTGCGGTGAGTTTAACCGCAAGCCAAACCCAACAATTTGAAGCGACAGTGGTGAACACCTCAACCTCGGTACTTTGGAGTGTCGATGGGGGGGATGCCAATGGCTCAATTGATCAAAATGGTTTATACACCGCTCCTGCTAGTATTTCAGAAGCGAATACTGTCGTGGTGAGAGCAAAGCTGTCGAATAATACTTCCACTCAAGCGACTGCCGATATTGATTTAACCCCTTAATTAAATTCCTTTTTATTCGGGAATCGTCCAATGGTAGGACTACGGACTCTGACTCCGTCAATCTAGGTTCGAATCCTAGTTCCCGAA
>CAYYEM010000039.1:0-14087 GCA_964470915.1 uncultured Pseudomonadota bacterium
TGGTGGGGGATTTCCCTATGATTGATCTTCTCAAGATTCGCCAAATGATCAATGGCCCCAGTGAAGATCAACGCTATTTGGCCTTCATGGAACTCTATCAAGACACTTCTCCTGAAGGGATTGAAGAGTTGAATCGTATTTGCAATCTTAAAGATCCTATTTTGAAACTTTTGTTCATTCGTTTTTTAGGAAATATTGAAGAAGAAAGAGCTGTCGTCCTTCTTAGAAATTTTTTACTGGATGATAATCCCGTCGTCGTAGATGCAGCTAAAAGAAATTTTGAAAAGAACCCTTTTTCAAATAAACTATACAGCCTTTTGCCTGTCGTTTATTCACCGATTGCTCAAGCACAATATTTTGCCATAGAAAAACTTGCGATTGGCAGTGTGGGCGAATGTCTGGATTCCTTGCTTGATCTGTTATCTCACGCAAATGAAGAACTTCTTTTGAAACTTTTATCGGCTTTACGATATTTTCCTGTACGAAAAATCTTGCCTTACATTAAACCTTATCTCTCCGACACTCGAAATGACGTTCGCTTTAAAAGTATCCTCATCATTGCGGCTATTCATGAAAGAAAAGAAAGGAATTTAAGAAAGATTTTGTATCAAGCCTGTAAGGATCCTTTTTATGAAATCAGAAAAGTAGCATTTTGGGCTTTACGTAAAAACCCTCACAAATCAGACATTTCTCATATTATTTTCGCTTCTCTAAATGATCCCGAAGAAACTGTTCGTCAAGAAGCTTTACTCGGGCTTATTTCATTTCCTGGCAAGGAAAGCATCGAACATTTACTTTATGTATTAACTCATGAAACCAAAAGACAAGTAAGCCTCAAAGCAGAATCTGTGTTATTGAGCATGCCAATTAAAATTCTGATTAAAAATCTACAATCTCTTATTCATAAAAAAAATGAAAAGATCCGATTAAAAGCTATATTAATTTTTGCTGAATTCAGAAAAAAATCAGACGATTTTTTCAAATTTCTTGTTGAAGAACTTAAAAGAAGTAAAGATGAAAAAAACAAATTAATTTATATTGAAGCCATTGGAATCACCGAAAACCCTCAAGCAGTACCCATTTTAATTCCCTATATTACCCAATCAAAATTTTTAGCTTATACGGCAATTAATGCCCTCTTAAAGGTAGACCGAAAATGTCAAGATCCCACGCTCATTGACTTGCTCGATAAAGACGAAGTTTCACCTATCTTACGACAAATCATTCTTCGTCACCTGGTTTTGCTTGATATTCCACACCCAAGTGAAAAACTATTATTCCAACTCAACCAACTTTTACATTCTGAAAACGTCAATTTAAGATATCTAACAGCGCAAGTACTTATTAAATGCAAAACTGAAGCAATATACACGTCTTTATTCAAACAGCTTATTCAGGAAGCAGACCTTACCATTAAAAAGCTTTTGGAAAGGAATTTATCTATTTATCTTGTTACCCATATGGATTTTTTGATTAAGCTGCTACTCGACTACCGGACAGACATTCATGCCCTTCCCTATTTATTTGCTATGCTTTCACAATCAAAACTGAACAATGAACACCTTTATGTTCTCTTACAACTCTTGATACGTACGCTTCAAAATAGTCCCGAAGATGATAAATTGAAAAACCATATTGAAAAGGTACTCGCTTCTTTTGTGATGGAAGATAAGGTGGATCTTCATGAGCTTTTTCTTCTTATAGATGATCTCAATCTCAAATTGCAGTTACTGCACCGTATTGAAGAAGAAAGCCAGTCTCACATGAATATCAATGAGCGAATAAAATTGAGTGATCTTGAGATTTTATTCCATGAATTTCCTTTAGATGGCCAACTGACGATTTTAAACTTGATTCAACATTTCCAAGAAAGGAAATTTATCCCATTTTTGAGCAAAGAGTTAGTAAGTCAAAACAATGAGCCTTTGGTCCATAAGATATCCACGGTACTCAATCATCTGGTTTGGAGTACACCATGATTGATGTATGCCTTATTTTAGAAGGAACCTATCCTTATGTAGCAGGCGGAGTTTCTACATGGGTCAACCAACTGATTACCTCCATGAAAGATATCCGTTTTGGAATTGTCTATATTGCTCCTCACTCAGACCCAACCAAGCAATTCAAATACCAAGTTCCCAATCATGTCATTTATCTGAAAGAAGTTTATCTTCATGATTATGATATTAATGCCAAAAAGAATCGACGTCCTCGCGACAAAGATTTTGAACTGATCAGACAATTTATCGATGAACTCATTCGAAAGGATTTACATAACTTCCAGGATTTTATTTCTCTTTTTCAAGGCCCAAAATCTTGTATGAATATCCAAACTTTATTTTCTGCAAAAAAGATTTGGGATATTCTTACCAATTATTATGAACGCTTTGCAGAACAAACCTCTTTCTTAGACTACTTCTGGTCTTGGCGAGGCATTCATCTCCCTCTTTTGCAAATTTTACAAACCGAAGTCCCCTCTGCAAAAATTTATCATTCTATTTCTACAGGCTATGCAGGGCTTCTGGGTGCTATTGCGAAGCAAACTCAAAATGGCGTCTATTTACTGACAGAGCATGGAATTTATACTCATGAACGTCTTCTTGAAATTTCACAGGCTAATTGGATTTATGAACAGCAAAAGAGAAGTTTAAGAGCGGATCCACAACTTTCATTTTTCAAGCAATGGTGGGTTAACATGTTTAGAATGATGAGCCAAATTACCTACTATTATTGTGACGAGATTTACACACTCTACGAAGGCAATAAGATTCGTGAAATTCTGGATGGCGCAGAGCCAAGAAAAATTAAAATAATTCCCAATGGTATTAATCTTAAAACATTTGGAGTTATTTCACGGCAAAAAAAGGAAAAACCTCAAATTGGCTTGATTGGACGTGTAGTCACCATCAAAGACATTAAGACATTTATCCAGGCAGCCAAATTATGCAGCTATAAAATCCCTGAAGCTCAATTTTATGTAGTGGGTCCCACCGATGAAGAATCAGATTATTTTGAAGAGTGCAAAATGCTAGTTGAAACATTAGGCCTTCAAGAACATTTTAAATTCACAGGAAATGTCGATGTAAAAGAATATTATAAATTCCTGGATATTGTCGTACTCACTAGTATTTCCGAAGCTCAACCCTATGTGATACTTGAAGCCAATATTTCCGGAATACCAGTGGTATCTACAGATGTAGGCGCCTGCCGTGAAATGTTAGACGGCAGCACTGATGATGACAGGAATTTAGGGCCTAGCGGAATAATAACAGAAGTGGCAAATCCAGCCCAAACAGCTCAAGCAATTATCAAACTCATCCAAGAAAAAGATTTTTATGAAACTTGTTCGCAAGCTGGAAAAACACGAGTTAAAATGTACTATAACCAAGAGGATTTGCTAAGCAAATATCTCAATATTTACGAAAGACACCTGTAATGGCCGGTATTGCATTTAGATTACAAAAACTTCTTCAAGGAGATTCTTATACAGATCTCATCCGGGCCTATTTATATTCTTCTATTATATCTACAGGGCCCATGTTGGTGATCATTTTTGTACTGGCTTTGTTACGCACCACTCTCAGCACTCATGTTTCTATTGATGAAACCAATCTATTTTTTACTCTCATTGTTTATGTTTATGCTTTTTCAATGATAGGAATCTCTCCTTTTTTTTATATCATCACACGATATATTGCCGACAAATATTATCTCAGACAAATCAGTGATTTTTCACCTTGTTACTTCAGTTCTCTTTTTGCAAGTTTTGTAATTCAAAGCATTTTTTCTATTTTATTTTTAAGATCTGTTGAATTGCCATTTGGGCTCTTGGTGAGCATCCATCTACTTTATCTCAGCATTAGTGGCGTCTGGCTTGCCATGATCTTTCTTTCCGCTGCTCAAAATTATCAATGGATTGTGATCGCCTATTTTACCGGGTCATTCATAAGTGCTTTTCTGTGTCCCTATTGGGGGGTTCGTATAGGCCTTGCGGGTTATATTTACGGTTACTCAATTGGCCAATTCTTAATCTTCGCTATTTTAAGTTTTCGAATTGTTGCGGAGTTTGGCTCTCCCAAAAGTCTTGATATGAATTTTTTCCTGTATTTCAAAAAGTATCCCTATCTCGCGCTTGTTGGACTTTTTTATTACCTGGGCATTTGGGTTGATAAATTTACCTTTTGGTATTCAGATCAAGGTGAAACCGTAAAAGGCGTATTTCATTCTTTTCCTGATTACGATGTTCCCTTGTTTTTAGCCTTCTTAACCATTGTTCCTTCGATGGCATTTTTTATTATTCAAATGGAAACTTCTTTTTATAAAAAATTTACGCTCTTTTATAAAGGCATTCAAAAACGTGATTCTCTTCAAAAACTCACGCTACTTCAGACTGAAATTATTGAAACCCTTACAAAAAATTTTAAACAGTTTGTGGTATTTCAAGGAATCATAAGTGGGCTTATCATTTTATCCATCTATCAAATTGGCGATATATTTCATTTGCAAACAAACCAAATGGGCATTTTCCGAATTGCGATTCTGGGAGCCTTCATGCAAATGGGTTTTATCATGATTCTGAATATTATCTTTTATTTTGATTTTCAAAAGGAGGCATTCTATTTGTGCTTTGGCTATTTTTTGGCTAACTTTTCATTTTCATTTCTTTCCCTTAAAATAGGCTATGCTGCTTATGGCTATGGCTTTATGCTGGCGAATCTTTTTATTTTGATTCCAGGGTTTTTTATTTTAGACAAGCGGCTTAAAAACTTAATTTTTTGGACTTTCACCAGACAGGCAGTTTTGATTCCAACCTTCAAACTTGAAAAAGAGTTTATTGATAACAAGAAATAGACTTCCCTAATGACCAAAACGATCAAACGCATTTGTATACTTATTATTGGAATTATTCTGCTCTTAATAGGAATTTTGATGCTGTTTTTGCCGGGCCCGGCTTTTCTTGTTATTCCTGCTGCTTTGGCTATTCTTGCGAGTGAGTTTGTATGGGCACAAAAAATTCTTGAAAAAATAAAAAGCAAAAGCGCCCAAACATTCCGGCGCTTTAAAAATAAAACAAATCCATAAAATCTGTTATGCTTTTTTCTTATCCAACTCTCGATAAATCCAAATGGTTCGATGTAACGCGGTAAAATTAGTCATAATTCCAATCATTACTATTGCTGCAACTAATAGAAAATCTTGTCTTAAGGCTGGAATGAAAATACTAAAGATTTTCCATAATACAGGACTAAAAATAGAACCCACTCCTAAATAAACAATTCTTTCGGGTCTTTGCATGGCTCCTTCTTGGCAAAGTACCCCTACTGATTCTCCACGGGCTCGCGCATAACTCACCATCATTGATCCTATGATACTTAAAATCACAAACCAAAACACCCAACTATTTCGATAATGTGCTGCTAAACCTATAAAAGTAACCATTTCGCCAAAACGATCCATCACTGAATCATAAAAAGCACCTGATGCACTACTTTTCTGGGTTAAGCGAGCAATGCGACCATCAAACATGTCGCAAGTGCCTCCAATAATTACGCACCAACCTGCCAATCCCAAACGATCGTAAAAATAAAAAGCCCCTGCCAAAGCCGCAATGATAAAACCTAATGTTGTAAAAAAATTGGGAGTTAATGATAGCTTTAGAGCAATTTTTTCGACGGGAGAAGTCACCCAAAACCAATACTCTTTAAACCAACGATTTAAAAATTTTGAATGGTGTCTTTTATTTAGATCATCCAAAGCTGGAATAGGTGGATTTTTTTTTCGAATAGCCGCAAACACAAGTACAGTCGACAAAGCCAAAACATTGATGAAAAGCAAAGGCCACCAAAGAGGATCTATATTTTCAAGCCATGTTTTCATAAGATTTTACTCCCTGCTCTCCCATACAACAAAGCAAAGGATCTGAGCAACCTTTGTATAAAAAAAAAGGCGCCCTGCTTAAAACAGAGCGCCCTTTTGTTATTTCCTCTCCTTAATGCACCGTAGCTTTCAAATTGCTAGGAGTTGCAGGAATTTTCACTTCATGATCGAAAGATGGCAAAGGCATTGCCTTATTACCTGCATATACTTCATGACGACCTTCTTTTTTATACCACTCACCCACAGAAGCATTCTTATGAAGTTCTTCTACAATTTGTCTCCAACCTACTCCCGTATTGTAAGCACAGAATGAAATTTCACCTTTTTGAGTTCCATAGGGGATAATACACATTTCAGTTCTACGGAAATCGTAATTAAAAAGATCCTGGAACCACATGCCGGCTACGAACAAAATATGCCAACGATCTTTTTTGCGTTCATGTCCGACACCGTAATCTTTTTTACCAGCACTCAAAGATCCACCCGTTTGTTTATCAAATTTACGTACGAGATCTTTCAATTTCATTTCTTTAGGTGCTTTTCCTGGGCTGTAATTTCGAAGAACAGCGCAAGCACTCTCCAAAATAGTGAGCCACTTTGGCTGACAAGCATCAGTAATTTCCTGAACATCTTTCAAGATTGCATCCAGATTAATGAACTCTGTCATGGGAACAAAGCCTTTTTTCTCTTTATCCACCATCATCGCCATTCCAATTCCGCAATTGGGATGACAACCACATTTCAGATTTCCCCAATCTTGATTAGGACCCATGATCATATCGGTAAGATCTGAAAAAGGACCAATTCCTGAAAGAGGAAACCAATCACGCATGGGCTCTGAAACACCGGTTTGTTTTTTTACGTCATGAGCTAAATGTGACAAAGTATATCGATGTTTTGCGCGATCTTCATCGGAGATGTCTTCATCACGTCCAGTGAAAGAAACCGGTTGAAAGGAACAAAAAGTGATTTTGTCAGAATTTTGAATTGCAAAATCAACAATGGGGCCAACCTGATGATCATTCACCTGATTTACAATGGTGGTCACAAGCACAACGTCGATGCCCGCTTTATATAAATTGGTAATTGCGCGAAGTTTTACATCAAACAGGTTCGCAATTTTTCGATGTTGATTGGCATCGTTGTCAATTCCGTCAAATTGCAAATAAGCAATTCTTAAACCTGCATCAAAAGCTTCTTGTGCAAACTCAGGACTTTCCGCAAAACGGATTCCATTAGTGGCGCATTGCACACTAAAATACCCTACTTCCTTGGCGTATTTAATTGCCTTAATAAAATAGGGAGAAAGCGTAGGTTCACCACCTGAATATTGAACTGACATTTGACGACGAGGTTTTATTTTTAAAGAATTATCTAAAATTTCTTTAATATCTTCCCATGACAATTCATGTACGTAACCCACTTGGTTAGCATCCATGAAGCAAGGGTCACACATCATATTGCAACGATTGGTAAGATCCACAGTCAACACTGCACCACGACCATACTTAATGGTAGAAGAACCATGATTACGCAGTGCCGAGAGAGGTGATTTAAAATCTCTACCTGGATAAAGTTTTTCAATTCTTTGCAAAAACTTTGAATCAATAGCCATGGTATCTTCAAACACACCATGTTTTTCGCAAGTTTTGCGCATCAAAATTTTACCGTCGCGCTCAATGATATCGGCTTTAATTTCTCCAGGATTTTCATTAATCAAAACGGTATATTCTTTTTCACCGCTAATAATGGCTTTACGAACTTCTACCACACACTTAGGGCACAAAGAGTCTGTTGTTCTGGGCCAACCTAATTGAGGAAAAGTTCTTTCCTTTTTGCGAATCAATGGAGCTGGAGCCCATTTAGGTTGAAAGGGCTTTCCTTGGTGAACTTTGTTTACAAATTTAAACACAGGCCAAAGGGCTTTTGCTGTAGCTACCAATAATCTTTCACCTAGCTTCAAACCACCTTGTTCCAACTTTTGGGAAGTCATCCCGCCTGCTTTAGGAAAATAAAAAGCTGATTTAACCTTCTCGATTTTGCTTTGCTCATGACCTTGCATTTCTTCAAGTTCTTCAATTGCAACTGCCATTTTAAGCCTCCTACTCCCCAAAGGGAGAATAAAGTTTTAGAACTTTCTAAACGTTATAAACACTTGATTTTCTTGGTGATTTCACGTTTTGGCCATTTAATGGATTTGAGGGGGGAATGTCAATACTAAAAAGTTCTCAATATGGGCTATTCAAGAATGGCTCGACGAAGGAGCTCGATATCAACATTTCGTCCCTGATAGAAATCTTCAAAGATTTGACTTGCGGCAGTATAGAAAATTGCCAGCAGATTAAATTGATTGATTATAAACTCTACATCTTCCTGTCGATCTCCTGCTTTTCCATCCACGTCTTCAAACTGCTTACGACACTTATTAATAATACGAATACTCTCATCAATGCCTTGTCGAATACGGTCAAAAAAATCTTTTAGAATATGGCGTGGGTTTTCTCGGGTGGCTTCATAAAAATCTTTACGGTTGCCCTTCACCCAAACTTTTCTTACCAGCTTATTATCTTCCAGAAGACGTATATTAATACTGATATTGGATTTGCTAATCTTTAAAGTTTCCGCAATCTCATCGAGTGACAAAGGATTTCGTGTTAAAAAGAGCAAGGCATAAATCTGTCCACCTACTTTGTTTACCATTCCAAGCATATTGGCCGAAATTTTTCCTGCCGCTTCAATGAAAGAATCAAGGGCCTTATCAAATTCTTGGTTCGATTGTGGAGCTAAGTGTAAAGACATAAAAGAGGAATTATCAGGCACAAATCATTGTGTCAATGCTCATGCTTAAGGCTCATCCACAACAATTTCTCTGCGTCTGAGGGCATAATAATCTTTAAAGCGTTGGTAAGAAGGTGATTCATCTCCTAATTCAAAATAATATTCTATTGAATGAAGCTTTTCTAAAATAAAGCGATTGAATACCTCCAAATGAGCTCTTCTTAAATATGATAGATTTTCTAAAAATTGATCTCGGTTCAAACGATTTAAATCTGGGTATGGAAAAACGAGGCTCAAACCTTTCTCTTGAAGAGAATCGGAAAATAAGATCAAGCCATTTCTAGACATACCCAAGTGACGCTCTTCTAGAAAATCAGCTCCCATTCTCAGCCAAGCATAAGGACCAAATTCAGCAGGGTTCAGGGTTAATTGTTGAACCTTTAAACGTTTTAAAAAATCAAAAACGGCATTCAAGGCAAAAGTTGAAATTCCACGACTTCGATGAACTTCATCTACTTCAGCTCGAGAAAGGTGAGCAACCCATCCTTGTTTTTGTTCAGAATAGTTAATAGAGAAATCCAATTCTCCTATTTTTTGGTTTGCAAAATTAGAAACTTCTAGCGCAAATTTCAAGCCATCCCCATGTACATCGAGTTGAAGATTCTGAAAGTAATATTCCGGGTGTTTTAAATTAAAAGCCTCTTCAAGACTCTGACGATCAAAAGAAATTCCAAAATAATGATTTAAAAACTCATATAATTTTGGATCTGTGAGGGCGACACCTTCTTTTCCACTCAAACGACGCAAATCTGAAATAAAATTTTCTCTCAATAAACTTTTTAAATGTTTTTTATGCGGAAATCGAACTATGGCATCTCTCAAAGTTGCAATTGCCTCTGCATGTCTTCCAGCTTTATCCAATAAACTCATCAGGGTTCTAACATTATTAACATCTCCACTACCTTGATTGAACTTTTCTCTTAATTCTTCAATTTCCCTATCTCTCGTAATCGTTTGATCATTGATCACTTCATAAGTATTCACCAATCGTTCTCTTGAAGCACCTTCTAGGCGACGCATAGTCCTACCCTCAGGATCCATAGGTCTTTCATACCAAGCTACTTCGATCTGTTGAATCCGCAAATCCCGCTCCACTAAACCTAAAGTTGACTTAAGGCCCGTCATATTTTTCATCCGTTCTTGCTCGGCTTTACTGAGCTTTTCATTTACTCTCCCAGGGGCTTGCATGAGATATTCTGAGCCCCAAGATCTCAACAAAGGTCTACCCACATTTCTTGAAAATTGAGGCAATGCCACATAAAGCCGAATGGGCAAAGATTCTCCCCGAGCAGATTCGATCACAGTACTCACTGCGGTAAGCATCCGATCCATATAAGATGACAGGTGATAGGGGTCTGAAACTACATCTAGTACGGCGCCTATTCCATAATAATGTTCATCGCTGTTCACTTCTTTTACTTTCATGACTGCAACACCAAAATGACCATGAACTGAGAGAGTGACCTGAGCACCCTTATCAAGCTTTTCCTGAGCAAAATGCAAAACCTGAGACATAAAAGGGGCTTCCTTGGAAATATGAGGATGCATCTTCGCAAAAATTTCAATGAAAGGCCCATGGGCTTGAGGGTAAGCCATATGAAAAAGATTGCTGCGATTTACGATTTCAACCACTGAAGCACGGCTCACCAAACCTAACTGATAATTCATCGCCAAAATCATCAGCTCATGAAAAGAGTTAAAATCAGGATCGCGTTGAGAGCTCACTCTTTCCAAACAACTAATCAGCGCTTGTCTTTCATCACGCCCCCCGCGACTAATCAATCCATGTAAGCCTTCCAATCCATTGATTACAAAATAATCCTGGGCTCTGGCTGATAAATTAAAATCTTCAAAAATACGCTGATCTAAGTTTGAGGGCAAATTTAGCCTTGCAAACAAGCGACGTAAAGAAGCTAGATTCGTAGGAGTGATACTATCCACTGAAGCTGCTTCTGAGCTTATTTCTTCAAAGTGCGGTCTTTCTTCAAAAAATTTCCTCGATCTATCAAGGCTTCGAATAGTGCTTTTCAAAACTCCCTGGAGTCGATCTTCTCCCCACTTTTCAGCGCCTCCCTTTGGTTCAAACATAGCAATCAGCATTTGATGTTCACGGGCAAGCTCGAGGTAACGAGTATTTAAATGATCCAATTCATCCATCCAAAAATCATATCTTGGATGAGCTTCTTTATTTTCTCCCAACTCATGCACAATTTTTTGACGAAGTCCTTCGATACGAAATAATTCATCTTGAATGGGCTGACGTTGTTTTTGGATATCTGCTAAAAGTTGATCTCGGGTATCTGATGCTTCTGCCGCAAATCGAGGCAATAAAAGAGTTTCTGCGCCTAAACTTACATTTCTGGATGAAAGTTGTGAACGAAGATCCCAGGAAGATTCCAAAACAGACAAACGGTGCCCCGTTGCTAAACCCATCAATGACATACCCGCTTGCATTTGCAGATTCATCATTTCAGCATGAAATATTTGTTCTAACAAGCTTCCTTCCGGACGCGTCGCCAAATTCAATCCATAAGCTAAGTGATGGCCTGTCACCATCCCTATATCTTGAAGCGCATGAGATAAAATCAGATTTGTATTGCGTGAAGCCAAACCAAAGATTTTGAGAGAAGCAAAGTTGACGAAATCGGTGAGCCAGGAAGAGTGAGAAGTGAGGGGTATGGAGTGAGAGGAAAAAGCTTGAGAGGTTCCTCTATACACCGTTACCTCAGCGCCTAATCCCAACACAGGTGCCAAGGATCTCGCAAGTAGGGGCAATTCATAAGTGGCACCTAATGATATCACCCCCACCTTTGTCGCTCGATAGGCAAGCCCCCCGGCCGTCATGGCAAGCAAAGATCGCCAATCGGAGGCTCCTGCCGTAAAACGCTGCAGCATATCATCAATCTGAATTTGCTGTTGAGTTAAGCTTTGCCCTGAATAAAGCGAAGCCCGCTGTAAAAAATTTATGCTTCCACCCGCAGAGTTATAAATACTCACAAAAACACCCCTATTTTATTAGCTCAGATATATCGGCTACCCAAGGAATGAGTTGCGTGTGTTTTTCAAGGAACTCCTGGAAAGGAATCAACAAATTGAATCTTTAAATCGGGAAAGGAATTTACAAACTGAATTTTAATATCCGGAAAACTCGTTACAAACTGCCATTGACCACATTGATCTGGAAAAGAACTCACCTGTTTCACTTTTAAATCTGGAAAACTATTCACGACCTGCACTTTGATATCCGGAAAGCTGTTCACAATTTGAACTTTACCTTTCATAAAACGCCCCTTGAAGGAACAGTCCGCACTCACTGTGCTCGCTGCCCAAACAAAAGAAGGACAGATGCAAATAATTAAAAATAAAATAAAGATGTTTTTTTTCATAGCCGCTCCGCTTTGAGTTTGTTAAGTGCATCTTATGACAAATCAAAAATCCTTAAAAGACAAAGTTATCATTATCACCGGTTCTTCCCGAGGCATTGGCCGAGAAATTGCCCTACGCTGTGCGAAAGACGGCGCAAAAATTGTGGTAGCAGCCAAGTCCACGAGCGAAGGCAAACTCCCTGGTACTATTTATAGTGTCGCCGAGGAAATCAAGGCAGCCGGCGGAGAAGCCCTCGCTATTCCCATGGATTTACGAATGGATGAAACCATTGTGGGAATGATCGAAAAAACTCTTTCGACCTTCGGAAAAATCGATGCTCTCGTCAACAACGCCGGAGCTATTTCACTTACTTCTGTTGAAATGACGCCTCCCAAAAAGGTCGATTTAATGTTTTCACTGAATGTTCGTGCTGTGCTAGCCTGCAGTCATTATTGCATTCCTCATTTAAGAAAATCGGGGGGTGGGCACATTCTCAACCTCTCCCCTCCTCTAAGCTTGGATCCTAAATGGTTACCCGGTCATACTCCTTATACGATTTCAAAATATGGCATGAGCTTGGCAACTTTAGGTATGGCGGAAGAACTTCGTGACGATAAAATTGCTGTCAATTCTCTTTGGCCACGCACTCTCGTGGCCACTGCAGCAACCAAAATGCTTTTCGGGGAATCAGGCATGGATAATTGCCGCACCCCCGATGTGATGTCCGATGCTGCTTACGAAATTCTCACGAGCGATCCCCGTGAACTCACTGGTCAACTTTTACTCGATGAGCCTTTTCTTAAAACCAAAGGCTATAAAGATTTTGACAAATATCGTGTGGATCCAAACACTGAGCCAGGTTTGGATTTGTATGTGGAGAATTGATTTAGGAACCCAGATTCACAAACAAACCCAACTCTTCTCGCATTAAAATCTCTGCGATCTCTTGGGCACTCAGCAGAGTTCCATGATTATTAGGGTTAGGAAGAATCACATTTTCTTTTCCAAACCAAAAGTTGGGTCTAAAATCGGCGGCAAGCTTTCCTTCTTTTTTTAATATTTCTACACGGGCAGCTTCAGCAGCATTCATCACGGGAACCACAGCTAACAAACCTTTCCCTGAAGGAAGTCTCATGCCATCTGGAATAGCAATGATGGGAAGTATTCTCGGAACTTCTCCTTGCGGACCTCGCACAGGATCTTTCGGAGCAATGGTAGCTTGAAGAGCGGGTTTGTCAGGCTGATGAATAGGCCTTTGTAAATCAGGCACAGATAACCACTGCGCAAAAATTGAAAATTTTTGCAAAGGTCTTGTATCATAAAAAACAAAAAGTCTACGCCCTGCAATTTGTTGATCCACAATAACAGATTCTCTTGCCACTTCTTTGGCTGCATCAAGTTCTGCCCAAAACACTGCAGCTTCTCTGGCTTGCAAAGAAGAGTCGGATAAAAGTTCGCTAATATCCCGCATCGATTTCTGAATCAAAACCTGCGCAACACTCTCTGTAAAACGATCGCTGCCTGAAATATTTTGCGCTCTCAAGTTTTCGCCATATCGCTTGAAAATAGCTGCTTGAAGCTGAACAGCAGGATCAGATCTTTCATAATTATTTCCAAAAGCAGTAAAATCTTCAAAATGAGTGGCCTCGCGAATGAGTTGTCGCAAAGCAGGATCAGTTAAAACTCTTCTCTGATTTTGAGCTATCCAAACACACCAACCTCCATCTGCAAGATTATCCGTAGAAACTTCTTGTATATTCAAAATCTGAAGAGCTCGTTGAACTTCATCTGCACTGGGCTGGCGCAAAGCTTTTTCATTACCCACCTGAACTAGAGCCGATTCAAAAACATCCAACATCTGCTCCGCTGAATTTTTAGCCTGGCTGTAAAATCCATGATGATCCACTACACGCAAATAAGTTTCACGCCGTCCAAAATTGCAATCTGCCAAAACAACGCCGTCCTGAAGCTCACGAAGCGCCTCTTTCACCCAAGCACTTTGCGCC
>CAYYEM010000040.1:0-11669 GCA_964470915.1 uncultured Pseudomonadota bacterium
GTCCTCATGTTGGCAGCTTCGCAGGGGACAAAAATTAAGGTTACAGTGAATGGGAAAGATGCCGAAGAATGTATGAAAGCTATTTCGATGTTGATTGCGAATAAGTTTGGTGAGGAATAATTGAAGAAAAAAACTCACAAAGAAAAAACATCTACTCCAAAAAAAGTGCGGGGTATCGGTGCAGCTCCGGGTGTTGCATTAGGATCCGCCTATGTTTTGGAGAGACGTGAATTGAGTATCCCACAATATTGGATTTCAAATAAGGAAGTTCATGGAGAAACCAGCCGCTTCGTGGCATCAGTAGATCGTGCACGCGAAGATCTTAAAAAAATCAAAGAAAGACTTTGTAAGTATGGAGGGCGCGATCAAATCTACATTCTTGATTCCTACACATTGCTTCTTCAGGATGAAATGTTGGTAAAAAATACCCTTAACTCCATTAAGACTGAAAGAATTAATGCAGAATGGGCACTACATAAAACTCTCGAAAAAATTAAATCAGTTTTTAACAATGTAGGAGAGGAATATTTTAGAGAACGAAAAAGCGATATCGATTATGTTGGGAATAGGATTCTTAAAAATCTTTTGGGAGGCGAAGAGGAGATTTTTAGAAACGTTCCTCCTAAATCGATTGTCGTTGCTCATGATTTGTCTCCTGCAGATTGTGCCCAATTACTTAAATTTCAAATCAATGGATTTGTTTTGGAACTCGGTGGAAAAACTTCACATACAGCCATTGTAGCGCGAGCACTGCATTTGCCAGCTGTAGTTGCCTGTTCCCAAGCCACAGAGAAAGTTAAAAGTGGAGACCAGCTTGTTTTAGACGGTATGGAAGGATTGGTCTTGGTGAATCCGAGTAGCCAAGAAACCAAGAAATACGATTTGCTTCGCAAACATGATGCGGATGTCGAGCGCATGTTATTGAAAGAAATCCATTTGCCCGCCCAAACTCAGGATGATTTTAAAATCCAGCTCATGGCTAACATGGAATTAACGGAAGAAATAGAGTCTCTGAAAGTACATGGAGCGGAAGGGGTTGGTTTATATCGTACTGAATTTTTATATTTAAATCGAGGATTACCCCCGACTGAAAATGAACAATTCGAAGTGTATAAAACCGTTTTGAAATCTGTTTACCCTCATTCAGCTACAATTCGCACTCTGGATATTGGTGCTGATAAAGTGCCAACCGACCATAAATATGAGAGGGAAATAAATCCTGCTTTGGGCTTAAGAGCGATTCGTTTTTGTTTTAAAGAAAAAGACATTTTCAGACAACAGCTCAAGGCTTTGCTTCGGGCGAGTGTCTATGGAAAATTAAGAATTATGTTTCCCATGATTTCAAGTCTGGGAGAGCTTAGGCAAGTAAAACTAATACTAGAGGATGTGAAAAAGGAACTCAGTCGAAAAAAACAAGAATATGACCCTCATGTAAAAGTGGGTATTATGATGGAAGTCCCTTCAGCAATTATGATTGCAGAAGATTTAGCGAGAGAGGTTGATTTCTTTAGTATTGGTACCAATGATTTAATTCAATATTGTTTGGGAGTAGATCGGTCTAATGAAAATGTCGCTTATTTATATCGTCCTTTGCATCCAGCGATTTTGAGAATGATTCGCAGAGTCGTGGAAGTTGCTCATGAGCAACGGATTGAAGTGAGTGTTTGTGGAGAAATGGCCAGTGAACCGTTATATGTGCTGATTTTGTTGGGTTTTGGACTGAATGCGCTTTCGATGAATGCTATTTCGATTCCGCGGGCTAAAAAAATGATCCGTTCGGTCACTTTTAGGGATGTCAAAAACCTCTTAGATAAAGTTTTGCAGATGAGCCATGAAGGGGAAATTGAAAGTTTTGTCCGAAAAGAAATGCAGCATTTTATTCCCAAAGATTTCATTGATTTTTCAAAGGGATAGCCTGTTTTGATTCTACCTTGACACTCCTTGTATGATCCGATACCTTGCCCTCCGTTTGAAAAAACGACCTCAAAAAAAACATAAAAGTATAAAAAGGAGACGGACTGTGAGTTCATTACGCCATTTTTTTACGAGTGAATCTGTGACTGAAGGTCATCCTGATAAAATTGCTGATCGTATTTCTGATTCTGTTTTGGATGCCATTTTAAAGCAAGATCCTAAAGCTCGCGTTGCCTGTGAAACCCTGATTACAACTGGTTTTGCATTGATTTCAGGGGAAATTACCACCAACGCGCAAATCGATTATACCGACATTGCTCGACAAGCGATAAAAGATATTGGTTATGATGATAGTGCTAAGGGTTTTGATTATCATACCTGCGGTATTTTACTTTCCATCGACAAGCAATCTCCGGATATTTCAATGGGAGTTACCGAGGGAGAAGGTTTGTTTAAGGAACAAGGCGCTGGAGACCAGGGTTTAATGTTTGGTTATGCCTGCAATGAAACCCCTGAATTAATGCCCATGCCCATTTGCTTTGCACATCGCATTACTCAGCGTTTATCTGAAGTTCGCAAGAATGGGACCCTGAAGTTTCTAAGACCTGACGGAAAGTCTCAGGTCACGATAGAATATGAAGGAGATAAGCCTCTTCGCGTGGATACAGTGGTAGTTTCTACTCAGCATAATCCAGAAGTTTCTCATGAAGAGTTAAAACAAGCCATTATTGAAGAAGTGATCAAAAAGTCGATTCCTGCTAATTTGTTGGATGAAAAAACCCGTTATTTGATTAACCCAACAGGTCGTTTCGTGGTTGGAGGACCTCAAGGAGATTGTGGTCTGACCGGTCGTAAAATTATCGTCGATACCTATGGTGGAATGGGTCGACATGGTGGGGGAGCTTTTTCAGGAAAAGATCCGACCAAGGTGGATCGCTCAGCTTGTTATATGGCCCGTTATGTAGCGAAAAACGTGGTAGCATCAGGGGCTGCTAGCCGCTGTGAAGTGCAGGTTGCCTATGCAATTGGTTATCCAGAACCTGTCAGTGTGTTGGTAGATACTTTTGGAACTGAAAAAGTGTCTGCTGAAAAAATTGCTCAAGCAGTTCGTGAGAATTTTCCTTTAACCCCATCAGGTATAATTCAGGCACTAGATTTACGTCGTCCGATTTATGCTAAAACTGCAGCTTATGGCCATTTTGGTCGCAATGAGCCGGAATTTAGCTGGGAAAAAACTGATAAAGCTGCTGCGTTGAAGAAATCTCTTGGATTATAACCATCTATAAGTAGGGGTAATTCATAAATTGCATTTCCCTATGGAGAATAAAAATGTCACAAACAGTTACTAAACTTTCAGATCATGATTATAAAGTAGCCGATTTAAATCTCGCTGATTGGGGTCGTAAAGAAATCCAGTTAGCTGAAATTGAAATGCCAGGTTTAATGGCAGTGCGTGAAAAGTATAAAAAAACCCAACCTCTCAAAGGTGCACGTATTGTGGGTTGTTTGCACATGACCATTCAAACCGCGGTGCTCATTGAAACTCTTGTGGAATTAGGGGCTCAAGTTCGTTGGTCTTCCTGTAATATTTTTTCGACTCAAGATCATGCTGCCGCTGCGATTGCAAAAGCAGGGATTCCCGTGTTTGCCTGGAAGGGTGAGACGGAAGAAGAATATTGGTGGTGTGTGGAGCAAAGTTTGAAATTTCCTGAAGGCCCTAATATGTTGTTAGATGATGGGGGTGATTTGACCCAGTTGGTGCATCAAAAATATCCTGAACTTCTCAAAAATATTAAGGGAGTGAGTGAAGAAACTACCACAGGAGTGCATGCACTTTATAAAATGCTTGAAAAAGGAGAGTTGAAAATTCCTGCCATTAACGTGAATGATTCAGTAACCAAATCTAAATTTGATAATCTTTATGGTTGTCGAGAATCTTTGGCAGATGGAATCAAGCGTGCGACGGATATTATGGTTGCTGGAAAAGTGGTGGTGGTAGCTGGCTATGGTGATGTGGGTAAGGGCTGTGCGCAAGCGATGCATGGTTTGGGTGCACGAGTGATTGTGACCGAAATTGACCCTATCTGCGCCTTACAAGCTGCGATGGCGGGTTATCAGGTCACCACGATGGATGAAGCCTGTAAGTTGGGTGATATTTTCGTAACGACTACCGGTTGCAAAGATATTATTCGTATTGATCACCTTGAAAAAATGAAAAACTCGGCCATTGTATGTAATATCGGTCATTTTGATGTTGAAATTCAGGTGGCTCAGCTCAATCAATTTCCTGGAATTCAAAAAACTGAAATCAAACCTCAAGTCGATAAATATACTTTCCCTGATGGGCACTCGATTATTTTGTTGGCGGAAGGACGTTTAGTGAATTTGGGTTGCGCGACCGGTCATCCTTCTTTCGTGATGTCGAATTCCTTCACTAACCAAGTGCTCGCTCAAATTGCTTTATTCACGCAGAAGCACGAAGTGGGTGTAACAGTGCTTCCTAAAATTCTGGATGAAGAAGTCGCTCGCTTGCATTTGGAAAAATTGGGTGTGAAGTTGGAAAAACTCACTTCCGAACAAGCAAAGTATTTAGGCGTAGACGTGAATGGGCCTTATAAGCCTGACTATTATCGGTATTAGCAAAATTAAATTTTTCAATCATAATCCGCAACTTCTTTTCCTCACTGCCGAGAAGCTTAAAAATTGAAACCAGAAGGGGTAATTCATGGAGGGCCATTTATGGCTTTGCAGATTACTTCTTTTGGGAAATCAAATCTTTTAGATCGTCGTGTTGCCGTTCAAAACAATTTAGGCTTGATGAATCAAGCCCCTCTTTTAAATTCCAACCAATTACAAATGAATCAGATGGCAGATGGATTTACTTCTGCGGCTTGTGACTGGCGAGCTTTAGCTTCGATGACCTTGGCGGGCACCGCCTTTAAACTAGGTAAACTAGCGACGATGGGAGCTGTTTCGTCTACGGTGGTGGGAACAGGGGTGGGGTTTCTAGCAGAAGTAGCGACCTTTCGAAGTGCTGAAGCTTTACTGCATGGCCAAAGTATGAAGGGAGCTTTTGAATTAAAAGGATTTGCGTCTACAGCTTTGAGCTTTGGATTACTGAAAGGATCAGGAAGTGTATTCAGAAATCAGAATCAGATATTAACTCATACACTTCAGAGTGCAGCAATGGTGGCAGGGCATGAATTGGGAGCAAGATTAAAACTTGTAGAAGCGCAATCGGGTACTTTGACTCAGAAGTTAATCAATGCTGAAGCAATGAATTTTCAGATGCAGGCGGGTGCCTCCCTGGTTTATGCGACCTTACCTGGACTTGCAATAAGAGAGAAAGCTTTGGATCTTGCAGTCCAATCTTTTCTCCCTTCGACAAGCTCAGGGCAGGCTTTTACGAAGGAGAGGTCTGGATTGAGAGAAAGCCTTCCTCTGATGTCAAAAGAGTTGAGTGTTGATCCTGCGGATAAAGTTTTAATTCCCGGAGGCAAGTTTGTGATGGGTTCTAAAATGACTGGTGTGAGTTTTGAAGATGAAACGCCTTACGTTGTAGACGTTTCTCCATTTAAGATTTTGCGTACACCTTTTACGAATGCAAGATTGATAGGATATTGGGCCCAATTTTATTCTACTCCCTTTGCGATCATTGGAAGAGATAATAATGGAATCTGGCGAGTCGTGCGGAGAGGAAGAAGCGAAGCAGAACTTCAAACCTGGATCGGAGATCAAGCAAAAGGATCTGATGTGAGCAATGAAGGCCGAGCCTTTGCGCAAGACTCTTTGTCTATTTACCGTGTGATTCCAGAAGAAGGAGAGCTACAACAAAATTTTAAAGGCTTTGAACAACCTGCTGTAAACTTCGATTGGGCGCAATCGGTGGCTTTGGCAGATGCCATGGGCGGCTTCTTGCCAACTGAGGCTCAATGGGAAGCGGCAGCTCGAGGTCCGCTGGTGAATGTCACAGAGAGAATGAATATGGAAGGAGTTCCGTCGAACAGATTTGAAGAGTTTGTAGCAGGTCCCAAAATTGAGAGGAGATGTGCAAGCGGGTGTTTTGGTCGTTATGAGAATTTTGTGCCGATGGATCCTGTCACCGGGCAGATGATCGGAACGGAGTTTTTTACAAATCCCAGCGATGCAAGAGTTCAAAGGATGTTAAGGGAAGGTCAAGCGATAGGAGCTTGGCGAGTTTTTTCAACGGAGAGCGGAGCTTTCGAAGAGCCTGCGATTTGGAGTTCGGTGACGATTGAAAGAACGTCCACTCGACCTGTGATGGAAGGTAGACCCGGCCCTTTTGGACTCCGAGAGATGAATGGCAATGTGTGGGAGTGGGGCAATGATGCTTATGATCCTTATCCACCCGCAAACGCAGGCGAAATGTTACGAGATCCTACAGGTCCGACGAGTGGCTCAACTAGAGTGCTTCGTGGCGGTGCTTGGCTCGACGATGATCCGAGGAGTCTGCGCGCCGCGTACCGGGACCGCAGCAATCCGGCCGTATACGTCGATGTTATTGGGTCGCGGGCGGCGTTCCCCCAGGACTAAATTCACCCCCTAAGCTTTCACTCTTTTACCCTTTAATTTTTTTTTCGTTTCTATGCTCTACATTTACTACCGTATAGGACATCCTCTAAAAGAATATATTAAGAATTGACCTTGAATGTAGAATATGACCATGTTATTATGACTATAGTCACAGGAGGCTATATGAAAACGATTGCAGTAGGGGAGTTTAAGAGTAAGTGTTTATCTCTTTTGGAAGGTGTGCGTTCTAAAAAAAATCATTTGATAATTACTAAACGAGGTGAACCCATTGCGGAAGTGATTCCTTTCAAAAAAGAAAAGAAGAAAGGTCGTAATCCCCGTTTAGGAACTATTATTTATCAAGGAGATATTGTTTCTCCGACAGGAGTAAAGTGGGAAGCCGACCTATAATTTTGTTAGATACCCATGTTTGGGTATGGCACTTAATGGATCCGGAGCAACTTTCTAAAAAGGCTCATGATGCGATTCGGACAGCACAAAGTCTGTTGGTTTCTGTGATTTCCTGTTGGGAAGTAGCTGTTTTGGTTTCTAAACAGAAATTATTGTTGAGTACAGAAGTAGAAGAGTGGGTTCATTTATCTTTAGAGGAAGATAGGGTTCAACTTGTAGACATGACTCCAAAGATAGCGGTTCTTTCATCGAGATTGCCGGGTAATATCCATGGAGACCCTGCGGATCGTATTATAGCAGCTACAGCCATGCAGTGTTCCTGTCCCCTCATCACTAAAGATGAAAAACTTATTCAATACCCTCATGTCGAAACTATTTGGTAGACCTTTATGGAAATTTTGAATTTTGAAAACCTTCTTGCTTTGGCCACCCTTACAGGTTTGGAAGTCGTCTTGGGAATCGATAATATTGTCTTCATTGCCATTCTTACGGGAAAACTTCCCAAAGAAAAACAGGCCTCGGCAAGGACGATTGGTTTGGCACTTGCCATGATGATGCGTGTGGCTCTCTTGCTGAGTTTGACTTGGGTCATGAGCTTAACCTCACCTTTATTTTCTGTTTTGAATCATCCCATTAGTGGGAGGGATCTCATTTTGCTAATTGGAGGTTTATTTTTGCTCGCCAAGGCGACTACTGAAATTCATCATAAATTGGAAGGAATAGAAGCTGGTAAAGAAGTCAAAAAGAGCGTTTCTTACGGGGGTGTTTTGTTTCAGGTGGCCTTGCTCGACATTATTTTTTCTCTCGACTCCGTGATCACAGCCGTGGGAATGGCCCAACAAATTTGGATTATGGTTGTGGCAGTGGTCATTGCAGTGATTATCATGATGGTTTTTTCGGGAGCTGTGGTGCATTTCATCGAAAAACATCCTACTTTCAAAATGCTCGCTCTTTCCTTTTTGCTCATGATTGGAGCTATGTTGATTATTGAAGGCGTTGGCCAACATATCAACAAGGGTTATATTTATTTTGCAATGGCCTTTTCACTTTTTGTGGAAATACTCAATATCAGAATACGAAAAAAGGCAGAGCCGGTGCATTTGCATCAATAAAAGAGGATTAAATGTTTCTGCTTGGACAAATGATTATTTTGCTTTTCATCTGTGTTTTTCCATCCTTAGCCTTTTCTACTCAAGGTCCTGATAATCATAGCCATTGTCCACCCAGTAAAACTATTTTAGTTAAAAAAGTCATTCCTCCAAAAGAAAACCCTTATCCTGTTCAATCCGCTCAAGATCATCAACGCGTAAATTTTGCACAAAAAGCCATTCAGGTTTTTTGGCAACAAAACATGGATCAGTCGCTGTTACAAAATCTTATTAAGTCTCCTCATGATCCAAAGTATGATGATCAAACAAAAGCACCGATTGCGTTTGATTTTCAAAATAAATCTATTACGTGTGTTGAAGAACTAGCTTGTTGGAGTAAAGATTATCCATTTTTAAAATCAATTATGGGTATTCAATCGCATGTTTTTAAATATCCAAAAATATCTTATTTGCATGTGGTTCCTTGGTCGATGAAACATTTCGAGCAAAGGAAATTACCCATTAAAGATCAAAATTTGAAGGAACCCTTGCAGATTTTGGAAGCACAAAAAGCGGATTATGCAAAAACTGATGAACCTTTAGCATTTTCCTATGTCATTCCTGAAATTAAAGCAGATGAATATTTGGTGGATGCTATTGTGCAATTTCCTGGGGATAAGGGATGGTTCCATTTGTTGGTAGTAATGAGCGAAGATGATAAAGGTAATATATTTTTGCGTCGCTTTATTTTAAATCCGATTCAGGATCTTACTAAACAAAGTATTTATTGTTGAAATATTTCCAAACTTATATCTACAGCAGGCGCAGAGTGGGTGAGGGCACCAATCGAAATATAATCGACGCCTGTTTGGGCGACGGAACGAACGTTATCTAAGTTTACATTCCCTGATGCTTCTAGTACGGGCGAAGCATGCTTCGCTCCTACCTTATGATTTTCCATGGCCGCAAGTCGCATGTCTTCGAGAGTCATGTTATCAAGCAAAATCCAGTCAGGCTTTGCTTTCAAGGCTTCCTTAAATTGGGCAAGATTTGTCACTTCTACTTCAATTTTCTTTTTTTTCTTATTATGTTTTCGAGCAGTTTGAATGGCTTCTGCAATGGATCCAGAAAGGGCTAGATGATTATCTTTGATGAGATAAGCATCGTAAAGACCCATGCGATGGTTATGCCCGCCTCCCACTTTCACTGCATATTTTTGCAAACTTCTCCAGCCTGGCAAAGTTTTTCGGGTATCGAGAATTTTAGCACCTGTACCTTCAATCGTTTTGACAAAAAGATAGGTTTGTGTGGCTACACCAGATAACTGTTGCAGAAAATTTAAAGCGGTTCTTTCTCCCTTGAGAAGAGAAGAAGCAGATCCTTCTAGAATAGCAATTTCATCGCCTTCATCGCAAGTAGCCCCATCTTTTTTGAGAACTTTGAATTTTACTTTTGGGTCTACTTTTTTGAAAACGGCTTGAACGACTTCAATGCCAGCAAGAATTAAAGGCTCTTTAGCGAGGAAAATTCCTTTTACTTTGGGAGATTTTTTTCCAAAAAGAGCAAGGCTGGTGATGTCACCTGAAGCAACGTCTTCATGAAGTGCTAGATCAATGAGTTTTTTTTCTGCGAGACCTAATTTCATAAAAGACCCAAAGCCTCTTCAATCTCACTTTTTTGCTTCTGGCGTTTTGCGAGTTCTTCTTTAGTTTCAGTGACTAATTCATCAGGCGCATTTTCCATAAAGCTGGGTAGCTGCAGTTTGTTTGATAAAAGGGAAATATCTTTTTCAGTTTTATCCAATTTTTTTTGTAAGCGGGCTTTTTCTTTATCGATATCAATCAAACCACTCAGGGGAATAAAAATAGAAAGTTCTCCAGCCGCCGCCAAACCTTTAGAAACCGCTTCAGAAGGAGTATCGCTGATAAAACTAAGTTCAGAAATTTTTCCTAATTCTTGAATTCGGGGAATGAGTAATTGAATTTCTGATTGAAGTTTGGCGCTAGTTTTAATTTTTGCGAGAATTTTTTCTTTTGGATTGACCCCTGTTTCAGCCCGGATGTTTCGAATACTCGAAACAATTTCTTTCATGAGTTCTGTTCGTTGGGCCGCCTGTTCAAATTTTTGTAGTTCATCTTTTGAAAGCGCGTGAGGAAAAGCGCTGAGTGCGATGGAGTGGGGTCGATCGGGTAAACGTTGCCAAAGTTCTTCCGAGATAAAAGGCATTACAGGATGCAACATCCTAAGAATACTATCGAATATTTTTAGCGCAAATTTTGCACATTGGGCTTTATTTTCCCCTTCAGAATACAAACGGGTTTTAATGAGTTCCAAATACCAATCACAGAAAACCTGCCAAATGAAATTGTATAAAGCATTTGCGGCAATATTGAATTTGTAATCGGTAATAGCTTGAGAAACTGTTTCCGCGCATTTTGAAAGTTCGACGAGAATCCATTCATCTTCTTCCGTTTGAGCTTGAGCCTCTTCAATTTCTTTTCCAGATTTTACTTCAGGAAGAGCGGTGGAATATAAAAAGCGCGCTGCATTCCAGATTTTATTGCAAAAATTTCGGTAGCCTTCTACGCGATGCTCATCGAGCTTAATATCGCGACCCTGAGCCGCAAAAGCAGCCAGTGTAAAGCGTAGAGCGTCCGTTCCATTTTTTTCCATGAGCTCTAAAGGGTTCACGACATTCCCTTTGGATTTACTCATTTTTTGTCCTTGGGCATCGCGCACCAAAGCATGAATATAAACATCACGAAAAGGAACTTCGCCCATGAATTTCAGGCCCATCATCATCATTCGCGCCACCCAGAAGAAAATAATATCGAAGCTGGTGACGAGTACATTCGTGGGGTAATAATTTTTCAAGAGTGGAGTTTTTTCAGGCCAGCCCAGAGTGGAGAAAGGCCACAAAGCCGATGAAAACCAGGTGTCGAGCACGTCAGGATCTTGAGTGATTTCTTTAGTATGACAAGTGCTGCAAGCTTTGGGGTCTTCGCGAGTGACAGTGACGTGACCTTCTCCGCAATACCAGGCAGGAATTCGATGTCCCCACCAGATTTGCCGAGAGACGCACCAGTCTTTAATATTTTCCATCCAGGCAAAATAAGTTTTACTCCAATGTTCGGGAAAGAAACGAGTTTGGCCGTTACGAACCGCTTCGATCGCTGGTTTCGCCAGAGGTTCTGTTTTTACAAACCATTGCAAAGAAAGATAAGGTTCCACCACTGTTTTACAGCGATAACAATGGCCCACTTTGTTTTTGTGTGCCTCAATTTTTTCAATTTGACCTGCTTCTTCCAATAATTTTACGATTTCCTTGCGGGCGGCAAAGCGATCTTGATTTTGAAATTGTCCCGCATTTTCATTCATTTTTCCTGTTTCGCTGAGCACATTAATGCATTCAAGTCCGTGGCGTTTACCCACTTCAAAGTCGTTGAAATCATGGGCGGGCGTGATTTTGACCACACCACTGCCAAATTCTTTGTCGACATAAGAATCTGCAATGACAGGAATGAGGCGATTCACAAAAGGGACCACCACTGTTTTGCCATGAAGCGATTTGTATCGTTCATCTTCAGGATTTACAGCGACGGCAGTATCGCCCAGTAAAGTTTCAGGTCGAGTCGTGGCAACTGTTAAGAAATGCTCAGGATCTCCTTCAAAAAAATATCGGATGTGCCACAAGCTGCCATTCGTTTCATGATAATCGACTTC
>CAYYEM010000040.1:11769-13798 GCA_964470915.1 uncultured Pseudomonadota bacterium
GTGGCGATACCGGCATGATCAGTTCCAAAAACCCAAAGAGCCGCATCACCTTGCATGCGTCGATGTCGAACAATGATGTCTTGCAAAGTATTATTGAGAGCATGGCCTAAATGCAAAGTACCTGTGACGTTAGGAGGAGGAATTACCACGGAGAAAGTGTTTTTATTTTGGGGATCTTCCGGAGCTTTGCTAATTCCGGAATCCACCCATTTTTTGCTCCAACGTTCTTCCACTTCATGGGGAGAGTAAATTTTTTCTAATTCAGTAGTCATTTTTTTCCTCTAACACCCTCTCCCTTTGAGGAGAGGGTTGGGGTGAGGGGGAGAGTATAGTTCGCTATCAAATTGCATGCTCCCCTCATCCGTCCTACGGACACCTTCTCCCCAAAGGGAGAAGATGTTTATCGTGTTAAGCGTTCAATCTCTTCCTTAATCATTTTTTCGGCCATGGCTGGCACAATATCTCGAATAGCTTTTTCTAAAGCTTCCTGGGTTTTTTGTGACAGGTTTGCTTCTTGTAAAACTTGAGAAATGGCTTGTTCAATTTTTTCCGAGATATTTTCTTCAATGGGGGGGATGATAGTATCCGTCATAATCACCTCTTTTTTTTCAAAATGGGGTTTTAATCCTAATTGATTTAAAATGGCATCGAAATCTTGACTATAAAAAGGCCTTCGTAACTTGAAAGCTCGAGAACTGATTTTAAAGGGCAGCTGTTTTTCCCGTCGTTCTAAAACAAGAAGAGGTAGACTTGTAATGCGGCCTTCCATGAGTAATGTGCATAAAGTCGATCGGGCCGGGCCGGGACCTTTGGAGAGAAAGGCTTCATCCACAATAACGAGTTGCTCAGAATTGCTTTCATCAAGCACGTTTGCAGGATCTTCCCATAAATCGACTATTTCTTGGGCAAAGGGCTTCATCAAGGCTTTGAGCATTTGCCTGTAAGTGTGGGAATATTCTGCGATATAAACTTTTTTAAGCATAGGAGAAAGCAACATCTATCTCAGGAATACTTCTTGTCAAATCAAACTTCTTGGGAGAAATGAGGGCAGCATGCTTAAAACTCTCAAGAAAATAATTCCTTGGCTGCTGGCAGCTCTCGTGCTGACCTATCTTTTTTATAAGATTCCACCAGACAAAGTTTGGCATGCCTTGTCGCACGTGAATCTTCCCCTCTTTATTTTGTATGCTGTTATATATTTTATTCTGGTGATGCTAATCGATTGTTTTTCACTTTCAAAAGTGCTGACCCAGTTTTGTGTGCCGATCAGTTTTAAGGAAATTTTCCCTCCTCGGGCGGTGAGTTATTTTCTTTCTCTCGTGAATTATAATGCGGGTCAGGCGGGTCTTGCCTATTTTATTAAGCGTAGCAAAGGAGCCTCTTTTTTTAAGGCGATGGGTTCCATTTTTTTCATCATGGTGATTGATTTGAATTGGGTGGTCTTTTTTGCTTTTGTGACTTCATTTTTTATCCAACTCAATTTTGGAGCGTGGGATATCAGTCATTGGGTGAGGCAGGTGAGCGCCGTTGTTTTTTTGGGAATGTTTTTGAACATTGCTTTTTGGCGGGGCTGGTTTGGAAAATTATTCCCCTGGAAAGTGAAAATGCGTTGGGTGGATTGGATCAAAGGCCGGCATCTTTTTCAGACTTTTCATGAAGCAACAATTGTAGATTACATAAAAATTGCTCTGTATCGTTTGCCTCTGCTTTTTACGATTATTACCGCTTTTTATTTTGGGGTAACAGTTTTTGGAGTCCATGTAAATTATTCCACTATTTTTGCGACGATGCCGGTGGTTCTTTTAATTGGAACCATACCCATTACACCGGGTGGTTTAGGGACCGTGCAAGCTGCCATTATTGAACTTCTACAAAATCATGTGAGTGGAGAAATTTTAAGAACAGGTCAAGTGACTGCACCTGAAATTTTATTCGCCATGTCACTTTCCTGGATGTTTGCAAATTATATTTTGAAGGCTTTGTGTGGCTTGATTTTTTTGAATAGGGTGGATCGGGAGATGTTTAGGGA
>CAYYEM010000041.1:0-11892 GCA_964470915.1 uncultured Pseudomonadota bacterium
CCTAATTCAAAAAATCCACCCACACCCATATCGGGAGCCAATTTTCTTTTTTCAACCCGATATTCATCTTCTTTAGCTTTGAGAGCAATATCCAATAAATGTGACTCAGGACGATATCGTTTTGATTCTTCAAGATAATATTCAAAATCTTTCAAATCAAAATGAACCGGCTTCAAGTTTTTATCAATCAAGTCATATTCAAAGCTACGATCCAAGCCTATTTGCAAGCGCAAGCCCTCAACCGCCACTTCTTCCTTCCGAGATGCTTCTCCTAATTTTTTTAACAGTTCAAAACGAGTAAGCTTTAGTTTTGCCATATCAACCGGATCAGAAGGACTGGTTTGACTTTCTCTCAAATTAATTTCTTTATCAATTTTTGAAACAGCATCTAGCATCATGTTTTTGAGCTCACGCGCAAGAATAATTCCATAATAGAGTTGTTTCACCTTTAGAACGACATCACTTGATTTCTGGTTTTTCTTTTCTTTTGCGGCATCAATTCCAATATTGGCTAAATCTTGAGCGAGTTTAATTTTTCCAAAAGCGGTAATGGGAACACCTACTCCTAATTTAACTCGATTGACGAAGGTTACATCTCCTGTAAAAAAATCATCAATGGCATTAGAAACATCTTTGGGAATAGGAGCCCCTTGATATTCATAGCTTAGAACAGGAATACCTCGCGGCCTGGCTTCTCTTAATTTGTATTCTGCATCTTTGATATCATAATCAGTTCCCTTGATTTCCGCATTGTTTCTCAGCGCCATGCGAACACAATCCGTCAAATCAAACCGAAATGCATTTGGGTCTTGGCTTTCATTTTTGGGAGAGTCTACAAGGGCATCGATCTCTTCTTCGTATCTTGCTGTGCTTTCTGGATTTGCCACTTTTGAAATAGTTTTTTTATGCACTGGCACATGCACAGGCATCGTTTCTGTCGCCCAAAGTGTGCCTCCTGAAATCATTGTGAAAAGCAGCAGAAATGTAAGGTTGAACAATTTCAATTCTCAATCCTTCGTAGATAGAAATTAGCTTTTGTTTCAATAGCTTATAAGGGCTGTGCTCCTAACACAGGGCTGGATTGGGGTCAATGGAGCATTCAAGCTTTTTAAATTAGTCTTCTCTTGACCCCACTTGAACTAAGGATGGATTTAAAGGAAGTGTTAAATAAAACTGGGAACCTTGGCCTTTTTTAGACTCTACCCAGATACGCCCCCCATGCAGTTCTACAATTTTTTTAGCAAGTGCAAGGCCAAGACCCGAACCTCCATAACGACGTGTTTCTTCCTGTTCCGCTTGTCGAAATTCTTCAAAAATCATCTGTTGATCTTTTTCATCAATACCCACCCCCGTATCTTTTACACAAATTTTCAAGCGATCACCTGTTTTCTGGGAAGAAATGGATATATTTCCCTGAGGCGTAAATTTAACCGCATTCCCAATCAAATCTCGAAACAGATGTTTCAATTCTCTTTCATCCCCATAAACATCAGGGGTATTTTCAGGCCAGTCGAGCTCTAGCTGGCAACCTTGCACTTCAATATTTGAAGCTAACTCTTTTGAAATTTCTAAAATTAATTTTTTAAGATTTATTTTTTTAACAGCCAGATTCACTAAACCTGTCTGATATTTAGTAAGATCCAGAATGTGATCAACCATTTCTAACAAGGCTTGGCCTGAATTTTTCATCATCTCTAAATATCGACGATAATTCTCATTCAAGATTTGATCGGGATCCTCGATCAACACATCCGTTAAACCCAATATTCCATGGAGCGGAGTTCTCAACTCATGGGTGATATTACTTACAAATTGGGTTTTCAGCTTGGCCACTTCTGAAAGTTTAATATTTTGTTTTAAAAGAGTGTCGTAATAATTACTATTTTCAATAAAAACAGCCCCTAGGCTAATTAAGGTAGAAAACAACTCAATATCTTCTGAATCGTAGCCTTTTTTTTCTTCACAAGGCCCTAAATTAAAAATCCCTAAAAATTTTTTTTCTACAATCAATGGAAAAGCAACTTCTGAATTCCATTCTGAATAAAAAGTAAGTGCTGAACTTCTTAAATCCAAAAGCTTTGAATCTTCAACCAGCTGATGTCGAGATAGAGAATGCCCATCTCTTCGAAGCCATAAAATTAAGGGATGATTCGCTGAAATTGAAAAAGCAAGTGGGCTAGGGCCCAAATGCTCTTTCAATGTAAATTGTTGAAGACCTGAATCAAACAAAAGAATCGAAGCACCTTCAGCACCACTCACTTCAACCATAGTGATCAGTAAAGTTTTATAGACCTCTTCATGATTATTCAGGGAAGCAAGGCGAGAACCATATTTTAAAAATACATCCCGCCAATTATATTTGGGACGTGCTCTAAAAAACATAAGTGTATTGTATGGAAGTAAAGAGGTCTAAGCAAGAAAATGCGCTAAAATTGCTTTTTGCATATGCAGACGATTTTCAGCCTCTTCAAAAACTCTAGATTGAGCACCATCCATCACTTCATCTGTAATTTCCTCGCCCCTATGAGCCGGCAAGCAATGAAGTACAATAGCATCAGAGGCTGCATGAGAAAGGAGTTCCTGGTTCACCTGAAAAGGCTCAAAAGCTTTTCTTTTTTTATCTTCTACCTTTTGACCCATTGAAAACCAGGTATCCGTATAAATCACGTCGACGCTTTTCACCGCTTCTAAAGGGTCTGTCATAAGTGCAATATGAGGATGGTGTCCTATTTGAGTCAGCAGAGAAGCCGAAGGGGCGTAACCTTTTGGGCAAGCAACATTTAACTCAAATCCCAACACCAGCGCTGCTTCAATCCAAGAGTTAGCTAAATTGTTACCATCCCCCACATAAGCAACCTTCATTTTGCCTAGGTCCTTCTTTTCTTCCTGAATAGTCATGAGGTCAGCTAAAAGTTGTACGGGATGAAACAAATCAGACAAGCCATTAATCACAGGAACAGTGGCGTATTGAGCAAGCAATTCAATATTTCTCTGGGAAAAAGTTCGAATCATGATGCCGTGGACATATCGAGAAAGCACTCGAGCTGTATCTTCGTAAGTCTCTCCTCTTCCTAATTGACTCTCTTGGGAGCTTAAATTCAAGGCATGACCTCCCAATTCAAACATAGCTACTTCAAAGGAAACCCGAGTACGAGTAGAGCTTTTCTCAAAAATCATAGCTAAGGTTTTGCCTTCAAGAGGTTTGGGATGTTTTTTCTTTCCACGTAGTGACTTAAAATGATGGGCACTTTTGAGTAAAGTTTCTATTTCAGCGGCTTTAAAATCTAATAGAGATAATAGGTTTTTATTCATGAAATTCCCCGAAAATTTCATCAAGTCGAGCGACAGCAAAATCAATCTCTTCTTTTGATATCAATAAGGGAGGGACAAACCTTAAGACTTTTTCTTGAGTGCAGTTAAGAAGCAAACCTTTTTCTATACCTTTCAAAACAATTTCTTTTCCAGGAATAGTTAAAGTAACACCTAACATCAAACCTTGCCCTTTCACCTCAGAAATAAAACTAAATTTATCTTTTAATTTCAATAACTTAGATGTGAAATATTCACCTGAATTGTTCGCGTTAGCTAGTGCCCCAGATTGCAAGATTTGCAGCACTTTTTTCGCAACCTGAGTCACAAAAGGATTTCCACCAAAAGTAGAAGCATGATCCCCAGGCTCAAAAGCCTGAGCAATTTCTTCCTTGGCTAAAATAGCTCCAATAGGAAGTCCTCCCGCTAAACCTTTCGCTAAAGTTAAAATATCAGGCTTCACCCCACTGTGTTCATAAGCAAATAATTTTCCAGTTCTTCCCACTCCTGTTTGAATTTCATCGTAAATTAAAAGAAGCCCTCTTTGATCGCATAATTGTCGGAGCGACTTTAAATACTCTTGGCCAGCAAAGACTACCCCACCCTCTCCCTGAACAAGTTCCAACATAATCGCTGCAGTTTGTGGAGTAATGGCTTTCTCAACTGCCTCTAAGTTGTTATAAGGCACATGTTTAAATCCAGGCATGAGGGGGTCAAAGCCCTTTTTAATTTTTTCCTGACCCGTTGCGCTCATCATCGCCAAAGTTCGACCATGAAAAGAATTTATCATTGTAATCACTTCAAATTTGTCAGGCTGACCTTTTTTCTTGAAATATTTTCGGAGCAGCTTCACAGCGCCTTCATTGGCTTCTGCACCGGAGTTACAGAAGAACACTCTGTCAGCAAAAGAATTTTTTACCAATAGCTCTGCCAGCTCAATCCCTGGCACCGTATGATAAAGATTCGAAGTATGAGTAAGAGTTTTGATTTGCTCAGAAACTGTTTTCACAATTTCAGGATGGGAATGTCCCAAACAATTCACTGCAATTCCTGCCACAAGATCGAGATATTTTTTACCTTCCACATCCCAAACCCATGAACCTTCTCCCCGCTCCAACACAATAGGCAAGCGGCCATAAGTATTCATCAAAACTTTAGCAGATCGATCAATGTAAGACTGATTCGTCGTCATAGTTAACTCAAAACAGTTCCAACCCCTTGGTCAGTGAAAATTTCTAGCAGAATAGAATGTTCCGCACGACCATCAATGATATGCGCACTTTTCACATTATTTGCCATAGCCTTAATACAACACTCTACCTTTGGAATCATACCACCCTTAATCACTCCCTCTTTAATCAATCGTTTTGCTTCGCTTACTCCCAGATTTGAAATCAGAGAACCATCAGCACCCTTCACTCCCTCCACATCGGTAAGTAATACCAATTTCTCAGCTTGAAGCGCTGAGGCAACAGCTCCGGCTACAAGATCCGCATTAATATTTAACACGACTCCTTTTTCAGATACTCCAACGGGGGCAATAACAGGAATGAAATTATCTTTATCTAAAACACTTAAAACAGCCGCGTTCACTTCGGTGACATTTCCTACACGACCCAAATCAATAATCTCATGAACTTTCTGATCAAAGGTCACTTTTTCCTTTGGTAATTGTTTCGCTTTCACCAAATCACCGTCGGCTCCGGACACACCCACTGCCTTGCCGCCATTCCGATTAATTAAGCGAACAATTTCTTTATTAACCTTTCCCACTAAAACCATTTCCACCACATCCATGGTGGCTTCATCGGTAATACGAATCCCTCGATGAAACTTAGACTCAATGCCCATTTGCTCTAATACTTTTCCAATTTGAGGGCCTCCACCATGAACTACCACTGGATTAAGACCAATATATTTCATGAGAACAATATCTTTTGCGAAAGTTTCCTTGAGGTTCTCATCTACCATGGCATTTCCACCGTATTTGATGACGATGGTTTTCCCATAAAACTTCTTAATATAAGGCAAAGCCTCCATGAGAGTGGAAGCTTTTTGCATGGCTTCTTGCATATTTTTTTACAGTGAGACGTAAAATAAAAAGGAGGGTGAGAAAAACTCACACCTCATTTCTACTCTCACTCCTTATTAAAGTATGTATCGACTCAAATCTTGATCTTTCGCAATATCACTTAAACGATCCCTCACAAAACTATTTGTAATACTGACGGCCTCTCCTCTCATTTCAGGAGCTTTAAAAGATACATCTTCTAACACTTTTTCCATAATAGTGTGCAAACGTCGCGCACCAATATTTTCAGTTCTTTCATTCACAATCGCTGCAAAAGATGCAATTTCTTGAATGCCATCCTTTTTAAATTCGACACTCACTCCCTCTGTAGCAAGCAATGCCACATACTGCTTAGTTAAAGAATTCTCTGGCTCTACTAGAATTCTTAAAAAATCACCTTCGCTTAAAGGATCTAACTCAACTCGAATTGGAAAACGCCCCTGTAATTCAGGTATTAAATCTGAAGGTTTAGAAACATGAAAAGCTCCAGCCGCAATAAATAAAATATGATCTGTTTTTACCATGCCATGCTTTGTATTCACAGTAGAACCTTCGACAATGGGCAAAATATCTCGCTGCACTCCTTCACGAGAAACATCAGGCCCTTGCCCCGATTCTTTCCCTGCAATTTTATCAATTTCGTCCAAAAAGACGATACCATTCTGCTCAACCCGTTCTACTGCATTTTTTACCACTGCATCCATATCGATGAGTCTTTGAGCTTCTTCTTGCAATAAAATTTGTCTCGCTTCTGCAACTTTCATTTTCCGACGTTTATTGTTTTTTGGCATGAAATTTTGAAACATCTCTTTAATGTTCATACCAATTTCATCCATATTCGTTCCACTAATCACTTCGATCATCGGCATGGGAGCACTTGCAGCAATATCAATTTCTACCGTACGTGTTTCCATTTTTCCTTCGCGCAACATCTTTCTAAATTTGTCACGAGTATTTTCTTGTGGCGCTACTTCTTCTTTGGGTGTTTCCTCTACAATTTCTGATGTTTTTACAGACTTTTGACGAGGTACCAGCAAATCCAACAGCTTATCTTCGACCAACTCCTCTGCTTTTTTTAATACCTTAGCCTTTTCTTCTTCCTTCACCATATTCACTGCCAAGTCCGTCAGTTCTCGAATAATAGACTCTACATCTTTTCCTACGTAACCCACTTCTGTGAATTTTGAGGCTTCAACTTTTACAAAAGGAGCTTGAGCAAGTTTCGCCAAACGACGAGCGATCTCAGTTTTACCCACGCCTGTAGAGCCAATCATAATGATATTTTTAGGCGCAATTTCATCACGCAATTCTTTGGGTACTTGCTGACGCCGCCAACGATTTCGCAAAGCGATCGCTACTGCCTTTTTGGCTTTCGCTTGACCAATAATATATTTATCTAATTCGCTCACAATTTCTCTAGGAGTAAAATTCATATTTCTTTAAACCTCTTCCACCGTAATTCGATCATTGGTAAAAACACAAATTTCTGCTGCAATTTTTAGAGATTCTTCTGCAATTTCTTTGGCTGAAAGTGAAGTGTGCTTCATTAAGGCTCTCCCGGCCGCCAAAGCATAGGGGCCTCCTGAACCTATTGCACTCACACCATCGTCAGGTTCAATCACATCACCATTTCCTGATAAGGTATAAATTTTATCCTTATCAGCTACAATTAATAAAGCTTCCAAACGCCTAAGCACTCGATCCGTACGCCACTCTTTCGCTAATTCCACAGCCGCACGAGTTAAATTATTTCGATATTCATCGAGTTTTATTTCAAATTTTTCAAAAAGGGTAAAGGCATCTGCAGTTGAGCCGGCAAAACCTGCAATCACCTTGTCGCTTTTCATACGGCGAACTTTGCGCGCACTATGTTTCATCACCGTATTTTGCATGCTAACTTGCCCATCTCCTGCAATAGCAACTTTGTCATTCCTTTTTACTGCAATAATGGTGGTACCGCGTAATTGATATGAGTTTTGGTCCATAATAATCCTTTAAGCCTTTGGATGGGCTTTATCGTAAATCTCCATAAGTTTTTCAAGGCTCAAATGTGTATATTTTTGGGTGGTTGATAAAGAAGCATGCCCCAGAAGCTGCTGAATACTCCGAAGATCAGCTCCATTACCCAAAAGATGAGTGGCATAAGAGTGCCGCAAACCATGAGGGCTTACTTTTCTACCTAAGCCACTTCTCAACTGATATTCCTCGAGTAGGGCTTCTACTCGTCTCACATGAATCCGTTGCCCTCGATTATTTAAAAATAAAGCTTCCTTTTGTGAAAGGGCGGGTTTTCTTTCTTTGAGATAAGCATTCAAAGCTTCCCAAGCCTTTTCACCAATCGGCACTATTCTTTCTTTTTTACCCTTCCCTTTTACCCGCAAACTTTGATTTGAAAAATCAAGACTCGCAAAATCAAGCCCTACCAGCTCGCTTACACGCAAACCACATCCGTAAAGTATTTCAAAAATAGCATGATCTCGTTTACTAAATGTTTTATTTGTTTTTTGACTAGTCGCCAGCAGACGCTCAGCCTCATCCACTGATAAAAATTTGGGTAATAAACGTGGTTTTTTAGGGGTTAAAATAAGTCGTGCAGGATTTTTTTCTAACAAAGCTTTCCGAACACAAAATTGATAAAAGGACTTCAGAGTTGAAAGTTTTCGTCCTACAGACGAAGCTTTATTTTTTTGAATAAGATGAGCAATAAAACTACGCAGATGTCTGGTTTCTAGCTTTTCCCAAAGTGCTTCTTCACCTTTTACCAAACTTGGAAAATCTTGTTTCAAATAAAGCACAAACTCCTTCAAATCACGCCCATAATTTTTAAGGGTGTGAGGAGAAGCTGATTTTTCGGTTTCGAGATATTTCAAGAAAGCATTCTTCACACTTTAAGAATAACTCAAAAAAGCATCGAAGCGCTAATAATAAAAAAGCCTCTTCGTTTGACGAAGAGGCTTTTGGATAGATCTCACCTAATTGAAATTAGGGTTTCACGTTCCTTCTTCTAAAAACATAGAGCATCAAGACAATCAGCATCGAAAATAAAAGTACTTTAGAATTTCCTTCAAGCTGCTGACTTTGAAGAGCACAGCCTGAACCTTGCAAACTACCCTCGACGGTTCCTGGAGGAGGCGGATTCTCATCCAAAGTAGGTGTGGTCGCAGAAGCTGCATTTGAAGGAGCCGTTGGCCCTGTAGGAGTAAGAGCCCGCGCACGGTAGCAGTAAGTTTTGCCAGGTTCTACCGTGTTATCAATCACAATCACGGTTCCTCCTCTGCCTTCTAAAGCAGGAGCGGTTCCAATTTGGGTAAATACACTGTCAGGCCTACATTCGCCATCCGCACGATCAATGCCAAACCCTGTTTCATTATCGGTATTATCAATAAAGGTCACTCGAACTTGCCGAGGGCCTGTAGGAGTCGCTGTCAAACCTGTAGGAGGCCCATTGGGATTCGTACGGGTACATACACTGGGGCTGCCGCTACAAGTATATCCAGTTTCCACCTCACAGCTATTGCTACAACCATCACTATTATTTGTATTGTTATCATCGCAAACTTCACCAGTCTCGATACGTCCATTCCCACAAGTCGTAGAAACACGGGGAGTCGTCGCATCATCAGTATTGGAGTAAGTTGACTGACCTGAAGGATTAATGGCTCGAGCTCGATAACAATAAGTGCGGCCAGGCTGAACTGTATCGTCATGATAAGTAATTGTAGAACCTATGCCTGCACTCGGAGGTAAAGTAGCAATTCGAGTGAAAACACTTCCTGCAGAACAAGCGCCCTCTGCTCTTTCTAGTTCAAAACCGGTTTCATTATCAGAATTATCCGTAAAAGTTACGCGGACACGATTGGGTCCAGTGGGTTCTGCATTTAAACTCGCTGGAGGGGTAATAGATACACCCGGGTTTCCGACACACATGCCAGAACCGTTACAATGATCTGCGGTAGTAGACATATTTCCATCATCACAAGATGTGGTGTTAGGTTCAAACTGACAAGTTCTCGCATTACAGCAAGCATTCGAGGCGTCATCGCAGGCTTCACCAGCATCCACACGACCATTACCGCACATTCCTGAAGGTGGCACTCGCGTACAAACACTCAAACGACCTGCTTCGCGAGTACAAGTCCAGCCGGGTTCTTCACTACAAGCGACTGCACAACCATCTCCAGCTACATTATTGCCATCATCACAGCTTTCACCTGAATCTAATCTACCATCACCACAGGTGGGAGGAGTCATCTCGCGCGTACAAACACTCAAGCGACCCAATTCGCGCGTACAATTCCAACCGGGTTCCTGTCTGCAATCGCCTGCACAACCATCGTCTGCATTGCGATTAGCATCATCACATTCTTCACCAGCATCCACAAGACCATTGCCGCACAAAACGACTTCGGGTTCGCAACGATCAGGATTGCCTTCATGACAAGTAAAACCAGGTTCAATAGAACAAATTGCGCTACAACCATCGCCGGGCGTCACATTGCCATCATCGCAAGTTTCGCCGCTATCACGTCGACCGTTACCACAATCTGGATTTTGTGGATTGGGAACATCTTTTAATTCAATGGATGCTGAAAATTCAGAGGTATTACCCGCTCCATCGCGAATAATAGCTGACACTCTTTTGCCAATTCCCAATAATGAGCTGGTCAGGGTAACGCTAAATTTTCCATCACGAGTTGCATTCACACGCTGAGAAGTCAGGAAGTAATCCCCTTCTCCATAGCTTTGATCTCCTATTCGCTGAGCGGCATCGCCATGATCTGCATCATCCACGAGATAAATTTCGATGAAATAATTTTCAGGCGCACGCCCTCTAAAAATATAACTATCATAAGGAGCAACACGGCGCATAGGAATCACCTGCACATCCACAGGCATTGCGATCATGTTATTCGGACCTGTTTCACCTGCTCTGGGCAAACTGACTCCATTAGCCTTAAGATCAATTCCCAATCCTGAGTTTCGTGAAATACGATTGTGGCTGATTTTGTTGGAGAGGCCCACCCCTTCTTCCAGGACCACTCCACCCGCTCCATTGAAACGAATGAAATTGGCATTTAATACTAAATCTCCCCCAATCAAATTTAATTCAGCGCCTTGAATCAAACGAATTCCAGATCCTGCATTTCCACGAGCTGCATTCATATCGAGCGGACTGACGCCAATATAGTTTTGCTGAATAATACTTCGATTTCCTTTCAACACAATTCCATGAGAAGTATTGGAGGCAATCACGTTATTTAAAACAAGATTTCCGGCATTCGCTACATAAACCCCCACTTGGTTAGCAGCTGCCATTCCATTTTTCATCACACCAATATAACTATCTGAAACCTGGTTACCTTCTCCATATAAACAAACACCAAAGGGAGCTCCGTTGATGGTGAAGTGATGAATTTTGTTGTTGTTGGAGTTTACGTAAATCGCGCAAAGATTTTGGGCACCTGATAAGGCTGGTTCTAAAACCGCAGGAGAAGTTCTTGCTAATGCACTTCCATCGATCACTACTTCCACTGCATCCGACCGACCTGCAATTTCGATCGAGCCACGACAATCTCGAGGAATCATGATTGGCTGGGTAAGAGAAATCACAGTCGCATCGATAGAATATCTTGAAAAATCAATCAGATCATTACCTGCTGTACTACAAGCTGTTGCAATCGCTTGTCGAAGCGAACCAGGTATGCTCGAACCCTCATTATTTCGGACTGTCAAATGACAGCCGGTCGCATCACAAGTATCCAATGCTGCTGGATAGGCTTGAGAAATTTCAGGTTTTAGTGAAAAACTTAAAAGTAAGAGTGTGAAAATAAAAAAGGCAAACAGCTTGTTCCATTTCATGGTTATTCCCCTTCTTGGAATTGCCGTGTGCCCCAAATTATAATTCTATTGGATTATCGAATGAACTTGAGAGAAGTTGCTTAAATGATTTAGTTTTTTTTATTCATTGATTATCTTGCATCCCACCAAGCGGCCAACTCAGGACTCAAGAGGGAAAAAACGCCGTGCATAGAAAACAAGCCACGATGTTCTCTCTGCTCTCTGTTGGCTGAAATTAAATGATTTTGCCAACGCATTTCAGAAGCTTGGTTACCGTAAAACAGCGAATGAATGCCCATAAAAGCCAAGTCAGCCATAAATCCTAAAGAAAAAGCCCTTCCTACTTTTCTAAAAGTACTGGATTCCAAAACTGCAAGTCCTCTATTGCCTGCTCCCAAATGATAAATGTTGGGCGCAAAAAACGCGGTAGCTGAAAGATGATAGCGTGTGACAGGATCCATTCCCGGTGCAATATTTTCTAAAAACCTTTCAGAAATTCGACTCGAAGCTAAACCCAAACCCATTCCCATTGCCATACTCCCGGGCACTGCAATAACACTTTTAACCCCTCTCCATAAAATGGAGCGCGCCCCGCCCTGAAAACCTAAACTTCTCATGCTGGCGACACGCATCGCTTGAAGCGTATTGGGGTTGTATTCATACAACATGCGTGA
>CAYYEM010000041.1:11992-13648 GCA_964470915.1 uncultured Pseudomonadota bacterium
CGGTTTCTTCGAGAGTCTTCCATTAAACTTTGATTTTGTTCAATTAATGCTCTTCCCGCATCTGTTTGAACCCATCGCTCAATTGCTTCCATAGAAAGAGGGTTTGATTGAAAACGTGATAAGTCGGAAGGCTGATGCACTCCATGAGCTTTTGCGATCAGCAAAGGAAGTCTTGCGGGCTCTAGATTTAAACTTAAAGCAAGAGATCTTAAATCAGAGGCTGGAAAAAAACCGGTGGCGGCTCCTCTGCCACCCCAAAAAGTTTCATGAAATTGAGGTGGGCTTACTAGCCTCGTAATCGGAAAATCAGCCGGAAGATTTTCTCCTCCCATAGCCAAGCCACGTCGTAACTCATCTAATTGATAAAGCCGTTTTCCTAAACTCACGGGAGCTGTTCGCAGAGGAACGGTAATTGGAGGAACATAAATTTCGGCTTCATGCACATGTTCCGGCATTCCTCCACCATTCGATTGCCAAGGCACTCGAATAGCTTCTTCTGTAACAGCATCAAAAAAACGAAGCTTCGCTCTTTCGCCAGGGCGGATTGTAATGTCTCGCTCTGCAGGTAAAGTCCATAAACTGGAATCCGCATCCACCATATTGCTTCCCAAAAAAATGGTAGGAAGTCCTCTCAATACAGACTCTACTAACACTGCGCTTCCAGCTGCTCCATGAGGAATCGCCATGATTTTAAACTCGCCCCATCGACCAGGAACACCTCCCAAACCTGCAATGGTGCGACTGGTGCTTCCCAACACATCACCCACTCGAAAGCGATCCATTCTTCCATGATGTTCAATCTCAGCGATAAATCCTTTAGGAAACTCCCCCATGGCTTGAGGCAGAACTCGAACATAATTCATAATGCCTCGATTCCGCCAATTTGTGGGATCTTCGGTTCGATTTCTATCTCCCAATTCAAACACACGTCCCCCCACACCAAAATCAACTGAATGAAAAGCACTGGCATCGGGAAGACCCGGGCTTCGAATTGCCGTAATCCCTTGAGGAATCACTTGGCTTCTTCTTAAAAACTCTGGAACCTCACCAAACACTAAAGGGGCAGGTCTCCCTCTCAAACTATTCCATTGGCGTCTGAGCCATAAAAAACGCGGAGGAGATCTTAACTGATTGGCGACATCGGCTGCAGTGCCTGTATTTAATACAATCACGGAGGCTAAACGATTTCTCATTCGGTTGTTAGCTTCACCAGGCTCTGGTGAGATTTCATGGAGAGGACCCGTGATATTTTGAACCACTTCTCTAACCACTTCATCAACCGTTGTGTCCCCCCCCAGTGGTAAAATATGCAAAGGTCTTCCTAATGCGTTTTCTAGCAAAGGAGCAGAAATATCCCGAATGAATTGAAGCCTTTCTTGAGGATTTCGAACGGTTTCCAACAGAGTCACTTCAAAACCCATCGACTCTAACTCGGCCTTTAATGAACTCGACTCGCGCGCATAAGCCCCTTGAGCTGCATTGGGATTATAAACGACTAATATTCTGTGATTTTGAAAATCATTCGAAGGATATTCAGGGCGACGTCGAAAAAGAGAATCAACGATACTTCCTTCAAAAGGAAAACGAGAGGCCCCTGATAAGGGGGAGGGTGGTGGCATAAGTCTCTCCTCGAAAAGATACTCTTGTGTGCCACCC
>CAYYEM010000042.1:0-1820 GCA_964470915.1 uncultured Pseudomonadota bacterium
CTTTTCACTATTTATGCAGAAACAAAAGATGAGTTGAAATTTGCAATCGATTATTCCGAAAGCAATGCAGACATCATGAATGTAGGTGCCCCACAGAATCCTCTCTAAAAGGTATTTTATGCTGCGTGGTCTTACTCGAAATGTTTACTTACTCGGACTATTAAGCCTTTTTAATGACCTTACTAGCGATATGATCACGCCTCTTTTGCCTGCCTTTCTTGCCACTATGGGCTTAGGAGCAGGTTTTTTGGGGGTCATGGAAGGCGTTTCAAACTCTGTTTCAAACCTTACTAAACTTTTTGCAGGTTGGTACGCAGACCGTTTAGGAAAAAATAAATCACTTACCATTTTTGGTTATTCTCTGGCTGCCTTCGTTCGCCCTTTTTTACTCATTCCACTTCCCGCTATCACCTTTTCAGTCAGGCTATTGGATCGAATTGGAAAAGGCATCCGCACTGCACCTCGCGATACACTGCTTACTTCTGAGTTGGATGAAAAAAAATGGGGACGTGCCTTTGGTGTTCAAAGAGCCATGGACCATACAGGTGCGCTTTTGGCTCCTCCCTTGGCAGCATTTTTACTCACGTTCTTTTCTTTAAAACTTGAACTTCTTTTTCTTATCGCAAGTATTCCTGCCATTCTTTCCATTCTTTTCCTACAGCGCTTTATCCAGGATGACCCAAAATTAATTAAAAGTTCATTTCAAAAATTATCCTGGAATAAATTACCTCCAGCTCTGAAAAGATATGTCATTGTCATCTTCTTTGCTGCCTTCAGCATGCCTTCTGAACTTTTCCTGATTCTCAAAATGCAAAACCAAGGACTCCCTCTTACCCAAGTGCCTTATGTTTGGTTTATTCTCACGCTATTCACTTTATTTTCTGCCTTTGGAGGAGGGTTTTTAGCGGATCGTTGGAGCCGACGAAAAACAATGGGCTTAGGTTGGATTATTTTTGCTCTGGTGTATTTAGGTTTCGCTTTTAATACAAATCTTAACTGGGCTTGGTTGTTGATTATTCTTTATGGAATTCAAAGTGGTCTTGTCGAAGCTTCTGAAAGAGCCTTCCCTGTTAAAATTGCAGGCGAAAATATGAAAGCTACTGCTTTAGGTTGGTATTATTTCGCCTACGGCATGGGCCTTTTTCCCGCTTCTTTTATTTTTGGGATCTTGTGGAACTCCACCAACGCATCTTACGCTTTTCTCACCTATAGTTTATTAAGTTTGATTCCAGTGATCCTACTTTTTTTCCTTCCTAGCGATCGACAAAAAAAAGGCCCCTCTGAATAAACAGAGAGGCCTTTCTGCAAGATTCAATAAATGATTATCTTACTTTTCTACGGAACCAAGCAAACATTCCCAAAGCAAAGGCATACAAGCCATAAAGCATAGGGTTTGAAACAGCCGTAGTGGTCAACATACAACCACCTTGACCTTCTAACAGGTTGTTAAGACCTGCAGCGGCTGCTGGATTAGGACTTACCGCAGCTTCTCCAGATTCATCGTTATTTGGAGTACTTTCTAAGGTACAAGTTGCACTACAACCATCTCCACTTTCAACATCACCATCGTCGCAAGCTTCTCCTGCTTCTAAGATTTCATTTCCGCAAACTGGAGATTGGTTTTCTTCAATGCTGCAATTTGCGCTGCAAGCATCTCCATCGACCGTATTTCCATCATCACATTGTTCATTGTCAGCAAGGATTCCATCTCCACACACAGGAATTCTGGTGTGAGTACAATCATTGTTGCAAACAACTAACTCATTAGGACTAATAATACGATCGTAGATTCCTTCTAAAGTAGGACCTTGGTCGCATTG
>CAYYEM010000042.1:1920-13274 GCA_964470915.1 uncultured Pseudomonadota bacterium
TACCAGAAGTACATTCACCCTCTTGGCAAGATTCACTTCCATTACAAACATTTCCATCACCACATACTGTGCCATCTTCTTTGGCTGGATTTGAACATTCACCTGTATCAGGATTACAAGTTCCCGCATTATGACAAGAATCTGAAGCTTCGCAGTTCACTGCAGAAGTCGTTTGAGTACAAGTTCCACTTTGACAGGTGTTCACTCCATTACAAGCGTTGGCATCATCATTACATACGGTTCCATCTTCAACATTATCATGATGGGCCAAACCATCCTCACCACAGTAATCGGTAGTGCAAGGGTTATTGTCATCTGTAGCTACAGGAGTGCCTGATTGACATGCACCTTCTTGGCAAACTTCACTTCCATTGCAAGCATCACCGTCGCCACAAGCTGAGCCATTTTCTTTGGCTGGATTTGAACAATTACCCGTTTGAGGATCGCAAGTACCTGCATTGTGGCAAGAATCTGAAGCGGTACAAGTTATTTCTGTTCCAGCGCTACAGCTACCATTTTGGCATGTATTGCCACTTGTACAAAGATTACCATCATCACAAGCACTGCCATTCTCTAAATTACTGTATTGGCAAGTATTGTTACTGCAAGAATCTGCGGTGCAAGGATTGCCATCATCGCAATTCAAATCATTCTGACAAGCTACACAACCTTCTACAGCTTGGTAAGTACAGGTATTACCTTCAGAACATGAATCTGCGGTGCAAGGATCATTGTCATTACAGGTAACTGCATTTGAAATTTGACTAAAAACTGTATTGATTGCATCGCTAGTAGGGGCAATAAAGAAATCATCTCCATCCGCATTTTCAGCATCTCTTTCTGCAGCACTCACAGTACCTACGGTGTTATCTGCAGAAGGTTGATTTGCAATCTGGGCTAACAAAGCTCTTCCATTCACCATCGTTGAGCTATCGCCATTGGCATCAAAAGCAACCGTGATAATACGAGTTCCTGTTCCTTTTACACTGGTTGCAGCACTCAGGGCACTCGCCGTCGCTACAGCCACCGAGGTAGGTTTGTTGGTTTGACCATCTGAAATCAAAATAATGACATGATTTCCAGTTGTAGCATTAGCCACAATCTCAGCCTGAGCCACATTCAAGGCTGACGCTACATTGGTTCCACTGCTCGAGGAATTTAGCGCTGTGTTTACATTCCCTTGTAAAGTAGCAATATTCGCTGGTGTAACTGTCGTGAGAGGAGTGACAATTTGTGCATTGGAAGTATTCGTGCCACCAAAACGACCTATACCCACTCGCTGGCCATTGTTCAAAGTACCTAATAAATTGATTAAACTATTAGCAGCTTGAGCTTCTAAAGCTCTTTCAGCAGCTGAAACACTGCCCGTTCTATCGAGCATAATCACCACATCAGCGGCTTCTTGTCCGCAAGTGGGTGCGCCTTGAGCTCGTAAAAGAGGGGCAAAAAAGGTGAGAGTTAAAAAAACAACAAGATAAGAAAAAGACCTAGCTCTCCAAAGAGCATTTATCGGTTTCAACATAGCATATCTCCTTAAAATCCCCTTTATTACAAAAAGGCGAAATTAAAATAATGAATTTAATTACCGCATACCCCTTAGAAATTATTTTAAGTAAAGTTCAGTAAGTTTTTTTAAAATAATTGTCAATGTACGATTTTGTACATTTAAATATACTTGGCACAAAAAAACCCCTTCTGCTTGAATAAAGCGAAGGGGTTTTTTGACAAGATACTCAAATATTCACTATTTAGTTTTTCTGCGAAGAATCGAAAGCGCTCCCAAAGTAAAGGCATACAATAGATAAAGTACAGGGTTTGAAGCAGCTGTCGCACTTAACATACAGCCCCCTTGACCTTCGAGATTATCCGCTAATCCTGCAGTAGGAGTTGTGCCAATAGCAGGGCTCGCTTCTGTAACCGTCAAAACCTCGCAAGTATTGCTACAGGCGTCTTCTTCTGAAATGTTGCCATCGTCACATTGTTCCCCTTTTTCAAGAAGCCCGTTACCACAAACAGAAGGCGCAGGACACTCTACTGTACCTACAATCACTTGATTTTGGCATTTACCGTCTGCAGTACAGATATCAGTTGTACAAGGATTTCGATCATTACAATCTGCATCTTGCGCACATTCACAGGCACTTAAATTAAAAGTGCATTCCCCTGTTTTGGCATCGCAAGTATCTGTAGAGCAAGCTCTTGCATCGTTACATTGCTTAGCAAGCCCTGAAACACAGGCTCCATTTTCGCACACATCTCCATCAGTACATTCATCGCCATCGCTGCAATCTGCTTTGTTATTGAGCGCAACACAGTTGCCATCTCCATCACATTGATTGTCGGTGCAAGGATTTCCATCATCTGAGCAAGAACTACCTACCGAAACGGCACAGCTATCATTATCTTCATTGCAAACATTATTACATTCTGCACCTGCTGCACAGGGATCACCCGCATGCACGCATTGCCCATCATTACAGACATCTTCACCATCACAATAAATACCGTTTTCACAACTGTTTCCAGTGTTAGGGCTATGCTCGCAAGTTCTCTGATCATTGCAGGTATCATCGGTACAAGGATCACGATCATCACAGTCTGCATCTTGCGCACATTCACAACCCGCGCCATCACTGCTGCATTCACCAGTATCTACATTACAAGAATCTGTGGTACATTCAATCCCATCGCTGCAAGATTTAGGAGTACCAGGGCTACAACTTCCGCCATTACATACATCTTCATTAGTGCAGGCATTACCATCATCGCAGGCCGCATGATTATTCACGGAAACACATTCGCCATTTCCATTACAAACATTGTCGGTACAAAGGTTTCCATCGTCACTACAGGAAGTACCTTCAGTGTTTGAACAATTATTTGCATCTTCATTACAAGCATTATTGCATTCATTACCCCCCAAACAAGGGTCTCCTTCATGAACACATTGTCCTGCTTCACAAACATCTGCTCCATTACAGAAAGTGCCATCTTCACAACTATTTCCGGTGTTTGGATTATGTTCACAGCTTTTTTGAGCATTACAAACATCATCTGTGCAAGGATCGTTATCTTCACAATCTGAATTTTGATTACATTCGCAACCCACACTATCGTTTGAGCATAAACCTGAGTTTACATCACAAGAGTCTGTTGTACATTCAATCCCATCACTACAAGACTTAGGGCTACCCGCTGCGCATTGCCCACCCGAACAAACATCTCCTTCAGTACAGGGATTATTATCATCGCAAGAATCTGCGTTATTTTCATGAACACAATGGAAGGTATTCAAACTACAAACATCGTTGGTGCAGGCATTGTTATCGTTACATTCGGCATCACTTTTACATTCTATTTTGCAATCAGCATCGCAACCATCTCCACTCACATTATTGCCATCATCACATTCTTCACCTTGAATTAAAACACCATCACCGCAACCGCTACACTTACCGCATCTATCCTCAACACTACAACCTACACCACCATTGTTGTAACAAGTAATGTGATCATTATGCCCACCCACAATGCCATTCGGAGAAGGACAAACCTCTCCACTACCACCGTTGATATTATGGCAAATACATTGGCCTGGATTAGGAGGAATAGGACAATTTGCTTGTGCCGCTTCTACAAAATTTGCGCCTGCAAATGTGAGAAAAGTTAGAATAAAAAACTGAAAAAAAGGTTTTATAAAGCCTTCTGTGCCCCGCTTCATAAGAAGCCTCCTTGTTGAACCCCTTCAACTTTGAACTATTTGGTTACAAACGATCTTCTTGAGAACAAATATCACTCTGCCTAAAAAAGTCAATCGACCTTACATGAGTTCATCGAGTTTATTAAAAAAAAGTTTCTTAATGAGTGGAAAAATGTTTGAATTTTGAAATATTTTTTAAAAATCAGTCCTGTGTAGAAAGTAATGAATTAAAACAAATGAACACCTTAAACAAAAAATCCTACTTACTTCATGGTCTTGGCGCTATTCAGTGTGTTTTGTATATTTTTTTGTACTTTCAAGGCATAGGCTTGCAAAACAACTACCGCTCATTTCCCTTTTTGCTCATTACCATTTGCTTTATTTTTATATTTTATTTTTTTTCGTTATCTTTTTTTAAAATTAAGAATGAAAACACTTCAAATAAGCCTCTCTTACTTTTTTCGATTCTCTTTTTTGCATTTCTTTATCGACTCATTTGCTTCTTTTTTCCTCCTCTACTTTCAGACGACATTTTTTATTATATTTGGCACGGAAAAGTAGCGGCTTATGGATTCAATCCTTACCTTTATAATCCGCAATCTCCCGAGCTCACTTTTCTTCGCGACTCCAAGATCTGGGAATTACTCCCTTTTAAAGACATCGCTCCTGCTTATCCTCCCCTAGTCATGATCACCTTCTGGCTTGCATTTAAAATAGGGGCAGACTCTCTTTTAGCTTTCAAAGCTCTGCTCTGGCTTCCGGAAATCATCACCTGTTTTTTTGGTATAAAACTTCTAAAAGCTTACAAAAAAAATCCGGGTTGGATTTTAATTTATGCTTGGTGCCCCTTAGCTATTATCGAATACATTGGAATGGGTCACAGCGACGTGTGGGGCATCGCTTTTCTCACAAGCTTTTTATATTTTTTCAAAAAAGAAAAAATTGCACCTGCTTTTATATTCTTGGCATTGGCTACTTTAATAAAGTGGATTCCACTTTTATTTTTACCCTTTTTATGGAGAAAAATGACGGGACGACAAAGAGGGCTTGCCATACTCTGCTTTACCTTAACTATCGGCCTTCTTTATCTGCCTTATTTGTCTGCTGGAAAAAATGTCATAGGACTACTCCCCACTTATTTGAAGTCCTGGGAATTCAATGGCTCACTTTATAAACTCATTCGACTGTGTTTCGAGAGAGCGGATGTGACCCATGGCGTTGTTTCCGCTTTGGCAGGACTCTGGGCCTTAGGTGTGGCCTGGAAAAACCCACCCTTGGAAAAAGGTCTTTTGTCGATCACACTGGCTTTCTTTCTTTTCTTTCACACTGTTTACCCTTGGTATCTGGGCTGGCTCCTTCCATTACTTCTTGTGCGGAAGCATAAAACTTACCAGCCGCACAGCAGCGGTGAGGGAGAGGCTCCGCAGGCTTTGCAGGAGACGACGCAAGCCCCTATGATGGTTGCGGCTTATGCTTGGCTCTTTACTTCCTTTTTTTCGTACTGGATTTTGATCGATTACAGAACCCAAAATGTTTGGAAAGAAAATCTATGGACCCTGCTTCTTGAATACCTCCCCGTTTTTTTACTTTTATTTATACAATGGAGAGATAGGAAAAGCCCTCCGCTTTTGGCGGAGGGCACTGATTCAAGCACAAGGGGGGATTCCTTTTAGTTACTTGAATCATCATCGTCTGTAGTAAATGTGATTTCCAGATTCTGTGCAGGACTCTGGCCATTGCTACATTGAATTCCTGTTGTGACGTGCAAAACATACTCTGTGAGAGCTGAAAGATTAGAACTTGGATTTATACGAGCTTCACCATGGTCATCTTCATTTTCAATAGTGATAGCAGAAGAAATTAAACCGTTTGCATCGGTAACATACAGAGTTTCCGAAGTCACAGTATCGGTATCAAGAGAATTAGAAAAGCGAACCCGAATCTCTTCATCTTGATCTACTCCCATTTCACCATCATAAGGACGTGCGCGAATCACTTCACAGTCATTGCTGGCAGCAGCATCGTCCTCATTATCTTCGCCATCTTCCAAATCATCTTCAATACCATCATGATCGTCATCACTTTCATCGACATCATCAACGCCGTCGTTATCATCGTCGGCATCTTCACAATCTTCACTTCCATCATCATCACGATCGAGAGAACAGAGAGGATTCACATCTCCTGTGCATGAACCGGCCGCACAAGTGATATTACCTAAAGATAAACTGTCATCTCCCGAGTTCAAACGGAATGCTGTAGTATTGTAAGTTCCTGCCTGATCAATTGAAAAAGATAACAGGCCAATCAAAGTCTGCCCTGAAAAAAAGGAAACCACATAAGTATGCCCCACAGGTAAATCGAGAGAAAAATTTCCATCGTCATCGGTCGTTGAGGTCACAGTGCTACCCGTTTCGTCGCTTCCTACCACCGTAATCCCTGAAACCGCTATATTCTCTCTCATCGACATACTCAGCATGGCACTTTGAGAAGCGTTACCTGATGCAGAGTTTAGCTTTCCTGTGACAGAAGTTGTATTTGAAGCAGCAGGAGAAGAAGACCCGCCTCCTCCACAGCCAACGACTCCTATCGTTCCGATCAGCATGGCTAAAAAAAGCCCGCTTAAAATTTTATATTTCTTTTTCATAAATCACCCACTTTCAGAACCCATATTTGGTTATCCCTTTCATCCCCTCCACGTGGGTTCTATATTACGTCGAGGCGATGCTCATTTTTTTGTTTTCACCTTCTTAATAAGCAGAGACTATGCCAAAAATTAAGTATTTGAATTTATTTGATTATTTTAAATAAAAGGATATGAAAAATTAAGAATTGTAACTTTTTATTACGTGCTAATTGTAATGATTTTGAACACTAAAAAGGATCTGAAGAAGAATCATCATCCACATCGTCTTCTTCAAATTCATCGCTTTCAGAAGGAGCACTTTTGCAAGAAGTCTCAAGATTACTTTCAAACTGGTCCAATATTTCATGAATACTATCTTGGCTGCTTTGGTCAGAAATCACCAAGACTCCATTGGTAAGATCTTCAGACGAAACCTCTTGCATCGGTGCCAAAAGATTTGTGAACCAGTTATTCACTTGAAAGGCGATAAAGAAGTAGTTCACTCGATCCGATGAAACAGTGAAGGCATTAGGCGAACTGACAAGAATATTCACATCTTTATCTGAGATAATTCTGAAAGGAATATAAGTTTGGCTATCACTGCCATCAATATCATTCTCAGAAGATTCAATAAAACTTCCTTCTATCACCATAGATTGATCGGGTAAAAATTGTGTTGAAACAGGATCTTCTAGTAAAGCACTCGGAATCTCACTTGATTGAATTTTTTCAAACTTCATCTCAAATTCACGATACTCACCAAAGGGAATACGAGTAGGCTCAAGCTCAGGAAACACCTGATTCACAGTGGAGCCTCCTGTGATAAGCTCCACCACATACATCCCTGGAAATTCAATATCTTCTGAGTCTGACCCCACAGGATTAAAAGAAATATCGCTCACCACATTACGGGTTTCTTCCAGCAAGATCGCATTATTTTGCAAAGCTACTGAATTGGATCTCATACTTCCTCTGATATGAGAGGAAAGAGTTGCTGAGGATGCAGGATTAGAAACTGCCACGCCCAACACAAAATCACCAAACACAGGCACAGGAGGCGTTGATGTAGGAGCAGCACTCCCTCCCGTCCCTCCCCCACAGGCCGAAAATCCTCCCAAAAGCAGGGAAAGCAATAATAAAGAAAAGAAGATTTTTTTGAACTTAATACCCATAACTTTATTAAACCTCATTTTAACCTAAACCTATATGACGATGCTCATGCTTATTTATAAAGCAAGGGGCATACCAAAAATAATTTTGAGGTGACTTGAATAGAAATGATAAGAATTTCAGTAAGATAAAGTACTTATTTGAAAAATAAAAAATTCGTCACACAAAGAAAACGTCACAAATCATTACACTTTGATTTTAAACTTTTTAATGAGTCTTGAAAGTTGAGGTCTTGCTACTTTTAAAGTATTCGAGGCTTGGCTAATATTTCCTTTGGATTCAATTAAGGCTTGATGAATCAATTTCTTTTCAAAAAACTGAATCGCTTCCCGATAAGGAAATTTTAAAAAGTCTTCCAAACTTAATTCATCTTTCCGATTCCGTGAAGCTGCGGCTATTTCATCTTGGAAAAGTTCCTTTTTATATCGAAAATCATGAGGCTCAATTTTTTCACCTTTTGCAAAGACACAAGCATTGGTGATTGTATTTTCAAGCTCACGAATATTACCGGGCCAATTGTAATTGGACAAAAGCGACAAAGCTTCTGCGCTCAGTTTCTTTTTTGCACTTCCATGCACTTTTGCAAAACGATCCAGAAAATAATCCACCAGCAAAGGCAGATCTTCCATTCTTTCTCTCAAAGGAGGAATATGAATCTCAACCACACTGATTCTAAACCATAAATCTTCTCGAAAGCTTCCCTCAGAAATCATTTTCTTCAAATCACGATGAGTGGCAGCAATAATCCGTAAATCTACAGGACGCTCTTCTTTATCTCCCAAACGACGAAACTTTCCTTCCTGCAGCACTCTAAGTAACTTTCCCTGCAGGGGAAGAGGCATATCACCAATTTCATCCAGAAAAAGAGTGCCTCGATGAGCCTGTTCAACCAAGCCCATACGATCGGAAACGGCTCCGGTAAAAGAGCCCCTCACATGGCCAAACAATTCTGACTCAAACAAAGTTTCAGGAATTGCCTGACAATTCATCGAAACAAAAGCTCGCTTTGCACGTGCTCCATTGTAGTGAATAGCTCTTGCGAGCAATTCTTTTCCCACTCCACTTTCACCTAGCAACACAACCGGAATTTCTACATCCGTTACCCGATCAAGCATGGCAAAAACTTCTTTCATCTTGGGATGATGCCCCACAATGTTTTGGTAATCATACTTGAGCCGAAGTTCTACTTCAGCGACTTCCAGTTTTTTCTGGGTTTCTTTGAGATTTTTTTCTACTTCAAAAAAACGGCGGGCGTTAGAAAGCAATTTACCCAGCATTTCTGCAAAGGGTTTAAGACCTTGCAGCAAAGCTGTTTGGAACACACCACTCTGCCCACGATGATCCAAATAAATCGCGCCCAAAACTTCGCGGTCATTTTTAAAGGGGATGCACAAAATTGAACGAAGTTTTAAATGATGAATAGAAGTCACTACAGAAAAACGGGAATCTTCCAAAGCATCAACCGTCAATACGGCTTCGCCTTTTTCCATCACCTCATTTGCAATTGAAAAACTGATTTGCTCTGCAGAATCTTCCAAACTGACATGCTCCATATTACGAGCCAAAGCAACACGCGAAGTTTCTTTCTCACGAAGAATAATAAAACCCCTCTCTGCCGAAGTGAGCTGAATCATTTTATCTAGAATTTTCTCAACTAAAACAGAAAGATCCAGTTCTCCCAATAATTCTTGCTCCAGTTTTTCAATTTCTTTCTCAAAAGGAAGCAACGAAAATGGATTTTGATAAATGTTTTGATTCATAGAAATCTCACTTTCCATTTCTTGAACATGCGCTTCTAAACGCGCATCTTTTTTAAACTCGGGTTCCGATTTTATTTTTTCTAAAATTTCCAGGGCTTTTCTTTTTTCTTTTAAAGCCAAAGAGCATTCAGCCTGGTGAAACAAGGCCCATAAAGCATCGTGCATTCTTTGCATTTCCTTCAGCTTCATTTCCGCTTTCTTGAATATCTGGAGCGCGGCTTCTGTTTCAGAGCGACGAAATAAAATATCTCCTTCAATCAACAAACTGTAAGCTGCCAAATATTGTAATTTGCGTTTTTGGAAAATTTCCTGGGCTTCTTGAAGACAAAGTGAAGCCTCGTGATATTTCTGGGCTTCGATGAAAAGATTAGCCAAATTCAGCAAAGTTCGAGCCATTTCATTTTTTTGTCCCACTGCTCTCAAAATCTCGATACTTTGTTGGTAATAATCATAAGCTTCACGAAAGTTTTTTTGACGATGATAAAAATATCCAAGACTCATCAAAAACATACCTTCATGAATACGATCACCCGATTTTTGCGTATACAGCACCGCTTTCTCAAACAAGACTAAAGCTTGTACCGTTTCTCCCTTTTCAAGCAACACATTCCCTAAATTATTGAGTGCTACTGCTAATTGTGAAAAATCTTGTATGTCGCTGGAATATTTTTCAGCTTCTTGAAAGGCCAAAAAAGATTTTTCAGCATGACCCAAATAAAAATCCAAAACCCCTTTTGCATTCAGATAAGCCAGCTTGTGTTTAAGGGAAATTGTCTTTAAAAATTTAAGCTCAAAATTTTCGCTTTCTTTTTGAGCACGAATAAAATCTCCTTGTCTTGTAAAAACCTTGATACGCAACAGGCATGCTTCTAAACAAGGATCATTCTCGGTAAGATGAACTGCTTTCTCAAGATGACCTTGCCGATAATATAACTCTCCCAAAATGCTTTTTTCTTCTTCGTTTAAGTTTTTCTGATTTTCATAAAAACGTATTGCTTCACCCAAAATTTCATAGGGTTCTTCAAGAATTTCTGTTTCCAATTCTCGAATTTCACTTTGAAGGCCAAACTTTTCCTGAAGAGTGAGCAAAATTTCAGGAGCAGATCGCGGACGATCTGCAGGACTTTTCGCCAGCATTTTCAACAATAAATCTCCAAATTCTACGGGCACATAATCTGCCATCGCATGGAGATTGATGGGGCTCTCAAACAAATGCCATCGAATAACTTCCTGAAAATTTTCTTTTGAAAACGGAAATTTTCCAGAAACCCAACGATAAAACAAAATTGCTAAAGCATAAAAATCGCTAACCGCTCGGGGACTTTGAGAAAAAAATAATTCAGGCGCTAAATAAGCGGGGGTTCCAGAGATTTGCAAATTTCCCAAAGCTTGAGAAGATCTGGCAAAACCCAAATCGATGATTTTGATTTGATCGCCCGTCCATAAAATATTGGAACCCTTTAAATCTCCATGAACCCAGGATTTTTGATGCAAATAGTCTAAAGCCTGTACAATTTGATGAAAAACTTTGAGGATGAACTTAAAATCTCTCTTTATTTCTACCGCATCTAAAGGAAAACCTTCGATCCATTCTGTGAGTAAATAAGGAACTTCTTCCTGACTATGATCTTCTACTAAGCGAAGCCAGGCAGGATGTTGAAGCTGGGCTAAAGTAGAAGCTTCCTTTAATAAATCTTCTGAAGCAGTGCTTTTATAAAGTTTTAAAGCATAAAAATATCCTTCTTTTTCAACCTGATACAAGTCGCTATAGGGCCCCGCTTGAATCAGACGCTTGCTTTGAAATTGTTCCCATTTGAGGCTTGCAGAAGACATGTCACTATTTTACATGCAATGTCACAAAAAATTACACCTCTTTTTATATTTTTTTATGCAAAAAATTAGCAACTATCTACCCCACTTTTCGAACATGTTTTTATCAAAAAAAATTTTATTAAAGCACTTCAGAAAAATCATCGAAAAGTGTCTGGGAAACACTTTTTTTCTATTTTTTTCAAGAGGTGAAAGGGTTAAAGGGTTATGACGAATTTTTTAGAGAGAAGAACCTCACTTCAGTTCAGCAACACAAATCAGCAACTTA
>CAYYEM010000043.1:0-12869 GCA_964470915.1 uncultured Pseudomonadota bacterium
TACGATTGGCAACCACTCCCGTAAGGGCGGCGGTGATAATGACTTTATCTTTGATGGTCATAATGTACAAGTGAGGGGTGAGGGGAAAGGAGTGAGGAACAACATTTTCTCCTCACACCTAACTCCTCACACCTCACACCTAACTTACACCGGCATGACTCCATGTTTCTTCTTGGGAAGTTTTTGTTTTTTGTTTTCACAAAGCACGAGAGCATTATAAATAACTTTTCGAGTATCACGGGGATCAATCACATCATCTATAAAGGCGCCCTGGGCAGCAATGTCGACAGAGATTTTCTTGGAATATTCTTCAATCATTTTGTTTTTGGTAACATCGGGTAGTGGGGAAGATTCAATTTCTTTTCGAAAAATAATATTCACAGCGCCTTCAGCACCCATTAAGCTGATTTCCGCAGAAGGCCAAGCAGCGATGTAGTCCGGCTGGAATCCCTTTCCGCACATTACATAGTATCCTGCGCCATAGCCCTTACGAATGACGATGGTAATTTTGGGAACCGTTGCACGGCTCACCGCATAAAGCATTTTTGCACCGTGGCGGATGATACCTTCTTTTTCCACTTTCGAGCCCACCATAAAACCCGGCACATCTTGCAGAAACAAAAGCGGGATATTGAAAGCATCGCACAAATTCATGAAGCGTGCTGCTTTGTCTGCGGAGTTTACGTCGAGTACGCCACCCATATGCGAAGGTTGATTGGCCAGAATTCCCACAGATTTTCCGCCGATGCGGGCAAATGCTGTGATGATATTGGGTGCAAACTTGGGTTTGATTTCAAAGAATTTTCCGTGGTCTGCAATTTTCTCCAGAATTTTTTTCATGTCGTAGGGTTTGCGATTGTTGTCGGGGATGAGCTCGAGAATAGAATCGTCAATGAAGTCAGGGGTAGAATGAGCATGAGAGGGTGGAGCCTCTTCGAAGTTTTGCGGGAAAAAACTTAAATAATCTTTGATAGCTTGAATGCAAGCTTCATCATTTTCGACTTCCAAATCTGCCACACCGCTTATTTCGCAATGAATTTTTGAGCCACCTAAATCTTCAGTGTTGATTTCTTCTCCAATGACGGCTTTGACAAGCGGAGGACCTGCGAGAGCCATCGAGCTTGTTCCTTTCACCATCGGCACAAAATCAGCGAGGGCAGGAATATAAGCGGTGCCTGCAGCGCAAGGTCCCATCATCGCTGCGATTTGAGGCACTACACCTGAAAGTTGTACTTGTTCATAGAATAGTTGACCGGATTGAGCAAAATGAGAACCTGCTAGTTCTTGAATTCGAGCGCCCGCGGAATCGAGCAACCAGATAATCGGAATTCTTTGTTTCAGAGCCATCTCACGAATGCGAGTCGCTTTACGTTCACCTACGGCGCCGATGCTGCCGGCAAGCACCGTAAAATCGTAAGCGATCACACAGGCGAGCCTGCCGTTTACTTTTCCATACCCTGTAACACAAGCATCAGCGGGAGTCGCTTTGCCCTTGATATCTTTTTCATCCGCTTCACTTTGAGCCAGAATTCCTAATTCAACAAATGAACCTTGGTCAAATAAGAGGTGAATTCTCTCTCTCACACTGAGTTTGTGGGCGGTGTGTTGTTTTTTTATTTCATTTTCGCCCCCCATATGAAGGGCAAGGTTTTTTTTGGAGGCTAAAGCCTCGCTTTGATCTTTTAAGGATGGCATAGAGGCTGATTATCTAAAGCTTCAGGAAGGAATAAAAGAAAAAAATAAGACAAAACAGCGATCTATGATATAATGTTCATATAAGCACGAAGGGGAGGTTTTATGAAACTTAATGTAAAAGCCATGGCTTTAGCTATGGGAATTATGTGGGCACTTTCAATTTTGGTAACAGGAATCGCAGCCATGTATGGTTGGGGGGGCATGTTTGTTGAAGTCATGTCTTCAATCTATAAAGGCTATGTGCCAAGTGTTAAGGGCGCCTTGATTGGAGCTGCTTGGGCTTTCGGTGATGGCTTAATTGGCGGAGCAGTCCTCGCATTTTTATATAATAAATGCGCAGGATGTTGTCATAAAGAATAGAGAAAGAATAAAAAGTAGGGGCGATTCATGAATCGCCCCTACCTGTTTAATCCTTCGATTCTGTAAACTCTGCATCCACCACTTTATCATCTTTTGGGGGAGGGGGATTTTCAGCAGAGCCTGATTCAGATCCACCCGCTTGAGCGCCTGCTTCCGCACCTTGCGTGGCAGCACTGGCTTTATAAAGGGCTTCTGCCATTTTATGAGAAGCTTGAGTGAGTGCTTCCATTTTCTTTTTCATGTCATCTGCATTTCCGCTTTCAATGGCTTTTTTCAATTCTTCAACAGCGTCTTGAATGGGTTTGCGATCACTTTCAGAAATTTTATCCTGATTATCTTTTAATGTTTTTTCAGTGCTGTATACCAAAGTATCAGCCTGATTCTTGAGTTCGATTTCTTCGCGTCGTTTTTTATCTTCAGCTTCGTGGCTTTGGGCATCTTTAACTGCTTTATCGATTTCGTCTTTTGATAAGCCACTCGAAGCTGTGATGGTAATGTGTTGTTCTTTGCCTGTCGCTTTATCTTTAGCATGCACGTTCACAATTCCATTTGCATCAATATCGAAGGTGACTTCGACTTGAGGTACACCTCGAGGTGCTGCGGGAATTCCATCTAAAATAAATCGACCTAAGGTGCGATTGTCTTTGGCCATTTCACGTTCTCCTTGGAGAATGTGAACTTCTACACTGGTTTGACTATCGGCTGCAGTTGAGAATACCTGTGATTTTTTTGTGGGAATGGTGGTGTTACGTTCAATGAGCTTTGTCATGACGCCACCTAAAGTTTCAATTCCCAAAGAAAGTGGAGTGACATCGAGAAGCAACATGTCTTTTACATCGCCTGTCAATACACCCGCTTGAACAGCAGCCCCTGCGGCTACTACTTCATCAGGGTTTACTCCCATGTGAGGATCTTTTCCGAAGAATTTTTTCACATCTTCGCGCATTTTTGGCATGCGGGTTTGTCCCCCGACCAAAATCACTTCGTCAATATCGCTCGCTTTTTTCTTCGCATCTTCGAGAGCTTTTTTAACAGGAACAAAAGATTTTTCGAGAAGATCGTTCGTGAGAGATTCAAGTTTTGCTCGACTAATCTTGATGGTCATGTGTTTAGGACCTGAAGCATCAGCAGTGAGGAAGGGAAGATTGACTTCTGTTTCCATGGCACTTGAAAGTTCAATTTTAGCTTTTTCGGCAGCTTCTTTCAAACGTTGGAGGACAAGTCGATCTTTGCTTACATCGATGCCTTGATCTTTTTTGAATTCAGCAATGAGATAATCAATTAAGATTTGGTCGATGTTATCGCCCCCTAAATGAGTATCTCCATTGGTAGAAACTACTTCGACCACGTTTTCACCGACTTCCAAAACGGAGATATCAAAAGTACCACCGCCGAAATCGTAAACTGCAACGAGCTCATCTTTCTTCTTATCCAAACCATAAGCCAAAGCGGCAGCAGTAGGTTCGTTCACAATTCTTTTGACATCTAATCCAGCAATTTTACCGGCATCTTTGGTAGCTTGACGTTGGGCATCATTAAAATAAGCAGGAACTGTAATCACGGCTTCAGTAACTTTGCTACCCAAGAAATCTTCAGCAGCTTGTTTGAGTTTCATAAGAATTTTTGCAGAGATTTCAGGAGGTGAATAAGTTTTACCCTGAATTTCGACATGGGCATCGCCATTAGCAGCTTTCACTACTTTGTAAGGCACCATTTTGATTTCATCTTGGACTTCATCGAATTTGCGACCCATGAATCTTTTGATCGAGAAAATAGTATTTTCGGGATTGGTAATCGCTTGGCGTTTTGCAACCTGACCTACCAGCACTTCACCGTCTTTGGTAAATGCAACGACTGAGGGAGTGGTGCGTGAACCTTCTTGATTAGGGATAATCTGAGGTTCGCCGCCTTCCATAATGGCCACACAAGAGTTGGTGGTTCCTAGGTCGATTCCAATCATTTTTGACTTAGCCATATCAATCCTTTCAAAATAATAGGTATTATTAATGTTATTCTATGCAATGCAGGGGTGAATATAAGGCCTTAAAAGGGATAGTCAAGGTAAGTGTCTTGTTTTTTTTAACTAAAACCCCTTCATCTATTGTAAGGGGCTAGCGTCGCCCCTTCTTTTAGCAGAGCTAAAAGAGCCTCCCCCTCATCGGCTATTGCCTTAAAAAAAACTTTCTATTAAAAAAAAGATGAATATTTATATCCTGTTGATATAGGGAAGCGTTAATTTAACAATTCTTAACATTATATAATTCAATCAAGAGAAACTAGATATGTCATCCAAGAGAGATTTTTATGAAGTCTTAGGGCTTCATCGGGAAGCCAGTTTTGAAGAAGTAAAAAAAGCTTATCGCAAAGCAGCCTTACAATATCATCCGGATCGTAATCCTGGAGATCATGAAGCCGAAGCACGTTTTAAAGAAGCTTCCGAAGCCTATGAAGTGCTGATCGACGAACAGAAACGCGAAATTTATAATCGTTATGGTCATGCGGGTCTTTCAGGCACCGATTTCCATCCCTTTACAAATGTAGAAGATATTTTTGATTCTTTTGGAGATATTTTTGAAGATTTTTTTGGCATGGGTGGGCGAAGAGGTCATCGTTCAAGGGCTCGCCGTGGAGATGATTTAAGATATGATTTGAAGATAAGTTTTTTGGAAGCCTATCACGGAATTGAAAAGGAAATTTCCATTCACAAAGCAGAAAAATGTGCAGAGTGTGAGGGTTTGGGACATCCTTTGAGTTCAAAACCTAGTACTTGTCAGCAATGTCATGGACAAGGCCAAGTTTATAAGTCCCAAGGTTTTTTTACGGTTTCATCTGTGTGTCCTATTTGTCGTGGCCAAGGCAGTATTGTGAAAATTTTATGTAAGGTTTGCAGTGGTAAGGGCTCGGTTCCAAAAGAAAAAAAATTGAAAGTCAAAATTCCGGCAGGGGTCGAAACAGGCAATCGCTTAATGTTACGTGGAGAAGGGGGAGCTGGTTCAGAGGGAGGAGGGCCTGGAGATTTATATGTTGTGCTTTCAGTGGAAGATCATGAATTTTTTGAACGTGATGGAGTTGATATCTGGGTAGACTTGCCAATTTCCTTTGTACAAGCTGCTTTAGGAGCTACGGTAAAGGTGCCTGTGATAGGGCCTGCCCCGAGCGAAGTCGAGGGGGAAGAAGAAGTTGAGATCCCACGGGGTATTAATGCAGGTGAAAGCATTGTTTTAAAGGGGAAAGGTTTTCCAGATTTGCAGGGAGGCAAACGAGGAAATCAAATTTTACAAATTGTTTTAAAAACTCCCAAGCATCTTTCTAAGAAACAAGAGGAATTATTGCGTGAATTTGGAGAAGAAGAAGCGAAGCACGCTTCTCATGCAGATCATTCAGAAGAGAAAAAATCTAAAAAGAAAAAGAAGTTTTTGTGGGATTAAAATAGAAAATCCATATAATGGTTTCGGTTTTATACCTAGAACCAATTGGGTTAATTTTTCAAAACTTCAAGACGCTACTTATTTGTTCACAAAAGTTATTCTTGTAAATAAGCTCCGCCTTAAAGTTTTTCAAAATGAATCCAATTGGTTCTGGTTTTCTTAAAATATTAAGGAGCTTTTATGCAAGCGACTGTTCAAGAAGTCACCGAACGAATCAAAAAATACCAACCCATCATTAGTAATCTGTTTGAAGAACTTCAAAAAACAATTGTAGGGCAGAAATATTTGATGGAACGCTTGGTGATTGGCCTCTTGATGGAAGGTCATATTTTGGTAGAAGGGGTGCCAGGCCTTGCCAAAACAACTGCAGTGAAAGCATTGGCGCAACTTTTAAAGCTCCATTTCAAAAGAATTCAGTTTACTCCTGATTTGCTTCCTGCGGATTTGATTGGTACCCAAATTTATAATCCTAAAACTCAAGAGTTTGGTGTGAAACGAGGCCCTATTTTTACCAACATTCTTTTGGCCGATGAAATTAACCGAGCTCCCGCGAAAGTGCAAAGTGCTTTGCTGGAAGCCATGCAAGAAAGACAAGTGACCATTGGAGATGAAACTTTTGCGCTCTCCCATCCTTTTGTGGTGCTTGCGACTCAAAATCCAATTGAACAAGAAGGAACATATCCATTGCCTGAAGCTCAAGTAGATCGTTTCATGCTCAAACTCAATGTGACTTATCCCACACCAGGTGAAGAAGCCGCTATTATTGAACGAGTCAATCATCCAGTGCATTCTGAAATGCAGGCTCGTTTTGGTGCTCAGGAAATAGTGGGTTTAAGAGAAGTGATTAATCAGATTTATATTGATCCAAAGGTAAAAGATTATATCGTGAGAATTATTTTTGCGACCCGTGATCCAAAAGCTTTAGGCTTAGGTTTAGAAAATTATATCCAGTATGGTGCTTCTCCTCGAGCTTCCATTTTTCTTTACCAAGTTTCGAAAGCCTATGCCTTTTTACAAGGGCGTGGTTATGTGACCCCTCAAGATGTGAAAACCATGGGTTTTGATGTGCTTCGACATCGAATTATTACGACTTATGAAGCCGAGGCAGAAGGTTTGAATACTGATCAGATTATCCAGAAAATTTTTGATAATGTGGAAGTTCCCTAAGAAAGGGTGAACATGGATTATAAAACTTTGCCGATTGGAAAGAAATTTCCTCAGGTGGTGAATGCTGTGATCGAAATTCCCACGGGTTCAAGTAATAAATATGAATTTGATGAGGAAATGAAAGTATTTAAACTCGATCGAGTTTTGTATTCAGCCGTTCATTACCCGGCAGATTACGGTTTTATTCCGAGTACACACGCAGATGATGAAGATCCCCTCGATATTTTGGTTTTAATTTCCAGACCTACTTTTCCAGGTTGTGTGGTGGAAGCACGTCCTATTGGGATGTTGGAAATGAAAGATGATAAAGGTGTGGATGAAAAAGTGTTGGCTGTCGCTGACAGAGATCCTCGTTTTTCTGATTTTAATGATTTGAAAGATGTAGCTCCTCATTTACTCAAGGAAATTGAACATTTTTTTAATGTTTATAAAGATCTCGAAGGAAGAATGAGCGCTACTTATGGTTGGTCAGGAAAAAAAGTGGCCTATGAGAGAATTCAAAAATACTTGATTAAAAAATAATTGATCTATGATTCCCAAAGAAGTGCTCCATAAAATTAAGCAGATTGATATCAAAAGCAAATATCTTGCGAATGAAGTGTTTGCGGGTGAGTATGAGAGCGCTTTTCGTGGACACGGAATGGAATTTGAGGAAGTTCGTGAATATCAACCCGGAGATGATATCCGTTCGATTGATTGGAACGTAACCGCCCGTACCGGGAACCCCCATGTGAAAATTTTCAAAGAAGAACGTGAACTCTCAGTGGTGTTTTTGGTGGATTCTTCTGCTTCGCTAAACTTTGGAACTCGCAAACGATACAAACAAGAGGTAGCTGCGGAAGTCGCAGCGATTTTAGCTTATGCGGCTATCAAGAGTAGTGACAAAGTAGGATTGATTACTTTCACAGATCAAATTGAAAAATTCATTCCTCCCAAAAAGGGAACAGGTCATGTTTGGCGGGTCATCAAAGAAATATTAAGTTTTTCTCCTGAGAAAAAAGGAACAAACCTAGAAGCTGCGCTAGAGTTTTTGGTGAAAGTTTTGCCACGTCGTTCGGTGTGTTTTGTCATTTCAGATTTTTTATCGGACCCTTTCAAAAAAGGCTTAGGGATTGCAGCCAAACGTCATGACATGATTGCCTTGCTTTTATCGGATCCTGCTGAAGAAAAAATTCCCAAAATGGGTTGGGTTCATTTTCAAGATGCGGAAACAGGACAAGGACGTTGGCTAGATACACGCTCGCAAGAATTTCAGAAAAAATTTCAGGAAATGAGAAGTGCTAGAATGAATGGCTTGATGGAGAATTTTCAGTCTTTGGGAATCGATGTGTGTCCCATTGAAACCCATAAAGATTATGTGAATCCTCTTTTGAAATTGTTTCGAATGCGGGAGAAGAAAAAGTGAATGATTGCTTTCTGATCTTTCCCCTTTTGCGAAGGGAGGAAAAGAAAAAACATGAATAGCTCTTTGCCTTCCCTCGATCAAATGACGGATATTTTGGATATCAAACCGATTATCAAGGTGAGCTTGCTTTGGTTTTGGTTTTTGCTTTTGTGTCTATTGGTAATTTTGGGGATTTGGCTTTATTATTTTCTAAAGAATAGAGGCAGACCCCAGGAAAAGGCTAAGCCAGAACCTTTATTGAGTCCACGAGATGTTGCTTTGCGGGATTTGGAAGAGCTGGATCATTTAGGGATTTTAGAACGAGGGCAGTACCGTAAATATTATTTTCGTTTAAGCGAAATAGTCCGACTTTTTTTGCAGGATGAAATGCGCTTGCCAGCCGTAGATACCACCACAGAAGAAATTAACCCTTACTTAATTCAGACTCCATTTTTAAATGATGATGAAAAGAAACTTGTTTCCCAAGTGTTAGTCGATATGGATTTGGTAAAATTTGCTCGCTTTGTTCCTTCGGCTTCAGAAGTACAGGAACTGCGCAGGAAAATTATACATTTTATCCAGACAGCTCATTTGCCTAAGCCATCGGTTGTAAATTCTGTTTCAATCAGCGATGAACAAGAAATAGCGAAGGGGGGAGTCAATGTTTCATCTTGAAACCCCTCTTTTTCTGTTGGCTATTTTTTTAATTCCTCTTTTCTTTTTAATCGAAAATAAACGTAAGCGGGGTTTTCTTTTTTATCCTTCCTTAAAATTGCTAGAAAGCGAAAGCTCCTCCAAAGAAAAATTATTTCATTATTTGCCTATTGTTTTGAAATGTCTGGCCTTGGCTTTTTGTATTTTTGCTTTAGCCAGGCCACAGCTTGCCAATGTCAAAACAGAAGTTTCAAGTGAAGGGGTAGATATTTTACTCACTATCGATACTTCGGGTTCCATGAAAGCTCTTGATTTTAAAGTGGAAGGTGAGGAAGTCGATCGCTTAGTGGCAGTCAAAAAAGTAGTGAAAGATTTTATCAAGAATCGTGTGAGCGATCGCATTGGTATGGTGGTGTTTGGTGACATGGCTTACACCCAAACTCCTCTCACTTTAGATTATGAAGTATTATTAAATTTTCTGGATCAGGTTGAAATTGGTGCCGCAGGAGATGCGACTGCGATTGGAGATGGAATAGCTTTGTCGGTGAAACGTCTCAAGGATTTGCCAGGGAAATCAAAAGTTATCATTTTATTAACAGACGGCCGAAGCAATGCAGGAAGAATTACGCCAGATAAGGCTGCTGAAATTGCAGCGGAGTATGGGGTGAAAATTTACACAATTGGGGTGGGTTCTCGAGGTCCCGTTCCTTTTCCAGAGCAGACCTTTTTTGGTATTCGGCATATTTTAGTTCAGTTGGACATGGATGAAGAAACCTTGCAGCGCATTGCTGAAAAAACGAAGGGCCAATATTTTAGAGCCACCGACACAGAAGCTTTGAAGAAAATTTATGAAACAATCGATCAATTGGAAAAAGTGGAAGCAAAGGTGACTCACTATCAGGAATATCAGGAGCTTTATCGTTATTTTTTAGCAATCGCTTTAGTTTTAATGTTGAGTGAAATGTTCTTAAGGTTAACTTGGTTTAGGAGTTTTCCTTAGATAGATATTTTCCAAAATCCTCCGCTTAAGATTAAGAGGAGCTCCTCTGCCTAAGGCAGAGGCGAGGATTGCGAAGAGTGTTATAACGCCCCCTTACCCCCCTCTTAAATGAAGAGGGGGGAATTAAGGTGTGAGGTTTGTCATATGAAATGGGGAAATCTACATTATTTGTTTTGGCTCTGCTTGATACCTTTTTTTGTGCTTTTGTTTATTTGGAACTCTCGCCAAAGAAAGAAAATTCTTGAAAGTTTTTCTGATTCAATTTTTTGGCAGAAGTTAATGCCTATTTCAAAAGCAGGAAGAAAAATTACCCAACAATTTTTATGGATTTTAGCCCTGTTATGTTTTGTGTTTGCGTTAGCTGAACCCAAGTGGGGTTATCATTTTGAAGACGTGGTTCGAAAAGGGGTTGATATTTTTTTGCTGGTGGATGTTTCGAATTCAATGATGGCAGAAGATGTGAAACCTAATCGCTTAGAAAGGGCTAAACGTAAAATTTATGATTTATTAAAAATGTCACGTGGGGATCGTATTGGTTTGATTATTTTTGCGGGGCGAGCGGTTGTTTTATGTCCTTTAACCCTTGATTATCAAGCGATACATCAATTTTTAGAAAGTCTTTCCCCCGATTTAATTCCCGTACAAGGCACAGATCTTTCAGGTTCAATCGCGCTTGCTCTTAAAAGTTTCAAAGATCCTAAAAGTCAAAAAGCCCTCATTGCTTTTACAGATGGAGAAGATCAAAATCCTGATTTTCCAAAATTGATTTCTAATTTGAAGGAACAAAAAATTCCTCTTTATATTTTAGGTTTTGGTAGTCCAGAGGGCGCTCCTATTCCATTACCTAAAGGAGAGGGAGGTTTTAAACGTGATGATGCAGGCAATATGGTTATCAGTAAATTGGCAGAAAAAAGTTTAATGAACCTCGCTCAAGATACAGGAGGAGAATATGTTCGATCGGTTACGAGCGATGAAGATTTAAATGAACTTTATGCCAAAGGTTTAAAGGGTGCAATGAGTGGTACAGAAATTAAAGCGAGTAAAAAACGTGTTTATGAATCCCGTTTTCAATGGCCATTGGGTTTTGGGTTTTTATTTTTAATTTTTAGTTATTTGTTAAGTGAAGTTAAAGTAAATCGTGTAAGTCTTTGGAGCCGAGTTAAGCGTTCAAAATAAGCCTGTTTTTATGAAGAAAGTTTATTTTTTTCTTTTTGTAGTTTTTTTAACTTTGCCTTCTTCTCGGGCTGAAGCAGGGCTGCTTTCTACTTTTCAAAAGTATATGGGTTGGAAAGCTTTTGAAGGTCATGATTATCCTAAGGCTCAGGAAAACTTTGCTAAAAGCTTAGTGGAAAATCCACAAGACCCTGTTTCAGCCTATAATTTAGGAAATACTTACTATCGCCAGGGCGATTATTTGAAAGCCGCAGAAAGTTTTTATAAGGCCACTGAATCTCAAGACCCAAAATTAAAAGAGAAATCAATTTATAATTTAGGAAATAGTTTCTACAAAGCAGGCCAATGGGAAAACTCTATCAAATCTTATGAGGAAGCTTTAAAAATAGACCCAAAAGATGAAGAGGCGAGATTAAATCTTGAATTTGTAAAAAAGAAACTCCAGGAAAAACAGCAGCAAGATCAAAAAAATCAACAAAATCAGTCTCAAGGAGGAGAGGGACAAGATAAGCAAGAGGGGGGTAAATCAGGAGCCTCAGAAAATCAAAAAGATCCACAGTCACAGCAAGGACAAAAAGATCAAGATTCTAATTCTTCAGAAGGGCAAAAGAATCAGGATCAAAAGAATCAAGATTCGCAAAATCAATCTGCCAATGCAAAAAATTCTGATCCATCTCAAGGTCAAAATCAGGAAAAGAGCCAAGAGAAAGAAAGTAAAGGAGAAGAAGGTAAAGAAGGAAAAGATCAAAATACTTCGCAAAACCCCGCTCAGCAAGGCCCGCAAGGCCAGCAAGGGCAACAGGGGCAGCAAAATCAAGCTGAGAATCAAAAGTCTGATCAAGGTCAGGGAGACAAGGGTGAGAATTCTAAACAGGCTCCTGAGGGAAAGTTGGAATTGAAAAATGAGCAAAACAAGCAGAAAGAAGAAGTGAGTGGAAATATGCAGGTGAAAGGTGGAGGAGGAGGTACTACTCATCAAGAAGCCGAGCAATGGTTGGGCTCTTTGGAAGAAGAAGCAAGCCAGATTTTGAAAAATCAAATTCAGAAAAAAGTAGGAAAAGCCAGAAGAGTAGAGAAGGATTGGTAGTCACATGAAAAAACAAATTTTCATCTTTTTCTTTTTGATTTTTTTGTTTCCCGCTTTTGCTTTTGCCCAACAAGGCATTACACTGGAAGCTTTTGTCGATAAGCCAGAAATTTCTCTAGAGGATCAATTAGTGCTCACAGTTCGAGTGAGTGGCGGAAATATTTTGACAGAACCTGCTATTCCGAATCGTGGAAATTTTGAAGTGCTCACTCGAGGCTCTGCTTCTCATGTTGAAATGGTAAATGGGAGGCTTGCGGTTTCAAAAGAGTATACTTATGTTTTGCAACCTTTAAAGGCGGGCGCTTTTGAAATTGGACCTATTTCTATTTTTGTAGAAGGGGTTGAAAAACAGACTGCTCCGATTAGCGTGACAGTGGTTGAAGCCGAAAATTCCCCTACTGGCAAAAAAGCACCGCAAGCTCCAGGAGGAATCCCTCCTGGTTTTCCTTCTCCTCCCATGATGGGATTGGATCCTTTTGCTCAAGGTGGAACACCTGCTCCTTCAGAAGGGCAATATAAAGATATTTTTGTAACGGCCGAAGTAGATAACAAAAATCCTTATAAAAATGAGCAAGTCATTTATATTTTTAAACTCTATACCTCTCGTGGAGTGGGAGAAGCAAAATTAGAGCTGCCTGATTTCCATGATTTCTGGAGTGAGGAAATCCAGAAGGAAAATAAATATTATAAAGAATTAGGCGGTAAACGTTATGTGGTGAGTGAGTTTCGGGTCGCTATTTTTCCTACTAAAACAGGAACTCTTACGATCAGCCCTTCTGTTTTAAAAGCGCAAGTTGAAGAGGCTATAAACTTGCCACAAGCTTTCAATGATCCCTTTTTCACAATGCGAGGGGGGCCTTTGAGTTATCGTCCCCGTGTTTTTAAAACTCCAGAACTAAATTTAGAAGTGAAAGAGTTACC
>CAYYEM010000044.1:0-12706 GCA_964470915.1 uncultured Pseudomonadota bacterium
ATCGTCCTTTTTAATCTAGGGGGTCCGGATTCTCTCGATGCTGTTGAACCCTTTCTTTATAATCTTTTTCAAGACCCCGATATTTTTACTTTTCCTTTGGCGGGATTGATTCGCAAACCCTTGGCCAAGTTTATTTCAAAACGCCGTGCCAAAAAGAGCCGGGTTTATTTTGAATATATGGGGGGGAAGTCACCTATTACAGAATTAACTTTGAGACAGGCCGAAGCTTTGGAGAAATTATTGAATCAAAATCCCCCCAACCCCCCTTTGCCAAAGGGGGGCGAGGGGGGATTTAAAGTGGTAGTGGCGATGCGCTATTGGAATCCTTCCACTCAGGATGCCATTCAAAAATTAAAACGAGAAGGTATTCAAAAAATAATTCTTCTGCCGCTTTACCCACAATATTCTTACACCACCACTCGTTCGAGTGAACGTGAATGGGATTTGCAATGTCAAAAGTTAGGGATCCGTTTTGAAAAAGTGATTCGTATTTCCGATTATCATGACCACCCGCTTTATGTAAAAGCTGTGGCTGAACGGATTCGAGAAGCGATTGCAAAATTTCCTTCGGACAAACAAAAAGAAGTACATTTACTTTTTAGTGCTCATGGGATTCCTCTTAAAGAAATTGAGGCAGGAGATCCTTATGATCAACAAATTCGGAAAAGTGTGAATGAGATTTTGAAATTTTTTCCGGATTACTCTTATTCTTTATCCTATCAAAGCAAAGTAGGACCTTTGAAATGGTTGGAGCCCAATACGGTGGAAACTATTGAGAGACTTGCTGCTGAGGGTAAAAAACATATCGTAGCTGTCCCTATCAGTTTTGTTTCGGATCACTCCGAAACTTTATACGAACTTAAAAAGTTATACGGAGAACTTGCCCTGAGCTTGGGAGTAAAACAATACGAACTCATGCCCGCCTTGAATGATCATCCTTTGTTTGTGGAGTGTTTGAGGGAAGTAGTGCTCAACTCTCTTCCACCCTCTGCTTAAGGGGAGTGAGTACTTTCATGATTTCCTCGGTAGTGGAAGCCTTCAGGGCTTTGTTTGCCATTTCTTTGAGTTCTTCGTAGGAAGATTCTCGAATCACTTTTTTCATCAGAGGAATATTAGCCGCAATCATCGAAAGCTGAGTGACTCCTAAGCCAATCATCAGGCATCCCATCATGGGATCTCCCGCGATTTCACCACAGACTCCAACGGGTTTGTTATGTTGCAAGCCCACTTGGGCGACTTTCCAGACCGCAGAAACAATTGCGGGATGAAAGGGTTCAAAAAATGAAGCTACCTTTTCATTATTTCGATCGACGGCAAGGGTGTATTGAATGAGGTCGTTGGTTCCAATGCTGAAAAAGTCAGCGTGGTTAACTAAAAAATGTGAGAGTGTCACTGCTGAAGGAACTTCAATCATAATTCCTAGTGGCACATTTTTATCGAAGGGAATCTGTTGTGATTGCAAACTAGCTTTAGCTTCTTCAAAAATCTTTTTGACCGCTACCATTTCCTCGATACTCGAAATCATGGGCACCATGATTCGAATTTTTCCAAAAGTTGAGGCGCGAAGAAGTGCTTTGAATTGTACTTCCAAGATTTCAGGTTTGGATAAACTTAAACGAATGGAACGATATCCTAAAAAGGGATTAGCTTCATGAGTGAGGTTTAAGCTCGCAATAGGTTTGTCACCACCGGCATCTAAAATTCGAAATGTGATACTGAGCCCTTCGGATTCTTCTACGATTTGTTTATATAGTTGAAATTGTTCTTCTTCCCCAGGAAGATTTTTTTTAGAGATAAAAGCAAATTCGGTTCGATATAAACCCACGCCTTCTGCGCCTACATAACGAAGGCTTTTAAGATCAGAAGGACGGCCCACGTTAGCTTGCAGGCTAATGATGTGCCCGTCTTTTGTAAGAGCTTTTTCCAAAGCCAATTTTTGTAACGCGACCATTCTGTCTGCAAATTTTTCCTGGATTTTTTCGTATTCGAGCAAAATATCGCGTTCAGGATTGATATAAACTAGGCCTTTATTACCATCGACAATGAGTAAATCTCCGGGTTCAATTTGTGTGGTGGCTCCTGCAATTCCCATCACCGCAGGAATACCTAATGAACGAGCTAAAATAGCTGCATGAGAAGTGGAGCCACCTCGAGTCGTTACAATCCCTGAGATTCTTTCAGGATCTAGTTGGGCGGTATCAGAGGGCACCAAAGAATCAGTAATCAGAATGCCGGCCCAATTATTTTTTTCTTTTTTCATCTTGCCCAACAATCGTTCTAAAATGCGTTGGCGCAGGTCTTCAAGATCAGCAATTCTTTCTCTAAAATGAGGATCTTCGATTTGCTCAAAATCACGAATGTATTCACCTAAAACATGTGAAACAGATTCGGTGGCTCCTTTTTGTTTTTTTTCGACTTCATTTTTAAGGCGTTTCAAAAAACCAGGGTCGCTTAAAATCATTCGATGACTATAAAAAATATCAGATTCATTTTTAGTAAAAGTTTTTCTGAGTTTCTTTTCAAGTTTTTCGAGATCTTCAGTAGCTTTTTGAATTGCATTTTTAAGTTTTTTCCATTCCTGTTCGGGTTTAATTTTTCCTGTCGCTGGAGCCAAAATAACGGGTTGAATGCCGGGTCTTAGAAAAAAAGCAGGGCCTATGCCAAATCCAGGAGCGGTAGGAATTCCAGAAAGTTGAAAATGATATTTGCGGCGTTTATCTTCCTGTTGCAGCACTTCAAGTGCGACTAAGTTTTGAATGACACCTGAAAGTTGGAAAGCAATGAGCTTTAATACTTCGATTTCTTCGGGGCTAAATTCACGGGATTCTTTAGCTTGAATGGTTAAAACCCCAACGACCTGGTGACGATTGATCAAAGGAACAGCAGCAAAAGAGTTAAATTTTTCTTCGCCTGTTTCAGGAAAATATTTAAAACGAGGGTGTAAATGAGCTTCATTGACAATCACAGGTTGCAATTTTTCAACAGCGAGTCCCGTCAGTCCTTCATTTACCTTCATTCGTACTTTGCCTATGGAATGGGCGTCTAATCCATCAGAAGCAACCAGAATCAGAAGCTTGTCTTGATGGAGATAAAGAGAACATACATCCACCTGCATTTGTTGGCGGGCCATGGTGACAATATGAGCCAATGGATTTTCAGAGGGTTGTGATTTCTGAAGAATTTGAGCAATATTTGATAAAGTTTTAAGTGAGTCAGCCTGTAATGCCATTGGAGAATGAGTTAGCACGAAACTTAATCTTTGGCATGTGCAAAATAATCCTGAATGTTTTCTAAAAAACCTTCAAAGCATTTCTCTTCAATTTGCAAAACAGGGGCATTTTTAAGTGAGATTTCTTCGGGAAGTTGCTCAATAACACCCTCTAAATAAGATAAGTGATCCGTTTCATCTTTAATGATTTTTTGGATGACGATTTTTAAGGCTTGTTCGGAGACTTTAGCCAAATACTGGGGGTAAACCTTAATGGCGCGCTTTTCGATGGTGTAACTGACCCATACATAACTGGCGTAGGAGTCTTTTTGGCCAAGTTTTGACTCAATCCAGTCATCTACTTGAGAATCTAGTCCCTGGAAGTAATTTTCAGCGATACCCACTAAAGACGTTACTTTTTGCATTGATAGGTTATTTCCAAATTGCTTGTCGGCAATTTCCCTCAACATGAAGCTATGTTGAATTTCATCGCTTAAATGGTGATAAACTCCCGTATTCACCTTGCTATAAGGGACCGCTTTTACCATTTTTCGATATCCTATGTATTCTAAGTAGCTTAAAGCCCTTAGCCAAAGGTGGTGTTGGCTTGGATTTTGGGTAATTTGGTCTAAAAATTGGCTCCAACTGACTGTTTGACTTGCCATAAGTAATCTCCCAAAAGACATTTTGCCCTCTAAGCTAATCGGGGAGGGCGTTTGCAATGAGTTTATATCAGGTCCCATGCCTGAATTTAAGATGCATTGTCAATGACTTGTGAATCCTTCTTGACATCAGAAAGCTTCTCCCCTATTGTCGCCCGTCTTTAAAAATAGATGCTATCTAAATGGATAGAGAAGTGGTTGTGATTTATGAATACATATAGTGCAAAACCAAATGAAGTAAAAAGAAATTGGATCCTTGTTGATTTGAAAGATAAGGTCCTGGGAAGAGCTGCTACCCAAATTGCAAATATTTTGCGTGGGAAGAATAAGCCTGTTTTTACCCCTCATGTTGATACAGGCGATTTTGTGGTAGTGATCAATGCTGATAAAATTAAGCTCACCGGCAACAAGCTTCGAGATAAAGAATATTATGATCATTCTGGTTATATCGGTGGAATGAAAATTAAAAGCGCTGGAGAATTGCTTAAGCGTCATCCTGAAGAACTGATTACTCGCGCAGTGAAAAGAATGCTTCCAGCTTCTCGTTTAAGCCGACAACAAATTAAAAAATTAAAAGTTTATGCTGGGGAAGCCCATCCTCATGTGGCTCAAGAACCCCAAGCTTATGAATTAAAGTATTAGTTTTTGGAGAATTTCCCTATGGTTTCAGTTAAAAAATTCAATGGTACAGGCAGAAGAAAAACCTCAGCAGCCCGTGTAATTATCACTCCAGGGACTGGCAAGTTTCTGATTAATAGCCGAGATGGTTTAGAAAATTATTTTGGTCGCGCTACTCTTCGAATGATTGTTTTGCAACCTTTCGAAACAACCGGAAACATTGGTAAGTTTGATGTGGTAGCTACTTTAGATGGCGGTGGTCTTTCAGGTCAAGCAGGTGCTCTTCGTCATGGAATTTCGAGAGCTTTGTTAGCTTTGAATCCTGATTATCGCAAGCCACTCCGTAAAAGTGATTTTTTAACTCGTGATAGCCGCCGTAAAGAACGTAAAAAATACGGACATCATGGCGCGCGTCGACGTCCTCAATACAGCAAACGTTAATTTTTCATTTCATAATTGGCAGTCTACTGCGTTGGTCCTCCAACTCGCAATGCTCACATACTATTGAAGTATGCTGCCCTTGCTCGTTATGGGTCCGCTTTGTGCCTATCCAATTCTGAAATGAATGGAAGATTGCCGTATGACTTCAGATCGAATTGAAAATGCTTGGAAAGAGCGAGGTTTTAGTTTTGGAATTTGGACAGATCCTCCTGGCCAAACTTGGGAAAATTACGTGCATGAGACAGACGAGCTCCTATTATTAGTAGAAGGAGAAATCGAAGTCGAAATGCAGGGGAAAAAAATACATCCTAAACCAGGCGAAGAAATCTTTATTCCTGCAAAAGTAGTTCACTGTGTAAGAAATATTGGGAAGACGGAGAATCGATGGTTTTATGGATATCGTAGGGAGTAAAAAAACTTTTTTCTTTCAAGAGACAGATAAAAGAGGATATATCTCAAAAATATGATTGATGTTGGTGTCATAGGTGCAACGGGTTATACAGGAGTGGAACTGGTTCGACTTCTTTTAGCCCACCCTCAGGTTAATCTTAAAGTAGTGACTTCCGAAAAAAGTTCGGGGTCTAAATTTTCAGAAGTTTTTCCTGCTTTTGCAGGACTCTGTGATTTGGAACTAGAACCTTTTTACCCGGTGGAAGTGTCTAAAAAAATTCAGGTCGCTTTTTTATGTTTACCTCATAAGTCTTCTCAAGAAGCAGCTGCAAAACTGCGAGAGAGAGGTCTGAAAGTGATCGATCTTTCTGCAGACTTTCGATTGAAATCAGCCAAAGAATACGAACAGTGGTATGAGAAACATCAATATCCTAATCTTTTAAAAGAAGCGGTCTATGGTTTGCCTGAGCTTTATCGAGATAAAATCAAAACAGCTAAGTTGGTAGCAAATCCTGGTTGTTATCCGACGAGTGCGGCTTTAGCTTTGGCTCCTCTTTTAAAGGAAAAACTCATCGCGTTGGATTCTATTATTATAGATAGCAAATCGGGTGCCAGCGGGGCAGGGCGATCAGTTAGTGTTGATTTGCTTTTTTCAGAAGTGAATGAGGGATTTAAAGCTTATAAAGTAGGATCTCATCGACACACTCCAGAAATCGAACAAACTTTATCAGATTTGGCGGGTGAAAAGGTGTTTATCAGTTTTACGCCGCATTTGGTTCCGATGGATCGAGGGATTCTGAGTACAGTGTATGTTAAACCTTTTCGAAAATTAAAAACAGCAGATGTTTTGAAAGTTTTTAAAAATTTTTATAAGAATGAAAAGTTTGTTAGAGTTAAAGCAGAAGGTTTGTTCCCGAATACCAAAGATGTAAGAACGACGAACTTTTGTGATATTGGCGCATTCTATGATGAGCGAGTCGATAGAATTGTGGTGATTTCAGCCATTGATAATCTTACCAAAGGTGCTGCAGGACAAGCCTTGCAGAACTTTAATTTAATGAGTGGTTTTGAGGAAGGCTTGGGTCTAAAACTTTTTCCGCATATTCCTTAATTTTTCCTACAAAATCATTGAACTCCTAAATAAGATTTTGTTAAGCTTTTAAAAATTAAAAATGAATTTCTTACGAAATCATTAGGGTTCTTTAATGAAAACTAAATTTATTTTTGTTACTGGTGGTGTTGTTTCTTCCTTAGGAAAAGGCCTTGCTTCCGCTTCGATTGGGGCGCTTCTTGAAAATCGTGGCCTAAAAATTACCATTTTAAAATTAGATCCTTATATCAATGTTGATGCAGGAACGATGAATCCTTTTCAACATGGGGAAGTGTTTGTTCTCGATGATGGCGCTGAAACTGATTTGGATTTAGGACATTACGAAAGATTCACTCATGCAAACTTGTCACGCTTGAATAATGTGACCACGGGGAAAATTTATCATTCCGTGATTCAAAAAGAAAGAAGTGGAGAATATCTTGGAAAAACCGTTCAAGTAATTCCCCATATTACCGATGAAATCAAAGGCCGCATTATGAAAGTGGCTAATGATGTAGATTTGGTTATTGTTGAAATTGGAGGAACGGTCGGCGATATCGAATCACTTCCCTTCTTAGAATCAATTCGGCAGTTCCGTTACGATGTGGGTGAAGAGAATGTTATTTATGTTCATTTAACATTGGTGCCTTACATTGCTGCAGCTGGCGAATTAAAAACAAAGCCCTCCCAACATAGTGTTCAAAAATTGAGAGAAATTGGGATTCAGCCTGATATTTTATTGTGTCGTACAGATCGTTCGCTTTCCAAAGAAATTAAATCAAAGATTGCTATGTTTTGTAATTTGGCTCCCGATGCTGTTTTTACAGCTTCAGATGTTAGCAGTATTTATGAAGTGCCGATGGTGCTCCATGAAGAAGGGGTAGATGAAAAAGTAGTAGAGCTTTTAAATATTTGGACTCGTAAGCCGGACTTGGCTGATTGGAAAGATTTGGGTCATCGTGTTAAAAATCTTGAGCAAGAAGTTAATATTGCCATTATTGGGAAATATGTTCACTTAACAGATAGCTACAAAAGTTTGAATGAAGCCTTAAAGCATGGTGGATTTAAAAATAATACAAAAGTAAATTTAAAGTTTATTGATTCTGAAGAATTTGAAAAACAAGATTCAAACACTGCTTTAGAAGGAGTGGATGGTATTTTGGTTCCAGGAGGCTTTGGTGATCGTGGCGTAGAAGGAAAGATCAGAGCTGTAGAATATGCCCGTGAAAAGCAAATTCCTTTTTTTGGTATTTGTTTGGGGATGCAAATTGCTTGTATTGAATTTGCGCGAAATGTGTTGGGTCTCAAAAAAGCTAATAGTCGTGAATTTGATGCCCATAGCCCACATCCTATCATTGATCTGATGGAAGAGCAAAAAGCAGTATTAAATAAAGGGGCAACCATGAGATTGGGGGCCTATCCCTGTGTGGTTGAAAAAAATACGCTTGCCTTCCAAGTGTATGGGGAAAAGCTCATTTCAGAAAGACATCGCCATCGTTATGAATTTAACAATATTTATCGCGAAAAATTTGTGGAAAAAGATTTTATTTTTTCAGGATTATCCCCCGATGCGTCTTTGGTCGAAATGATTGAGTATAAGAATCATCCCTATTTTATTGCCTGCCAATTTCATCCTGAATTTAAGTCAAGGCCCATGAATCCGCACCCTTTGTTTGATGCCTTTATTGCAAATTCATTGGCTTATCGCCGAAAAGGAAATTGGACTGAGCTCAAGCAGAAGAAAGAACAGAGCGCAAATCCTGCTTTGTCAAGTTTTTCTTCCAAACCTAAAAAAATTACTAAACCCCCTAAAAAAGCGGTTATTCATTCCCGCAAAAGCAGATAAAAAGCCATATCCGCTTCTTGACCTTTCTGGGTGACGGCGATATCATTATCATTGGAGTTGTTGTTCGGCTTTCACATTTTAAATTACAATTGAGATCATCTTCATGGCACTTGAGATTCGCCAAAATCTGAAGCTTTCACAACAGTTGGTGATTACCCCCCAATTGCAACAGGCTATTAAACTGTTGCAATTATCAAGGATGGAGCTTTTGGAGGTTGTTCAAGCTGAACTGATGGAAAATCCCACTTTGGAAGAAGATGCTGAAGGGGAAGATTTTGAACAGCTAAAATCCCAAGAAACTTTTTCTCATGAAACTTCTGAGAGTGAAAACGTTCCTGAAAAGAGTTCAAATCATGAAGCTGAAGTCATGAGCCCTGCTACAAAAGAGGGTGAATTTAAAGAACCTGATAATTTCGACTGGGAAAATTATTTAAATACTTACAATGCCCCAGAACATATCGCGAGCGGCTTGGATGATTTGCCAACCTATGAAACAACTTTAAGCCAAAAAACAAGTTTGTATGATCATTTAATGTGGCAACTTCAACTTTCTGACTTCTCAAAAGATGAAGAAGAAATTGGTATTTTGTTGATTGGTGGAGTGAATGATGATGGTTATCTTCAGGAAACCTTAGAAGAAATTGCAGAAAAAGCGAAGGTTCCTCTCGAAAAAGTAGAAGCAGTGCTGCAAAAAGTGCAGAAATTTGATCCTCCAGGGGTCGCTGCCCGTAATCTTAAAGAATGTTTGTTGCTTCAAATTCGGTATTTTGGTCATGAACGCGAAGCGATGGAGAAGCTGGTTTCTAATCACTTGGGAGAGCTCGAAAAGAAAGACTATAAGCGTATTGCTCGTGAAATGAAGATTCCTTTGGAACGAGTAATAGAGCTCGCTAAGTTGATTCATGAGTTAGAGCCAAAGCCGGGTCGTCCTTTTTCTGAGTCTTCAGCTCAATACATTACCCCTGATGTTTATGTATATAAGGTAGGGGATGAATGGATGGTAGTTTTAAATGAAGATGGATTACCTAAGTTGCAGTTATCCCCTTTTTATCGAAACATGATGCAAAAAACACTGAAACCCATTGGTAATGGATCGAATGGGGATCATCTGCAAGATAGTGAAAAGGAATATGTGCAAACAAAGCTGAGATCTGCAGTTTGGCTGATTCGGAGTATTCATCAGCGTCAACGGACTCTTTATAAAACCACCAAAGCGATTGTAAAATTCCAAAGAGATTTTTTTGAAAAGGGCATCGATCATCTTCATCCTATGGTTTTAAGGGACGTAGCCCAAGAAATAGGCATGCATGAGTCTACAGTATCTCGAGTGACGACGAATAAGTATGTTCACACCCCCCAGGGGATTTACGAATTGAAATTTTTCTTTAATAATGGTCTGCCTTCAAGCGACGGAGAATCAGTTGCAAGTGAGTCGATTAAAGATAAAATAAGGCATATTGTGAGCGCTGAAAACCATAAATCGCCTTATTCAGACCAAGAAATTGTTGAAATATTAAAACAACAGAAAATCGATATTGCGCGAAGAACCGTAGCGAAGTATAGAGAGATGTTAGGAATACTTCCTTCCTCTAAAAGGAAGCAGATGTTTTAAAGATACATGTGCTTATCCTGCAGGCGATAGCCGGTTGAGGGGGAGGCTCCAGAGGCTTAGCCGATGGAGGGGGCGACGCAAGCCCCTCAGTAAAGACAGATGTTAGGAATACTTCCTTCCTCTAAAAGGAAGCAGATGTTTTAATAAACGTATAATAACCAACGAGGTATACATGCAAGTCCATGTCACCTTCCGCCATCTAGATTCATCTGAAGCAGTTAAAGATTACGTTCAAAGTAAAACCGAAAAATTCAAAAGGTTTCTTCATGAGCCTATTGAAGTCCATGTGATTTTGGAGGTTCAAAAACTCACTCACAAGGCTGAAGTGAACGTAACTGCGAAAAATGTAAAATATCACAGCGTAGAAGAGTCTCCCAATCTTTACGCATCGATTGATTTAGCGACTGAGAAAATCGAGCGGCAAATACGCAAACATAAAGAAATTGTAAAAGAACATAAGCATACGGCTTCTACTTATGAAGTCGCTCAAGCGTTAAATGGTTCTGGCGATTAAAAATTGAATAAAATCAAAAAAAGCCCCGCATTGCGGGGCTTTTTTGTAGTCATAGTTGGAATAAATAAATCATGAAGTTAAGTCACATCATTTTACGAGAAGCGATTTTGCCTCAATTGGAAGCTAAAGATCGACATCAAGTGCTTAAAGAACTTTCGCAGTTACTTGTAAAGGTAGATCCAAGTCTCCAGGTAGATGAAGTCTGTCATTTGTTAGAAGAACGAGAAAAACTAGGTAGTACAGGGATTGGTTGGGGGGTTGCTATTCCGCATGGGAAAATCCCTACGGCTACAAAAATGTTGGGATGTTTTGGCCGAAGTATTGAAGGAATAGATTTTCAATCTCAGGATGGTGAATTAGCACATCTGTTTTTTGTTTTGATTGCTCCTGAAAATGTTTCGGGTTTACATTTAAAGGTTCTCTCCAGGCTTTCTCGTATTCTCAAAGATAAATCTGTTCGTGAACAGCTGATGATGGCTAAAGATGCAGATGAAATATTTGAAATTATTTCCCGAGAAGACGAAAAGATATAGAGCAAAGAAGTAGCTTTTAATCCAAATGAGATCAGACAATATTTGTTTTTGTTTGAATTCATTCACCAGGGGAGCGGGACATCCAGTTTACTGGATTTCCGAATTTAATGATTAGCATCCAGGTCGCAGATTTTTTACGTGATAATGAATATAATCTGAACCTGGAATTGGTGTCTGGCAAGAAAGGCCTCATCAAGAAAATCACTATTCCTCGTATTCAAAAACCTGGTCTTGCTCTTACCGGGGATACCTCCAATTTACATTCGGGTCGTGTGCAAGTGTTGGGTAAGTCTGAAATTAATTATCTTAACACTCTTCCAAAAAAACAACTCAAAGAAATTGTCGATAAGATTTGCAAGGTTGATTTAGCCTGTATGGTAGTTGCAAGAGGAAATGCAATCCCCCCTGAGTTGCTAGAAGCTTCTGAAGAAAGCGATATTGCCCTTTTTTCAACGAACCTGCTTACCAGTACTTTTATTAATCGTGTGACTCGATTTTTAGAAGATAAACTGACCGCTTCCACCACTTTGCATGGAGTGTTGATGGATGTTTTTGGAGTGGGGATATTTATTATTGGTAAAAGTGGAATTGGTAAAAGTGAATGTGCTCTTGATCTTATTTTAAAGGGGCATCGTTTGGTGGCAGATGATGTGGTTGAGATTAAGAAAAAACCTCCTGCAACGCTTTCAGGGTCTGGAGCTGGGATTATCAAGCACCACATGGAAATCCGCGGATTAGGAATTTTGAATATCAAAGATTTATTTGGTGTTGCAGCAACGCGCGATCAGAAAATTGTAGAAATTGTTGTAGAACTAGTAGAGTGGGATGCGAACCAAGAATACGATCGATTAGGAATCGATGATCAGCGCTATACCGTTCTTGATTTAAAAATTCCTCATGTGATTATTCCGGTGAGACCAGGCCGAAATATTACCACTCTTATTGAAGTGGCTGCCCGAAATCATTTACTAAAAATTAAGGGGCATTTTTCAGCCCAAGAGTTTAATGAAAGACTCAATCGCGAAATTTTAGCTCAAGAAAAATTGAATAAGGATATTTGGGGAAATTTAGAGTGAATTTTCTTCATCCCCCTCTTATCTTAAGAGGAGGTGCACAAGGAGTTTGTTATTAAAGACTTTGTGATCGTAACAGGCGTTTCAGGTTCAGGGAAATCTTCAGCGTTACGTAGCTTGGAAGATATGGGTTTTTTTTGTATCGATAGTTTGCCTATTGCATTTTTGAGTTCTTATCTTGCTCAAGAGAAATCAATTCGAAATAAAAATTTTAGATTAGCTATTCATATTGATAGTCGAGATCAAAATTTTTTCAAACTTTTTGAAAAAGAAATCTTAAAAATCAAAAAAAAATATCCTCTTTTGAAAATTTTATATCTTTATGCAAACAAAGAAGCCTTAATTCGCCGTTTTTCAGAGACACGCAGACCTCATCCGCTCTCTAAAGGAAAAAATTTACTTCAATCAATTGAAAAAGAAAAGAAGAGCTATGAAAAATTAGCCTTGATGGCAGATTACTTTCTCGACACGACACACTTGAATGTCCATCATTTGAAACAAACTTTATTAGAGCTTTTTAAATCTAAAAAAGAAGCCTCTCGGATGACACTTTCAGTGCTTTCATTTGGATACCGTTACGGTATACCTCCTTCCTGTGATTTGGTGTTAGATGTAAGGTTTTTGCCTAATCCTTATTTCGTGGGTAGTTTGAAGGAATCAACAGGACTTGAGAAAAAAGTTCAAAATTTTGTCTTGAAGCGTAAAGAGACAAAAACTTT
>CAYYEM010000045.1:0-6391 GCA_964470915.1 uncultured Pseudomonadota bacterium
CGATGCTTCATCAAAATCTGTTCGATTCTGGTTTTACCCATTAGTTTTTCTAACTGTAGTTTCTTTTTTTCCTGTTGATCCTCTGGATTTAAGTAATTTTTTCTTTCCAGTTTTTCGAGCCTCTTTTCATATTTCTGATGCTGATCCCATAAAGCTTTCAATTCAGGTTCAAGAGGAATCAACTGTTCAAGCAACTCCTCATCCCTTTTTTCCATGAGTCACTCCTTTAAAAAGGCGTAAAGTACATTGTACCCGGAACTAAGATCAGAGAAAAGCAATAGTTTCAAGGCCTTGCATCCTCTGTAATATGTGGGTAAGGATCTGTCAAGACTTGCCCATTCAAGCTAGAATGAAGACTCCACCGCAGCTCCTCGCAGATAATATGGACTTAACTCTTGGCTACTTATAAAGGGGGGTATCTCTTTTTTAGATTTGAAGGCTTTAAGGGCGATGATCCTCGCCAAAGGAATTTTCATTTTAACTTCTATTTTAAAGGGTTTAGATCCAAAAACTTTATGTAGTTCTTCTGAATAAGATTCCGATCCGCTCCCTATAAAAAGAGGAAGGATTGATTTTTTTTCAGACAATGCTTTGATTTCTTTAAAAAAATCGAGCGGATTATAAGCTCCTTCAGGAAATAACTCCTGAAGAGAAAACTGAGAATCATAAGCTGCAGCAAATATTTGTTCACGTCGTGCATCCAAAATCGGACAAGTCAACGCTGTTGGATAAGCCAAACTCATCGCCTCCAGTGTTGAGATTCCCATCACCGGTTTTTCATTCAGCAAAGTAAGCCCCTTCACAAAAGCTAAACCAATTCGGATTCCCGTAAAAGAACCAGGACCTTTTGCCACAGCATAAAAATCAATTTCATTGAGTGAGCTTTGAGTTTGTTCGAGTATTTTTTTTAATTGAACAGGTAAAACAGAAGTGTGGCTCGAAGGATTTTCCCAACTTTGTTCTGCAATCAGATTTTCATCTTCCAACAAAGCAATCGAGCCAATATTTGAAGTTGTATCGAGTGCTAGAATTTTCAAAACCAACCTGCAATTTTTGCGAAGATTTTTTTAAAGCCCCACACAGTATCAATATCATTGATCGTCACTAAAATCATGAGCGTGAACAGAAGAGCCATACCGATCTGTTGTGCAATCATTCGCCCCTTCACTGAAAGAGGTTTGCGACGAATGCCTTCATACAACATAAATAAAAGGTGGCCTCCATCCAATACTGGAATAGGCAACAAATTCAAAACACCGAGTTGCAAACTCATAAAACTCAAAAAATAGAAAAAGTCTCCAATCCCTGATTTTGCAGCATTAGCGGTTGCTTCTGCAATCTGGATAGGCCCACCCAAAGTTTTATAAGAAAGTTGAAAAGTAAAAAGTTTTTTCAAAACTTCCAGCGTGAGCATAAACAAACGTCCAAACTCATTCATTCCCTTCTTGATGGCTTCTTTAAAGGTGTAATGACGTTTCAACATTGTCCCCTCTGGAACAGCTTTACTAATCCCGATAATCCATTTTTTATAACCTTCATTATATTGTGGGGTGAGGTTCACAGTAATTTTTTCGCTTCCACGCTGAACTTCTACAGGAATGGTTTTGCCAGAAGCTGCTGCAACCTTTTCGCTCATGTCTTCCCAATTTTCGACAAGCACTCCGCTGATGCTTACAATTTTATCTTTGGGTAACAATCCTGCTTTTTCGGCAGGAGAATTAGGTGAAACATGATCCACAATTGCTTCATTCCCAATAAAATGATGGGGTTCAACTCCCAAAAAACCAACCTTACCTTCTTTAGCAGTACCCAATTTTACTTTTTTTATTTCCTCTACACCACTCACAGAACGGATTTTCAAACTCACTTCAGCATCAGGACTCAATAAAATCCTTTGCATCGCTTCATCCCAAGTAGGAGTTGCAAAACTATCAATCTCAAGAATTTGATCTCCTTTTTGAAGGTGAATTTTTTCGGCAGGAGAATTTTTCTTAACACCCAACACCACCACAGATTGTTCAAGAAAAGCTGGCTCCATACGACCCATCAGAAACACAATGGGCATCAAGATCAGAGCCAAGATTAAATTCATGCTAGGACCCGCCAAAACAGTTGCGACCCTCTTATAAAGAGGCTGACAAGCAAAACTTCTTGGATCATTAACGGGGACAATTGCGCCTTCTTCGGGTTCTTCTCCGGACATTTTTACATAGCCACCCAGAGGCAAAATTGAAATTTTGTATTCTGTCTCACCCCAGGTGAAACCCAGAATTTTTGGGCCAAAACCTAAAGAAAATTGTTCCACCCGAATCCCAGACCATTTCGCTACCAAGAAATGTCCTAGTTCGTGAATAAAAACCAAAAGTCCAAGACCTAAAATAAAATAAACAAAAGTAATAAGAGTCATAATATTTAATTCCTATTCGTCCCTACATTTTTAATTTCGTTTTTTTGCATCTCAATACGATTTTTTACCTCTTGTCGTGCCCATACATCTGTCTTCAAAAGTTTTTCCAGCTGATCTGCGGGCTGAACAGCATGAGAGTTTAACACTTCTCCAACCAGTTTAGGAATATCTAAAAACGTAATTTCTTCATTCAGAAAAGCTGCTACGGCAACTTCATTAGCTGCATTGAGCACACAAGGAGCGTCTCCTCCTTTTTGCAAAGCTTCACGAGCGAGTTTTAAACATTCAAAACGATGGGTGTCTGGTTCCTCAAATTGCAATTCTTTAATTTTAAAAAAATCAAGAGTGGGAAGTTTATTGGCTAGGCGTTCAGGATAACTTAAAGCATAAGCGATAGGAGTCCGCATATCAGGAATTCCTAATTGAGCTATTACAGAGCCATCTATATATTCTACCATCGAATGAATGACACTTTGAGGGTGCACTACCACATCAATTTTTTCAGAAGGCACATCAAACAACCAACGTGCCTCAATAATTTCTAAACCTTTATTCATGAGAGTGGCAGAATCAATCGTAATCTTAGCTCCCATATTCCAATTAGGATGTTTTAAAGCTTGAGCTAAAGTCACGCGCTTCAGTTCATCTAAACTTTTGTTTCGGAAAGGCCCACCCGATGCAGTCAAAATCAAGCGCTTCACTTCTTTTTTATTTTGACCCTGCAAACATTGAAAAATTGCACTATGTTCGCTATCTACAGGAAAAATTGAAATACCAGCCTTCTGCGCAGCAGCACTCATCAATTCTCCCGCAATCACCATGGTTTCTTTATTGGCAAGGGCAACTTCTTTTTTAGCTTCGATTGCACATAGTGTAGGCACTAAGCCTGCGGCTCCCACTATCGCAGAAACTACAGAATCAGATTCAGGATAAGTCGCTACTTTGATCGCACCTGCTTGACCAAAAAAAATTTCAGGAATGTCATGCAAAGATGACAACATTTCAGAAAGTTTTAAAACATCTCTTTCTTCAGAAACGCTGACACATCGAGGTTTAAATTCCAATATCTGTTCTTTAAAAAGATTTAGATTGCTGCCACAAGCCATGGCTAAGACACGAAAGCGGCTAGGATTGTTCCGGACAACATCTAAGGTAGATGTACCTATAGAACCCGTCGAACCTAATATGGAAATATTTTTGATCATAAAATTAATATAATAACTTCGCGTAATAATAAACTACAGGAGCCGTAAAAAACACGGCATCAAGTCGATCGAGCAAGCCACCATGTCCTGGAATAATATTTCCAGAGTCTTTCACACCCACACTTCTTTTAATCAAAGATTCTGATAGATCACCCAAGGGACCTATCAAGCCAATCAAAATGCCCAAAATAAAAATATCTCGATTCAAAAACCCATGCCAAAAAATCCACTTACAAAGAAAGACAGCTAAAATACTTCCCGCAATCCCTCCCAACATACCTTCAATGGTTTTTCCGGGAGATACTTGAGGTGCCAATTTATGTCGCCCGATCCAGCGCCCTACAAAATAGGCACTAGTATCTGCCATGAAAGTTGCACCTGCGAGTAAAAAAATCCAAAAAACACCATGATCTAAAGCCCTCAGCAACCCCGCATAGGAAAAAAAACATCCCACATACACACAACCAAAAATAGTAATCGCAATTTGAGAAAGAACAAGATTGAGTTCGTGTTTCACAAAAAGATAATAACCAAAGGTAACCATTAAAATTCCGGTCATACCGGTCGTCCATAACTCCGTATCTTTTACAAATAAAATCATGATTGAGAAAAGCCCACCTAACACGACTCCTAAGCGGGGGGCTGAAGATGGATGCTTCGGAAGAGCAATGTTCATAAATTCGATCAGACAGGCAACGGAAACAGCTGCGATAAGAATTTTAAACATCCAAAGGGGTGCAAAAAAAACAAACAAAGTGACTAAAATAGCTAGCCCTATGCCCCAATAAATTTTTTTTAAATCGACGCTGTTCAAAAATAATCCCTCAATACTTAACTTTCACCTCTTTTGATTACTAAGAGGAGTTTAGAAAATGTTATGAATCTCGTCATCATGCTCCCCTTAATCTGAAGAGGAGGAGAACATGATATTAATCAAATTCTCTCAACTGATCACTGGTAAGACCAAAGCGGCGTTCTCTTCTTTGATATTCGGAAATGGCAGAAATCAATTCTGTTTTATTGAAATCAGGCCAGAGTGTTTCAGTAAAGTAAAGTTCAGTGTAGGCCATTTGCCAAAGCAAAAAATTACTCATTCGATATTCACCGCTAGTACGAATCAACAAATCTGGATCTGGAAAAGATTTTGTGTCCAAAAACTTTGAAAAATCTTCGGCACTAATGATAGGGGCTTGTTTCGCTCCCTCCATGCCAGGGGCTGCTCCGCCTTCGGCGGCCTGTTTTGATTTAATGATTTTTTGTACTGCTCTCAAAATTTCATTTCGTGAGCCATATGAAAGAGCCAAGACCAAGGTAAGTTTATCAAAAGATCGGGTGGCATCAATAATAGAAAGCAATACTTCCTTCACTGCAACTGGCAGACTTTCAATCTCTCCAATCGCACAAAGACGAACTTTTTGTTGAATGAATTTTTCTTTTTTAGAAATAAGAAAGTAATGAAGAAGATCCATCAAACCCACCACTTCTTCACCGGGTCGCTTCCAGTTTTCTTGGGAAAAAGCATAGAGGGTTAAGTATTTGATACCCAAGTCTAAAGAAGCATCCACAATATCTTCTGCGACTTCACTTCCCTTTTTGTGACCTTCCAAACGATTTAAATTTCTCTTTTGAGCCCAACGGCCATTACCATCCATAATAATGGCAACATGCTGAGGAATTTTACAAAGGTCTATTTCCATCATAAAATTATTTTAAACTTCCAAGAGTTCTTTTTCTTTGGCGCTAATCAAATGATCTGCTCTCTCAACAAACTCATGAGTTAGCTTTTCTACTTCATCTTCTAAATGTTTCACATCATCTTTGGAAACATGCCCATCTTTTTCCATTTTCTTTAAAACATCCATTCCTTCGCGACGCACATGACGAACAGCTACCTTGCCCTCTTCCCCCTGTTTCTTGACAATTTTCACCAAATCTCGTCTGCGTTCTTCTGTGAGAGTTGGAATAGGTAAACGCACTATTTTCCCGTCGTTAGTAGGACTTAAGCCTAAGCCTGATTTTAAAATTGCTTTTTCAATATCAGGAATCACTTTTGGATCCCAAGGAGCAATAGTAATCAAACGAGGCTCAGGAACACCCAATGTAGCGACTTGCTGCAAGGGAGTAGGAGTTCCGTAATAATCTACTCTTACATCATCCAACAAGTTGAGAGAAGCCCTGCCAGTACGAACTTTCGAAAGTTCACCTTGGAGAGCCTTGGTACATTTGTCCATTTTTTGTCTGAGTTCTGCAATCAAGGGATTTGACGCCATAAGCTCCTCATTTAAGATTGGGGGATTGTGAAGTTCGCCCCACCCGCCTTGTGTGTTTGTTTGCAAAAAAACAAAATCAATTTATTTTTTGCTCAATACCATCATTAGATTCATGCATGAATCAAAGTTCCAATGTTTTCACCTAAGATCACACGCTGCATGTTACCACGTTTAAAAAGATCAAAAACAATAATAGGTATTTTATTATCCATACAAAGAGAAATAGAAGTTGAATCCATCACTTTCAAATTGCGGCTTAAAACATCCATGTAACTCAAATCTACAAATCGTTTTGCATCTTTATTTTTCTTAGGATCACTATCGTACACACCATCTACTTTAGTCGCCTTTAAAATCACTTCGGCTTTTATTTCAACCGCTCGAAGAGCAGCGGCAGTATCTGTAGAAAAAAAAGGATTTCCTGTACCTGCAGCCAAAATAATCACCCTTTTCTTTTCAAGATGACGGGTCGCCCTACGTCGGATGTAAGGCTCCACCACTTTTTGGAT
>CAYYEM010000045.1:6491-11805 GCA_964470915.1 uncultured Pseudomonadota bacterium
ACAACGTCATGATCAATCCCATAACCTTTAGGGCCCATCAGGGATTCACCTGAAAGCTTTAGAAGTACTCTTTTATACTTAGGTTTGTTCATAACATTACACCCTAACTTAAGACTGTGCTGCTTTTGCTACTTCACTGGCAAAATCTTGTTCTTTTTTGGCAAGGCCTTCACCCACTTGATATCGAACAAAATCTACTACTGAAATAGAAGGATCAATCTGCTTCAAAAATTGATTCACGGTTTGTTTGCCTGTAGGATCTTTTACAAACACTTGATTCACCAAACAAACTTCATCAGCAAATTTTGCCACTTTTCCTTCAATGATCTTTTCAAGCACATTTGCTGGTTTACCGGAATCTTTCATTTGCTCCAAATAAATTTCTTTTTCTTTTGCAATGATCTCTGCAGGAATATTTTCACGTGTAAGATATTGAGGAGCGCTTGCAGCAACATGCATGGCTACATCTCGAGTGACCGCATCAGTAATTTTAGCTTGAGGGCCTTTCAGTTTTACTAAAACGGCAATTTTATTTCCCATGTGAACATAAGAACCCAACACTTCATCTGCAGAAGCTTGCAACTGGGCAAAACGTCTCACCGAAATATTTTCTCCAATTTTAGCAATCAAACTTTTCAAGGCTTCTTCTAAAGTCGCACCTTTGAACGAAGCTTTAGACAAAGCATCTAAATTACTAGCTTGAGTTTGAAGAATTAAAGCAGCTACCTCATCTGAAAAAGCCTGAAACTCTGGATTTTTTGCCACAAAGTCTGTTTCAGAATTTACTTCTACCATCACTGCTTTATTGCCATCAACTTTCAGCGAAATGCGTCCTTCTGAAGTAATACGACCCGTTTTTTTATCTGCTTTAGCAGCTCCGCTTTTACGGAGAAACTCTACCGCTGCGTCGATATCCCCATTACTTTCCATCAGGGCTTTTTTGCAATCTAACAAACCAGCGCCTGTTTTAATTCGCAAATCTTTAATCATGTCTGCTGTAATCTCTGCCATAAATACTCCTATTTTCGTAGGGGAGACGCATGCGTCACCCTTAGCTCAAACTATTCCTTTTTATCTTCTTCAATCACTTCGACTTCAGCTTTCGCGGAAAAAGATTCCACGCTCTCTGATTCATCAAATGATTCAGGTTTGCTCACATAAGCAGAACCTTTACTGCCAGCTTTGGATTCACGACCTGCTTTCTTTTCATTGCTTGCTGGTTGATTTCCTGCTGCGCGAGCACGTTGTTCACGTTCTTCAAGTCCTGCCATCACTGCATTCGCAATGCCTGCAGCTACCAGTCGAATCGCACGAATTGAATCATCATTACTGGGAATAAGATAATCGACTCCATCAGGATCACAGTTAGTATCGCCCATCGCTACAACTGGAATATACAAAGCACTGGCTTCATGAAGCGCAATTTTTTCTTTCTTTGGATCCACAAGAAAAATGACACCAGGAACACGAGTCATGGTTTTGATTCCACCAAGTGATTTTTCAAGTTTTTCAACTTCACGATCAATTTGAAGATTTTCTTTTTTAGACAAAACAGCAAAAGTACCATCTTCTTTTTTAGTTTGAAGATCTTTAAGGCGATCAATCGATGCTTTTACGGTTTTAAAATTTGTCAGAGTCCCCCCCAGCCAACGTTGACAAACATAATACATGCCACAGCGTTCCGCTTCTTCACGAATAATGTCTTGGGATTGTCTCTTGGTACCTACAAATAAAACATCTTCACCATTCGCTACTTTGTCCTTCACGAATTCAAAAGCTTGAACTGCCATGGGAAGAGTTTTGGAAAGATCGATGATGTGAATCCCATTTCGAACCCCATAAATATAGGGTTTCATTTTTGGATTCCAACGCTTGGTCTGATGACCAAAATGAGCTCCAGCTTCGAGGAGCTCTTTCATATCTAGCTCAAACATATTTTCTCCTTTTGGTTAAACCACCGACTTTTCCAGAGAGCGACTCCCGCACCGCGAGAACACCGAGCCCTCAAGACTTTCTATCGAAGAAAGAACAAGTCGTGAGTGATAGTTTACTTTCACAAAACTGTGAAAAAATTAGCGTTTTCGAGTAACACAATGCCGTGATACAATGCAATACAGTTTTTCAAAAAGGTTCAAGATCATGAAAAGAAAAAAAATTTTATTTTTATCCTCTATCATTTCAATAACTTACCTCAGCTGTTTCCCTTCATTAGGAAATAGCCAAACTTTACCTAATCTTTCACTCAATCCTGCTCCTGCTGCCAGCTCAAGTTCTGCAGAAGCAAGCTCCAAAACAGCCCCTCAATATGATGATTTTGGGTATTACAAAAAAAACTCCAACAAACCAAAATCTTGCAGCAATGAAGTTAAACAAGGTTTCGAAGCTTACGACCAACAGGACTGTGAAAAATCCATCGCCTTTCTAAAAGACGCCATCAAAGGAGGCTGCGACCATGCTCTTGTATTATTTAAACTTGCCGCTTGCTCAGAATTTACAGGAAGTTACTATTCAGCAGCTCAATATTATAAACAAGCTGAAGAAGCCTTGAAAATTCTTCCTACTCCTCATCGTTACCAAAAAGATTTTTATGAGTCTTACGGGCGTGCTTTATTGATGAATAAAAAAGCGGAGGAAGCCTTGCCTTACCTCCAAAAGGGAGCGGAGATGGGTACTCCCTCTTTTACTCTCTTTTTCTTGCTAGGAGAATTGTTTAATCTCAAGAAACAACCCGAACAAGCCATACAATATTACCAAAAAGCTCTTACACAACCTCTTGATTCAGCAAGCCCTGCACAATTGGCAAAAGTATATGGAAGTATTGGAAACACTTTTTTAGAGGTGAAAGATTGGGCTAAAGCGATTGAATATTTAGACTTAGCACTCAAAAATGCGCCAGGAGATGCTTCACTGCAACAAGCTCGCTATAAAGCTCAGGAACTCAAAAGACAAAATGAGCTCTTTCAAATGATGCAATCGGTTACCAATGGAGGCTTACAACTTCAACCCTTTCAACCCAAAATGCCTACAAATAAATAATGTTTCCTTGATCTCTTCCTCTTTCCGCCAAAGGCGGATCAGCCTCTGGCTGAAAGAGGAGACTGGGAGGAGTTGTCTTAAGGTTGGGGAGTATTGTTTAAGAAAGTATTTGCACTTAATGGCGCATCAGTTGGATCTACATCTCTCGCACCGTAAGGTCCCATAGCATTCGAAGTAAAATTATTTTTTGAAAAAGTATTATTGCGTGTATTGCGTAGAATATAGAGACCATAACCTAAATTATTGTTGATATTACTATCTCTGTAAAAGCCACCCCGCGCATCTTCTAGATACATCCCTGAATCTCCATTTCCACTAATCACCATTTCGATTCCTTGGAAACCTAGCGAATTTTTTACATATAAGCCTTTAGCCTGCCCTGTGAACATATGACAACCGATGAGAGTATTATTCGCCCCTCCTTCTACATACACCAAAGCATAAGCAGGTGCTCCATAGTCATAAGGTTTTTCTGAATTAAAGCGAGAATCTTTGATGGTGGTCCTTTTGCTGTTTTCAAGAAAAATGCCACGATCAGAATGAGTATAAGTAAGCACCTTTTCTAAGGTCGTATCATCTGAATTTGAAATTCTAACAGGCCAATTCCCTTTATTTCCAGTAATATTCAAATCGTAAAGTTGCACATTTCTAGAAGCTTCTACTGTCACCATGCCCACCACACCCACTGGTTCATTATAGTACAAAATTCTAAAGCCTGATAATTCGATATTATCTCCATTAATCACGCGAAGCGCAGAAGTGGCCATAGCATTACCACCCACACGACCATCTAAAATAACACCCTCTCCAATCACTTGAATATCTTTAGTTCCATTAGGGACTCTTAATGAAAAACCATTATAAACTCCCGGACAAATTTTTGTACTTTGTCTAAGCTCAATCGTTCTTGGCTCTCCCACTAAAGGAAAGGTGTTTGGGTCTTGATCATCACAATCTAAACCGACCGGTACTCCATCTTGATCTGAGTCCAGCTTGATTCCCCCATCGGATAACAAATCAGGTCCGGCATCTGCTTTGCCCACTCGAAAAGGTCCGTTAGAATCATCTGCCCCAGAACAAGCTACAAGGCCAAAAGGTAATGTTGCGATCCCTGCATTTTTCAAACTCATGCTTGCAGCAAAGTTTTTAAAAAAATAACCCGTTCTTTCAATATTCAATCCCCATTGGGCAGACCTTACTAAAGTCCCAGCACCAGCTACCAAAGCAAAAGCCCAAGGACTTTGAACATCTTCTACAAATGTTTTTGAAAATTGATCAATTTGAAACTGATTGCTTGTGACAGGAGAAACCCACATTTGAGCTCTTCGATCTAGAAAAGAAGAACCTTGAGCTCGCGGTGGAGCAAGAAAAGAAAAAGAAAGCGGTGGAGAAAAAACTGAATTAACTTCTACTGGCTTATTTTCAGCAGACGCCCCAGTTACCAAAGAAGCGATATTTAAAGCGACGCCCGGTCGTGCCCCCAGAATCGTCATAAAAAACTCCTTTAAATGAGTATCGTAACTCATTTCAAATACAAGGTATTTTAAACAAAAACAACACCTTTTATTCGATGCGTCAAAAAAAAAGTTGCTAGATTAAGTAACTAAAAGGATGGTTATTTACAAGTAAATAAACTGTGACTAAATTGATGGCATTACATGGAGCTTAAACGACCCAATAAAGCGACCCACATACGCCCATTAGCCATAAAACTTGGGACATTTTCAGGAGCTCCTACAGGATTGAGTTTACTCATCATCCCTAAAACCACGCTATATTCGCCCCCAGGAAGGGGTCTGGCAGGATAGCCCTTTAAATAATAGGGGCTGCTCTTTTTAATAAAACAACCAATCGCTGGTTTTTTAGATGCATCCCAAGGCACCCAGCCTTCTGGACAACGATGATTGGAACTTGCAAGCAGATTTTTGGCAATATCATCTGGCATGGCAATATCAGCACTACTTAAACGAGGGTCTGGCACTAAAGGCAAAGCTCCAGCGCTTAAACCATCAAAAGTAAGGGTAGAAATCGAAGCACGCAATTCTGTATTCGTAGGAAGATTCGAATCATAATCGAGCACCGTGGCATGATAAGGGTTCAAGAGCCTTAGCTTCACATCTGGAAAAAAGAGTTCGCCAGTTTCATCATTATAAATTCCATCCTGCCCCGGTCGGGTTCCAAACACATAATAAAAGTAGGAACATTTTGCCGCTTGAAAAGGCAGACGAATATCAGAAGGCTCAGTACAATCTGGCACCCCATCGCCATTTCCGTCTTC
>CAYYEM010000046.1:0-10983 GCA_964470915.1 uncultured Pseudomonadota bacterium
GGTCTTGAAGGCGAAATTCGTCCTGGCAATGGAGCTTTTGCTTTTCTCTTCGGTGGCAATGTTTCCGGTGCTTATTTATTTGGAAGATCTCAAATCCCCGGACGTGCTGATTGGACCCATTTAAATCAAGGTTTAACAGTGGCCGCTCAAGGCTGCGCTGGAGCTCGTTTTTATGTAAGCCCTGGCACTTCGATTGATGCTTGTTGGGCCCCCACTCTTTCCTTCACTCCCAATGCAGTTCAAAGTGTAGGAGGCGATTCCCGTGATATTTTTGCAAGTAGTTTATTAGGATTTACTTTAGGAGTTAGCTCTCATTCTGTTCCTAGCACCGTCCAAGTAGCCGGTGCCACGATTTGTGCAGAAGTGGGACGTACTCCCGAAAGCATGCGAGCTCGTATTGAAGAACTTCGCCCTGCGATTGCTTCCTTACGCCAAGAAAATGAGCGTTTAAGAACTGAAATGACTCGTCGTTATCCCAGAATGAATTTAAATAACATTGCAGGTTATGAACCTATTGTGGATACCAACCAGGATGAAACTCGAGCCATTCCCGAAGATTGTGAAGGACTCAACAACTTACTCAATGCGCTTGAAAATCGTGCAGATGACTTGGCAGAACAAAATGCTCGATTACAAGGTTTAGGTTCTGCTCCTGCTTCTGCAGTCCCAGCAGCGACCCGTGCAATTACTCGCTTGCAAGAAATTCATTTTGCAACGGCAAGACCTCAAGGTGCACCAGACCGAGTGACAGATGCTCGTGCTAATATTGCGACCATCGATAGCGCGGTCCAAGGCTATTTGAGTAGTCATCCCGCAGATGCTAATGGCAATAGAACTCCACTCACTGTAAATGAGATCGAAGAATTATTCCGGGGTATTTTTGTACGTACCCGTCGCAATGCAGCTCAGGCTCAAGCAAGTGCAGATGCAGGCGCTCCAGATACGGAATATTCACCTAGCATTGAAGTGATTCAACATATTGCAGAGGATCTCAAAACAGATAGTTTACGAAACCTTGATTTCTACATTGTCGGTAACACCGATACTCGAGGAAATGACGCTATGAACGGAAGACTCTCACTCCGACGTGCAGCTTCAATTCGTGCTGCGCTGATTTTGTTAGGAGTCAATCCCGAAAGGCTTCATGCCCTCGGACGGGGTGAAAATAATACCATTTATTATTACGATCAAGATCATGGCCACGAACCTCATCGCATCACCCCAGCAGAAATTCGTATGCTTCATAGAGATGGAATTCGTGGGCCCATTTTCCGTGACGAAGTGGCCCTGCGCCTTGTCACCAACCGTCGGGTAGAAATGTATATTTGTGATCCGAGCAGTAGCTCCGATGCAATTTGCACAAACTTACGTAATGAATTCCAGGCGGCAAACCCAAGTGATGCAGGCGTTTCTCCCTCAGGAAGAACTGTCCAAACAATTGGACCCGATGGAGGAACTCCAGCGGATGCTTCAGCTCACTAAAAGAGCGATTCTACAAGCCTGAAACAAACTAAACCCCATCCGTTTTTTTTACGGATGGGGTTTTTACTTTTCCTAATAATTTTGATAAGTTATCAATGTTAATTCATGGACTTTTGACTCCAGGAATGTCACCTGCTTTTTTTCTAAATATATTCTCTTCACATTTTTAAGCAACTTACTGCAAAAGACTTCGATATTTATTACATCGAAAATTTAACATTATTTTTCGAAAGCGTAGTAAACAAAACTTTCTCAGAAGAGTTTTGAGTGGGGGCACACGAAATTCCCACCCAAATTTAAGCCTATACCAGGCCTTTCTTCTGATTCATTTGTAATAAAGGAGAGAGGATCATGGCACCTCCCGTTAAAGGAACTGCAACAGTAGAAACAAAAATTGAACCACCTGCACTACCTGAAGATCCAACAGCGACAACATCATCCAAGGGTACACAAGCTGAAAAAATTACACCTGCTCCAGCAGAACCATCGCCCAAAGTGATTAAAACGGGTGAAACGACTGTTTCAGTCACACCTCCTGATGATCGTTTTGTGTTACGACCTGGCTTGAGCATCACTCCTTTTGCAGGCATTGGCGGCAAAAATGCCACCCTCTTTGATAAAGCAGGCAATGCAAATACAGCCAATAGCGCTTTCACTTTTGTAGATTTATCTCTGGCCGCTGATTTTAGACTTACCCGCTTAGGCAACTGGGGTTCTCTCTTTTTAGGACCTCGTGTGGCGTATCAAGCACATCGAGGCGATCGCGCCACTGGTGGATCAGGTATGGATTTAGGACAATTAACTGCTAACTTTGGGCTCGATTGGAAAAATTCCATGGCTGGTTGGTCTGTATTACTTCCTTCTCGCATTTCACTTTATGGTGGTTTGCTTTATGGAGCAGGTGAAACAACTGCAGGAGAACATTTTTCTGTGGCTCCTACTCGAGGCTTCGGTTACAGCATCGGTGCAGAAGCCGATATTTTTGGTGTGAAAGTGAATAAAGCCGGTGATTCAGTACAACTCAGCTGGTATGCCGAAACAGGCCATATTCCTGAAGCTCGAGGACCTAATCCTTACTCTTTCTGGTCAACAGGGCCTCGACTTACAGTTCCTCTCGCCTGGCCTGGAAGTATCCAAAAAGAAAGTCGTGTAGATACTCTGCTCTGCCGTGCAGATCGACCTACCCTTGAAAGTATCATTGGTGAATTAAAAGAACTTCAAGAAAAAACAATTGCAGAACATGAAGAATTTAAACGCTTAGCAAGCCTCTTACAGAAAAAAGGTTATAGTCCTGAAAAAATTCTGGCAGCTTTAAGAACGGGTTATATTAAAAAGCTTGAAGCAAGTGTTTCAGAAGATCCTAGTGTAAAACCTCAACTTGAAAAAGCAGTGAGCGATGCATTAGCCGCCAAAAAAGTGGAGTTTGAAAAAACAGTGGCCGAAGACAAAAGCTTAAAAGATCAACCTGCAAAAGACAAAAAACTGGCAGAACTTAACGCCGCAGAAAAAGCCAAAGTTGAGTCCGAATTCTTTGCCAGTAAAAAATCGGAGTTTGAAACAAAAGCAAAAACGGCTTACCCAGATGGCTATAATCATTTTGAACTTGAACTTCCTCAAGTCACAGAATTGCCTGAAGGCATGGTTCTGCCAACCGATTGCGCAGAATCTGAAGCTCTCTTAGATCGATTGATGCAAGATCGACGTGCACTCGACATTTTCAGAACCCGAATCGAAGAACGTACTCATTTTATGTATTTTGCCTTGGGTAAACCCACTCGAAATGTTGTGGATGCTTTGGGTGGTTTAGGATTTGCTCAGTTTCCTCCCTTGAACTTCGTAGCAGGTCAGCCTGATTACGGTAAAAAGAATGAAGGTCTTGGAAAACGTGGCCCCGATATGGATAAAATCGAGAAGTTTCTCGAAGCAAATAAAGGTAAACGTTTTACAGCTAATGACCAAAGCTTGCAAAGAGCTTTCAAAGGTATTTTCGCTGGTAATGAACTCTTGGCATTGGAAGATGTCGTTGCTCAACTAAATGGTGAGAAACCCATGCGCGGAGTCAGAGCCAGCAAAATGACTCCTGACCAACTCAAAGAAATGGTCCAAAAAATACCAGTACTCATTGAAGCCCACGTGAGTATCACGGACGGTCGAACCCCTGACAATCAGATTCTTTCTGAAAATCGCGGTCGAGCGGTAGAAATTGCCATGATTCTTCTGGGAATAAATCCAGATCGTTTACGATCGGTAGGAATGGGTGAATCAAACCCGATTGTTCCTGAAACTCTGGATTGGAGCAAAGGTGGCAAACGTGTGAAAAACCTTAACTGGGCTCGCGAGAAAAACCGCCGCGTGATGTTCTGGGTAGATACCGATAAGCTCGAAGCTGCAGAATCAAAACTAGTGGGAACCGTCGCAGCGCCCAAAGCAGATGCAGTACCTCCTGCTGCAGCAGCTCAGCCACCAGTAGCAACACCTCCCGGAGCAGCAGTCCCTCCAGGAAAGTAAAACTCGAAACTTACAAACAAAACCCCTACATCGATTAAGATGTAGGGGTTTTTTATTTTCTAATTCCTTTTTCTAAGCTGAAGCAGTTTCAGCCGGTAATTTTTCGTAGTCACATTCTTTATTAGGACATTTAATTTTTGCGCCATCCTTTTTAGAATATTTTTGAAGTAAATATTTGGAACCACATTGAGGGCAGGCTTCATTGAGAGGTTTATCCCAGAGAGCGAAAGTACATTTAGGGTAGCCCGTGCAACCGTAAAAAGATTTTCCGCGTTTGGAGCGTCGTTCTGCCAAAGGAGAATTACATTCTGGGCAATTCACACCGATTGAAATGGCTTTAGTCGATTTACAATTTGGATAAGCAGAACAAGCCAGAAAAACTCCAAAGCGACCTCGCTTCACAATCATGGGAGAAGAACACTTTTCACATTTTTCATCAGTGGTCGGAGTTTCTTGAGGCGTAATTTTACCTCCCTCTCCTCTTTGAATTTCTTTTGTGCTCTTACATTCAGGATAACCACTACAAGCCATGAACTCCCCGTGACGTCCCCATTTCACCACCATCGGTTTGCCACATTTTTCACAGGCAAATTCTGTAGCAATTTCTTGGCGCTTAATATCTTTCATGTTCACTTTAGCTTTTTGCAAGGTTTGGCTAAAGGGCCCATAAAAGTCCGTCAGAGCTTGCGTCCAGGCTATTTTTCCTTCTTCTACTTCATCTAACTCTTCTTCCATTTTCGCAGTGAATTGTACGTTGAGAATATCCGGGAAATTTTCAGTGAGCAATTTGTTAACAATTTTACCTAATTCACTCGGATAAAATTTACCTTCTTGTTTCGTGGCATATTTTTTATCCTGAATAACAGAAAGAATACTGGCGTAAGTGGAAGGTCGACCAATTCCTTTTTCTTCCAACTCTTTCACCAAACTGGCTTCCGTAAATCGAGGGGGCGGCTGAGTGAAATGTTGTTCAGGAATAATCTCATGGAGTTTCAAGGATTCCCCTTCAGCCAAATCAGGTAAAGTTTTTTCTGCTTCATCATCTTCTTCTGCATTGCCTTCGTCTTTACCTTCCATGTAAACCGAAATAAAACCTGCAAATTTCAAGACTGATCCCGTCGCTCGAAGATCATAAGAGCTTGCTTGGATGTTAAAAGTGGTTTGATCAAAAACCGCTGAAGTCATTTGGCAAGCCACAAATCTTTTCCAAATTAAGTCATACAATTTCAAAGCATCTTTTTCCAAAAACGGCGCTACATTTTCAGGAGTATTCGCCATGGAGGTAGGTCGAATCGCTTCATGCGCGTCTTGAGCTGCTTTTTTAGTTTTATAAATATTGGCATGATCTGGCAAAAAATCTTTCCCGTATTTCTCAACTATAAAACCACGCACTTCATCCAAAGCATCATTCGAAATACGCGTAGAATCTGTACGCATATAGGTAATCAAACCGACCACATCGCCTTCACCCAACTCAACACCTTCGTAAAGCCTTTGTGCCAACATCATGGTTTTTTTAGCGGTAAATCCAAGTTTGCGAGCTGCCTCTTGTTGCAGTTTACTGGTAATAAAAGGAGGGAAAGGATGACGTTTTCTTTCCTTTTTAATAACCTCTTTTAAAACATAATTGGCTTTCTCAAGATCCTTTTTAATTTTCTCCGCTTCTTCGCCTTTATTAACTTCTATTTTTTCACCTTCTTTGCCAATCAACTTAGCGACAAACAAGGGTTTCTGAGAACCTTCTAACCTGGTTTGAATACTCCAGTATTCCGTTGCCACAAATTTTGCGATTTCTTCTTCGCGTTCACAAATAATTCGCACTGCCACGGATTGAACACGGCCTGCTGATAAACCTCGCTGCACTTTATCCCACAATAAAGGACTAATTTGATATCCCACCAATCGATCCAAAACACGTCTGGCTTGTTGGGCATCAAAAAGTTTCTGATCGAGTTCTTGAGGTTTGGAAATTGCTTCTTGAACTGATTTTTTGGTAATTTCATTAAACAAAACTCGATAAACAGGAATCCCTTCTTCTTTTTTAGAATCCTCTTTTGTTTTTTTCTTAGATGCTGATTTTTTAGTTTTTTTACCCTTTTCCTTAATTTCATCCGCAATATGAAAAGCAATCGCTTCCCCTTCGCGATCAGGGTCGGTGGCTAGATAAACAGCTTCTGAACTGGCGGCCGCCTCTTTAATTTCATCGATCACCTTCTTTTTACCTTTGATGACTTCATAAGTAGGCTCAAAGTTTTTTTTGAGATCCACTCCTAAAGTTTTGGTAGGCAAGTCTTTTATATGACCAATCGATGCTTTTACGGCAAAACCTTTACCTAAATATTTCCCAATGGTTTTTGCTTTAGCTGGCGACTCTACAATGACAAGTTTTTTAGACATAATCCTTATCCTTCGACAAGCTCAGGACGAACGGAAAAAATAAAACCGTTCAGGGTGAACTCGTCGAGCCATTAATTCTTCACAAAATATTTTCCCGGCAATTCCTGAATCAGGCCTTTCAAAATCAAGGAAGTCAAATTTCCTGACACAGAGGAAGGCGCGAGATTACTGATTTCCGTGAGCTTGTCAATGTGAAGCGGCTCTTGACTCATTTTGGAAAATAAACTTTTTTCTACCTCATTAAGATCAACTGCAATCACTTCATCTTGCATTTCTTTTTGTTCTGAACGATCTACCAAACCGAGTTCATCTAAAATATCTTTTAAACTCCCAACCAATTTTGCACCTTGCTGAATCATTTGGTGACAACCTTGGTGCAAGGGAGAAAAAACAGAACCCGGCACTGCCATCACTTCCCGCCCTTGTTCCAAGGCAAATTCTGCCGTGATCAAAGCACCACTTTTCTGAGGGGTCTCTACCAAAACTACTGCTTGCGAAATCCCACTGATCAAGCGATTTCGTTCAGGAAAATGTCCTGGGTGTGGCAAGGATTCACGCGAATATTCTGTAATAAACAAACCCTGCTCCAAAACCTTATAAAAAATATCTTCATTCTCTTTCGGATAAATATACTGCAATCCTGTTCCTAAAACTCCAATCGTCGGTAAAGCAACTTTTAAAGCTGCTGCATGCGCAAAGCGATCTAAACCCAAGGCAAATCCACTCACGATCACAAAAGGATAATCTGCCATCTCAGCAATCAAATGTTCTACCACTTGTTTGCCATACTCTGTTGCCCGTCGAGTTCCTACAAAAGCAATCGGAATACGATTTTCCCAATCTGTAAAATTTCCACGACTAAACAAAATCGCAGGTGCCCCATGAATATTTTTCAGCAAAGGAGGATAATCTAAATCTAATATTGAAATAATATTGCAATGGTTCTCTTCGATCCATTCCAGTTCTTGAATTGCTTTTTGAATGACTGTTTCTTGATGAGGTTTGGCCTCTAAGTTTTGGGGTACCGCAATTCCATTCCAAGATTGATTGAGTGCTTGATGAGCAGAACCAAAATGCTCCAGCAATTTACACTGATAGACCTTACCCAAACCAGGGGCAAAATATAAACGCAATAAGGCGAGTTTTTCCTCCCTCGTTTTTTCCATGTCTACCTACTTAAATTTTTAAGAGTTTGAAGGTTTTGAAGCGACTGTTGAGGAGCTCTCGCTCTCTTCTCCATCTACTCGTTCTTTTAATTCTTTCCCAACCTTAAAAAAGGGAAGACGTTTTGGTTTTACTTGGATTGATTCATTGGTCCGAGGATTTCTTCCGGTATAAGCCCCGTAACTGCGACTTACAAAACTTCCAAGTCCACGAATTTCAATTCTTTCACCTTTTTCCAAAGCATGGGTCATGGAGTCAAAAATTAAATTAACGACATCTTCTGCTTTCTTTTTTGTGACACGTGATTTTTCCGCAATAATCTCAATCAGTTCTGACTTATTCATAAGACCCCCTCGCACAAGGTTTAAGGGATAAAAATGATAACTATTTAGAATTATTATAAAAATCAGAAGTGGTGTCAACCTTTGGCTCAAAACACCCAAAAGGATTATTAGCGTAACTAATTGAAATTAATGTGTTATTTAAATTTTAATTTTCTACACACCCCTAGCATGAATCGAACATGCGACCAACAGTTTAGGAAACCGCTGGTCGATCACAGGGGCTCGCGTCGCCCCCTCTTTCAGCAAAGCTGAAAGAAACTCCCCCTCAATCGCTGTCGCTCATGTTTGTGAATGCGCCCCCAGCATGAATCGAACATGCGACCAACAGTTTAGGAAACCGCTGGTCGATCACAGGGGCTCGCGTCGCCCCCTCTTTCAGCAAAGCTGAAAGAAACTCCCCCTCAATCGCTGTCGCTCATGTTTGTGAATGCGCCCCCAGCATGAATCGAACATGCGACCAACGGTTTAGGAAACCGCTGCTCTATCCACTGAGCTACGGGGGCGATAAAACTTTAATGAAATTTTTCCACTGCCAGCCAGAGGCTGGTCCGCCTCTGGCGGAAGCTACGGGGGCGAATAATAAATTAATAATGAATTAAGGAATATGTCTCAATATTTTTCAACTTCTCACGACCCTGAAGGAAATCAAGTTCGACTACAAAACAACATTCAAAAATTTTACCCCCCATTTTTTGAATGAGTCCACAAGCTGCAAGCGAAGTACCACCCGTAGCCAACAAATCATCCACCAGCAACACAATCTCTCCTGGACTTACTGCATCTTCATGCATCTGGATCGTGTCGCTACCATATTCCAAATCATAGGTCATACTCACTGTTTTCCAGGGAAGCTTGCCTTTTTTACGAACCAATACAAAACTTTTATTTAAAGCATAAGCCAAAGCAGCTCCAAACAAGAAGCCTCGAGATTCCACTCCCGCAATTTTATCAAAATTTTTACCTTGGTATCGTTTAACTAAAGCTTGAATTGTTTTTTGAAAAACATCGGCATTTTGTAAAATAGGGGTGATATCTTTAAAAATAATCCCAGGTTTTGGGAAATCAGGCACATCCCGAATCACTTTTTTAATTTCTTCCATAAAATTTTCTCTCCAGAACACCCCCTCCTTTGCAAGGAGAGGAAATAATGTTTAGGGTAAAAACAACAAAGGATCCATCGGAGTAGATCCCTGACGAATCTCAAAGTGCAAATGATAACCACTGGCATGCCCGGTATCACCTACTTTTGCAATCAAATCTCCCTGACTTACTTTTTTACCTTCTTTTACTTCCAACTCATCATTATGAGCATAAGCACTGAAATAATCCTGACTATGACGAATCACAAGCAAATTACCATAACCACTCATTTTCCCAGAAAAGATCACTTCTCCTCCTGCACTTGCTTTGACAGGAGTTCCCTTGGGAGCCCGAATATCAATCCCATCATGAGGTCTGCCATCTCTTGAGCCAAATCCTGAACTTACCTCTCCTTTCACTGGCCAAACAAAAACCCCTTTTACTACTTTGCCACTACCATTTCGATTTTTAGTACCTGCAATTTTTCTTCCTTGGGATTGTTTGGAAGTTTTAGAAGAACGAGAAGAACCTTTTTTGAATATCGAGGCAAAATCACTACAAGAACTTAGAAACAAGAGACATACAATCAAACAAATCCCCTGAAGGATTTTTTTCTGTCTAAATCCCCCAAAATCTAAGGAAACACTCTCCTTCTCAACGGAGCAGTTCCTAGTGTTTTTGAATGCTTTCCAAAATCCTTGTATATTTCCCTCCCTGACCCAAGAGATTTACTGTGAGACTTAGAATCTCCAAAAGCATGTTTTCCAACCATTTTAACAAAACGACAATCTTCGATTACTTCCTCGTGAAATTGATCTTTTTGTTTCGTAACACAAACCAATTGCTGCTTTCCATCTTTCGCAATAGGAACAACTAATCTTCCCCTCTCCGATAATTGTTCTAACAAAGGCTTTGGAATTTGAGGTGAAACAGCTGCAGCCACAATCGCATCAAAAGGTGCATAGGCTTTCCAACCCTGACTTCCATCTCCGTATTTTAATATCACATTCTTAATTTCGAGTCGCTTTAAATTACTTCGCGCCTTCAAGATGAGAGAATGTAATCTTTCGATAGTATAAATCTGTTTCGACAATCCTGCCAAAATAGCAGTTTGATAACCACAGCCAGTTCCAATTTCTAAAATAGACTCCCCTCCCTGCAAATGAAGTAGTTGAGCTAATAGAGCCACTGTATAAGGTTGGGAGATAGTCTGACCAAAACCAATATTAAGCGGACTATCTTGATAGGCTTGTGAAATTAAAGCTTCTTCAACAAAACGATGTCTTGGAACTTTCCCCATTATTTCCAAGACTCGTTCATCATGAATGCCACGGGCTCGCAACTCATCAACCATTTTGCGTCGCGCCACAGTGTATTCGGTTTGAAAAGGAAAATTTCCTTTTTGAATACTAGAGTTTCCAGTTTTCAAATTTTTTAAGATAGGCATGGTCTGTCATGTCCACTCTCAAGGGAGTAATAGATATTCGTTGAGATAGCACCGCATTACAATCAGAGCCCTGAATATCAACAAATCCAGTTTCATCTCCCCCGATCCAATAATACGGCCTTCCGCGGGGATCAATTTTCTCAACAATAATATCACCGTATTTTCTTTTACCAATTTTGGTCCACTCGTAACCTTTAATTTTACTTTGTAAAACATTGGGTACATTCACATTTAACACAGCACCCTTTGGCAAACCTTCTTTATATACTTTTTTAGCCAAGCGAACGGCAAACTTTGCTGCGGGCCCAAACAGAAAGTTTTCGCGAGCCATCAAAGAAATAGCGATCGCAGGAAATCCAGCAATAGCTCCTTCAAATGCTGCGGAAACCGTTCCTGAATAATGAACATCATCTCCCAAGTTCGCACCATGATTAATTCCTGATATCACAATATCTGGTTTATGCTTCATGATTTCAAAGATACCCAAGGTGACCGCATCTGTAGGTGTGCCATCTACTGCGTAAACCTGAGGAGCAATTTTCATAACTCGCAAAGGACGAT
>CAYYEM010000047.1:0-5004 GCA_964470915.1 uncultured Pseudomonadota bacterium
AATTATTGAAATGTGCCGCTGTGTTCGAATGGGTGGAGAAGATTGGAGGGTTAAAAAAGTTTATGAAAATCGAAAATGAAAATGAAAAGACAAAATTTTTAAAAAGTAAGATTATTTTATCAGATGGAGTGAAAGGATTAGTGGATTTGCTTTTGGAAGATGTTGTGATTGAAGATTTAAAATCATTTAATTCAGGAGACTGTCAAAATGGAACAGAAACTGATCAATCCATTGCCTAAACGGGTATTACGAGCAGCAATTTATGCTCGTTACTCTTCGGAAATGCAGGCTTCTACTTCTGCGAAAGATCAAATTAACCGGATAATTTCTTTAGCGGAAAGAGACCAAATCGATTCGCGCCTTTTTCCAGGGGCTAAAGTCCAAATTATAGAAGAATGGATTCAAAAGGATGAAGCTATTACCGGGAAAATAGCAGGTCGAGCTGGATATCAAAAAGTTCTTCAAGGTCTGCGTGAAAAGGAATTCGATATTTTAATTGTGGATGATCTTTCTCGACTTACCAGATCTTTGGGAAACTTGCTCGACCTCTATCAGCTCTTACGTCATTACGATGTTGAGCTTCTTTCCGTCTCTGACAGGGTTTCGAGTGCCGATTATAATGCAAAAACATTTTTTACGGTTAAAGGGATGGTGGCAGACTTTGGAAATGATGCGCATTCGGAACGAACTAAACGAGGGCTTGAAGCAAGAGCCAGAGAAAAATTTTCTACCGGGGTAAAGCCCTATGGCTACGACTCTAGGCCGACTCGAATAGAGAAGCGGAAAGGCAAAGAGGTTAAATCTCATTTTGAAATCATCGTTAATCCAGAAGAGGCGGAAGTTGTAAGATTGATCTATCAAACTTACGCTGATGGCTATGGCAAAGTTTATATTGCTAAAATCTTGAATCAGAAAGGCCTGAAGTGTCCTCGAATTTCTACCGGATGGAAACCTGGGATTATCACTAAAATTCTCAGAAACGAAAAATATACCGGACGTTGGGTTTATAATTCGATGAAATATTCTTTCGATCCTGAAACCAATCACAGAGTAACCAAAATTAAACCCAAAGAAGAATGGATTATTCATGATCGCCAAGACCTTAGGATAGTTAGTCAAGACCTTTGGGAACAGGTACAAGTACGTTTTAAAGCTAATGAAGAGACTCGCCAGCGGACAAACCCAGGTACCAAGCGACATATATTTGGTCCAACGAAGCGCCTGGATAATTGCCATCTTCTTTCTGGTAGTTTGACTTGTGGCGATTGCGGGGCAGCCATGGTTTTAGTTTCCGGGCGAAGAGGCGGTTATTATGGATGTTTTGCGTCTTACAATCAGGGGATCTGTAAAAACCGATCTTTGGTACGGAGAGAGAAGATCGAAAGGAATTTTTTGGATTATCTTCGCGAAAACGTGGTGAAAGATCCGGAGGTGATTCAATATGCTACTCAAAAATATAATGAGATCGTCAAAAATTATCTTCGAAAAGCTCCGAATAAAAAAAGAGACCTTGAGAGAGAATTGCAAAAAGTTTCGACAGAGCTTTCCAAGCTAGTTCAATTTATTGTGGAGGCAGATTCTCCCGATCTGGACACCATAAGATTGGCAATTCGGGAAAGAGAAAGCAGTAAGGCAAGAATTTCAGAAGAATTGATCAAACTGTCTAATACCCAAGAGAAGAGGTTTTTGATTACCCCATATCTCGTTCAGAATAGGCTTGAGACGATTATCGAGCACATTGCGGCTAAAGGTGACCGGTATAATGGGATCGTTAAAAAGATACTGAAGGGGCCCTTAACTTTGAGCAAAAAAAAAGAGGAGACCATGTTGAATGGTCTCCTCGATATTGGTGGAGCAATGGGTGCGAGCCATTGCTCCAGAGCGTCCCCAACGGGATTCGAACCCGTGTTACCGCCGTGAAAGGGCGGTGTCCTTGGCCTCTAGACGATGGGGACAGTGAGAGTTCGATAAAGCTTCATCTACTTCGTTGCCTTTCGTTTGTGATCCTCACGTAGCATCCAGCTACGCTGCGGTCACTCTCTCAAGGCTGCCTTGCAGCTGAATCTTTCTCAAACTCTCGTAAATCAAAGAACAATTACTCCCCAATTTTGCGATGGGGGTTATTAGGGGGGAGAAAGAATTCTTCCCCTAATCAGAGCCCAGTCAGAATTTACTTCTGGCTGGGCGAATGTGAGCCGGCCGGGGTTCGAACCCGGGACACCTGCCTTAAAAGGGCAGTGCTCTACCAGCTGAGCTACCGGCCCAAAAATTTGCAAAGCAAACTTTTGTTCTATAATAAGGGGCTCGCGTCGCCCTCTCCGTCGGCAAAGCCGTCGGAGCCTCCCCCTCAACGGCTATCGCCTTGAATAGAATGGATGGGAGCTTATGCTCAACAGAGCGGGGGTATTTATCAGAGGAGAAATGTTGCAGTCAAACTTTATCTTACAATTTTGTGTTTTGTGTCGTCCAAAATTTTGTGCAATATTCTACGCAACCAATTTTCAATTTATGTCGAGAATAGGGTATTAGTAAAAAAGTGTTTGTATCTGTCTTATTCTATTTGAAGGGGATAAGTGGGGATCTGACGTGGAAGTTCAACCAGAGTTGATTTTTAAAACCTATTGGGGTTTCGCTGCCAGCAAAGCCTTGGCAGTAGCCTTGGAGCTAGATGTATTTACTGCCATCCATGGGCGATTTAACTCCGCAGAGAAGCTTTCTAAACAGCTTAAACTCCCTCTTCGCTCTACCCGCATTTTATTAGATGCCTTAGTGGGCTTGGGTCTGCTTTCAAAGTCTAAAATGGCTTATTTGCTCACCCCAGAATCAAAAACCTATCTTGTAAAGTCAGAACCCCATTATTTAGGAAATATTTTTAGCCGTATAGAAGATGAGTTTAAACTGTGGAGCCATTTAGGTGAGGTAGTGAAGACTGGCAAGCATGTGAATGGGGTAGATTATGCTCATAAAGTGCAGTTTTATAGCCAATTAGCTCGAGATATCTTTCCTACCAGTTATGCTTCAGGTATTCAGGCTGCTAAAAAATTAGGAGTGGGAAAGAGCTTGAAAGGGATGAAAGTATTGGATTTGGCCTGTGGTTCTGGAGCTTGGGGACTTTCTTTTGCTTTGGCAGATAAAACTACTCAAGTTGTAGCGCAAGATTTAAATGAAGTTTTAGATGTAACAAGGCAATATGTAAGGAGATTTAGAGCAGAATCCCAGTTTGATTTTTTACCAGGAGATATTCATACGATTGATTTAGGTAATCAAAACTATGATGCCATCATCCTAGGGCATATTTGCCAATGCTTGGGTGAGAATGATTCTAGAAAGCTTTTCAAGAAATGCTTTCAGGCACTAAAACCCCAGGGGCGTTTGATTATCGCAGAATTTGTGCCGAATGATTTAAGGACAGCAGATCAGGTTAGTCTTTTGTTTGCTCTTCAAATGCTACTTGATACCCCTTCGGGAGATGTGTTTACCCTCAAAGAATTCAAGCGATGGGCTAATCTTACCGGGTTTAAAAAAGTAAATGCTTTAAAATTACTTTATCCCACTAGTGTAGTAGTGGCCCTGAAGTAGAAGTAATTCGTGAATTGCTTTCGCAAATCTAATTCAACTCCTCAAAATTTCGTCCCCCCATTCTTTTTAAAATAATATTTTTGCGGCCTTGAGCGCGTCGGCTCCATCGGCTGGTATACAAGCTTGGATTAGGAATAATCGCTGCCAGATAGGCTGCTTCTGCATCGCTTAATTGATGAACGTCTTTTTTGAAGTAAAACTCACTGGCGGCTTGAGCTCCGTAAATGCCTTTTCCCCATTCGATGAGATTTAAATAAATTTCTAGGATACGTTGTTTTGTGAGCATTTTTTCCATCAGAATAGCAATGAGCATTTCTTTAGCTTTTCGCCAGGGATTTTTAGAGGAAGAAAGGTAGAGATTTTTGGCGAGTTGTTGGGTGAGTGTAGATCCGCCCCTTACAAATTTTTTCTTTTTAAGATTTAATTCGATGGATTCACGGATTGCTTCAGGGTCGATGCCTTCGTGATCAAAAAATGTATCATCTTCACCAATTAAAACCGCTTCTTGAAGGTTTTTCGAAATTTCAGAGAGAGGCTTCCAGTTTTGATTAAAAGGGCAGGGATTATTACAAGTTTTCAGATAACGTTGAATAAATGCGCTCGTTTTAGGGTTGTGCAGTGAAAGAGACCACACTTCGAGGCAGATTCTTCCAAAATCAATCAGTAAAAAGATAAAAAAGAAAAGAGAAGCAAAAGCAATCCACCTGCGAAGTCGCGGTTTTGGGGGGCGAACTTGAGAATCTGGGTTTTGAGATAAAGTAGCGTTTTCCATCGGACAGTAGTTGCCTTTAAATCATTGCTTATGTTAGGAGCCAGCATCTTTATATAATGAAATAAGCTTAATTCCAATATTTTAGGAGGAGTATCCATGATTGCAGCAACCCAAATACGTCCTGGTATGTTTATTGAGTTTGAAGGCCAAGTTTACCATGTGTTGGAATCTATCCATCGCACCCCTGGTAACTTGCGAGCCTTTATGCAGGTAAAAATGAGAAATATCCGAACGGGTAACCAATTGGAACAACGCTTTTCTTCTTTTGATAAAGTAGAAAAAGTAAACCTAGATAACCAACGCATGCAGTATCTTTATAAAGAAGGGGATGCCTACTTTTTTATGAATACTGAAAATTATGAACAGGTTCAGTTAAATGAAAATGAATTAGGAGATGCTGCTCATTTCCTTTTGCCAGATGCTGTCATCCAGGTGCAGTTTTATGAAGGAAAACCTGTTGGGATTGATTTGCCAAAATCAATGGAATTCAAGGTGATTGAAACAGAGCCTTCTCAAAAAGGTCAAACCGCTACTTCAAGTTATAAACCTGCAAAAATTGAAACTGGTGTCATTATTAAGGTTCCTCAGTTTATTAATGAGGGAGATATTATTAAAGTAGATCCCACCACTCATGAATATATGGAGCGGGGAAA
>CAYYEM010000047.1:5104-9702 GCA_964470915.1 uncultured Pseudomonadota bacterium
ATGGCTAAAAACTTCTACGAAATTTTAGGTGTTTCAAAAGACGCGAGTGAGGAAGAAATCAAAAAATCCTATCGTCGTTTAGCCAAAAAATATCATCCCGATGTAAACAAGGGGGATAAGCAGGCAGAAGAACGCTTCAAAGAAATTTCAGAAGCTTACGAAGCTTTGTCAGATTCTGAAAAAAGAAAACAATACGATATGTTTGGTTCCACAGGAGGAGCCGGCTTTGATCCTTCACAATGGGCTCGGGGTGGCGGTGCCGGTCCACATACTTACAGTTGGAGTAGTGGGGGGGACTACGGAGATTTAGGAGATATTTTTCGCCAAGCTGGTTCACGTGGAAAATCTAAAAGAAGTGGTCAGCAATTTTCTCAGGATGATTTCGCCAGCATTTTTGGAGATATTTTTGGCGCTGGCGGACGTACTCAAAGCACCTATCAAGATTGGGGAAGACCTCGTGAAGACGTTGCCCCGACGCGTGGGAAAGATTTGTATTATTCCATCGAACTTGATTTCATGGAAGCTGCGAAGGGAACGACTTCTAAAATTTCGATTCATCGAGGAAACAAGCTTGAAAAAATTGACGTAAAAATTCCTGCGGGAGTGAACAATGGTTCGAAAATTCGTTTAGCTGGAAAAGGAGAGGAAGTAACTAAAGGAGGCAAGGCCGGAGATCTTTATATTGAGATTAAAGTGAAGCCTCATCCTTTATTTTGGCGTGAAGGAAATGATGTTTACTTGGAAGCGCCTTTGAGCGTGGGAGAGGCTGTATTAGGCACTCCATTGCGTGTTCCTACTTTAGATGGACATGCTGAAATCAAGGTGCCTGCAGGAACCGCTTCTGGGCAAAAGCTTCGCTTGAAAGGAAAAGGAGTTTCCAGTCTCGAAAAAAAAATCCCGGGGGATATGTATGTGATGATTAATATTGTTCCTCCCAAATCGATTGATCACCGCTCAAAAGAGCTCATCGAAGAGTTTGAAAAACTCAATTCACTCAATCTTCGTAAAGACTTCTAAAGAATTATAAAACTTTTTTTACATCTTGTTTCGTGTTAAAGCATCCTTATGCTTTGTTTTATAAAAAAAACAGTTCCCCTCTTATTTATAATGATTTTTTCAGCTTCTGTCTCTGCAGCATCTAGTATTACGGTCGTTGAAGTTTCAGGAAAGCAACTGACCGACTTGCTCACCAAAGATATTTCTAAAATGAGTGCACGAGTTTTTAAGGCAGGGCAGTGGAAAGCCATTCCTTTTCAAATCGACGAAAAAGCCTCCGATAAAATTTCAAGCAAAAGACGTTGGGTGTTAGACAAAGCCTTTTCGCGCAGAACAGATTTGCCCACAGGCGATGGAAAGTTAGATGAAGATGAAGTGCTGCTTTTTATGGAAAGAGATGCGGGAGAAAAATCTCCTTCCGTGAATAACTTGGCGACTCAAGTAGCAGAGTTAAATGTCAATGGATCCTATGCCTATCTTTTTTATGAAGCCAAGCAGGAGATGAAGAGCGATCAGTTCTATGTACGCTATAATCCGCAAGATGATGCGATTGATGCTTTAGGTTACAAAAACCATTTTGCGAATGCCCACGCTATTGTGCAGGATGAATTGATTCCCAAAAATGCCCGCAATGGAAATCCCATGAATATTTTAGATCGTTTTAAAGTGCGGATGTTACTAGCGCTCAAGGGTTTGTTTGATGTGAATGTCGAAGAGAATAACATTACTTCTACTAAGATTGGATATAGAAGTGGCCCCATTCGCCTGATTCGTCGGGTGGCGGCTTATAAAAGTCTGGGGCCGATTCGTGTGACCCCGAAAGTGGTGAGCGATTTTTTCTTTTATCCTTATTATGTTCAGATTCCTACTCAGCTCGACACGCCCATGGATGGAAGAAAATACCTGAATGAAAACTCTAAAGGTTATGCGGGTTTTGATTTCACCCAGTTTTTTTATGGATCCAAATTTTACTCTCAAAGAAATCCAACTCCAGTGCTGATTGATGGTAGCATGAGTGCGCAGGAAAAAAATCTGGTCACAAAAGATGTGACTTGGTGGGTGGCCACGGGAGAGAAGGGCACTGTGGTGGTCAAAATTAATTGGGATGCAGATTTAGTAAAAGCGGGTGTGAGTTGTGATTTATATTATGTAGATGATCGCAAAAGCTTGAAGCCTCCTGAAATGGATCCAGGAGAAGCGATGGTGGGATTTCAGCTTAATGCGGTTGATATGCCCTCAGGCCGTTATGATATTTATGTGACTCAAATTTTTCCGCCTTTGCCTTTTGAAATAGGTCAGGAGGCTAGTGTATTAAATCAATTGAAAAGCCCCACTGTGAATGTGAGTTTTATTCCTTAAAAAGCAGACTGAATTATCATTCATTTTGATTTGACCTTCCTCAGGCCATTTGCTACTTCCTCTGAGCTTCATTTCAATATCAGTGAATAATCTTTTGGAGGTTTTTTATGACTTCATCCGTGATTGTATCGGCGGCGAGAACACCCATTGGTTCTTTTATGGGTTCTTTGTCAGCTTTATCTGCCCCTCAATTGGGAGCGGTTGCAATTAAAGCAGCGCTTCAAAGAGCTGGGATTCAAGGTGATTTAATTCAAGAAGTAATTATGGGTTGCGTATTGACTTCAGGACTAGGTCAAGCCCCCGCTCGACAAGCAGCTTTGGGCGCAGGTCTTCCTCATGGGGTTCCTTGTACCACGATTGGTAAAGTTTGTGGCTCAGGTTTGAAAACGGTAATGCTAGCTGATCAAGCCATTCGTTCTGGTGATTCAGAAGTCGTGATTGCGGGGGGGATGGAAAGTATGTCCAACAGCCCCTTTTCTCTTCCTAAAGCTCGTGCGGGTTATCGAATGGGCAATGGAGCTGTTGAAGACTTGATGGTGAAAGACGGGCTCTGGGATCCATATAATAATTTACACATGGGAAATCTGACAGAACTTTGCGCGAAAGAATATAAACTCGACAAGGCAGCTCAAGATGCTTTTGCGGTTGAATCGTATAAGCGAGCGCTTGCTGCCATTAAAGCGGGAGTTTTTAAAGATGAAATTGCGCCCGTAGAAATTCCTCAGAAAAAAGGCTCTGCCTTGGTGATTGATACGGATGAAGAACCCGGCAAAGGTAATATTGAAAAATTACCGAATTTGAATCCTGCTTTTCAAAAAGAGGGTACGGTCACAGCGGGTAATGCTTCGAGCATTAACGATGGTGCCGCAGCATTGATTGTGATGAGTGAAGCCAAGGCAAAAGAATTGGGATTAAAACCTTTGGCTCGTATTGTCAGTCAAGCTTCAGCAGCCTTAGCGCCTGAATGGTTTACTATGGCGCCTTCAGAAGCCATGAGCCGTGCACTTAGCAAAGCAAACTTAAAAGCAGGTGACATCGATTTGTGGGAAGTGAATGAAGCATTTGCTGCGGTGGCTTTGGCCAACAACCAAAAAATTGGAATTCCAGCAGATAAAGTGAACGTCAATGGAGGCGCAGTAGCTTTGGGTCATCCCATTGGTGCTTCAGGGGCTCGAATTTTGGTTTCACTTCTTTATGGAATGAAAAAACGAAATGCCAAACGTGGACTTGCCTCTCTTTGCATTGGAGGCGGTGAAGGTGTGGCCTTAATTGTGGAAGCATTATAATAAATTCGTAGGGACGCAGCATGCTGCGCCCGTACAAGGAAATAAGGAGAGAATATATGTCAGTAAAAACAATTGGTGTGATTGGTATAGGTCAGATGGGAAATGGGATTGTGCAAATCGCTGCTTTAGCAGGATTTGAAGTTTTAGCCTGCGACCAAACACCTCAACATAATGAAAAAGCAGCTGCAGGAATTAAAAAATCTTTTTCAAAATTAGTTGAAAAAGGAAAGATGGATGCTGCTGCTCAAGCTGCTGCAGAAGGCCGAATTAAATGGACTAGCAATCTTTCAGATTTTGCCAATGTAGATTTAGTTATCGAAGCCATTACCGAAAACGTCGCAGCGAAAGAAAAACTTTTCAAAGAACTCGATGGAATTTGCTCACCGAAAACTATTTTAGCGACTAATACCAGCTCAATTTCTATTACAGGTTTGGCTGCAGTGACAAAACGTCCTCATCAAGTGATTGGAATGCATTTCTTCAATCCGGTTCCAGTGATGAAACTTTTGGAAGTGATTCGTGCCGTTCAAACCGATGATGCTACTTATCAAACTGCGATGGCCGTTGGTGAAAAACTTGGCAAATCTGTTGTGACAGCAAAAGATTCAGCGGCATTTATCGTGAATCGAACTTTGCTTCCTTTCTTGAATGAAGCCGTTTTTACTCTTTATGAAGGAGTAGGAACAGCAGAAGATATCGATAAGGCAGTAAAGTTAGGTTTGAATCATCCTATGGGTCCTCTTGAACTTTCTGATTTTGTCGGACTAGATACACTTCTCGCAGTGCTTGATGTGATGTACAAAGAATTCGGAGATCCTAAATATCGTGCATGTCCTTTGCTTCGTAAATATGTGGAAGCGGGTTGGTACGGACGTAAAGCGGGTCGTGGTTTCTATAAATATTCATAAAGAGGTGAATCATGGATTTTAAAAATATTCAAATTGAACATAATGCAGG
>CAYYEM010000047.1:9802-10897 GCA_964470915.1 uncultured Pseudomonadota bacterium
GAACTCGCGCTTTCTTGCGATTTTATTTATGCCTCTGAAAACGCAAAGATGGGTTTGCCTGAAGTGAATTTGGGAATTTTCCCAGGCTTTGGTGGAACTCAACGTTTGTCTCGCTTGATTGGAAAAAATAAAGCGAAAGAATTAATCTTTACTGCCAAGATGCTTTCCGCCCCTGAAGCTCTTACTTGGGGCATCGCTAATAAAGTAACAGCTCAAGCAGATCTTTTAAAAGAAGTGGAAGCGACGGCTCGAGAAATTATGAAGAAGGGTCCGATTGCGGTTCAACTTGCAAAACAAGCGGTCAATCAGGGAACTGATTTGGATATCAATTCAGGTTTGGCGATTGAAAAAGCTTTGTTTCCCACCGTGTTTTCAACTGAAGATAAAGTGGAAGGCGTGAGTGCGTTTTTAGAAAAAAGAAAAGCAGAATTTAAAGGAAAATAGTCATGGATTTTAAACTGACCGACACCCAAAAAATGGTTCAAGAAATGGCACGCCAGTTTGCTCAAAAAGAATTGGTGCCAGCTGCTGAGCAAATGGATGCGAAAGGAGAGTTTCCTTCGCGCTTTCTTCCTAAAATGGCAGAGCTCGGTTTGATGGGAATGATGATTCCGGAGCAGTGGGGTGGAGCAGGCCTTGATACAGTATCTTATGTGTTGGCTCTTGAAGAAATTTCAGCTGCCTGTGCTTCAACGGCTGTGACGATGTCTGTGAATAATTCACTTTATTGTGGTTTGATTAATCGATTTGCCAATGATTCCCAAAAAGAAAAATATTTAAAGCCTTATGCGAGTGGTCAAAAGTTAGGCGCTTATGCATTGTCCGAACCTGGTACAGGTTCTGATGCAGCCAATCAGCAAACCGTGGCGGTGAAAAAAGGCGATAAATATATTATCAATGGTCGCAAGAATTTTATCACGAACGGTCCTCATGCAGATGCCATGGTTGTTTATGCAATGACGGATAAGTCAAAAGGCAGTAAGGGTATTTCGGCTTTCATCGTTGAGAAAAATTTTCCGGGTTTTGCTGTTGGTAAAGTGGAAAAGAAATTAGGGATTTGCGCTTCTTCTACTTCTGAAATTGTTTTGGATAATT
>CAYYEM010000048.1:0-10494 GCA_964470915.1 uncultured Pseudomonadota bacterium
ACCGAAAGCTTTACAGGCCCTGTCTCTTCTGGAATCTTAAAACTGTCAGGCAAAGCGTCCCATGCAAAAGTCCCACTTAAATTGTAAACTCCTGCTTTCAAAAAAACAGCGGGTAAATCTTCATGCGACAAAACAGACACCGGCTGTCCGTTTGCTTTTACATTTTGCGGCCAATGTTCTGAATCACCCGGCAAAGTCACCCAAGTTTCTTTAAATATTTTCCAACTTTGAGAAAAAGAGCCTGACTTCGCATCAAGTTTTAAATCGAGTTTAGAAGGCCACTGACAAATTTTTTCATCGTTTTGTCCAGCGGGACAAAGTTCTTCTTCATGTCCTTGCAAAACCCATTGAATCCAGGGCTTGAGAGCTTCGGGAACTTCCGTTACTGAAAAGGAATGGGCAAAGGATAAAAAAGAAAAAAACACAAATACACTGCAAATGCTTTTCTTAAGAAAAGTCATGGGGCCTCCTCGAAAATTAGAGAAGGGATTGTGTCAAAAAAAAGAAAATATTTCCAAGAAAATAAAAGCCCTCCGCCTAAGGCGGAGGGCTGTAAGAAAAAAGGGTTTCTTTTCTCTAATCGCAAATTCCGGAGGTACTTGTACCTGCCGCAACCACGCGATCGGAAAGTTCGTTAAGATACACCTCAATATTGGTGTAACCGTCACTCGAAAGAGTAGTACCATTATGGTCTTGGATACCTACATTCAAACCATTACGTCTTTCCCAGTTATCGTTCATACCATCGTTATCGGTATCATTGGCAGTGGATAAGGGTGTGCAAGAAGGAGCAAGAGTCGTGAAGGTATCATTGGGACGACTTCCGGTAGCCGTTGGAGTGCTATTGATATCCTGACTCAAATAACCCACCAAACGCTGATCCATCGCATCTCGTGGAAAAGCACCCACATTCGCTATCATATAGTTGGGAATGTCAGATCCTGGAGTATAAGTAATTTCCGGATAATCAAAGCGGGCCCCCAGGCTAGGAGCACTGAAACCCAGCAAAGCTGCCAACCCTACGTCTCGATAGTTATCGGCATAATACACATCATTGCGAGATTCATTCATGAGATCCGCGCTCATCATGGAATTATCAGAGCCACTACGATCTCTCATGTAATTTCCCACCCAGTTCATGTCGACGAAGAAAGAAGGACCTGACGCGGCACAATCGTTCCCCGCATTGGTTCCTGTACAACGATTGTACCAGATAGGATCGGTAGGATCGTAAATCATGTTATTGGAAAGTTCTAACTGCATGCGCTTATTCGTGCAATTGGAAGTTCCAATACGATCATCCCCGTTTTCTTCACAGCTGATTTCCGGAAATCGGGCTTGAATCCCCGTCCACATATTATGGTGAATCGAGATTTTATCTTGATCATGAGAGGTAGTGGAATAATTCATCAACATTCCTCCCCAATAATGATCACTCAAAGTTTCAGCGAAAATCGAATTTTGGATGGTGATGTTATTGGAACGGGATAATTGGAAGGCCTCGTCACTCGCCCTCTCAAAAGACATATGATCCAATACAATGTTTCTCATCCCATCCAAGCGAGTGCCATCCGAAGAAATCCAACCCGAAGCTGAAAGCGTTCCCGCTGCAGGACGAGAACGTAGATGTCTCACAATAATATTATTACAATTTGGATTGGCTTCATACACGTCATCAAACTCAAATCCTCGGATGATAATTCCCGCAGGAGATGTCTGTCCGGCGATGGTTTTATTTCCGTAATGACATTCTATCGAGCCATCCCGAACTATTCCACTGACGGTAAATACAATGTAAGCGGGGCCTGTAAGATCCATGCAGGCTTGGAAAGAACCCGCGCCCGAGCGACTCAAATTAGTGACTTTACACACTGTGCCTCCACGTCCACCCGTGGTACTCACCGCGCCAAAACCTTCGGCACCCGGGAAAGCGCTGAGTCCGGAGCTTCCGACTCTAAGACTGAGCGTCGCTGTTTTATTAATCGACCCTCCGCTGGCTTGTATCGTTACCGAACTTGTTCCCGCTGTGGCAGAGGCTGCCGCAGTAAGACTACAAGAAGCGCTATTGCCGGAAGTGGAAGGACAAGATCCGCTCACACCGCTGGGCAAGCCACTCAAAGTAAAATTCACCGCGCTCGTGAAATTAGTGCGATTCAAATTTGCCGTGAAAGTGGCAGAGCTTCCTGCATTCAACGTTACACTGCTGGGCGACACAGACAAACTAAAGTCTGCTGGCAAAGCCCGTACTACTAAAGACAAGCCCGTTGTTTGGGTCGTAGAACCGCTTACTCCGCGAATGACAATTGGATAAGTCCCTGCCGTTGCTGTTGTGGCAACCGTAAGGCTTAGGGTCGAACTATTTCCACTCGTTGAAGGAGAAGTTGCAGTGACACCCGTAGGCAAACCCGTAGCAGATAAAGTGATGCTACTTGTAAAACTCGTGCGATTAATCGCCACACTCACCGACCCTGAACTTCCCTGATTAATGCTAATCGGATTGGGTGTTGCCGAAAGAGTGAAAGTGCCCGGCGCTTGCACACTCAGCGAAGCATTCGCTGTTTTTGTTCGACCACTCAAATTTCCTGTAAAAGTGAGCGTCGTGGGGACACTCGTGGGTACCGCAGTAGAAAGAGCGGTGAGAGTAATTGTTCCCGTGCTTGCACCGTTCGCAATCGTGAGCGCACTAGCACTCACGCCTGCTGGCAAAGCTGCTGTAGTCACTGCAATTGCACCTGTGGCTTGGGCCGCACTATTCACATTGCGATTCGCAGTAAGAGTCAGCGTTACACTTCCCCCCGGATTCAAACCCACAGAAGCAGGCGAAGCGGAAAGCAAGAAATCCGTTCCTTGTAAACTGAGCGGCACGCTCACGCTTCCCGTACTTGCAGCGATGGTAATACTCGCATTAAAAGCACGCGCAGCCGCAGGAGAAGCCGCTGCAACACTGACTGCACAAGAAGCTCCTGCAGCCAAACTTCTTCCCTGACACAAACTCGCATTGATTGAAAATTGGGAAGCATCCGCCCCGGATAAACTCACAGCGCTAATATTAAGAGCCGTAGTTCCTGAACCTGAATTGCTAATTGTAAAATTTTGAACGGCAGGTGTTTGTCCAATGAGAGTTGCGGGAAAACTCACACTCGTCGGATTTACAGAAAGACGAGGCCCCGTTGTAGTTCCTGGAGTAACGTTTATTTCAAATGTCATGCGACGGACATCTCGACCAGCTGTTCCTGTCACATTAATATACTGCATTCCGAGAGGAGCATTCGAGGCTGCTGTAAAAGTAATGCGCGAAGAATTTCCTGTCGCAGGATTAGGGTTTATGCTGGTCGTCACCCTATTCCCTCCTGACACACTAAAAGGAATGGGGCCGGGCCAATCATCATAGCGCTGAATAACAATGTTAGTACTGAAGCTAGCCCCCTGCTTCAAATTAAAATCTCTCCGTAAAGCATCCATCTCAGTTGCCTGGACACTTGCTAAGTGAAAATGAAAAAGGCTCGCAAATGCAAGCCCACCAATCACTCCTTTAATCACTGCTTTTTTGATAAAATTCTTCACTAAGAAGATAGACTTCTTCATAATCCCCCCCTTTGCTGGATATGCACCGCAAATAAGATTATTCAGGGGAACAAACCTGCAAAATCAAATCCATGATTTTGTCTGCTAAGAACTAGGCATGCGTGATTAAAGGATTGAAGGCTATTTTGAAAATGATTCGCTAAAAGTGTCAGGATTTTGATGAAGCCCGTCAAAAAATCAGAAATTAGTCTTCTTCTTCATTCCTCATCCGACTTTTAGGATCAGAACTTATAAGATTTGTGTAAACAATGAAGGGAATGATAAAAAATGAGTATGTAAAAAATAAAGCAAAATTTTGACGCCAGGGCGTCAAAAACTTTTTTTAAGAACATCACCTAGATTTGTAGATAAGGGTTCTGAATAAGATTTTTTCTTGGTCGGAGAATTTTGTCCTTCTCCTTTTTCTTCCAAATCCTTGGGTGTTCCAATATACATAGGTCGCCCAAATAAACGATTAAAAGGCACCCAAGTAGAATCAGGATTGTCATCTTTTGCTGCCAAATCCATCACCCCTTGCAGCTTAGAATCCATATCATCCAAGTAATGCACCATAATCGCTTCCATCGTCATAGGCAATTTAGGAGAACCAAACTCAAGCCGACCGTGGTGAGCGAGAATTAAATGCACAATGTGGGTTTTTATTTTATCAGGAAAATTTGGAATGGAGCGAACCTTGTCATAAACCATTTCCACTCCTTGAATCAAATGACCCACCAATTGCCCTTCATCTGTATAGCCAAAAGATTTTTCGTAATTCATTTCATAAATTTTACCGATATCGTGAAGCATCAAACCCGTATAAACCAAATCTGCATTCACTTGTGGATAATGCTTAAGAACATCTTTGCCAAGCTCACAAAGATGAAGCACATGCTCCAGCAAGCCCCCAATCCACGCATGATGATTAGTTTTTGCAGCAGGAGCACGCTTGAAACGTTTTGCAATTTCCGGATCTTCAAAAATAGAAAGTAAAAATTTCTTTACCCAAGAGTTCTGAATATCATTACGAATAAAATTCAAAAGTTGCACCGACATCTCATCGATGTTGCGTTTGCTGACTGGAAGATAATCTGCAATGTCAACAGACTCTGGATTTAATTTTTGAATTTTTAAAATGTTAAGCTGTACCTTATCTTGATAAACAATCGGTTTGCCATAGGCTCGAATGAAATCATTTTTTTCGAACAAAGCCGCTATTTCTTCGGCATTGTCCCAGATGCGCCCTTCAGCTTCACCTGAAGCATCTGAAAGCTTCAGACTCAAATAAGCTCGATTGGTTTTAGAAATAAGTAAGGATTTTTGATTGACCAAAAAAGAGGTGTCGAAGTTTTCGTTTTCTTTAAGATCTTTGATGAGAAGTTTGGGCATGCAAGCATATAAGAATATTTGTCAAGATTCTTCAATCACTTTCATCACTTCCTTCAAAGTTTTAAGATAGCCTTCTTCTTTAGCAAATTGAATGAGATAGTTTTCGTCAATAGACTCCGAGTGCTTTGCATACATTAATTTTGCCTGATCCAATGAAGCTTGATCCTTCCACTCTACAGCTGCCGTAATACGATCCATAATGATATCTTCCACACAAATTACCCGTGCCTCTCCTTCCGTTGTTTTGACACTGTTCATCTTTGTAATGACACGACTTGCTACCTCCACCGGGGAAGGTGGAAACTCCACTACAAAATCAAATGAGGGATGTTCAAAATGGCGATACATCGTGGTTCTCTTAAAACCCAAGCCATACATTACTTCTTCAATTATTTCCTTCGTATCTCCACTTAAAACTGCATCAAGATCATGAGTCACAAATTCAGAAAGCGTATAATATTGAACCGCGGCCCCTCCTACCACAGCCAAACTTACTCCTTTTTCTTCAAATAATCGGGTCAGAAAAGCAGCCAATGTAATTTTCTGACGCGTTTCATCCAGTTGACTGATTTTCTTTAGAACTTGTAATTCTTTTTTCATGTTTTGCCCCTAAGAATTTTTTCTTCGTTCCAAGAGCGGGGTTTCATTCGTTTGGATTTGGCCAAACTCTTCATCAAAGAATTAGGAACAGATATCTTAGAAACTTTTGCGATCATTTTTTCAAGATCTTGAACTTGATTTACTTCATAAGATCGACTTTTCTCTAGCTTACAAAGCTGATAGAGCTGTTGAATGACCGGGTAGAGTTGAAATTTTTGATTGACGCGAAACGCTCTCGAATTTCCACGTTTTGATGAAAATAAAAATCCCCAGTTTTCCATGTTTATCAGCTCCCGATGAGTCACTTGGGGAGAAAGTTTAAGCTCACGCGCAAGTTCTCGCACACCCATTTCAACCGAAGGGTTTTCGGAAAAAAACCGGAGCACTTCACGACGCACTTTAGAAGGGATGAGAAAAGACAAATCCATAAACCTATTGTAATAATAATTAGGACAATTGTCAAAATTATTATGACAAAAGCACTCTCTCTTTAAAGCCCGGGGCTATAGATTCTAAAATACTGGGCAGTTGTGTTTCAGGAATTTTCACAAGGGCTTCATATTCACGAATGAGCTCAATCATGGCCTCTTCAAACAAAGTAGTTTTTTTTCCATATTGATAAAGCTTACGACGAGCGGCCATCCAATCTACAGTTTTAGATCCTTCTGGATCTAAAAATATTTTTACCATCTTATCGAGAGTATTCGACATTCTTTGGATAGTAGGAGCATCCGCCGCCACCACCATTAAGGCAAACATGAATTTTGAATATTGATCCTGAATTTTGGCAAGTATTTCCTCATGATGAGTCGGAAGATTTTGAAAAAGATTCTCGGTTTTGCTTTCCAGAGCCTCTGTCACCTGATTCCCTAAGTCGACCAGTTGATGCACCTTAATGCGCAATTTTTCTGTTTCCTCCAAAAACTCTCCGATTCTATCTTGCACAAAACCTCCTGCCGCTAGAATAGCCTTCTCTGAGCTAGAAACAAAAGTTCTTTATCAATCGGTTGACAAAAAGCCCGATTCTTAGTTATTCGATCCTCGCCTTATTTATAAGCACTTTGACATAATACAAAGGATGGATATGGGTATTAAAATTGCTATCAATGGTTTCGGACGCATCGGTCGCACCCTCTTGCGCCGTTTACTCACTCAAAAGTCTAGCAATCTTGAGGTAGTCGCAATCAATGATATTGCTCCCACGAAATCGCTAGCACATCTCTTCAAGTATGATTCGGTCCATGGAATTTTTCCAGGAGAAGTTTCTGCTGAAGAAAACGCGCTTATCATTAATGAAAAAAGGATCCCAATCACTACTGCCAAAGACCCTTCTCAATCTGAATGGGGAAAGTTTGGAGCTCAAATTGTGTTGGAATGCAGTGGTCTTTTCACCAGTCGCGAAAAATGCAGCGGTCATTTAAAAGATTCCGTGAAAAAAGTAATTATTTCAGCTCCGGCTGAAAATCCTGACCTAACGATTGTGAAAGGTGTTAACGAAAAGCAGTACGATGCCAGCAAGCATCACATTATTTCAAATGCGAGCTGCACCACGAATTGCCTGGCTCCTCTCGTAAAAGTTTTACACGAAAAATATAAAATTAAGCGTGGCTTAATGACGACTATTCATTCTTACACCAACGATCAAAAAATCTTGGATGTTCCTCACAAGGATTTACGACGTGCTCGAGCTGCTGCTGTTTCTCAAATCCCAACCACCACAGGAGCTGCCAAAGCGATTGGCTTGGTCATCCCTGAGCTAAAAGGTAAAATTGATGGTTTTGCAGTAAGGGTTCCCACACCGAATGTTTCAATGGTGGATTTTGTATGCGACGTAGAAAAGAAAACAAGTGCTTCTGAAATTAATCAAGCCCTTCAAGATGCTGCCAATGGAGATCTTAAGGGAGTATTAGGCTATTATACAGAACCTCTTGTTTCCTGTGATTTCAATGGAAATCCTAATTCATCTTCGGTGGACTCATTACTCACAACAGTCATTGACGATACCCTCGTAAAAGTGGTTTCTTGGTATGATAATGAAACCGGTTTCTCTCAACGCATGGTAGAAATCACTGAAATGATTGCCTCCAAATTATAATTTTATGATTAAAACAATTGCTGAATTGCCCATTGCTAAGAAAAGAGTCTTTATCCGGGTCGATTTCAATGTGTCTTTTGAAGAAAATGGCAACATTATTGATGACTGCCGAATTAAAGCTGTGCTCCCTACCATTGAATACGCTCTGGCAAACGAAGCAAAAATCATCCTCGCTTCTCATTTAGGACGACCTAAAGGCAGCCCCAATCCAAAATATTCATTATTGCCGGTTGCTGCCCATCTTTCAAAACTCATCAATCGCGATGTGATTATACCTGAAGACTGTATCGGAGATGCCGTCAAAAAACTTACTTCAGAGATGCGTGAAGGCGAAGTAATTCTGCTAGAAAATTTGCGTTTTCATGCTGAAGAAGAAAAAAATGATCCTGTATTTTCTGAAAAGCTAGCTTCTTTAGCTGAAGTTTATGTGAATGATGCCTTCGGAACTTTACACCGTGCACATGCCTCCACTGTAGGCATGGTGAAACATTTTCAACATCGAGGTGCAGGCTTTCTAGTGAAAAAGGAAGTCGATTATCTCTCTAAGGTTTTAGATAAACCTGAAAAACCCCTCGTGGCAATACTAGGTGGAGCCAAAGTTTCTGATAAATTAGGCGTAGTAGAATACTTGCTCAGCAAGGTAGATGCGCTGTTGATTGGAGGTGCCATGTCTTACACCTTCTTAAAAGCAGCCGGCGTTGAAGTAGGTAATTCACTCGTCGATGAAAGCAAATTACATCTAGCCGCTAAATTTATAGAAAGAGCTAAAGTAAAAAATATTCCGCTCCTGCTCCCTACAGATCATCGCATTGCTGAAAAGATTGGCAGTGATGTACCCTCCAAAATTGTAGAAGGAAACATTCCTGCAGGTTATATGGGTTTAGATATTGGTCCCAAAACCATCGAAGCATTTTCAAGAGCTTTGTCAGAAGCTAAAACCATTATTTGGAATGGTCCGCTAGGAGTTTATGAAACACCTCCTTTTAACGAAGGCACTCTCGCGATGGCACGCATTATCGCTAATACTAAAGCCTTGTCTGTAATCGGTGGAGGAGATTCCGCTGCTGCTGTGATGGAAGCAGGAGTGAGCAGTCAAATTTCTCATATTTCAACCGGAGGGGGTGCCACTTTAGCCTGCATGGAAGGAAAAGTGTTGCCCGGTTTACAAGCCTTACAATCTTAAATTAAGAAAGTTTCCAATTTATGGATGAAACAAGCAGCAACGCTGAAAAAAACGAAAATCTTCCTCTGATTGTTGGAAACTGGAAGATGAATAACAACATCACCGATTCAATTAAATTGGTGACTGCCCTTAAAAATTTAATCAAAGAACCTTTGGGAGTCGAAGCGGTCTTAGCTCCACCTTTTACTTCACTCTATTCTGTATCTGTCGCAAATCAAGAAACCCCTTTTAAATTAGCAGCTCAAAATTGTTATTGGGAAGACGATGGCGCTTTCACAGGAGAAGTTTCTGCTCCATTTTTAAAAGACGTGGGATGTGATTACGTCATTTTAGGTCACTCAGAACGACGCAAACTATTTGCTGAAACCGATGAAATGATAAATAAAAAAATTCACGCTGCTCTGAGCGCTGAATTAGTTCCCATTTTTTGTGTGGGCGAAACACTTAAAGAAAGAGAATCTAAAAAAACTTTTGAAATTATCGAAAGGCAGATTCGCAAAGGCTTAAGCGATGTCACGATGCATGACCTGGAAAACTTCGTGATAGCTTACGAACCGGTTTGGGCTATTGGCACTGGAAACAATGCAAGTCCTGCTCAGGCAAGTGAGGTACATGCCTTTATTCGTAACTTAATGGCTAAAATATATGATGCTCCCACTTCACATCGTGTTCGTATTTTATATGGGGGCTCTGTAAAAGCGTCTAATATTCGAGACTTGATGAAAGGCCATGACATTAACGGTGCTTTGGTGGGGGGGGCTTCTTTAAACGCTGAAGAATTTGCAAAAATTATTCAATTTTAAGCGTCAAAACAAACACTTGCCTTAATTTTGTTTTGGATTTATTGGAGATTCTCGCATCGCGTCCCCTCTATTCAGCAAAGCTGGACAGAGTCTCCCCATCAACGGCTGTCGCTTGGGGATTTTTTTTTGAACATAGAAAGTAATTACAATGAGCGGTTTTGTACTATTTATCCATTTTTTTGTTTGTATATTCATGATCATTGTCATCCTCTTGCAGGCTGGCAAAGGAGCTGACATCGGGGCTTCCTTCGGTGGCTCTTCACAAAATGTCTTCGGACCCCGAGGAGCGGCTACTTTTCTTTCTAAAATTACAACTGGTGCAGCGGTCATTTTTCTTTTCACAAGTATTTATTTAGCTAATGTTTCCAAACAGCAAAGTGCTTCATCGGTCATACAAGGCATGTCGATTCCTCCGAAGGTTCCGGTAGCAGAATCAGCTCCAGCGGAATCTCAAGCTGAAAGTAAAGCAGCCGAAAGTAAAAAAACTGAAGCAAAAGAAAATAAAATTGAAATGACTCCGGAAATGAAAGCCGCCACCCAGAAAGAAAAATTGGTGGAATCGAAGCCGAAGTAATGAAAATGGAAATAGGGAAAAGGTAAAAGATTAGATATCAGAAGTTTTTTGATAAGTTCTTTTAAAAATAAAGGTAAACGAGAAAATATCAGATACAAGGCGATGGCGAGGAAACAGGCGCAGCATACTTTAAATGGTATGTGAGCATTATTGACGAGCCATCAACGCAGTAGATGATACTTTATCGTTTACCGTTAATGAGCGCGGGTGGTGAAACTGGTAGACACGCTAGTTTGAGGGGCTAGTGGGGAAACCCATGCGGGTTCGAGTCCCGCCTCGCGCACAA
>CAYYEM010000049.1:0-10444 GCA_964470915.1 uncultured Pseudomonadota bacterium
CGCGACATCCAGAATCACAATCTGGCGCTCTAACCAGCTGAGCTACACCCACCATTTTAAAACAGTTATCAGTTATTCGTGGCTAGTTGTCAGTAATAATTTTTCTTTACAACTAACAACTAAACGCTGGCAACTGATAACTGTTTTTTAGAGCGTGCCCAGCAGGATTCGAACCTGCGACCCTCAGCTTAGAAGGCTGATGCTCTATCCAACTGAGCTATGGGCACGTTATTACTTTTTCTATCCAAACTACCAGCCAGAGTCTGGTTCGCCTCCGGCGAAAGCTATAGGTACAATGATCAGGCGAATTGAAGTATAATACTGCAATGTTCAGATCAAGTGATAATCTTATTTGAAGATTATCCTTGTCATAAATAATAGTTTTTAGCTACACACCCTTACCCAATTTGTGAGAGATGGGGATTGTTAAGAGGAGAGCAGAATCTTCCCTTAACTTTAGCGAGCTTTGGCTTTGCCAAGGCGAGCGAATGGGTCATTAGCTCAGCTGGTAGAGCAAGCGACTCTTAATCGCTAGGTCGTAGGTTCGAAACCTACATGACCCACATTAAATACAGTTGCTAGTTGCCAGTGATCAGTTGTCAGCATAATATAGTTTTTTTACTCACAACTGGCCACTAGCCACTGACAAATGAAAAATGCCGCGGTGGCGAAATTGGCAGACGCGCCAGGCTTAGAACCTGGTAACCGCAAGGTTGTAGGGGTTCAAGTCCCTTCCGCGGCACATTCACCCAGCCAAGCAAAGCTTGACTGGGTTCATTGAGGGCAAGAGTGATTTCTTTCCCTCATAAACCTCGTCGTCCAAATATTATAGTTATTTAGAAGGTAAACCATGAAAGCACAAATCGAAGAACTCAGCCCCATCAAAAAGAAGCTCTCTATCGAAGTAGAACCCGAGGATTACAAAAAGGAGCTGGAATCAGCTTATCGTAAACTTCAAAAACAGGTTCAAATTAAAGGATTTCGAAAAGGTAAAGTGCCCCGTGAAATTTTAGAAAAACACTATAAAGATCGTACAGAATCTGAAGTCCTCACCCAGTTGCTTGAACAGAGTTATGTTTGGGCTTTGGGACAAAATCAGATTGTACCTGTTTCCCAACCTAAAATTTCAGATCTTAAAAATATTGAGCAGGGTTTAAGTTATGTGGCTGAGGTGGAAGTAAAACCCGAAATAAGTGTGAAAGATTATAAAGCAATCAAACTCGAAAAGATGTCTGTTGATGTGGCTGAAGAAGAAATAAATCGAGAGTTGGAAGCTTTAAGAAATGCTCATGCTCAAATTTCTCCTATTGCCGACGGCGTGTCTGTTCAAAAAGGCCATATCGCAATAATAGATTTTCAGGGAAAAATTGAAGGACAGGTTTTTCAAGGAGGAGAAGGAAAAGGTGTGAGCGTAGAGGTGGGCGCAGGTCGTTTTCTAGAAGATTTTGAAAAGGGTCTTATAGGAATGAAAAAAGCTGAGACTAAAACCATCGATGTGAAATTTCCAAAAGAGTATCCCAGCGCAGATTTAGCGGGAAAAGTTGCCCAGTTTGAGTTGGTTTTAAATGATGTGAAGGAAAAAATTCTTCCAGAGTTGAATGATGACTTTGCAAAGGATTTAGGGAGTTTTGAAAGTTTAGCTCAAGTGAAAGATAAGCTTAAAGAGCACATGGGGCATCAAAAAGAAAATACTGCCAAGTCAGATTTGTCTCAGCAAATTTTAGATCATTTAATTAAAGTAAATCCTTTTGATGTGCCTGATTCGATGGTTGAAATGGAATTAGATTCTATGCTCGAAAATGCTAAGCGTCAGTTGCAGCAACAGCGTTTGACCCTCGAACAAACAGGAATGACTGTAGAAACTTTTCGAAGCCAAAATCGTGAAGCGTCACTTCGTCGAGTAAAAGCCTTCCTTTTGTTTGATGCTATTGCAAAAGCTGAAAATATTCAGGTGAGCGTAGAAGAATTAAGAGATCGAATTGCTCAAATTGCTCAGTCAGTAGGGCAGACAGCTGAAGTAGTGGAAAGCTATTATCACAAGAATAATATGTTTCATATGTTGCAAGCGCAAATTTCTGAAGAGAAGATCCTTGATTTTTTGATTGGTCAGTCTAAGATCGAGGAAGTTAAAGCTAAGAAAAAATAAAAAAAGGATAAAACATGAGTTCACTAATCCCAATGGTTATAGAGCAAACTCACCGAGGTGAGCGCGCTTATGATATTTATTCTCGTCTTCTCAAAGATCGCATCATTTTTATTGGTACTCCCATCAATGATGAAATTGCCAATGTCGTGATTGCTCAACTTCTTTTTCTAGAAAGTGAAGATCCTGAAAAAGATATTCATATTTACGTGAACTCTCCTGGTGGGTCTGTGACCGCTGGGTTGGCGATTTACGATACCATTCAATATGTGAAACCTGATGTTTCAACTTTGTGTGTTGGACAAGCGGCTTCCATGGGCGCAGTATTGCTTGCTTGCGGTACTCCCGGTAAGCGTTTTGCCTTACCACACTCTCGTATTTTGATTCATCAACCTTTAGGGGGCGTGCAAGGGCAAGCCACTGAAATTGAGATTCAAGCACGAGAAATTTTAAGACTTCGTGAAGAATTGAATAATATTCTTTCTAAGCATACCAAACAGGCGATGAAAAAAATCCAACAGGATACCGAACGGGATTATTTTATGGGCGGTCTTGAAGCGAAGGAATATGGAATTATTGACGAAGTATTAAACTATCGCGAAAAAGAAAAATCCAAAAAACCTACCTAGTCTGAATAAGCCTTTTTTTTGACGCAGCAAGCCGGGTTTTTAGCTTTATCAAGCTAAGCTAAATATTATTGTCTTCTTTTGTCCACTTCCTTGACACCTCTTGATTTTCAGTCAATACTATAAGGGTTGAATGACTATCTCTGCATGATGCAGAGGGTCCTGGAAGGGAGTAAATGTGGCAAGAACTTTTAATGATGACCCCACTAATTTAAGTTGTAGTTTTTGCGGAAAATCCCAAAGAGAAGTTAAAAAACTCATTGCGGGCCCTACGGTCTACATTTGCGATGAATGCATAGAACTTTGTAACGATATTATTGCTGAAGAACAAACCAAACAGGAACTTTTAAAAACCCGTTCTGGAATTCCTAAGCCTGTTGAGATTAAAAAAGTTTTGGATGAATACGTGATTGGCCAAGAAAGAGCGAAGCGCATTCTTTCTGTAGCCGTGCATAATCATTACAAAAGAATCGAAGCTAAACAAATGGGGGATGTCGAATTACAAAAATCGAACATCTTATTGGTGGGTCCTACAGGAACCGGAAAAACCCTTTTAGCTCAAACTTTAGCAAAAATACTGAATGTGCCTTTTACCATTGCAGACGCTACGACTCTTACTGAAGCAGGTTATGTGGGTGAGGATGTTGAAAATATTATTCTCTACCTTTTGCAAGTGGCAGATTACGACAAAGCCAAAGCAGAACGGGGAATTGTATACATCGATGAAATTGATAAAATTTCAAGAAAAGCTGAAAATCCTTCCATCACTCGCGATGTGTCTGGCGAAGGCGTTCAGCAGGCTTTATTGAAAATTATCGAAGGAACGGTCGCTAATTTGCCTCCTAAAGGTGGCAGAAAACATCCCCAACAAGAATATATCCAGATTGATACTACCAATATTCTTTTTATTTGCGGTGGAGCGTTCGTTGGCTTGGAAGATGTAATTCAGCGACGAATGAGTCAAAAAAACATGGGCTTTGGATCAACCGTAAAGCCTAAAAGCGAGAAAAAAGTAGGGCAGATTTTGTCTGAAGTCCAAACAGAAGATCTATTAAAGTTTGGTTTAATTCCCGAATTTGTGGGTCGTTTGCCAGTAGTCACTACTTTAGATGAGTTAGATGAAAGTGCTTTGGTTGATATTTTAACAAAACCCAAAAATGCTTTGGTAAAACAATATCAACGTTTGTTTGAGTTCGAGAAAGTAAAACTCAAATTTACTCAAGGTGCCTTAACCGCAGTTGCCAAGGAAGCTATCAAGCGCAAATCGGGTGCGCGTGGTTTGAGAGCAATTCTTGAAAGTGTCATGTTAGATATTATGTACGATATTCCTTCTCAAACAAATATTCGTGAAGTGGTAGTGAACGAAGATGTGTTTACAAAGAAGGAACAACCTCTCATTGTTTATGAAAAGAAGGTAGAATCTGCCTGATTCCCTTGACGTGCAGGACTTGCTGTCTCATATCTATTTTTATAAAGTTTTTTTGCAGTAAATGCTTTATTTAGCAGAGAGAATCATTCATGGAAAATACAAACGTTCCCAGTAAAATTGATCCAAGTGTAAAAATTGTTCCCATGCTTCCTTTGAGAGACATCATTATTTTTCCACATATGGTGGTGCCTCTCTTTGTGGGTCGAGAAAAAAGTATTAATGCTCTCGATGAGGCCATGAATAATAAACAGGATATTTTACTCGTGGCTCAGGTGAATGCCAAAACCAATGATCCTAAACCCGAAGATATTTATAATGTAGGTACTTTAGGAACCATTATTCAGCTTTTAAGATTACCTGATGGAACCATCAAAGTTTTAGTCGAAGGCCGCAAACGTGCTCGTGTGCTTCGTTATATTCCCCATGATAGTTCATTTTTGGTTGAGGTGGAAGAGGTACAGGAAAATCGAGATGTCACCGTTGAAGTAGAAGCCTTGATGCGTTCAATAAAGTCTACGTTTGAAACTTATGTGAAGTTGAATAAGCGTATTCCTCCTGAAATGCTTTCTTCTGTGGCAGTGATTGATGATCCTTCTCGTTTGGCGGATACGATTGTAGCCCATTTGAATTTAAAGTTGGGTGATAAACAAAAAATTCTAGAGATTGAAAGTCCTGCGGAGCGTTTGAGCAAGCTTTACGAATTGATGCAGGGTGAAATTGAAATTCTTCAGGTTGAACGCAAAATTCGTTCACGCGTGAAGAAGCAAATGGAAAAAACTCAACGTGAATATTATTTGAATGAGCAAATGCAAGCCATTCAAAAAGAGTTGGGTGAGCGTGATGAGTTCAAGAGTGAAATTCAAGAGCTCGAAGATAAAATTAAAAATAAAAAAATGAGTGCAGAGGCGACCAAGAAGATCAAGAAAGAGCTCAAAAAGCTCAAAATGATGTCGCCTATGTCTGCTGAAGCAACTGTAGTAAGAAACTACATTGACTGGATATTGTCTTTGCCTTGGGGTGAAATGACTCAAGATAAGATTGATGTGCCCGAGGCAGAGAAAACCTTGGATGAAGATCATTATGGTCTGAAGCCAGTGAAAGAAAGAATTGTTGAATATCTTGCGGTGCAAAGTTTGGTTGAGAAAATGAAGGGCCCTGTGTTGTGTTTAGTGGGTCCTCCAGGCGTAGGTAAAACTTCCTTGGGTCGCTCTATTGCTCGGGCTACCGGACGAAAATTCATTCGTTGTTCTTTAGGGGGTGTTCGGGATGAAGCTGAAATTCGTGGACATCGTAGAACCTACATTGGTGCTTTGCCCGGAAAAATTATTCAGTCTCTCAAAAAAGCGGGTTCTAGCAATCCGGTATTTTTGCTCGATGAAATTGATAAAATGAGCACTGATTTTCGAGGAGATCCATCTTCTGCTTTACTTGAAGTCTTAGATCCCGAACAAAACAATACCTTCAATGATCATTACTTGGATTTAGATTATGATCTTTCAAAGGTGATGTTTATTACGACAGCGAATACTCTGCATACCATTCCTCTTCCTTTGCAGGATCGTATGGAGATCTTAAGAATTCCTGGTTATACCGAAGAAGAAAAACTCAATATTGCTAAAAAATATTTGATGAAAAAAGAAAAAGAAGCGCATGGATTAACTGATGAAAATATTGAGATTCATGATGCAGCCATTCGTGCAATTATCCGTCGTTATACCAAAGAGTCAGGTGTTAGAAATTTAGAACGTGAAATCGCCACCGTTTGCAGAAAAGTTGCCAAAGAAATTGCAGAAAAAGGCAAAGATAAAAAAATTCGAGTTTCGGGTAAAGGAATCCAAAAATATTTGGGAGTTCCAAAATATCGTTATGGTCTAGCCGAAGAAAAAGATGAAATTGGAATGACCACAGGTTTGGCTTGGACAGAATACGGTGGAGAATTGCTCAGCACCGAAGTGACCTTGCTTCCAGGAAAAGGCAAACTCATTATTACCGGAAAGCTGGGAGATGTGATGCAAGAGTCTGCTCAGGCAGCAATGAGTTATGTCAGAAGCCGAGCCGCTGCTTTTGGTTTGGATAAGGATTTTTATCAAAAAATTGATATCCATCTACATGTGCCCGAGGGAGCTATTCCCAAAGATGGTCCTTCAGCGGGCATTACCATGGCCACGACTTTGGTTTCTGCTTTCTTGAGAATTCCAGTTCGTAAAGATGTAGCAATGACTGGCGAAATCACCTTACGTGGAAAAGTTTTACCCATTGGTGGATTGAAAGAGAAAATCCTCGCGGCTCATCGTGGTAAAATTAAAATGGTATTGATTCCGAAAGAGAATGAAAAAGATATTAAAGATATTCCCAAAAACATATTGAGCGATATTCAAGTGATTCCTGTAGATAATATGGATGAAGTTTTGAAAAACGCTTTGATTTTGGATGATCCTAACTCTTTGTTCAAAACAGGAAAAACTCACGAGCAAATCTTGCATGATTTGCTTTATCCAAAACCTGAAGCGAAAGCAGAAGTGCCTGCAGCTGCAGTGCCAGCGGTTCCCCCAGCTGATTTACTGCATCATTAATGTGATCTGAATTAAAGATAGCCCAAGATATCTAAAAGGCATCCGTTAGAAGCGGATGCCTTTTCTTTTTATAGTTTAAAAACTTTTTGTAGAAGTAATCTAGACCCGCTTTAAGTAAAGTTTACCTCCCCATCCTCAACTTCAAAAAATCTTTGAGAGATTGGGAGGCTAATCGTAGAAAAGGATTTTGTTCTTTTTGTTCAGCCATCGTCGAAGTGGGAACAGCAGCATAATTATGACCCGGAAATAAAATGGTATCATCCGGTAAGCGCATCAGTTTTTGAGTGAGCGTGTAATACATTTCTTCGGCGTTACCGCCCGGCAAATCACAGCGCCCGCAACCATTGATGAATAAAGTATCTCCGCTGACCAGTCCATTTGCAATTTTAACACATTGGCTACCCGGTGTGTGGCCTGGAGTGTGTAATAATTCAATTTCGATATTTCCTACTTTGATTTTATGTCCATGATCCACAGGTGTGAGGCTGGAAGGGGGAGCAAATTTAATAAAAGGGGCATCATGTTTATTCACATAAATGGGCATTTCTTTACGTGTTAGAAGTTCCTCTAAACCATTGGTGTGATCATAATGATGATGTGAAACAAGAGCGCCCACAATGTTCAAATTTTCATTTTCAGCTCTTTTGTAAATAGTATCGATCTCCCAGGCAGGATCGACCACTAAAACATCATGAGTTTGAGTATCACCCACTAAATAAACAAAATTTTCCATAGGTCCTACTTCATATTGGCGGATAATAGCTTCAGACATATGTCCCTTTCTAAAATTTGCGCATCTCTTTCAATTCTGTTACACTTTTTAGGTTAAACTGCAAAAAAACACAAGAAGGGGAGCTGCGTGAGCTATAAATTCAGTCAAATTAAGCTCGAAGTACAAGATCATATTGCCCTGTTAACCCTAAATTCCCCTGATAACCAGAATGCCTATTCTCCCCAAATGAGCGAAGATCTGCTGGATGCCTGGACAGAATGTGAAAAAGCGGAGGTTCATGCCATTATCATGACAGGGGCTGGTAACGCTTTTTGTGGTGGTTTTGACGCCAAAGCTTTGAAAGATTCAGAAGAAGAGGCCATTAAGCAAATGAGCCGCATGACGGTTTATTTGCATAGCGCGATTTCTACCATGAGGCGTATCCCCAAGCCTATTATCGCAGCAGTAAACGGAGTAGCTCATGGTGCAGGCTTTGCCTTAGCCTTGGCTTCCGATTTCATTTTGGCGAGTGATCAAGCAACTTTTGCCATGTCTTATGTTCAGTTAGGGATGACTCCCAACGGAGGCTCATCCTATTTTTTGACTCGTCTTGTGGGGCCCGCTCGGGCTGCTGAATTGATCATGACGGGCAAAACAATCAGCGCCAGAAAAGCTTTTGAATGGGGCATTGTGAGTGGCGTGGTCTCTCATGAAAACTTAACTTCAGAATCCAAAGCCTTAGCCCAGTATTTTGCACAGGGCCCCGGCATTGCCTTAGGCCGATCAAAACGTCTTATTGAACAAGCTAAAACCAAGAGTTTGGAAGATCAACTCGAAGAGGAGCGTCATAGCATGATGACGACGGTGAGATCCGATGATTTTAAAGAAGGTTTAAAAGCTTTTATCGACAAGAAAAAAGCAAAGTTTAAAGGAAAATAAAAAACATCATGAAGAATTTACCTTTATTCAATTGGTTTTACGGTGTTTTCGTCAATACCTTGCCTGCGGAAGTTGGTTATCCTGACAAAGGAGATAATTTTGAAGCGCTTCATCGTGAATTTTTATGGCTTAAAAATAATCAGATAGACGCCAAGATCTCCAAAGAAAAACAAGATTCAGTGATTGAAAAAAACTTACATAAATTTTTTGAGCAAACTTTCATTGATACTCTCACACAAGAATCGATTGGAGGAAATGCAGGTGCAGGGCATACAGGCATCAACGCTTTCTATCATCCTGTGACGGGTGAGATAAAATATTTTGGAAATTTTCATGAACTTAAAGAAGCTTTTTGGGATGAAATGAAAGGGCAAACTACACTGGAAGGTTACTATCATTGCATTTTTAGAATTAATGTTCAGCACAGTGGAGAAATTGCGGAGATTTTGTTTGAACAAGAACCTCTCACACATCAAGCTAAAGAAAGATTATTATCTTTGGTGGGTTTTCAAGTGATGATTCCATTTACCCGCGTTTACCAAGCCTTGCGTTGCGATGAAATAGAAGAATAAAACCCAGTTCATACTTCTCAAAGTGAGAATTTCTCAATTTGAGAGGAAAATTCCCTTTTTTTATTTTTGTAAGTATTTGAAAATATTAGTTTTATTTTTCTGGGTTTTGGCAAGTCCTTTGCTTCCTTTTCTTTAGAAATCTATTATACAGGAGGAAAAGAAATGAAAAATAAAACCCCGATTCTTTTAAGCTTTGCACTCAGTGTTTTTCTGCTTTTTCACTCCTTGTCATTATCAGCTCAAACTAGAATTAATACCAATATTCAAAATTTGCTAAAGTATGAAAATATTCAAGCAGAGCCCGCGCCTGCGAATAATCAAGAGATTTCTGAAGAAGTGAAACCTGCTCAACAAGCCTTTTCACAAGAGGTGTTTAAACAAGAACCCAAACTTGAAAAAGCAAAGAAATTATTTTGTGGGAATTTTGATTTAATCTCAGGTGCTTTCAAGGCTTGTAAAGAAGCAGGATCTTCCAATGAATCTTGTGAAAAATATTTAGTTTCTTATCTCGAGTCTAATGGAGATGCGGTTTCTACTGAAAATATGGTGGCTATGAAAGAAAAAATGAATGCTATATTTGCCAAAGAATGTCCCGATGCAAAAACCTCATGTGAATGTATAACTCAATATAAAAAATCAGATAATAGCAGAGATGTGTGTCCGCTTCCAAATGAGTGCGAAGTTTCCTGTGAAGTGAGTAAGGAAGATATTGCCAAGTTGACCCGGTTTTTTGCTGATCGACAAGCGGGTGCTGAGGATTCTACTTTAAAGGACTTAGCACTTAAAATTTGTGGAGAAGAAGATCTTATGCTCAGTCAAGATCGCCAGATTTTGAATGGAGATAAATCTATTTTACAACAGAGTATAATGACCCTGCAAAATGATCAGAAATTAGAAGAAAATACCAATACAGACTCAAATGGTTCAGGTTTAAAGATTAATTCAAATGTCAAAAGTTTATCTTCAGGAATTCGTCATTACTCCTCCTTGTCAGGTCTTCTGGGGATTGATCCATTGTGTCTTTGTTTGAAGAAACATCATTGCCCTGTACAGCAATGTCAAAGTCTTTGTTCTTTGAGTAGTTCAGAGCTTTACATCATTTCGAAATATGAAAAAGATTGTAAGAAGGATAAAAATTCAACAGATTGCAAAGCCGTTCAGGATCGATATGCTAAAGTATGTGATGGCAAAAGTCCGACACGGTGTTTGAACGATGCTATGTGTTTTACACCAGAAGAAAAAGTATGTGAGAATGGAGCTCCTCCATCTGCTCCTCCTGCAACTTCGATGAAAGAATCCCCTCCAACTACAGATGCCTTGGATGCAAAGGGAGTTATTCAGTCAAATGCCGTGAATGACAACTTACTAGAAGGAGCTAGCAAATGTTCGATGCAGCCTTATTCTCAGGCGTTTTCCTTGTTCCAAGTGTTGGGATTTTTTATGAGCTTGC
>CAYYEM010000050.1:0-1843 GCA_964470915.1 uncultured Pseudomonadota bacterium
CTGAAGTGAGCAATGTGCAAATGAGAGGAGGCGCTAGCCTCATGGGTCTTGCGACGGGCCATCGTTTAAGTCGATGGGAGAAGAGTCTTGAAATAAAATCTCAAGCAAAGGAATGGAAGCCGGCAGTCACCGAACATTTTAATAATAGGGAGATAAGCTTAGTTCGAATGTCAAACACTAGGTCAGGGGGCTTGTGGGGCTTAGTGGAAGATCTTTTAGGAGGGATAGTTTCGTCAAAACCTAATGAACCCTTATCTCTTTCTAGTTTAAAAATTCCGTGGCCTTTTTTTGGAATATCAGGGGAACGACTAGTAGTATTGGGAAGTGGAGAAGAAGTAGGAATTAAAGCCCCCTCTCATTATATTTTTATCAAGAGTGAGCATGTCAGTCATGAACATCTCGAATTAATCAGACGGGCAGGGCGTTTTTATTTGATTGATAAAAATATGGATGAACAAAATCCATATACAAGCTGGATTCAAGAAGATGGAGTTTGGAAAGAGTTGACTCCGGAGGAAGCGCATAGTTTTAGACCTGGCCAATGGTTTGCCTTAGGTAAAAAGGGAGATCGTGGCAATGCTCTGATATATAAAATGAGTGAAGATGCTGAAAGTTTAATTTTAGTGGAGGATCCTTTGCGTCCTCAGAGTAGCCCTGAAAGAAAATGGCCATTTCCCTTTTCTGGGGAATTAAATCCTTTTCAAGCTTTAAGTGAATTGACTTGGAGACGCGATGAGAGGGGGCGGGTTATTCCTATCGGAGCTGAATTGTTGATGGTGACTCCCCCTTCCAGTCGTGAATGGAAACAGAAAGAAATGGCAATAGGTGGAATGGTCCTCGCAACTGACAAAGGCCCTAGTAAGGGTGATAAAGAATACAATGAAGATCGATTTTTGGCTCTTCAATTTCCAGACGGACGAAGCACGATGTGGGTGATCGATGGAATAGGTGGTTATCCCCATCCGGAATGGGCAGCAGAAATTATCCGTGCAGCTTTGGATGTTACACTTCGTTCAGGACTTTCAATGGATGAAAGTATTGAAGTTGCGAATCGTATACTGGGAGTGGAGAATCAAAAGAGATACTTTACTTATAAAAATAAACCCGCAGCTGTATTGGCTGGAATGCAAGTGACCCCTCTTGAAAATGGTAAGTTTAGGGGAGATTTTCGAGGCGTGGCAGATTGTGAGGCACTCGTGCTTCGATTTGCTCCTGACAGTGAGCAGCCCCCGCAAGTTTTATATTGGAGTACTCAAGCAAATTTTAGAAATGAATTCTATTTCATGCATCGTGCTCCTCATAATTTGAACGGAGTGTTGGATAGATCTCATCTTCTTCCTCAGCGTCTCAGCCCCGAAGCTCATTTGGTAGGGAGCATGCTCGATGGAGGAGCGATTCGTAAAATTGATAAACTGACTTTTGAAATGGAAAAAGGAGATGTGTTGATCATTGGTACAGATGGCTTATTTGATAATTTTGGTACGTTGGAAGAAATTGCTCTGGTGCTGCATCGAAGTGGAGCAAGAACAGCATTAGAGATAAAAGATACTTTGATGAAAGAGTCACTTTTGAGAATGACTTTGCTCCAAAGAAAGTTTGAGCTTCCAGATTCTGTTTATTTAGAGCTAAGCCGAGATGTTTATAGAGCGGCCTATTTTGAACTTTTTAAAGAAGAGCCTCCTGCCCATTGGAAGGGGATGTACGAAAGCGATGAAGCGAGTAGAGATGCAGGTCGAGTAGAAAATCGTTACGTCTTGTTTCAGGATGGTATCGTGGCAAAATTGGAAGATGTGAATTATTGGGGTGAGCTCACGGAACATGAGAGTGGAATGCCTTTGGGAGT
>CAYYEM010000050.1:1943-10258 GCA_964470915.1 uncultured Pseudomonadota bacterium
TTTCCAAAAATGATGGTCCATTTTGCAGGTAAACCGATGAGCCCTGGAATTCCCAACCACGGTAAAGTTGCAGTGATGGGCACATAAGGAATTCCAAAAGGTTTAGCCAAGAAGCTTGTTTTATAGAGCAGAGGATGTGTTTCTTCAGCTCCAATCACCGCACAAGGAATAATCGGAGCTCCCGTTTTTAAAACGAGTTTGATAAAACCACCCCGACCAAAACGCTGCAAGTGGTAGCGCTGCTTATAACTTTTTCCAATTCCCTTTTCACCCTCAGGAAAAACAGTGACCAAATGATTTTTTCTAAGCAAGCGTTCTGCATTATCAGGAGCAGCACGGACTCCACCAATGCGATACATCCAGGTTCCAAGAAAGGGGAGATAGTAAACAAAGTCTTCAACTAAAAATCTTACATCACGCTGAGAATGGGATTCATTATTGACGGCCATTCGTATCATAGAACCATCAAAGGGTAGGGTGCCTGAATGATTTGCAACGATTAAAGCTCTGCCTTTAGCAGGAATGTTTTCAATACCTTCCACGCTCACGCGCCAATATTTGTAATAGAGAAAATCAAAAAAAGGCATGAGCTTTTTTTCAAAAGCAGGATCTCTGCCAAATTCATCAAACTCTTCTTTATCCAAACGTGTAACTCCAAACCACAATCGTTTGTAGGTGCGCAATGAAAAGGCTCTTTGTAGATAATGATTTAAAACTTTAAAGTAGCTCGCTTTGGGCGCAGTGCTACTGGGGCGGTCATGAAGAGGTGGCGCTTCTGGCAAACTGATAGTTTCCTGTTTTTTTGCTAGCAATGCTTTAAGCTTAGAGATTTCTTTAATGACTTTTGGGGAATCTTCCTTTTTTTGCCTTTTGTTTTTTTTCAGTTCTGCTTGCAGTAGTTGAATAGATTTGCTGAGCTCTTTTTCAAGTTTGTTAATTCTTTCTTCTAAAGGTTTTTGAGAAGGGGATGTTTGGGGTAATTGTGTGACGTTAGGTGTAGAAAAAGATCTCAAAAGATGCAAGCTGGGTGTTTTATTTCGAGTGCGGTTGCGCATTGTTTATACTCCCTCCAAAGCCATGTTTTGCAAGTGTACATCTCTTAAGCGCTCCGCTCCTACAAAACTTAAAAGAGCTTCTCGAGTAGAATATTTAGGCTTAAAGTTCATCACTCTTCTCGCTTTTGATCCATCTGCTACACATAAATATTTTAAAAAGTTTAAATAACTCGCAGGCGCAGGAGAAATATCTAAATACCAGGTGAGTTGTACGAGATTTCGCGCCAGAAATTCAGGAAGAGAAAGCTCAAACTTTCCCATGATTCGAATAATTCTTGAAAGTGGCAACACTCCATTCCCAACGATATTAAAAACCCCAGGATAATCTCCTTCGATCGCAGTGAGATAAGCCTGCATGACATCTTCTTCATGGGCAAATTGAATGAGAGGATCATAGCCCATGATGCTCAAAAGAAAAGGTCGAGCAAGAAAACGCGTTTTATAACTTCGCACATTCGGACCCAAAATGTGACAAGGTCGCAGAATGGTGACAAGGATTTCAGGATGTTTGCGCGCCATTCTTAAGGCAGAGCGTTCGGCATCGATTTTATCCGCCAAGTATTTATTTTTGATGCCCCCACGAGTAGGATATTCTTCCGTGAGATAATTAGGATTGTCTGCCATCGCCCCATAGACGTCTGTTGTAGAAGATAAAATAAGTTTTTTGACTCCGGCATCGACACAGGCATTGCAGATATACATAGTGCCCACTGAAATAACCTCATGTGCCAGTGAAGTGTTTCGAGGTGGGCTTGTAGGAATCGCTGTATGCACAACAGTGTGTACTTTTTCTTTTTTGAAAATCTCTGCCAAGCTCGCATCGGCTAAAGTTTCAGTGAGTGAAAGTCGGTAGAACTTGGTTTTTTGAGTGGTGAAGTTTGGTTTTTTACGATCAATGGCAATGATGTGTTTTATTTTTCGGTCTTTTTCGAGCGCCATAAGGATGTTGCGACCTTTAAAACCCGAAACCCCAATAATGCAGACTACGCGCTCAGAAAGAGGAGTTTTTTTTGTATTTTTCCTTTTTGTTTTTTTCATAGATTTAAGGAAGAGCTTTTAAGAGCTCTTGAATAAAAAATTAAAGTAATGACGAAAATACTTCCGTCTACGAGCATGCCCAGTAAATAAGCAAGTGCCATACGATCTACAAAAAAGAAAACAAGAAAAAATAAACTCGAAGTAATTTTACTAATGAGTACAAATTGAACTAAATCTTTTCGACGCTTTAGATCATCTTGAGCGGAGTAGCAAAGAAAAGTGAGGGTGATCATGAGTGAAAACATCAGCACAACCCAGAAACGATCCTGACTCAGAGGGAGAGTAGGGAGAGAGGGAGTGATTTTGAGAGCCAATTGATTAAGGGATTGTACGACCAAGTTGGGAAAAAAAACAAAAACAATTCCAGCTACTAAAAATAATATAGCCCAAAATTGTAGCAGCCTTTTTAAGCTTCTTTCTTCAGAGTTTAACATGGCAAAAGTGTATAGAAAATCGAGGGATAGGTCAATCAAACATGCAGAGAAAGGCCTTTTGTGAATTTAGGGCAACTTTTCACTAAATATACCGATAGGTTACTTAATCAAAATAAGAATATCCAAGGGCGCACGAGAAATTGTTTTTTACAATGACTCGTATCGGTGAAAATTTAAATTCCTTTCAATTTTCAGGTGGAAATTCGTCTTTATCGAACACTCAGTTGGGCTTAGATGCTTTGCAGTATTCCTTTTCAGAGCAAGCAACAAACTCTGTAAATCTTTTGGCCATGACCGCAGGTGGGCTTGCTTATCGTTTAGGAAAACTGGGTGTTTGTTCTGTAGGGGCGATTCATGAGTCGCCCCTACTTGCAAAAATATTGGCTCCTTCTGTTGGCCTCATTTTAGAAGTGGCTGCCTTCCGCGGTGTGAACCACGCTTTTCATTCTTCTCAAGAAAATTATTGGAGTGCTCAAGGCTTTGCTCGAGAGATGATTAACTTTGGCGCTTTAAAAAGTGTGGCTCATTTGATGCAAGGTGGAAATCCAATCAGGATGCACGTGGCTCAGAATTTGGGAATGATGTTGGGAGAAGAAGCGGGTTCGCGTTTGCATCTGACTCCTGAAGTGCATGGAAGTTTTGCGGAGAGATTTGTGAACGCTTCTGCCACTAATTTTGCCTTGGGAGCGGGGCATTGCTTGGCTAAAACCATCAGCGGGTTTCGTTTACAAGTTTTAGAAAGAAACTTATCTCAGAGTATTCATAGTCAAAGAAAAGTGATGAATCAGGAAGATGAGAGAATCTATTCCATGTCTACGGATCGTATATATTTAGAGCCTGCGGATGGAAAAGGAGGGCCCCTGACGGATCGATTTTCTCGTGCAGTAGCCAAAGCGATTGAAGTATTTTTAGATGTAGACGCTACTCAAGGGCTAACTCCCGAACAATTGGCACTGATGCATCTGGATGAAATGGGCAGAACTCTTTTGGCAGTGACAGGGGAATTGCAAGATCGTGGAGCAAATGAAGTACGTCTCGAAGAGATGTTGCTCATTCAAGGAAACCCATTTTTAAAAAATCATGAATCGGACTCTGCTGTTCCTGAATTAGTGCAAAGTTTACAGGGCTGGAGTGGTTTCGAAAGATTAAGAGATATTGCGGAAAATTCTCAAGTTCCAAATTCCATGCGCTGCGCGGCGATCACTGCCTTGGCATTTTCAAATCATCAAGAGGTGAAAGAGGTTTTGAATCGAATTTTAAATGAAAGCGAGGGAGTTGTGGCTCATTCGCCTTTAATAAGCCAGCGCAAGTTAACCGCAAAAGCAGCTTTAGAAGCTTTTGAGAGAAGACAAGCGGCTCCCTTTGTAAGACAAGAAAGCAAACCCTATCGAACGATATAGCCATTCATGCAGTATGTGCTTAGCTCAGTGTCTGAAAAATAGATGGGTTTAGGAATTTGTTCTGGTAATCCTTTCATGGAATTTATAGAAATATGCAATGGCCTCACGCATTGTAAAACTCCCTCCTGAAATTGCTGAAAAAATTGCTGCCGGTGAAGTGGTGGAGCGTCCTATTTCCGTGGTGAAGGAACTCGTCGAAAATAGTCTCGATGCGGGAGCGACGAAAGTAGAAGTCTTTATTGAAGAGGGCGGCAAAAAACTCATCAAGGTTCAGGACGATGGCATTGGCATGAATCCCGAAGAAATGAGAATTTCTCTGGAGCGTCATGCAACTTCTAAGTTGAAAAGTGTAGAGGATCTTTTTGCTATTTCTACCTTGGGCTTTCGAGGGGAGGCCCTGCCTTCCATGGCGGCCATTTCAAAGTTTACACTGCGTAGTGCTCCGCGAGAAAACTCTTCGCTTTCAGGTTTTGAAATTCAAATCGAAGGTGGAAAAATTCTCCATGAAAGAGAAGCGGGACATCCTCCAGGAACTTCTATCGAAGTGACGGATTTGTTTTACAACACACCCGCACGTCTGAAATTTCTTAAATCAAATGAAACAGAGTGGGGCCACATTGAAGATTACTTAACAGCGATGGCTATGGTGTTTCCTGAAACGCAATTTGTCGCTTATCACAATGGAAAAGAAAAATTACGTTACAGCCAAAAAGATTATCTAGCCCGATTAGGAGAAATTTGGGGTCATGATGTCATGGAAGGCTTGTATTCTCTAGAGGAAACCCGGAGTGGTATTAGCTTGAAGGGCTTTATTGGACATCCGCATTTGAGTAAGGCTTATTCCAGTCATCTTTATACTTTTCTCAATAAACGACACCTGAAAGATCGACTTCTGAATCATGCTGTGATGGCGGGTTATAAAAATTATTTAATGAAAGACCAATTTCCAATGGTGGTTTTGTATCTGGAAGTTCCAGCAGAATTCGTGGATGTGAATGTGCATCCGAGCAAGCGTGAAGTGCGTTTTGTGCAGCCGAATGTGATCCATCAATTTGTGGCGGAAGCCATTCAAAAAAAATTGGCAAGTGCGCCTTGGGCGAAAAATGCTGTAGGGGCAATTCATGAATTGCCCGTACGTTTTGATAATATCCCCACCGCACCTCCCCTTAATTTAAGGGGAGGCCAGGAGGGGATGCAAACTTGGTTTCAGCAAAATTATCAGCCTTTGAAGCAAGCACAAAGCGAAGTGCAGGTGGGAAAGCTCCCATTTAATACATTGCAAGTGATCGGGCAACTCAAGGGCACTTACATTCTTTGTCAAACAGAAGAGCATTTTGTGTTGGTGGATCAGCATGCAGCACATGAGAGAATTGGTTTTGAAAAATTAAAAGCTGCTTATGCACAAGGCAATATGGAATCTCAAACCCTTCTTTTGGGAGAAGCATTGGAATTGAAGGAGGCAGACAAAGAACTTTTGCTGAGTCATCGAGAATCTTTTGAGAAGTTGGGTTTGCAGATTGAAGATTTTGGAAACACTACATTAGTGGTGAAAGCGATTCCGGTGCTTTTGGGTAGAACAGATGTGCATAAACTTTTAGAAGATATCGTAGATGATCTTAAAAAACATGAGCGAAGCCAAAAGATTGAAGAAAGATTAGATGATGTTTTTGCCACGATGGCTTGTCATCGACAAATTCGTGCAGGTGATCAGTTAAATCATTTTGAAATGCGAGAACTTATTAGTCAGTTGGATGAAGATGCTAAAAATTATCATTGTCCCCATGGTCGGCCCGTGATGGTGCAGATTCCTTATCGAGAAATTGAGAAATGGTTTAAAAGAGTATTGTGATTATTGAAACTGGAGAGTTTTAAAACTTTCCATACAAATTTTTTCGTATTTTTTACTTTCGACCGGATCATAAGTGCAACTGAGAACCAGAGTGTTATTGGGGCCACTGATATAAAGTTGCATCACATCGACCGTCATTTTTCCCCATGTGCCTTCCCAATAAAAAAGTTCACCTTTCATTTTTTTATGCTTGTATTCAGCATATTTAATGACTTTAAAATTTTTCATAATGCCGCCATCTGTGATTTTTATCAGAGCTTCAAAGGTTTTTTTGACTAAATCTTTGAGTTGTTCTGTATTTGAGGGGCCTTTAATGATGAGAATGCCTAATAGATTTTGAATCAGAGTATCGTCTGGATTTTTTAATTTAGATTCTTGGTAAGGTTCCATAAAAACCACTTCGCTTTCATCTGGATTCAACACAAAGCAAAAACTATTTTTATGACAGCCTTTTTGAGGATCTCCTATTTGCCAAGAAGCAGGAACGTCGATAGTATAAGCTCCCTTGCTACTTGTATAAGCTTGGGCTTGCGTGCTTAAGAATATAAAAAATAAAGAGAAAAGTATTTTAATCATAGTTTTATTATATAAATGATAAGGTATGGCGGTGCAAAATAATAAAATTAAAATTCTTATTATTTGCGGACCTACAGGGTCTGGAAAAACAGCTTTGAGTCTTGATCTAGCTAAAACATTGAAGGCCGAGATTGTGATGGCAGATTCTCAAAGTGTTCTCAAAGGTTTTGATATTGGTACTGCAAAGCCTAGTTTTGATGAAAGAAAACAAATCCCTCATCATTTAATCGACGTGGCAGAGTTTGGAGAAGTTTTTGATGCGGCTCAATTTACTCAATTAGCCGATCAAACAATTTCAGAAATTGTTTCACGTGGAAAAATTCCACTCATTTCAGGTGGAACTGGCCTATATATTAAAGCATTATTGCATGGTTTTATGGAAGCGCCCAAGAGAGATGGGGATTTTCGAAAAACTTTAGAGGAACGAATTAAAACAGAAGGACTTGGCTCTTTATATCAAGAGCTTCAAAAGGTTGATCCTCAACGTGCTTCTGAAATTCATTCAAATGACACCCATCGAATTATTCGTGCATTGGAAATTTTTCATTTGAGTGGGGAAAAACCTTCAGATCTTGCAAAAATTCATCAATTTCAGGAAAAAAAATACGAAGCTTTAAAGATTGGTATAAGTCCAGAACGAGAAGAATTATATCGCCGGATTGATCAGCGAGTGCTCACGATGCTGAATCAGGGTTGGGTAGAAGAAGTGAAAAATTTGATGAAAAAATATGATCTTATTCAAGGCCGAACCCAAACAATAGGTTATCCAACCTTGGCTCGTTATGTAAACGGAGAAATATTTATCAATGATGCCATTCAGGAAATCCAACAAGAAACCCGAAATTTAGCAAAACGCCAATTAGCCTGGTTTAGAGCGGATAAAGAAATTCAGTGGTTTGAGCCTGGTCATAAAGATGAAATTTTAAAAATTTCAAAAGAGTTTTTGAATCTACCAACCTAACACATAGGCGAATATCAGTGGCGCCACGATGGTGGCGTCTGATTCCACAATATATTTGGGAGTGTTGATATCGAGTTTTCCCCAAGTGATTTTCTCGTTGGGGACGGCACCGGAATAAGATCCATAAGAAGTGGTCGAATCAGAAATCTGGCAGAAATAACTCCAAAAAGGCACGTCATGCCACTCGAGATCTTGATACATCATCGGGACGACACAAATGGGAAAGTCACCCGCAATGCCGCCGCCAATTTGAAAAAAACCAACGCCTTTACCTGATGAATTCTTTCGATACCAATCCGAGAGCCACACCATATATTCAATTCCACTTTTCATCGTAGTGGCTTTCATTTCTTCTTTAATCACATAAGAAGCAAAAATATTTCCCATGGTGGAATCTTCCCAACCACCCACCACAATTGGTAAGTTCTTTTCTGCGGCAGCCACCATCCAGCTATCTTTGGGATCAATTTGGTAATATTGCTTTAAGACACCGCTTTTGATCATTTCAAACATAAACTCATGAGGAAAAAATCTTTTTCCTTCTGTATCCGCTTTTTTCCAGAGAGCGTGTATGTGCTTTTGTAATCGTCGAAAAGCTTCTTCTTCAGGAATACAAGTGTCAGTGACTCGATTAAGCCCTTGTTCAAGTAATTCCCATTCTTGCTTGGGGGTGAGATCGCGATAATTAGGAAGTCTTTTATAATGATCATGAGCCACGAGATTCATCAAATCTTCTTCAAGATTGGCACCCGTACAACTGATGATCTGAACTTTATCCTGACGAATCATTTCGGCGAGTGAAACACCCAGCTCTGCAGTGCTCATGGCGCCTGCGAGAGTGATCATCATCTTTCCGCCTTCGCTCAAATGTTTGCAGTATCCTTCCGCAGCATCGACTAAAGTAGCAGCGTTGAAGTGACGATAATGATGTTTGATGAATTCAGTGATGGGTTTTGTTTTCATGATATATCCTAAATAATCGATTTTCATCAGCTTTCAAGT
>CAYYEM010000051.1:0-1113 GCA_964470915.1 uncultured Pseudomonadota bacterium
TATCCCAAACTGCACGCCAGGCGGCAAATATTTCTCTCACATTCCATTTAATTTTATTTTTTAGAGAATATGGGCCAATATCTGAAATAACTCCCAAGCCTTGAACCCCCGCTTGATTGCATAAATAAAGGGCTCGGTATAAATGAAAATTTTGAGTGATGATGATGGCATGATCAAGTTTGTAAACTGATTTAATATTTTGGCAGCTATTGAAAGTCCGAAAACCCTGATCGTCTATCCATAAAGCATTCTCTGGAATTCCCTGTTCAAGGGCCCATTTTTTCATGGCAGCACTTTCATCGTAACCCGGGATTTTTTTGCCACTTAAGAGAATCGTTTTTATTTTTCCGGATTCAAAAAGTTTTTTGGCGATGCTTAATCGGTCTTCAAGAACTTTAGAAACTTTTCCTTCAGAATTAATGCCGGCTCCCAATACCAAAGCCACTTCCGGATTTTGTGTGCTTGGCATTTTATCAAGAGATCGAATGACATTGCGATCATAGCGGGAATGAAGATAGACCCAAGGGAGAAGAAAGAAGATGAGAAAAAGACAAGAAAATATAATGAAGTATTTCACAGTTTATTTAAAATCATAAGCAGGGGATAAAAGACAACATGAAAGATGACAAACTTGAAGAAGGTAAAGATTTTTATTATGATTCAGAGGGCCTCATGGTTTTTACCACTGACTATCTTTTACGACGTGGTTATTGCTGTGAAAGTGGTTGTAAGAATTGCCCTTATGTAGAGCAGGAATAAATTTTATTCTTGCCCACTCGCTTCACCCTCTTGATCTCTACGATCTTTCGCAATGACAAGCCTGTTTCGTCCGCTTTTTTTTCCTTCGTAAAGAGCTTGGTCAGCAGCTTGTTGAGCTTTTGCAATGCTGCCTTCATAAGAAATAGCTCCAAACAAGTCTAGATGGGGGGCTATTCTGGCAGCTCCTATAGTGACGGTGATAGTTTTTTGGGCAATGACATTTCCTTCAGGGTCTAAATAAGTAACCGCTTGAGCTGCGAGTTGTCTTTTGATGCGTTCAGCGATAATGCGAATACCAGCTTCATGAGTTTCTCTTACATAAATGAACATTTCTTCTCCGCCATATCGGAAAGC
>CAYYEM010000051.1:1213-9892 GCA_964470915.1 uncultured Pseudomonadota bacterium
TTTTCGGTCGCTCTTTGCAGTTCTGTTCGATAATACTCAAGTAATCCAAGAATGGTATGTGCTACAGCGCTGGATCCGTGAATGAAAGTTCTAGGATCAGTGAGTAGGGCTTGCATCGTAGCGAGTAAAGTTTCTGCTTCAGATTCTGAGAGGGGTCGGGGAGCAGAGCTGCGAAGTGTTTCACTGGTTTTTTCTTCTAATCTTGAAATTTCTCTCTGCAACTCTTCAGTAGCAAAAGTAAAATTTCGAAGTAAAAGTTTTAAAGCGATCAGTTTGGCACGTGCATTCTGACCATTCCCATTTTCAAGTTGAGTTGAGATGTCTTTTAATACAAGACTGATAAGCGGAGAGATGGCAGTAGATGCTGAACCAACTCTTTCGACAGTTTCTCGTACTCTTCTCAAGATACCTTTTCTTTCAGAAGACATGCTCAAAAGCTGAGCGCTTTCGGGTATTGTAAAAGGGCTTTGAGAAGCTCTGTAGATTTCGCTTTGTAAATCAAGGCTTCTTTCCCAGAGCAGAGTACGGTTTCCTGTTAAAGTACCAAAGAGAGATTTGCCTGCCCCTAAAGCAAGAGTGCTGGCTTCGGCTTCTGCAAATTGTTCTACCAAACCTCCTTCAGGTGCAGGTAAAAAACCAAAATGGGCATTCAGATGTCGACTGGCAACCATGGCCGAACTTTGTAAAGTATGACCCAGAAAAATATTTCGGCCTTGAGCTAAGCTGCCTGCGCCTTTGAGTGCCAAGAAATCAGTGAACGTTCTCAAAAGGCCCTGTTTATCGAAAACAGCTTCGTGAGGAGTTTTACCCTGCATTCTTTGAAATAAAGAATGACTCCCTCGAAATGCAATCACTTCTGTTCCCAAGGCTCCTGCATAAGATAGAGCATTTAATCCAGGTAAAGCGTTGCGACCGATCATTCCCAAACTTCCAGCACGAAAAAAGCTGAAAGCTGCAGATCCCAAAGTCATGGCCGCAATATTTTCAACATTGCTCGCTTCTTCTTGAAAGTGTGTCAAAACAGAATCAAGCTTGATCTGGCCCGCTGTTATTAAAGAATTTTCGTTGAGAGAAAGGCGTCTCTCTATAAAATTGGCTCTCACAAAAATGAAACTCCTTCTTGGGGAAAAGCACGCTTTACCTCGGCATTTTTCAAAAAAAGTTGTGTGGAATTAAAGAATTAATGCGCTTTTGCGGGCGATGGTGTTTTTGGAGAAATTGTCTTGTCAAATCGAATCGCTAAACCCTCACAGGAAGCTTGGGCTTTATACCAGGTAAGCCCATCTCGTTGGATGGAACCTGATTTGCAGTTTTTCAGTATCACCGCGTCAGCATTGAGCTTTTGAGCTTGATGCAATAACTCGTCTTGTGCGTTTTCCACTTTTTTTTCTGTCGCGGACACAGGACCCAAAATGTTAAATGACTGGCTCGGCGATTCATTCAACAAGATAGGAAGTTGAGCATCCGCCAGTATGATGGATGAAAATAAAGAGATTAAAAAAAACAAAATAAGAGAATAGAAGTGCATTTTAAATTCCTTGGATGAGGTAAAGCTTGTTATCTAAGTTCAGGCAATATTGTTTTTGTGGATTGAGTTCCACTTTTTTTGCCAATTCCAGATAGGCCTTACGGCTGAATCGGGCCTCAAACTCGCCTTTTTTTACTTTGCAGTAAAGAACATTTTCTTTGCCGACTCGGAGGCTGTGGGGATCTAGGCTTTCTTCATAAGAACCTGGAAAGTGCAGGATGATTTCTCCTTGTTTATCTTCAAAGCTTTGCACAATGTAAGGAACATCTTCGCATTTAAAAATACACAGCTCTCCTTGGCAAAGCACTTGCAAACTCCCATCTTTTGCTTTTTTTAGATTTTTAAAAAAGAAATGAAGTAATTCAGGGTCATCGAGTTCGCCATCCTCATGCCAAACAGCACCTTCCGCATCGATATAATAGTGCCAGGAACGTAGGGGTTTTTTAGGAGCTGACATGTTTTAAATGATACATTATATTCTATAAAATGAATAGTCTCCTGAGTCAAAAGCGCTGTGTTCCCTGTGAAGGAGGAGTTCCTAAACTCAATCCCGAAGAAGTTCAAAAATTTCTTAAACAGGTTTCAGCTTGGCAGCTTCAAGAAAATAAAATTGTAAAAGTTTTTCAGTTTAAAAATTTTTTGGAAACCATGAAGTTTGTAAATCAAATGGCGGATCTTGCAGAAGAGCAGAATCATCATCCTGATTTTTCAGTTCATTACAGTCAAGTAGATGTAATGGTTTGGACTCATGCGATTGGTGGACTTTCAGAAAACGATTTTATTTTGGCTGCGAAGATAGATGAGTTAGCGCCATAATATGTTTGAGAATCCTGGTGGAACCCATTTTTTCCAAAGCTTTGAACGCTACTGATTTGCTTTAGAGTTGTATGGGACTTCAAGATCCGCAGCAAATCTTTGAAAAATTGGGTTCCATAGGCTTCCCAGCATTTCAATGAAGAGAGAGGTAAATATGGAAAACACTTCTGGCATGGGCGTGAACGCTCAAATTCCCGCTGAAATTAAAGGTTGGAGTTGGGGAGCATTTTTTCTCAACTGGATTTGGGGACTTTTCAACAATACCTTTATTGCTTTGCTCACTTTAGTACCTTGTGTGGGTTGGGTGATGGCATTTGTGTTAGGTGCCAAAGGAAATGAATGGGCCTGGCGAAACAAAAAATGGGAAAGTGTAGAACGTTTCAAGCAAGTGCAACGCTATTGGGCTTGGGGTGGATTGGCTTTGGTGATTGGATGGATTTTGTTTGCCATGTTACTTGTGTTTATTGTGTTCGCTACCATGAAACAATCCGATGCTTACAAAAATTCTTTTGCAATGATTCAAAAAAATCCTCAGGTGATAGAAATGCTGGGAAGCCCAATTGAAAGTGGTTGGATCGTTTCAGGAAATGTGAACACATCGGTAGGAACAGGAAGCGCGGAAATTTCTTATTCCATTTCAGGACCCAAAGGTTCTGCAGATGTTTATGTTAAAGCAACAAAAGTGCTCGATCATTGGGAATTCCAGCGGCTTTTAGTTCAGTCGAAATCTAAGCCCGCGATTGATTTGTTGGAAAATTCAAAAGAGTGAATAAAAAAACGGGCGATGGAAACATCGCCCGTTGTTGCTTGTGTCGATAAAAACTAATTTTTATTTTTTTTCATCTTTAGAGCCGGTTTTAATTGCTATTTCAATTTTTCGGCATTCAAGTTCCAAAGAGCGATAGTAGTTTTCAGACAATCTACCTCCTATGCTTGTCATAGCATAACCTGGGCTGCACTTTAGATTAAAAGATTCAATGGCGCCATCTCCAGGTCCCCAGGAAATAGGGCTAAGTATTTCGTTTGATATGAGTGGTTTCAAGGTTTCAATTTTTGTAAGATAAGGGTGCAACTCTACCACAGCATGTGCTTCATTCGCATCTTTTACCCAAAAACCGCTTATGAAGCTGCTTGGGTCAGCTATAAAATAGTCTTTTGGACTTTCTTGCCTATCATAAATCGTTTTTTCGGCTGATAAATTTGAATGATTTTTAATAGTGCCATTAATGTCTTGGCACACAGTCTGTATATCTTTAATTCCATTTCCATCATGAATTACTTTGAGAGCTACGATGGCGTTACTTGTATTATTTCCATAGTTTACACATGCATTTTTAACGGGTTCAAATTTAGGGTTTACAACGTCCCAGGTTGAATAATCCGTATACTTGCTAAGTAATGTTTCATGTTTGCTGGATGATAGGTAGTATTTAAGTTCCGTTGCAGGAGCATTAGCTCCAGAGCTGTCAGAACATGTTTTTTCATTGTGATCTGTGGTGCAAGCATTGGACAAACATTCAAAATCAGAATTACACAAGGCGTTTAGTTCTTTTTTATTCTGACATGTTCCTGATTTTGAATTCGGATGATTGCTCTGACAATATTCTGATTCAGAACATTCATGTTGACCTACATTACATGTCTTGTTGAGTGTGAAAAGTCCTAATATTTTCTTATCATCAAATTGCATATGTTTTTTTCTGCAAGATCCCTCCACACATTTCTGATCTGCAGGACAAGTGCTGTCATCTGAACAGGCTAAGGAAGTGGAAGCGTCAGTAGGAGTATCTGTGTCGGGAGGTGTGTCGTTAAGAACAGGAGTATCAGTTGGATTTGTTAGGATGCCTTCTCCTAGAGTAGGCGAATTGCCAGAAGAACAGTTGGTTAAAAACAAGGTAATCAGAACAAGAAAAAGATAGGTCGGAACCCGACGGATAGTGTTATTCATTTGTGCCCCCTTCAAGAATTAAAAAAATAAAAACCAGGGTTTTTCTCGGTAAGCTGGGGCTCTAAAGTTGCGAGTGGTTGGGATTTAGCGGATTGCATCGAACATTCTTTAACAGTTTTATACAACTTTCTATCTGGTTTGCTTTTCATGAATGTCAGAGATTAGCTCTCTTAGACAAAAGCTTGCCCTAAGAAAAGAGGGCTTTTATAATAGATTTTTATATTTTGGATCATTCAGTGAGAAGGGTGCATACATGAAGAAGGGAATTTTAACTTTATTTTTTTGTTTTGCTTTTGCGATCACAAATGTAGGTGCTGCAGAGGATTCTCCCTCCTTTTGGCAAAGGGTCATGAATTATTTTGGGGGAGCATTTTTAACTCATCAGAATGTTATTTCAAATATTCCTGCCCAGTTGAATTCTTTTTCGGATATTCCTTACCAAGAATACTCGGTAAAAAATAAAGAAACAAAGGATCTCATCCTTTCACCCTTTGCCCAAATGCAGGCCCATGCAAAGGAGAAGGGATTTTCTGTTGAGGAACTTTTTCGCAGCCTGGCCCGAAGTAATGTGTTGAATCTGGACCTGACGATGGATTTTGGTGAGAAAAATGCTTTTGCAATTCAACAAGCTGCCCGCGAGTATTTGAATGTTTCACAGGAAAGTAAAAGAAAAATCATCGAGCAAGCCATTGACCAAACTTATGCAGGAAAGTCGAGTGGGCAAATCGATTACCTGGCAGATTGGATTTTTTCAGAAGAGGACAAGATCAAGCATTACCTGGGTTACGATGTTGCCTTGTTAAAGATGATCGATCATCCCATGAATCCCAAGGATTTGATTAAATTGATCCAATTTCAGAAAGGTGGAAAATCTGGAATGCCGGGAGTGGCTTTGGCGAATCCCTATCCGCAAGGAGAAGGATCTATAGTGGATAACTATGAGGATTGTGTTGGAGGCATGATGCAATCAGGAGGAAATCCCGTACCGGGATTTGGGGTCAGTCCAGGAATTGGAAAGTTGGGGATTACTCCAGTTTGTGAAGCGGGTTCTGCTTGTGGAAATCCAGCAGGTTATGGTGGTAAATTAAATCCAGTAAAAAGTGAGGACAAAGAAGTGTCTTGTATGGACATCAATTTTCCACCCAGTGTTGGAAAAGATTCGGGAGATAACAGGAAAAGTTTTACTTATGAGAAATATGGTTGGAAAGTATCCGTCGATGTGAAGTTGTGTGTCCATAATTGTGGAGACAAGAGTATAGAATTTTTGGCGGATAAAATTCACTATCCCAATGGGGAGAAAAAAGTGAAAGGTGAGATTGTTGTGACCGATGGCGACAAGGTGGTATCTCAAGAAGAAATAGATGTGACCCCTGAAGAAAACCAGGCTCTTTTTGACAAAGCAAAACAAAAAGCAAAAGAGATTGAGAAAACATTGGATAAAAACGGGGAAGCGAAAGCAAAAACAGACAAGGCACCTGCGACCCCGAAAGAAAAAAATTCTCAATATGATCCAGATGCGGTTATGGGACAGAATTGCGGAAAATCTGCTAGCGCTTTTGCGCAATGTGTGGGGGGCTATGATCCTTGTGGAGCTGGAATCAAAGATGATTCAGGAGATGCCAAAACTCCGGTCGATCCTTTTTCTTCCACGAAGGATTTCTCAGGTGGCAGTGCGTCTTATCATGGGAGTCAATGCGGTGGGTGTACGGGCAAAGCAAAATTAAGCACCATGGTTTTGACAAATCCGGACAAGTCTCCGAATATGCTTTGCAATGCCTCCGCTGAAATGTTGATACCCCAGAAAGAAAACTTCTACACGGATCCCCCCAAAGAGCTGATCAGTCAACCCGGTACTTTTCAGTAAGAGTGTTATTCGTTTCTTGTCAGGGTCCAAACCCTTGCGCAGGGTTTTTATCTGATGGATCGATAGGGTCTGGTTTTGTGTCTGGATCCGGTTTTGTATCTGGGGCCGGCTTGTTGCCTGGATCAGGTTCATCGATGGATCCCGGTTTGGCAGGATCTCCATTGCCAGCGGGTGGCAGAGACAGTATGCCTCCACTGGGGTTTCTTTTAGTTGAGGGTTGGAGATATTTGACCAACAAAGGGACTCCCGCTCCAATCGTGGCACCCACCGCAGCTCCCACCGAATCAGAAATATAGGCATTTTGGCTGGGAATGCTATAGTGGGTGAGGAGGGCCGTGCATCCTGCTCCTGCGATAGTACTACCTGCAATGAGAGGCTCATTGATGTCCTGGGGAGAATTCATGGTGCCGATCCCCCATCCCAAAACACCCAGTCCGGTGGCGCACATTACACCTTCAATGATTGGCAAAGTGATCTCTGTGTGCGTGAGAGATGAGCTCAGTTTGTCTTGAAGCGATTGGTAAATATCTTGCAGAATTTTTACCTCTTCCGGATTCACCTCAATGTTTCTATTTTTGATTTCACCCTTCCAGTAAATATTCCATTGCACAGAAGCTTTGGGAGGGTTTCCGAAAAGATAAAAAAGAGTTGCCAGGGTTCCTGCCGCAAATTCTCTTTCCTGAATAGAATGTGCCTCTACCAATTGGCCCAGATTCCAGGGGATTTGTCTGAATTTTTCAGAATCCAATGAAAGGATGCCCTGTTTGTTTTCCCGGGCTTCGATTCCCGAAAAAATGTTTTGGATAATTTCACCCAAATGTCCGTTCTCCTCCAGCCAATCTATTGAAAATTGGGGAGACCCTATCCAGGGTTTGACCAACTCTACCAGTTTCTGAACGGTTTTTGGATTTTGGAGTTCATCTTCAATGGAGAAACGAAGTGCCTGAGCAGGACTCAGAAGGGCATAATTTAATTCCCGAGATCGAGTGGGTTGTTCCAACCACCTCTCCAGTATTGCAAGCCGGCTTTGAGCTTCGGGAGAGGTCAAAAAGGGCGGATTTTTATTTAGGCCATTCAATGCCTTTGAAAGGATTGTGTAAAGGTTGTCGGGTTTGCTTTCGAGGGCTATGTAAATGCCATCGGGAACAAGAGTATTTTGGGATGGAAGTGGTAGTTGTGCCAAGTCCAGAGCGAGAGCTTTGAGCACTTCTGTCACTTTTTGGAACGGAACCTCTCCCGTATAGAGATAGTTCATCACAATTTCAAAAGCTTTTGGTAGTGACTCCTGAAAAGCCCTATCATTGTGACTGAGCAAAATAGGTTGCGAAACAGTTCTGTCAAATTCTAGAATTTCCCACATGACAAGCACACGGTCCAGTGTGCCACGATCCAGTTTAAGCTTGCTGTTGTTATCTGACAGATCTTCAAGTTGTCTTGCAAAATGCAGTTTTTGCTCAGCCGTCAGGCCGAAAAGTGTCCGGATTATTCGGGAGCTTCCCGCTCTTTGAACTTCATCAGGCTTTTCGATTTCTCCGACACTGGCAAAATCCACCACTGTTTCAATGGTGGGATGGAGTTCAGCGGGACTTTGCAGATAATCAAAAAAGCGGAAAAGATTGATGGAATGCTGGAGAGTTCCCAGTAAAGCCGGATCGGTGGGGACCAAACCTTTTCGTTTTGCCCAGGCATCATCGGAAGAGGGTAACAAGACAAAATCAGCACCAACTTCCCTGTCAAAAAAAACTTCACCAGGATTACCAGGTTCATCAGGGGCATGGATCTTCACGTTTATTGTGCAATTTTTGTGTTGAATATCCTTCAGACATTCCTCGCGAGGACGCAAGGAGTCAATGAGAATAGGCATGTGTGTTCCCCCTTCAATTTTGTTAAGATATACTATCTAAAATTTATTTCGATCGCTACTAATAGGAGTTGCTAATAATTTAAAAGAGAACGCATCGTTGCAGGGTCCAAATTGATTTCATTTCGTCGTAATCCCGGATGACGTAAGGTTGTCCTGTAAGACAGGAAAAGAAATCCGTCTGATAAAAAACTCCCAAAACTCCTTGGCGATAAATGGTTTCTACCTGATAAAAATCCGGAATTTTAAAAACACCTTTGCCTTCGACTCTCTGATTAAAATGACCATTCACAAATACAATTAAACCTTTTTCAAAATAGAGTGCATCTACATCATAGATAGAAGTATCGTGCCGGCTATTTTGGTAATTTTTTAATTGAAAACGGACAGGCATTCCTTGCGAATCTGTATAGTCGTTTGAAAATGCCCACACGGGATCTCCTCGATGAAACACCGAAGCTCCGAAAAGGGAAGAATGTTTTTCGAATTTTTGACATTTAGGTTCAGGTTTGGCTCCTAACACTTGCAGAAACAAAGAAATAGGATCCATGAGATGAAAAAAAATGGCTGACATAGAAGCCCCCTTCTATAAGAGGTATCGACACTTAATATAAAAGGTTGTGGGAAACGATAGCTACTTAAAGAAGCTGTCTGAGCACGTA
>CAYYEM010000052.1:0-7003 GCA_964470915.1 uncultured Pseudomonadota bacterium
AAAACGATGAATGTGTGAATAGTCGATCAGTCCTATCCTTGAAAGCATGAGAATAATTAAAGGGAGTTCAAAAGTAAGCCCAAAGGCGATTAAAAATTTTGAGCTAAAGGAAAAGTAATCTTCCATTTTTGGCATAAAAAGAATGGGGGTATTATTGAAAATTTCTACAACAAATTTGAAGCCGGTTGGAAAAACTACAAAATAACCAAACAAAGCTCCTCCCACAAAAAAGAAAGCAGAAAAAACTGCGAGTACAATGAGTCCCTTTTTTTCTTTTTTATAGAGCCCAGGAGAAATGAATCTCCAAACTTGATAAAAGATATAAGGAGCGACGAGCAGAGCTCCTGCCAAAAGAGCAGTTTTAAAATACACTAAGTATGACTCAAAAGGGGTGGTGGCAATAAAATGGCTTCCCTTAGGGAGAGAAGATTCCAGCGGTTTTATCAAAATAGAGAACAGTTCTTTTGAGTAATAAATGGTGAGGGCTGTGCCAACAATAAGCGCTATCACAGAATGAATGAGGCTTCTACGAAGCTCCTTAATATGTTGCGCGAGATGTAAAAGATGAGGGTTCTCTTTCATGGGAATAAGATGATCAGAAAGAATTTATGAAACTTGAGAGTCTGTTTTTTTTTGATCGTTGTTTGCCGATGGACTTTCTTTTAAATCTGCTTCAAATGATTTTTTTACTTCATCTACAGAGGATTTAATTTCATTGAACCATTTGCCTAAAGTACGGGCTGTTTCAGGAATTTTTTCGGGGCCCAAAAAAATCACTGCAATTACTAAAATAACCAATATTTCGCCAAATCCCATTCCAAACATGAAGGGCAGCTTTTAGTGTCTAGTGTTTAGTGTTTAGTATTTTTTCTTCTACACACTGAGCTCTATTCACTTAAAACTGTAGTTAAAGATCTTTACTGAAAAACTCAGCTCCACTGCCATGTGACCCGCCTCCGCCTCCGCCGGTTCCTGTCCCAGGTAAAGTTCCGACGAAATCAACAGATTCTGCATCTCCTTTTACAATTTCCATAGGAGTTTGGTATTGAGAAAGGTCAATCCAAGAAGGAACTTTGAAGTCTTTAGTAGGATATTTTTTAGTCGCTTCTGTCATGTAATAAAGCCAGATAGGTGCAGCAACATGTCCCCCTGTGGCTCCATGACCAATTGTTTTTATTTTTTCGTCATGTCCTACCCAAACTCCTGTAACGAGGGTGGGCGTAAACCCGATAAACCAAGCATCTGTCGCACCGTTTGTGGTTCCTGTTTTGCCTGCTGCGGGTTTGCCAAGTGGTAACACTCGGGTTCCTGTTCCATATTTAACTACGTCTTGCAGAAGTGATACCATGGTGACAGCTGTGCGAGGAGTGATGACATAGCCTTCTGGGATATAACTTCCATAGAGAATTTTCTTCTCATATTCACTTAAATTGAGTTGATCTTTTTTGATCACTTCATCACCTTGTGCAATGAGTTGAGCATTGTAATCCATTTCATCCCAAGGAATGCCTTTTTTGCTTTTCGCTTTTTCAGCTGGTTTTGTTTCAATTTTAGCTACAGGACTTGATTCTGGTTTTGATTCTGCAGAAGCTTGCTGGGACTCAGGGATACTAGCTTGTCCATTGGCGACTTCGCCCTTACTGGAAACCGAAGAAGGATTACTCGAAGGAGATTTCTCAATCTTTTTATCTCCATCCCAAGTAATGACAAATTTAGAAGGATCTATTCCTTTAAATTCTTCAATGACTTTTCCATTAGGATCTACAATTTTTCGAATAAAATGAGTCTGAGGTAAAATTCCACCTGTAACAAAAGCTCCATAAGCGCGAGAAAGTTCAGAAAGATAAACATCATTGGCGCCTAGAGCCATGGAATAATATTTCTGGATATCTGAAGTGATGCCTAACTTTCTCATGTAAGCATCAATATAATGTGTACCAATATCCATGACGATTCGGACCATGACCACGTTTCGAGAGTGGGTGAGGGCGCTGCGTACAGTTGTAGCCCCTGTAAATCCACCCCCATAGTTTTTGGGAGTCCAAAATTTTCCAGGAGATTCTTCGTACACAATAGGAGAATCCATCACAACTGTATTTGGGGTATAACCTTTGTCTAATGCAGCTGAGTAGATGGGAGGTTTAATCGAAGAACCAGGTTGGCGTAAAGCTTGTGTGGCACGATTAAATTCACTTCTTTTGTAATCTACGCCCCCTACAATTGCTTTTACTTCTCCACTGAAAGGTTCGTAGGAATACAGAGCGGCTTGAAGAGAAGTGGGTTGCTCTAAAGAAAAAACATATTTGCCATCTGAAGTTTGAGCGCTTGTTTTTTCTTCAGGAATATTTTTTGACTTATCGTCTTTTGCTTTTTTGGCAAGTTCAGGCTTTGCTTTTTTATAAAGCTTTACTTGGATGACATCTCCGTAACCTAAATTGTCTGAACCATAAGCCCAACTAGTTGTTTCAGGGGCTACAATCCCTTTTGCATTCCCTACTTGAATTTCGAAACCTTTACTTCGGCTTCCACCTAAAATGACTGCTTCATAATATTTATTTTCTACAAGAGGAGTTGGAATTTTTAATAAAGCATCATGACTTTTGCTTTTTCCATGATCAACCGGGATATTGCCTTCGACTAAGCTTAGGTGGTTTTGCTCAGTGAATTTTGCAATAGCTTCTGCATTCGGGAGGGTATGACGTGCAGCTCGATAGCCTTGATGACGTTCAACATCTCGAACCCCTCGTTCAACAGCATGTTCCGCTGCTTTTTGCATATCGAGAGTAGTGGTGGTATAAATTTTCCATCCACTTTTATAAAGAGCATCATCCCCATATTTTTCCTGGATATGACGACGAACTGTTTCGGTAAAGTAGGGGGTATATTTGATGTTAAAATCTTTATCAGTTTCAGCTTTATATAATTTTAAAGAGTAGGATTTTGCTTCATCCGCTTCTTTTTTGTTGATGTACCCAAGTTCTTGCATGCGGTCGATTACATAATGTTGTCGGATTTTTGCGCGATCTGGATTAATAAGAGGATTAAAAGTAGAAGGTGCCTTTGATAAACCAATAATCATGGCGATTTCAGCAATGTTTAAGTCTTTTAGTTCTTTATGGAAATAATTACGTGCTGCAGCCGTCACTCCATAAGCACGATTTCCAAAAAAAGTTTGATTAAGATACAAGAAAAGAATTTGATCTTTGGTGAAATTGGTTTCGATCTGGGTCGCGACAATAGCTTCCTTGATTTTGCGGTCGTAAGTTCTTTCAGGAGATAATACTAAAGCTTTAGCTACTTGCTGAGTGAGTGTAGATCCTCCTTGAACGACTTGACCTGCTTTCAAGTTAGTGATGAAAGCTCGAAAGATTCCCCAAGGGTCTACTCCGTGATGCTGATAAAATCGTTCATCTTCAGTAGCGATCAGAGCCTCAATCATTTTTTTAGGAACATCTTTAATGGGTGTTAGAAAGCGACATTCTATCCAAAATTCACCAATTTTATTTCCATCGGTATCAAACACTTCCGAGACGAGAGGTGGTTTGTAATCTTCTATCCGATCCATTTTAGGAAGATCTCTAGAAAAATAGAAATAAGCAAAAGCACCTACACCTAGCCCGAGTAATACTAGAACTAAGGTGGAGAAAAAAACAAAACGTAAAAATCTTGAAAAAAAAGACCTCTTCTGAGGTGATTTAGATTGCTTCATAAGGCGTGGGAATGACTCCTTTTTTGAATAAGTTATTCATACATATCTTCGAGGGTCTCTGCAACCTATTTAAAATACTAAAATCACTTGACGCAAGGGGGTACGAAATATAAAAATTTCTCAGTATTTTTTGTTTAGGTTTTAAAAACTTTTATTCTCAATAGAACTCAATCAAAGAAAAACCTCATTGTAAGAAATAGACGGATTTTTTTGATCAAGTTTCTTAAAGAGAAAGGGGATTTTATGTTAAGGAAGGGAATTATTTTTTGTAGTGTTCTTGCTGTTTTGGCAGCAGGCGCTATGTCTTGTAAGAAAAAAGACCTGTCTTCAGAGTCAGGACTTGAAAGCAATATTAAAAAAGAAACGATGGATGTGAAAGGAGCAGCTTCTCCAGAGGCTACTGCACCTGCTCTTGTTCCACCACCACCTCCGCCACCTCCTCCGTTGCCGACTAGTTTGCCAAGTGCTTTACCTACAACTCCGCCCATGGGTGCTCCTGCTTTGCCAAGCGCGCCTATAACTCCTCCGAGTTCAGCGGCTCCTTCTGCTTTGCCATCTGCACCTCTTGCTGCACCTTCTGCTCTTCCTCCTCCGCCTCCACCGCCACCTCCACCTCCTCCTCCACCACCTGCAGCAGCTCCTTCTGTACCTTAATGCAGATTGTAAACTGATTCTTGTTAAGGGGTGCTCTCAAAAAGAGCACCCCATTTTTTTATGAAGGAGATTGAAATGAAAAAAGTTTTATTGTCACTTGGGGTTTTGTGTTTTTTAGGGGTTTTGGCATGTCAGAAAAAAACAGAGTCAAATGTAGAGGAGATGGGAGATCCTTCTTCTGTGAAGGTAATGACGGCAACGCAAATTAATAGCATTCCTCAGATTCCTCAAAGCTTGCCTGCCTCTTTACCTTCAAAGCCAGAATCGATTCCTTCAACTTTGCCTTCAACAAACTCTTCAAAGTCTTTAGATTCTCAGCCTGCTACTTGGTAATTTAAATGCCGATTGATACGGCCAGAAGAGCAATGCCTAAAGGAATTAAAAAGTTGTCCCAAGCTCCGAAAGGAAGAGACTCTAAAAGCATGCCAGCAAAAGCTAAAATAAGTGAATGCTGAAAAGAAATAAAAGGAAGTTGAATGAGTAGGGCGGTTAGGAAAAACACAAAACATCCTAAATAAGTTTTTTGAGGAGAATAAAAAACTTTTTTCTCTCCAAAAAACTTACCACTTAAGCAGGCTGTCGTGTCTGCTACACAGACTTGTAATACTGCACAAGTTGCAATGTTAAACTTGAAAAAAAGCAAAACGATAAAAATTCCAAAACCTAGAAGAGGAGGGCCTAAGTCAACTTTTTCTTCTCTTTTAAGAAATTGGGTGAGTTCATCCATATAAGGAAGCCCAATCCCTCTTTTTTCATGCAAATAAATCGAGATGAAATAAGAAACAATTAATAACAAAAGAATAAATAAAGAAGTCCAATAATAATAGGAAGAAAGCAGAAGGAATAAGACCCCTGGTGTGTGTAATGATTTTCTTAAAACTTCTTTTTTAAAACTCATGATAAAGCATCATGCCATAACGGTCTTTTCCTACGTCAGGCATCACCGAAAAATTATTGTGTAATTTCTTGTGAAATTTTGAAGTGCCATAAGCAATCACGGTACCGATAGTAGCACCCATCAATACATCTGAAGGGAAGTGCTTGTAGGAATCTACTCTTGAAATAGCGATTAAACTCGCAAAAGCATAAGCTGGTACTCCCGCTTTCCAGCCATACATCATTTGTAGAGTAGTTGCCGTACTAAAAACCCCCGCAGCATGAGCTGAAGGAAAGCTGTTTTTGCCTCCATCAGGACGCTGTCTTCGGAAAGCATATTTTGCACCAATAGTGATGAGTTCGGACCAAAACAATGATTCCAGCATCACTTCGCCGGTTGTGGTTAATTTTTCATTGTGTATTCCTGCGCCGACAATGGTTGTGATGAGCCCTACACCGGCCATTGTATAAGGTGCGCCCATTTGCCCCAACACATCATTGCCAGTTTGTCCAAATATAGCATTTTTTTGAAAACTATATTCTATGGATTTATCCTTTTGATAGAGACCGGCTGAGATTCCAGCACCCACAGCAAAACCTAGAGCGCCCCAACCCCAAAAACTATCTTTAATGTCGAATGCAAGATGCTTGGGGAGATCGGTGAAAGTAAATTTTTCAGCTTTTTTTGAACGTTCAGCAAATTCTTCATCTTTTTTTGGAATTGTTGGGCTTTCAGAAACAGAATTGGATTCTGAGTTGCTTGCAGTTTCAAATTGTGGGATCTCGCTCAGATTTAGTTTTTCAGCTCTTGCTTGCGGAAAGCATGGGAAAAATTGAGTCATGAAAATAAAAATTAAAAGAAGAGAAATTTTTTTCATGCCCGCGGGGTTAACATAGCTTCTTTATGATTGCCAACTGAATTCACCCAAGTCTATAAGAGCTTCCCATGGCTTTGATCAAACCTTTAACTTTACAAGCAGCGAAATCAAAAGCTTTAGCCTCTTTGTGGACATTTCCCACTATTTTATTTTCATCTTTCGCCATAGGTTGGGGGGCTGAAGCCGCCCAATATTTTATGTCTAAAGGTCTTGCTTTGGCGATTTTGGCTTGGTTGCAAACCTTGCCCGAATTTGCTGTAGAAGCGGTCATTGCATGGCATCAAGATGTCCATCTTATGTTAGCAAACCTGACTGGGAGTTTAAGATTAATCGTTGGTTTGGGTTGGCCTTTAATTTTTTTTACCAGAGCTTGTTTTAAAAAAAATACAAATTTTAAAAATAGGTTTTCACCGATTCATTTAGAAACAGGAGATGCCGCGAGTATTTTTGGACTTCTCCTGCCTTTGATTTACTTTGTTGTTATTTATTTAAAAAATTCGCTTCATTTTTGGGATGGGATAGTTTTGTTTTTTTTGTATTTGCTTTATTTGAAATGGGTTCAAAAAGTTCCCCCGGAAGAAATGGAAGAACTTTCGGACATGCCTTATATTCCTCGTAAAATTGTTACTCTTCCTCCTTTATTAAGAAATTTATCAATTCTTTCCCTGTTTTTAGGGGGAGGTATTTTACTTTGGGTGTGTGTAGAGCCTTTTTTAGAAAGCATGTTGGGTTTGGCCATGATGGTGGGAATTTCAGAGTTTGTATTTATTCAATGGCTTTCTCCATTTTTATCAGAGTTTCCAGAGAAGCTTACCGCATTCAATTGGTCAAGGAGAGAAGGCAAGGCAGGAATGGCTCTGATGAACATGGTGAGCTCTAATGTAAA
>CAYYEM010000052.1:7103-9735 GCA_964470915.1 uncultured Pseudomonadota bacterium
CCTGATTTTCTTAAAAAAGCGTAAAATCACTGCTTTTCATGATTTTCGTAGCCTTTTAAGTTAGGGATATTTTTAATAAAAATCCCTTGTAAATATTGGGCTTTACAAGGAAAATGAAGAGTGCTACAAGCCTCCAGATTCAAAATTCTATCTATTATAATGAGAAGGAATGAAGGAATATGTCAGAAACAGCGAACAATGTAAAAAAAGAAGTTATTCAAAAATATCAAAGTCATGAATCCGACACTGGTTCTCCTGAAGTCCAGGTCGCGCTGCTCACCCAAAGAATTAATTATCTTACAGATCATTTCAAGACACATAAAAAAGATCATGCTTCTCGCCGTGGTTTGCTTAAAATGGTAGGTCAGAGAAGAAGGCTCTTAGGTTATTTGAAGACCAAAAATCAGGATCGATATTCCAAGCTGATTGGTGAATTAGGTTTACGTAAGTAGTTTTATTTGACAGGTATAAATCTGAGGCGAGGTGTCTTTAGCTTAAGAAAAGCTTTCCAGTAAAACTGATAATTTTAGAGAATAAATCCTCTTATCAAGAAGGGTTTGTATTCTTAAATTATCAGTATGTTTTTCATTAGAAGCTTTTCTCCTTTCCTCTTTTTTATTTCCTCATCATTATTAATCAATAAACTCGCTAATGCTGAGTTTAATATTTAAGGAGCTCATTTTATGAGTCAGGTTAAAAGTGTATCCGCTGAAGTAGGTGGTAAACAAATTATTATTGAAACTGGTAAGTTAGCAAAGCAGGCGACTGGTTCTGTGACAGTTCGCTGTGGAGATACTATTGTTTTAGTGACCGCTGTAGCTAATCCTAAGCCTAAAGAAGGGGTCGATTTTCTTCCTCTCACGGTTGATTATGTAGAAAAAACTTTTGCAGCAGGAAAAATTCCAGGTGGCTTTTTTAAACGTGAAGGTCGTCCTAGTGAAAAAGAAACCCTCACTTCTCGTTTTATTGATCGTCCCATTCGTCCATTATTCCCCGAACACTATTGCTGTGACACTCAAATTATTGCGACAGTATTATCTGCAGATCCTGAAAATGATCCTGATCTTTTGGCGATGATCGGTGCTTCAGCTGCTTTAATGATTTCTGGAGCTCCCTTTTTAGGACCTATTGCTGGTTGTCGAGTAGGACGAGTGAATGGAGAGTGGGTGTTAAATCCTTCCTCGGACCAAATCAGTCAGTCAGATATCGACATGATTGTTGCAGGCAGTAAAGATGCAGTGGTGATGGTAGAAGGAGGCTCCAAAGAAGTGAGTGAGCAAGATATGATCGAGGCGATTACACGTGCGCATGATGCGATTCAGCCTATTTTGGCAGCGCAAAATGAATTGGTAAAATTAGCAGGCAAAGCTCGCTGGGAAGTGATTCCTCCAGTGGTGGATAGTGACTTGGTTGAAAGAGTTCAATCATTAGGAAAAGCTCTGATTAAAGAAGCTATTAGAATCCCTGAAAAACAAAAACGTTACGAAGCACTTTCTAAAGTAAAAGAAGAAGTTTTAACTTCTGTGGTAGATGCCACCGCAGATGATGCAGATGAGAGAAAAAAGAAAGTGGAATCCATTTATGAAAATTTAAAAAGTCAGGTCATGAGAAACATGATTTTGGATGATGGAATTCGAATCGATGGTCGTGATGTTGAAACCATTCGACCCATTACTTGTGAAGTAGGTTTGTTGCCACGAACACACGGTTCTGCTTTGTTTACAAGAGGTGAAACTCAAGGTTTGGTAGTAGTGACTTTAGGAACGGAAGAAGATGTTCAAACCATCGACAACTTAATGGAAGTGGGCGAAAAAAGTTTCATGCTTCATTATAACTTTCCTCCATTTTCAGTTGGAGAAGTGAAGTTTTTAAGAAGCCCAGGTCGTCGAGAAATTGGTCATGGTGCCTTGGCTGAAAGAGCTGTAAAACAAGTGATGCCCGATGAAAAAACGTTTCCTTATACAGTGAGGGTGGTTTCTGAAATTTTGGAATCTAATGGTTCTTCCTCAATGGCAAGTGTGTGCGGTGCTTCTTTGTCTTTAATGGATGCCGGGGTTCCTATTCTTCGTCCTGTTGCAGGAATTGCAATGGGTTTGATTAAAGAAGGTGATCGTGTTGCCATTCTTTCAGATATTTTAGGTGACGAAGATCATCTTGGAGATATGGATTTTAAAGTGACAGGAACTGAAAAGGGGATTACCGCCATTCAAATGGATATCAAAATCGAAGGTTTGAGTAAGGAGCTTTTTGCGAAGGCTCTTGAGCAAGCTCGCCGCGGTCGCTTACATATTATTTCAAAAATGAATGAAGCACTTGCTATGCCAAGACTGGATCTGTCACCATTTGCTCCTCGTTTAGAAAGTATCCGAATTCCAAAAGAAAAAATTAAAGATGTGATTGGTCCACAAGGAAAAATCATTAAAGGAATTGTAGAACTTACGGGCGTTAAAATTGATATTAACGACGATGGATTAGTAAATATTTTTTCAAATAATCCTGTTGCTTTGGCTCAAGCAAAAGAAATTGTGGTTTATCTCACCGCAAGACCTGAAGAAGGAAAAGTATATCGTGGTCGTGTAGTAAAAATTATGGATTTCGGTGCGTTCGTTGAAATTCTTCCAGGCACAGATGG
>CAYYEM010000053.1:0-9317 GCA_964470915.1 uncultured Pseudomonadota bacterium
CGCATGGTGGAAACGGCCATTGGCGGCATGACCCTTTCCCAAACCGTAGAGGGACGGGAGCGCTACACGATCAATGTGCGTTATCCTCGGGAGCTCAGGGATAATGTCGAAAAACTGGAGCGGGTTTTAGTTTCGACTCCTACGGGGGCGAAAATTCCCTTGGGAGAATTGGGAAGTTTCAAGACCCGCATGGGGCCTCCTATGATTTTGGATGAGGGAGGATCGTTGGCGAGTTATGTGTATATCGATCTCAAAGACCGAGATGTGGGTGGTTATGTTCAAGACGCCAAACAGGCGGTTCTGGAAAAAGTTAAAATTCCGTCCGGATATTTTCTCAAGTGGACCGGGCAATATGAAAATCTGGAGCGGGTACGAGAACGCTTGAAGATCGTACTTCCCCTGACTCTTCTTCTCATCTTTTCCATTCTCTATTTCAGCCTGCGTTCGAGTATTAAAACCTTGCTCGTCATGGTTTCAGTGCCCCTTTCTTTAATTGGAGGCATTCTTCTCATGTGGTTTCTGGATTACAATACCAGCGTGGCTGTTTGGGCGGGAGCCATTGCCTTGATTGGGGTGGCGGTGGAAACCTGTTCCATCATGGTAGTTTTTCTCGATGCCTCTTGGAAAGAAATGAAAGAAAAATCCGCTTCTCCCAGTTCTGAAAATTTCCTTCAAGCTACCCTTGCCGGCGCGCAAAAGTCCCTCCGCCCCGTGCTCATGGCGGTGTGCATGAATATCTTCGGACTCATTCCTGTCATGGTGGCAGTGGGCATTGGGGCCGATGTGATGAAGAGAATTTCCTCTCCGATGTTTGGCGGCTTGGTGTCTCTGACCTTTTTAACCCTCTTCATTATTCCGATTCTCTATAAAATGAGGGAAGAGCGCGTCTTCATAAAAAATATTTCAAAACCAGGAGAAATGAAATGATCTCGGGTCTCTCTGCTCAGGAAGTCCAACGACGTTTTGAAAGTTGTGGACCGAATGAAATTAAACGTGAAACGCCAAGTTCTGCGTGGGTCCTTTTTCTTAATCAATTTAAAAGTTCCATGGTTTATCTTTTACTTGGAGCCTTTGTGGTTTCTTTGCTTCTCCGAGAGATGGGAGATGCGATTGCGATCCTCGTTATCGTCCTTTTGAATGCCGCGGTCGGTTTTTTTCAGGAGTATCGAGCCGAAAAAGCCTTGTTTGCCTTGCGTGCCATGACTGCTCCTCGAGCCCGAGTGATTCGGGATGGCCATTCTCAAATGATTCCCGCCTCTCAAGTAGTACCGGGTGATCTTTTGCTCTTAGAAGCGGGAGATATTGTCGCTGCGGATGGGAAACTCCTCGAAGCCAATGTGTTACTTACCCATGAAGCTGCGCTGACGGGAGAAAGTCAGCCGGTTGAAAAGGATGAAAAGCAAATGAGTTTAGCGGAGACTTCTTTAGCGGAACGAAGAGACCAGGTGTTCATGGGAACTATTGTGGTCGCTGGAAGTGGAAGCGTGGAAATCACAGCAACGGGGATGCAAACGGAACTGGGTAAAATTGCCCATCTTTTGAGTACGGCTCAGGAAGAAAGTACTCCTCTTCAAAACAGGCTCAAGATTTTAAGTCGTACGCTCATCTATCTTTGTTTGGGAATTGTGGCGCTCGTTGCTTTGCTAGGATTCCTTCGAGGCCAAGCTTGGTTAACTATCCTACTTTCCTCAGTTTCACTTGCCGTGGCTGCGGTGCCAGAAGGTCTTCCCGCCATTGTCACGATTGCCTTAGCCTTGGGCGTTCAGCGCATGGCGCGAAGAAATGTCTTGGTTAGAAAACTTCCTGCGGTGGAAACATTGGGATGCACGACCGTGATTTGCACCGATAAAACGGGCACACTCACGACGGGCCAGATGGTCGTGCGTGAACTCTGGGGCGTCGATCATCAAAAAATTCTTTTTGCCGGAGCGGCTTGCAACGATGCCGAGTTGGGCAGGGAAGGAAGAGCTGACACAGGAGATCCTACGGAACTTGCTCTCCTCAAAGAGGCGGCTGAACGAGAGATTGAGCGTTTTAAAATCGAGAAAGAACTTCCGCGCGTGGAAACGCATCCTTTCGATCCAAAGAAAAAACGGATGTCGATTCTGCGTTCCGATGGAGTGCTTTATGTGAAAGGTGCCGTGGATCTTCTTCTTCCCCTTTGTATTCAAGGGATAGAGGGTGCCCTGGAAGCCAATGCCCAAATGGCTCAGCGGGGCCTTCGTGTGATTGCCATTGCCCAAGGGCAAGGGAGTGAAGAAAAGAATTTAGTCCTCTTGGGTCTGGTAGGAATTGCGGATCCTCCCCGAACGGAAGTGATTGAAGCCGTCGCAAAGGCCCATCAAGCTGGAATCCGCACTGTGATGATCACCGGAGACCATCCCCTCACCGCACAAGCCATCGCCCGAGAAATCGGAATTTTATCCGAGACGGAAGATCCTACTTTATGGGTTCATGCCCGCGCGACTCCTGAAGATAAAATTCAGACCGTTCAATATTGGAAACAGCGGGGTGAGGTGGTCGCGATGACAGGAGACGGCGTGAATGACGCGCCGGCCTTAAAAGAAGCGCACATTGGCATTGCCATGGGAAAAACTGGCACCGAGGTCACCCGCGAAGCTTCAGATATGATTCTCAGCGATGACAACTATGCGAGTATTATCGCCGCGGTGGAAGAAGGGCGCGGAATTTATGAAAACATTCAAAAGGCTTTAGTCTATCTTCTCTCAGGCAATATGGCGGAACTCTTTGTGATGCTTGGCGCTGCGCTTTTAGGTTTTCCCATTCCGCTGATTCCTTTGCAGCTTCTGTGGATTAATCTGGTTACTGACGGTTTTCCCGCCCTGGCCTTGGTGATGGATCCTCCCGCCAGAGATTTATTACAGAGGGCCCCGCGCCCTCTCACCCAGGCGATTCTAGGAAAATCCGAATGGGCTTATATCTTGTGGACGGGGCTTCTCCAAACGATAGTCACCCTTGGAACCTTTATCTGGGTCTACCAACACCAAGACCTAGCCACCGCACGAAATCTTGCCTTCTCTGTTTTAGTGTTTGGAGAAGTCTTTCGATCCTTTGCCGCCCGGAGTCGCACAAAACTTTTTTGGGAAGTCGGTGTCGGATCGAATCTTCTTCTGCTGGGTATCGTTGCGGTTTCTGTTTTGATCCAGCTGGGTATTCATCACATTCCCCTGACGGAATCACTTTTTGAGATTACGCCTATTTCTTTGAAAGAGTGTGGAGTGAGTCTGTTGCTGGGCTTAATTCCAGTCTCAGCGCTTGAATTGAGTAAAATTGTAAAACGCTTCTTTAAAAATAAAAAAGCAGAAAGAAAGGCTTAAATATGGAAATCACCTTTTTAGGAGCGACTCAAACCGTCACAGGCTCCAAATATTTAGTGTCACATCAAGGAAAGAAAATCCTCATCGATTGTGGCTTGTTCCAAGGCTTAAAAGAACTCCGTTTGAGAAATTGGGCTGCCTTTCCGATTTCTCCCAAAGAAATCGACGCGGTCATCCTGACCCATGCCCACATTGATCACAGTGGTTATCTTCCCTTACTCGCCAAGAATGGATTCCGGGGAAAGATCTACTCGACTCCAGGTACTTTTGACCTTTGTAAAATTCTTCTTCCGGATTCCGGCCATCTTCAGGAAGAAGAGGCCCGTTATGCCAACAAAAAAGGTTTCTCGAAACATAAACCCGCTTTACCTTTGTATACCCAGAAGGATGCGGAGCATGTTCTCTCCCAATTTGAAGCGATCGACTTCAATCAATCCACATCTCTTGGAAACGAATTTGATTTTTTATTTTATCCCGCCGGTCATATTTTGGGAGCTGCTTTGGTTTTACTCCGCTGGAAAGAGAAATCACTTTTGTTCACGGGAGATCTGGGTCGACCCCACGATCTCATCATGAATCCTCCAACACAAATTTCTTCGACCGATTATTTAGTGACCGAATCTACTTATGGGAATCGTCTTCATCCTCAGACGGATTTAAAAGAGGAGATGGCTCAAATTATTCGGAGAACTGTGGCGCGCGGGGGAGTCATTGTCGTTCCTGCTTTTGCCGTAGGTCGAGCCCAAGCCCTGCTTTATCTAGTCTACGAATTGAAGCGGGAGAAGAAGATTCAGGATATTCCCGTTTTTCTCAATAGCCCCATGGCAACGGATGCCACTCATCTCTATTGTACTTATCATAGCGAACACCGCCTAAGGTCCGAGGAATGCAAAGGGATGTGTAATGCTGCGAAATTTGTTCACTCCGTGGAAGAATCCAAGGCCCTCAATCAGAGAAAAGATCCGATGATTATTATTTCTGCGAGTGGCATGGCTACTGGCGGGCGTGTTTTACATCATTTGAAAGCTTTTGCTCCCGATTCAAAAAATACAATTCTATTGATAGGTTTTCAGGCGGCGGGAACCCGTGGAGCTGCCTTGGCAAGTGGTACAAAAATGATCAAGATTCATGGGGAAGCAATTTCAGTACGTGCGGAGGTGGTGAGTGTAGAAGGTTTGTCTGCCCATGCGGATTATGCGGAGATCCTTCAATGGATGAAGGGCTTTAAAACTTTACCCAAGAAAATCTGGATTACCCATGGGGAATCTCAATCGGCTCAGGCACTTGCACAGCATGTCCAGGCCCAATTCGGAAAAACGTGCGACATTCCCCAGTATCTAGAAAAGGTCCAGCTTAGTTAGGAGAATAACAATGACAAAACCACTTCTCTTTTATTTTCCATCCGAAGAAAAATTGGCTCAAAGCCTCGTTCAACGGGGCTTATTCGACCTGGGTCATTTCACCCATCGTTATTTCCCAGATGGGGAAAGCTATCTGCAAATTTGCACACCTGTTCAAGGGCGTGAGGTTTTTGTGCTTTGTTCTTTGAACCAAGCGGATGCGAAATTGCTTCCGCTGATTTTCTTTGCGGATACCGCGCGTGAGCTGGGCGCTCTTTCAATTAAACTCATTGCTCCTTACTTGGGCTATATGCGGCAAGACAAACGCTTTCAAGCTGGCGAGGCAATCACCTCGCATTCTTTTGCACAAATCCTTTCTCAACATTTTGATGCGCTCTATACCGTGGATCCACATTTGCATCGAAGAAAATCCTTAAACGAAATTTATTCGATTCCCACCCAAGTGCTGCACGCCGCTCCCTTGCTGGCAGAGTGGATCCAGCAAAACGTCTCAAACCCTCTTCTGATTGGTCCCGATGAAGAAAGTGAACAATGGGTTTCTGAGGTTGCCGAAAAGGCGAATGCGCGATATCTCATCTTGGAGAAGACTCGACTGGGAGATCGAGAGGTGCAGGTCTCCATCCCTAAAATTGAGAAGTGGAAAGACTCTAGCCCTGTATTGGTGGATGATATCATCTCGACGGGAAAAACGATGATCCAAACTTTAAAACATTTGCACGATTTAGGAATGTCCAAGGGCATTTGCCTCGGCGTGCATGGTATTTTTTCTGGAAATGCCTACAAGGAACTTCTGCAGGGCAGTGCCGCTCAAGTGGTCACGTGCAATACGATTTCTCATCTTTCGAATCAAATAGAGATTGTGGATCTTTTAGAAGAGATGCTAAGAGGCGAAGATAAATTTTAAGCAAATGATTAAAGTGCGGGCAGATTTTTTAGTCTTCTTAATTCGTAAGTTTTTGAAAAATAAGTTTTATTTTTTGGCTTTGTTTTTGTATGTCTGTTTGTAAACCCTTAATCCTTTATAGGAGAAATATTATGCGAAATCGTTCAAGTTCTAAATTACTCATCGCTTTGCTTTTAGTATTGGGAGTGAGTTTCAGTTTAACTCCAATGGTGAGAGCCCAATCGTTTGATGTAGATAAGGCCATTGCAGCCGGAGATCACAAAGCTCTTGCCGACTATTATAAATCCCAAGCGGAAGCTCAGAGAAAGACCGTGGAAATGCACAAAAAAATGAAAGTAAGTTATCGCGATAGTCATGTGCATTACAAGGGATCCGAAAATGTTCTCGCAGGGCATTGTGGCAACTTGCAATTTCAGGCCGAAAAAATGGCCGAGCAATATGATGCTCTAGCAAAACAGGAAGAGAGTCTGGCTGCAAAGAGTAAGTAAATAAGTCTATCTTTTCATTTTAAAAGGCACCATCGTTTAAAAAACATGGTGCCTTTTTTTATGTAATGAATCTCTCAATCAAGATTAATTATATCAAATGCCATTATTTGTAATAATAAGCATATTTTGGCATATAAAAAATCTAGATTTAGAATTCATAAAGTGGTTTCAGAAATTAAAATAATGATAAACTGGCAATAGACTTTCAAGTCTCGACTTTTTTAAGAAAAATATATAATATGATTCATAATGATATTAAAATTTAACACAAGAAATCCTAGAAGAAACTTGCCTGTGGCTCTTTACAGAAAAAGAGGGGAATCTAATTTTGTGGGTTTATTTGAAAAGATTTTCCTGAATGATACTAACACACGAGGAGTCGGTGGTCGTCAATTTGCTCTGTCAGGATTTGGTATTGCAGATTTTGTTTGGATAAATTTTACCAATTTGTCTGTTTATAGAAATCTCCAAGATATTAATTTATTAGATTTTTTAAAAACTCAAAAATTAACAGCTTTTGAAATGAAACTCACGGATTGGAAAAGGGCGCTTTATCAGGCTTATCGATATACTTATTTTGCCGATCATTCGATCGTTGTGTTACCGCTGGAATCGATTGAAAATGCTTATAAAAACCTCAATCTTTTTGAGGAACTAAAAGTCGGTCTTTGGGGATTTGATCGCAGTCAGAAAAAAATAACTGAATTATTTACTCCCCATAATGAATCTCCAAAAAATCAGCAGGCAAAAGAAAAAGCGATTGATTTAATCGGCAGGAAAATCAATTTCCGCATGTTTGCAGAACAATTTTAATCCTTCATCTAAAGATTCAAGGTGTTCATCATTTGATTTTGTGTCCAATGTGTAAGGAACTGCTTTAATTTGATCATAAGCTTCTCTTGCCTTATCAACCATGAGAGACATCGTTTTGAGGGCTACACCTTGCTCGTTGAAATGTATTTGTTGCATTATGGTCCGAATCGCTTCCCAGGCTTGTAGGACCTCTTGGTTACGAGGTGGTTCTGAGTCCAAATAAATTTTATCCATTGGCAAATGATTTACAATTTCAGGTACTCTTTGTCTCAGAGCATTGAATTCAAAATGCGTAATACGATTAAGTAAACTCATGCTCAAATAACGCTGGATCGGTAAGCGTCCTCCACTATTCATAGGGTTAAAGCGATCAATCGAAAAACTCCTCAGATTGGACCACCAACCTGTAGCTCCTGCAGTTGCTCCAGCTATTCCCAGAAAAGGCGTTAAAATATCAGAATAGCCATTTATTACTTCAAATCCGTTTAGTTTCAAGGTGTGGTTGAGCATCATCCATGCGGCAATAACATCCGCATTATAAATATCTGACCGTGCTTCCGTGCTTCTGGCTGCAACAAGAATATAAAATCCGTTCGGTGGAGCATCAAGCATGGTCACTTCGTTAAGAAATTCAAAGAATTCATTTTTATCTGTGAGAGCTTCTCGTGAAACCGCGAGAGTTATATAGAGAGGTTTCTTGTCTTTTATTTTGTCGTGGTAAACTTCCATGGCCTGTCTAATAAAATTTTTTGAAATACTGGCTTCTATCGAATCGAAAGAGCGGTGAATTAAAATATTTGGTGCAATGTATCCACTCAAGTTGAGATCTTTTTGGAAATTTAGTGTGGAGGTAATGATTTTTTTGACTTCATTTTCTTTTTCTAGCTGACTTCTTCGTGTATGTTGAAAATAATCACTATAATCTTCCTCTAGGTGTCCTAGTTTGGCGCCATCGTGATCAATAAATGAAGAAGCGTAAAATTGAGGATCAAAATAAAGTTGAGCCTTGGGAGATTTCTTTAAGACTTTTTTGATCTTCTCTTTTAGCGATTCCAAAGAGATATCTCTTGGGCTATAAATTACGCCATCGATCAAATTTTTATCAAACGCTTCAAAAATCTTTTCTCCTTCTTGAGAGCCGTGTTGAGCAAAAAGTTTCATATTTTCTCCTCCAATTTTGAAATGATGCCAGAAATATTGCTGGGTCTGAGAGCTGGTTTTTTCTTAAGCATCTGGTCAATCAGTTGACATAATCCATCTGACAAATCTTGTCGTCTTTGTTTAAGCGGTGTGGGCTGCTGGCGAATAGCTCTTGAAATGGTTTTAACCAAATCATCTTGAGATTGGGCTAAAGGATGCTGAAAACAGGCATATTCGTAAACAGTCAATGCTGTATTATAAAGATCACTGCGGTAATCGATATTCTGTCGAAAGTTTGGATCCATCATTTCTGGTGCAAGATACCGATAAGTTGCTGGTGGCAGTCTATTGTGCGCATCAAAAGTTAGAGGAGTGTCAGTGATGGAAAATGCAATTCCAAGATCGAGTAACACAAATGGGCGTTTAATATTATCAGATTTAATGATGTTGCATGGCTTGATATCGCGATGAATATAACCATGTTTCCAAAGTTCCTTGATCGCCTTCAGTATGGAAACAAAAAGTTGTCTAAGTTCCGGTTCATGGGGCTTGATCCCGTTGGACCTGATCAAGCTCCAGAGATTGTCTCCTACAATGAATTCTTCGGAATATAGAAAATATTCCTTATCTGAAAAAGTGATTGTTTGAGGTGACAAAGAACCTAATTTAACCAGTTCGGTCACTTGGCATTTTTGTAAAGCAAAAACCTCTCGTTCAATTCTCCCAATAAATTCTTTGCGGGCACTATCGTTATCGCTGGTATTGTCACTGCTTGGAATTTGAAGTAGTTTTAGAGCTTCAGTTTTATCTGAAAGATCTGCTTTATAAACAGCTTTGAATCCACCTGTCTCAATATGTTTTAGATTTTTTATTTGAGGGAACTTTTGTAAAATTAAATTGGTATTTGGTAACTCAATTGGCATAATTACCTTTCTTTCCTTCTCACTTTTTCTTCATGAGAGCATCCTTCCTCAGTTAGCTAAAAGTAGTGATTTAAATTTTAATAGGTTAAGATTTAAATCACACCTTCCTGTAGAACATCAAGGATTGATGTAATAGTAAATAGCATATCCCACTCTGGATGAAATTAAGAAACTTGAGAAATTTTTTCTGGTAGGAAAGAAGAAAGTTGAAGCTCCAAATTTTTTTTTAGCATAATCTGCTTAGCAATTTCCTTTAAAAGTCCTCGCTCCGTAATATCAAAGTGTTTCCACATCTCAAAAAAATCCCTATCCTTTTCATCAAATGTTCCCACAGTTTCAGGTTCGGCAAA
>CAYYEM010000054.1:0-1103 GCA_964470915.1 uncultured Pseudomonadota bacterium
AGTTCAAAAAATTCTGCAGAAATGATTGTCGCTGATTCTGAATCCGATGCCAATCTTTATTATGCTACAAAGTTTGTAGTGCCCGATCCGGTTTATTTTTTTAGGATTCGAGCTAAAAAATATCTCATGCTCAATGATTTAGAAGTCGATCGAGGACGTAAAGAAGCTGAAGTAGATCATGTTTTATCTCTTACCGAATGGACAGAAAAAACCCGCAAAAAAATCGGTAAAAAAATTTCAATGGTTGATATTGCCAGCATTTTTCTCAAAGAAAAAAAAGTACGCTCCCTGATTTTACCTCATAATTTCCCAGCCTATATTGCTTCAGAGTTACAAAAACGAAAATTCAAAATAGAATTTAGAGATCAACCTTTCTGGAAACAAAGATTAATCAAAAACAAGAAAGAAAAGGAGGCCATCCGAGAAAGCCTCAAACACACAGGCAATGCCATTCGCAGAGCTTACGAAGTTTTAAAAAAATCTAAAATTAAAAATGGAAAAATTATTTATGAAGGAAAAATACTCAGCTCCGAAAGCCTCCGGCAAATCATCGATCTTTATTTAATGGAACACGGCTGTCTCGCTCAAAACACCATTGTGGCTGGCGGACAACATGCAGTAGATCCCCACGATCGAGGTTCAGGCCCTCTTGCGGCCCATCAGGGAATTGTCATGGATGTTTTTCCTCGCTCCCTAAAAACACATTATTATGCGGACATGAGTCGCAGTGTGGTGAAAGGCAAAGCCAGTCCTGAATATAAAAAAATGTGGCAAACTGTAAAATACGCCCAGGAAAAAGCCTATGATATGATTCGCCCAGGAGTCAGTGGACAAAAAGTTCATGAATGGATTTTAAGTTATTTCGAATCCAAAGGATTCAAAAGTGGTTTGATCAAAGGCCGAATGCAAGGCTTCTTTCATGGCACAGGCCATGGATTGGGTCTCGATATTCATGAAGCCCCTCGAGTTTCAAAAGTCCCTGAAATTTTAAAAGAAGGCATGGTCGTTACGGTAGAGCCTGGACTTTATTATTCTAAAATTGGCGGCGTGCGTATTGAAGACGTAGTTTACGTGACAAAAAACGGCTGCGAAATTCTTTCTTC
>CAYYEM010000054.1:1203-9221 GCA_964470915.1 uncultured Pseudomonadota bacterium
AAATCCTTCAAAATTTCCTTCTTCTTCGCATCGTATTCTTGCTGATTAATCAGACCCTTTTCTTTCAATACATTGAGATTATTGAGCCGTTGTTCAGTCGACTGAACATTAGCGGAAGGAGTCGCTTTAGGAGTTTCAGCGACAGATCGACGAGGTGTTGAGCTGCTAGGTGTTACAGGAGGAGTCGTTGTAACAGGAGCTGTCACGGAAGGCGCTGATTCAGTGCTGCGACGCTTTCCATACTTCTTCGCTCTTTCTTCTTCCATCTTTTTGGCAGTGTCTTCATCAGCTTTTTGATCAACCAAGCGAGCAAAGTCGTAATTTAAATCTAAAATAATTTCATTTTGATTTAAAAAAGACAAACTCTGACCAGGCTGAGGCTCTAAAGTCACTCCCAAACTCACAGCCCCTTCACGCATTGAAAAACCAGTTTTTTGAGCTTGATAATCACCAAAAAGCTTTGCATCTGACTTCACAAAATTCAAATGCAAACCATCATCTGAAACATAAGCTTGAATCACATTCAGACGATCGTTTCGAATAACAAAATAAGGATCTTTTTGTACAATTGAGATCACCACGACTTGATCAGGACCCGCCTCTTGAAATGCCTCTACAATTTTAGGAATAAATTTATTTTCTAATAGCTCAGCATCAAAAAATAATTGCTTATCTTGAATCCCTTTGCGAAGCAGCATTTTTTTATTGTAACGGAGCGAAAGAAACATGTCGGTCAGTTTTTTAGGATCGAAGGTGTAAGGATGATTTAAAATTGCATCGCCAATTTTGCTTTCTTTGGCTGTGGCAAGCCCTACATAGTTTGCTGGATTGTTAGCCTGTTGCCAAATACGCTTATTCCCCGCTAAAAGCTCTGAAGAAATAAAGCTCAAACCGAAGACTACAAAAAACAAACTCAATAATTTCTTTAAATTTATACTCATAAAAACCTGACTCCTAAAAGATGAGCTAAAGCCCATATCCCAGTTAAACCCTTCCGTCAATGCGAGAAGAAGCTCAAATATATCATTTGGTCCTTCCTTTACTTTTTGCTAGCATTAAGCCCTCTCATGAATCGAAAACTCTTTTTTCAAAACTTATTGATTAGCCTCACTTTGGGTGGAATTTTACTCATTTCCTTTCTTTTACAACCTGACTCCCGAGGTTATGGCACTCACGAGAAGCTCTTCCTACCCCCTTGTTATCTACAGTTTTTCTTTCATATTCCCTGTCCAGCTTGCGGACTTACAACATCTTTTGCCTATTTGGCAAAAGGGGCCTGGGCAACCGCATTTCATCTGCATTGGATGTCGCCTATTTTGTTTTTAGCCTTCATATTTCTTTTTGTTTATTCAGCATTTTGTTTATCGAAACAAAAACCTTTTTGGAAAATTTTTGAAAATAAATTGACTCCCTACTTTTCATCTTTCATCATTTTAGGCATGCTTGCTTTTTGGATATTAAAGTTAGCTCACAACGACACTCATTCATTTGCGATTCGATTTTTTTTCTAAAGGAGATAAAAATATGACTGATCCAAACAATACCCCCACAACCACTACCTCCACCCCAAGTCCTGCCCCCCAAAATGCGAGTGCATCAGGCAAGGCCATTACCGCCTTGATCTTGGGAATTGCAGCACTACTTTGCTGTGGATTTGCCGCAGGAATTCCTGCTTTCTTTGTAGGACGATCCGAAGAAAACGATATCAACCAAGGAAAATCACCTGAAGCAGGAAGAGTCCTCGCTAAAATTGGTTGGATATTAGGTTTAGTAGGAACCATTTTAAGCTGTTTAGGTACTATCATGTACGCACTCTTTATTTGGTTTGCGGTGAAAAACGGTGCAGATACCAGCGGAATCAAATTTTAAATGAGAGTGATCGCAGGTCTTGCAAAGGGCCTTCAACTGAAAGCCCCGAATACGTCCAAAGTGCGCCCAGCAGCAGATAAGGTCAAAGGAGCCATTTTCAATATTTTGGGCGATATTTCAGGAAGTCGTGTACTCGATTTATTTGCGGGCTCTGGTTCTGTGGGCATCGAGGCTCTGTCACGCGAAGCTCAACATTGCATTTTCGTAGAAACCGATAAAAAAACAGCTTCTTTCATTAAGAACAACCTCGCTCATTGCAAACTTGAAAAAAAAGCGACGATTCTCATTCAAACAGTCAACAAAGCCCTGCCCTGGTTAGAGAAACAAAAGCAAAGTTTTGACCTCATTTTTGTCGATCCCCCTTATGACAAAAATCTGCTGAACCCAAGTTTACAACAATTAGTGCAATCTCATTTGTTACATTCAGAAACTATGATAGTCGCAGAACATAGTCCACGCGAAATCCCCAATGAAGAAAGACTTGAAATCAGCGACAGTCGTAAATATGGTCAGACTTACATTAGTTTTATGAAGGTAAAAGGTACATTATGAAAAAATCTATAGCATTATGTCCGGGGTCATTTGACCCGCCGACCTTAGGTCATCTCAATATCATTGAAAGAGCTTTGAAACTCTTTGATAAAATCATTATTGCTGTTGCGATCAATACCAGTAAAAAATCTGCTTTCAGTCCTGAAGAAAGAGTGGAAATGTTGAAGTCTCTTTTTAAAGGACGAAAAAATGTTGAAGTAGATACATTTACAGGCTTATTGGTAAATTACGCCCGGAAAAAGAAAGCAAAGACCATTCTGCGCGGTTTAAGAACTGTTCAGGACTATGAGTACGAATTCCAAATGGCTCTCGCGAACCAAAAAATGGCACCCGACATTGAAACCATTTTTATGATGACGGAGTCTAACTATTCGCATATTAGCTCTTCTATTATTAAAGAGGTCATCTATTTTGGAGGATCAGGCAAAGGAATGATTCCTCCACTTGTAGAAAAAAAATTGAAAGAGAAAATGAAAAAATGATCCTTCGACAAGCTCAGGATGAACGGATTTTTAATAAACTTGATAAGCGTTCGTACTGAAAGTCGAAGCATAAGTGATAGGAACAATCATGAAACTCACCCAACGTATTCAAAAAGTAAAACCTTCCCCCACTTTAGCCATCGATACCAAAGCAAAAGCCATGAAAGCTGAGGGTATTGATGTTATTGGTTTTGGCGCTGGTGAACCTGACTTTGATACTCCTGACCACGTAAAACAGGCTGCTATCGATGCGCTTAAAGCCGGAAAAACAAAATACACACCTGTGGGGGGAGTGAATGAACTCAAAGATGCAATCATCGCAAAATTAAAACGCGATAATAATCTCAGTTATACTCGTGATGAAATCATAGTTTCCTGTGGTGGCAAACATGTTCTTTATAATATTGCCCAGGTTTTATTTGAAGAAGGCGACGAAGTAATCATCCCTTCTCCTTATTGGGTGAGCTACCCTGATCAGGTGATACTCAACGATGCAAAGCCTGTGATTGTAGCCACTCAAGAAAAAAATGGATTTAAAATTACGCCTGAAGAATTGGAAAAATCCATCACACCTAAAACAAAAGCTTTTGTATTGAATAGTCCTTCAAATCCAACAGGTTCAGCTTATACTCGTAAAGAATTAGAAGGACTTACTGAAGTATTAGTGCGAAAAAATATCGTCTGTATTTCCGACGAAATTTACGAAAAAATTGTTTACGATAATTTTGAATTTGTTTCGATTGCGTCACTCAACGACAAAATCAAAGCCCTCACCCTCACTGTCAATGGTGCCAGTAAAGTTTACTCCATGACCGGCTGGCGCATGGGTTATGCGGCAGGTCCTTTGGATGTCATCAAAGCCATGACTAAACTTCAAGGACAAGTCACCACCAACATTGCGACTGCCACTCAATGGGGAAGTGTCGCCGCGCTGAATGGTCCTCAAGATTTTCTTAAAGATTGGGTGGGAGAATTCAAAAAACGTCGTGACTATATTTTGCAACGTTTCGCAGCCATTCCTGGGGTTTCTTGCTACAAACCTGAAGGAGCTTTCTACGTATTCCCTAACATTAGCGCCTATCTAGGGAAAAAGGTAGAAGGAAAAAGTTTAAATACGGATGAAGAAATTGCTAATTACCTTCTCGAAAAACATTTAGTCGCAGTGGTGGCTGGCTCAGGTTTTGGAGCGCCTGGCTTCATCCGCCTCTCCTACGCTACTTCCATGGCCAATATTGAGAAAGGCTTGGATAGGATTGAGAAGGGGCTGAAAGCTCTTTCTTAAATAAGAAAGTACTTTAATACCCACTTGCTATCACCGTTTTGACGGTTCATTTCTTGTCGTTAAAATAAAAAGTTAAAATTTGTTATAAGCTGCTTTATCTTGTCATTGAAAGCTTGGCTGGCCTCAAAATTGCTTATTTTATTATTAAGATGGCAACTTTAGCTGCACAAAATACCGAAAACTTAAAATACCGGGCACCCACTTTTATTCATTTTATGAAAACAGCCAAACTGTTCTTTGTTTTTCTTTTTGTTTCATTATTTCATATCTCCACTGTTTACTCATGGAACACAGTCTTGCGAGATTGTAGAACAGACACCCAACTTAGAGATGTAATCAGTGAAATCAACCGTAGCAGTACAGACTCTGAAAATCTGATTACACTTCCCTCTAATTGCCATATCACACTGACAGGAGCTGCCGGTGAAGATAACAATGTGAATGGAGATTTAGATCTAAAAAAAAATATCACTATTCGAGGAACAAACCCACAAAGCACTTCTATTAACGGAGGCGGGATTGACCGAATTTTTCATATTCTCAAAGATCCAAGATTTAATTATGGCCCTCGAGCGGATGGCCCTTCCGTCACCCTAGAAAACATAACGCTTGAAAATGGAAATGTGAATGGCGCTGGCGGTGCTATTCTCGTAGGAGCTTGGAGCCAACTTACTTTACGAAATAGTATTATCATCAATAATCAGGCTCGAGGTGAAGTGACCATTCAAAGAAGTCAAAGTATTCGAAATTATCGAGGAGAAAATGTTATAGAACCCGTCACCGCACAAATTCCCGGAGGAGAGGGAGGCGGAATTTTTGTAGGCTTATCGGGCCGAGCCAATCTTGAAAACGTAGCTATTGCTCATAATCAAGCAAACTCATGTGGCGGGGGTTTATGTAACTACGGTTCTACGACTTTGAATCGTGTTACAATCGATAACAACACTGCAAATTATTATGGCGGTGGTATTGGTAATGGAAGTTTATCTTATCGTGTGACAGGAGAAGCGATTCGAGATGCCCTACGAGACGATCGTGTTTCCACAACCGTTGATGTTACTGGCGCTCCTGCTCATTCTTTGGTTCTTACCAATGTAACGATTTACGGAAATCGGGTTAATGGACTCGGTAATGGCGGTGGATTAGCTAATGTGGAAGGATCGACTGCATACATCAACAACTCTACCTTGAGTGCTAATATTGCTGGATACAATGGGGGCGGAATCAGTAACGGCTATTATCGCCCCAGCACACCCATTCCCCCTCCTCCTAGTTGTTCAGAATATCGTGGGACAGGTTGCCCTGGTATTGTCCTGGGAGGTAGTTACGAAGCTTCTCCTAGCCCCGGTAGCATTTATTTAAAAAATTCTATTATAGCTGACAACCAAGCAGATCTCACTCATCATCGCTTAAACAATTGCGAAGGGCCCATCGCGAGTCAAGGATACAACATCAGCAATGATGATACTTGTCATTTACAAACCAGTTCCTTAAATGATTTACAAAGTGACCCTCTACTTCTACCTTTTGGTAATTATTTTGCCGATTATCCTTCATCCCAAGCTGTGACTTGGAATACAGCATTAGATCCAACAAGCCCTGCTATAAACAGAATTCCTCAAAGTGCCTGCATTGCGAATACTCCAGACGGACCTCAAAATATTCCAACTGATTCACGCCTCATTCCGCGACCTCAAGGTGGCCGCTGTGATGTCGGTGCTTTTGAAGGAGAAGCAAGATTTTCAGTAGCTCCTACCATGATTGATTTTGGAACTTATCACCCTCTTACAGACATGGCTTTAGCTCCCCGAACCATTCGTATTGAAAATACAGGTTTTATTCCTGCTCAAGTTCGTAGCAGTCGTTTTGAAACAGGTACACATTTCACTATTTCACGAAATACTTGCAACGACGCTTCTGGAAATCCACGTATGCTCAATCCACGTAATGCTTGCAGTATCGATGTAAGTTTTAATCCAGGAAGCAACCCACTAAATAGTTTAAGAGATGGTCTCAATATTATGACCACTGCAATGAATGGTAATACCCCAACAACTGGATTATTCAGTATAAACATAACTGCTGCATCAACAGGACTTCCTGGTAGCGCCACTGGTACTCGCACTCCGCGACTTAGGATTACACCCAGCACCGCAATCAACCTCAATACTCGTGTAGGAGTTCCTGTTAACCAAGAATTTTCGGTCACAAACGAAGGTGAAGACACCAACATAGCGTTTGAACTTTCTTCCAGAGGAGATACAAGCTTTTCCATTTCTAGTGAAGCTGGTAGCACCACCTGTAACCCTAGCTATGTCATGCGAACGTATGATACTTGCAGGATCATTATTGTCTTCAATCCACCTAGAGAAGGTAACGTAGAAACTAATCTGAGCATTCGAGGAAATGGAACCAGCGATAACTTCAATATTCAAGGAAGCGCTACAAATTCCAGCGCAGGAACTTCTACAAGCACTTGCGGAAACAGCATTTGTGAAACCGGAGAAACAGTCAGCTGTCCGGCAGATTGTGCTCCTATTACACCTCCACCCCCTCCAGCACCTGCCACTACAGGAACCCTTTTCCTCACTCCGAATCCTTTAGTCTTTGCACCAATAGCTTCGGGAGCCAGTGCAGAACAAAACTTGGAAGTTAAAAATACAGGGAGCACTCCTGTGAGCTTGGATGATGCTTACCCAGGAACAGATTCGTCTGCTTACTCAGTAAGCCCAGGAACTTGTACTTTTGGTAGCACTTTGTCTCCTGGTCTCACTTGTAATTTGCTTGTTAGATTTACGCCCACAGTGAGCGGATCAACCTTGGGAGGAGAAGTCAAAGTTGTATTTAATGGAGCCACTCAATCTGTGATTGGAACTTTACAAGGCTCTTCTTTACCGGGAGGAGCTGGTGCCAGCAGAAGCTTAGAAGTAAGTATTCGTTCACCTGGCACTTCGAGTGGGCCTGAAGTTCGCATACAAGCTAACACGAATATACCAGCGATATGCATTTACAAACTGGATGGCATCATTGTTCATACAGATAGCGCTGATTCTACGAACCATGAGTTCAGTGTAGCTCGATTAAGAAATGGCTCTCATACTCTCGTTTTGAGTTGCAGAAATGGTGATCTCAATGGTGAAGGCGTCATTTCTTGGACTTCATCTAGAGACAGTCCCACCACAACCAGCACAGGCCCTGGAAGTGGAAGTCCTGGTGGATCTCCAAGTGTGGGAGCCACTGGAGTGACTGCGCCCGGAACCAGTGGAGGAGTCAGTACAGGTGGAACAGGAATCTCTTCCTCTGATCCAGAAATGTCTGGTGGAGGTACGAGCTGTAGTTTAAGTGTTCAAAACAATGTTTCTGCCTGGTCAAATCTAGTGCTTTTATTTTCAGTTTCCATTCTATTTTGGATTCCTAGAAAATATTGCAAAAATTAAAGTCAATATTAGCCTCAATTTTAAAAAATCCCTCTCCCTATAGAGGGATTTTTTTCGTTTAAAAACACTAAACCAACACTTGTCATCTGATTTCCAATTCGCTAATACCCTCCAAAACACACGCCATCTTAAAATCAAGGAGGGATTCATGGCGAAATTTACTGGAGAAAAACTTAAACATCTCGAAAAACTATCCAACGCTAAAGGCATTATTGCCGCAGCGGCCATGGACCAACGCGGTTCATTGAAAAAATCCATCGCAAAGGAAAAAGGAGTCGATCCTAAAGAAATCACTCAAGAAATGATGGAAGAGTTTAAAACCGCTGTCACTAAGATACTCACACCCTACTCCACTGCGATTCTCCTTGATCCTGAATTTGGTTTGCCGGCTGCCAA
>CAYYEM010000055.1:0-9101 GCA_964470915.1 uncultured Pseudomonadota bacterium
CTGCGGACTTATTTCCATTTTGTCTAGTCACTTACACACTTTGATTTACAGTCCCTGAAAAACAGCACGGTCATGCCAGAATGCATATGGTTTCTCCGGTTTAAACTCCGTAATATCGGCTTCTATCCATTGGATGTTTTCTGCTGCATCCTTAAGCCTTCGTTTGGCGTGCTGAAGAGCTTCTTTAGAAATATCCAGCACGGTGAGATTTTTATAACCACGATCCACTAAATAATCTACAAGCTTCGAAGCGCCTCCCCCTATATCTATAATCGGATCATTAAGAGCGAGTTTGGCTGTTTCAATCATTTGAAGAGAAAGTTCCGGTTGTGATTGATACCAGCTTACTTCGTCATGCCTTTTAGCACTGTAGACATCTTCCCAATGTATCTTCTTGTTCATTCTTGTTTCCTTTTTCTTGAAAATACCTTGAATTAAAATGGATTCAAGCCTATCCGTAAAACAACTCTAAATTATTCGGAATTGACAGACCTCCGAAAGATATAGGATCTTGAGACTTCATGAAGAAGATTTTCTCCATTACAGCCATTTTAGTTCTTTTGAGTTTTGCTTTTGTCGTTTCCTCGGATGCCTTCTTTTGTCAGGACGATAAGCAGGAAGTTTCAGGTTCTCAAGCTCCTGTGCATTGCTGTGCTCAATGCTGTCCATCCCATAATTTAGTTCCGACTGCAGGTCAGGCTATTGTTTTAAATGCGTTCACCCAATCCAAAAGCTTCACCTTGGATAACTCGGTCTTTCAAGGAAAACTCCTCATTTCTCGCATTGAACGCCCTCCCATCGCTTAATTCTTACCTTAGTAAAATCCAAACACTGCAAGTGTCTTGTTTTTTAATGGCAAATCTACGTTTGCAGTTAGCCTAATTTATTTCTTACTCGAAAGGCATTTATGCTTCCGTTGCGATTTCTTGGGCAGCGAGGACTTTGGATTATCCTTGCTGGCCTTATAATAAGCATGCCGATAAAGAATGTTTCTGCTGAAGGGGAGTGTGTTGTTTCCAGCCCCCAAGACATTCTCAATTGTGCCTTGAATCAACATCCTAATATCATCAATGCCGAAGCTGAGAAGTTTCGGGATAGTAAGCTCGTTGAGATTGCCAAACAACGTCCTAATCCGGAACTTAATAGCCGTCTTTTAGGCGGACAAAGTGCGGACGACACAAAGATGAACACGGAGACCTCCCTTTTACACACCTTTGAATTGGGCGGAAAACGCAAATATCGAATCGGGCTAGCCCAAGTGCTGGGTGAGCAATCGGGGATTCAAATAAAAAGAAGTAAAGAAGAGGTCGCACTGCAAACAGTTCTGGCTCTTTATCGTCTACGACAAATCAGGTCGGAATTGGCTCGTATCGATGAGACAGTGGGAACTTTTAGTAAGATTCTAGCTACGTTTAAGTCCAGGCCTAAGCTGGCTCCTGAACAGGATATTTCACAGTCATCCTTCGGGCTGTCACGCGAAGAATACAAACTTAAAAAAATAGCACTGATCCAGGAACAAACAGACCTTTTGAGTTGGCTTAAAGTGGCGACTGGTATCCCTGATCAAGTAATCCTGAAGCATTTGCCTGCTGGAAAAAATAAATGGCCCAATTACATTCCAACAGAATTGGAGAAGTCCTCGAATGCGATTCTTGAGCTCGCACGTTCGGAGAAGAATATAGCTAAAACAAATGTAAACATCGCAAAATCCAAAGCTTGGCCAGATTTAAAAATAGGTCCTACTTTCGATACTGAGTCTCTGGATAGTGGCGCAACACGTTTACTGGGTGGTGTTAACTTTTCTATTCCTATTCCACTCCTTAATCGAAACAAAGGTGGGAAAGCTTATGCTCAGGCCGATCAAATTCGTGCCGAAAAGAACCTGGAAATTGCGCTTAAAAAAACTGCGTCGGAAAGAGAACTACAGTTTAAACGATATAAGGATGCACGGAATGCCTTGCGGTCAACTCAGGAGGTTAGTGTTCTTACATCTCAACACCAGAAGATCGAAACTTTCTTCGAACAGGGAATGGTCTCTAGCACTTTAGTCATCGAAACCCACCGCCAGCTGTATGAAATTACTAAAACCCGCAACGAACAAGAGCTGACGGGCATCGATGCCTTATGGAGACTCTACATTTTAGATGGAAAAGTCGACGAAGCGAAACTTTAAGGGAGATAGTTCATGAATAAGATAATTCGATTTTCCGTGAATAACCGCATTATTGTTTTATTATTTACGGCCTTATTTTTAATGTTGGGTTGGTATTCTTTTAAGTCACTCAGCGTAGATGCTCTCCCCGATATTACGAACGTTCAAGTCTCAGTAAATACTTTGGTGGAAGGGCTCGCACCTGAAGAAACCGAGCGTTATATCACACTACCCATAGAAGCGGCGATGAACGGTATCGCTGGGGTGACTCATGTCCGTTCCCTCACTAAATTTGGCTTATCCCAAGTGGTTGTGAATTTCGAAGATGGGGTGGATATTTACAGGGCCCGGCAGCAGGTGTCGGAGAGATTGCAATCTGTACTTTCTCAACTCCCTGAAGGAGCTCAACCTCAGCTAGGACCCATTACCACTGGATTGGGAGAAATTTATTTCTATACGATTGAAGCCGATGAAGTCAAAACGGGAGCCGACCGCATTCAGCAATTGATGGAGCTTCGTTCTACTCAAGAATGGATCATCAAGCGCCAACTCATGACAGTAAAGGGAGTGGCGAGTGTGGATACGACAGGAGGCTATGAGAAACAATTTCATATCCAGCCAGATATTAGCCGACTCACTCAATACGGAATTTCTTTTGAAGATATTGAACAAGCGCTTCATGCTACCAACCGCAATGTTGGGGGTGGTTATATCCAGCAAGAAGGAAAACAATTTTTAGTTCAATCGACTGGCTTGTTTGAAAAACCAAAAGATATCGAAGAAGTTCCCATCAAAAGTTTAGAAAACATGAAAGTCATCACGATTGGAGACGTTGCCAAAGTAAACTTAAGTTCTCAACTGCGTGTCGGAGCGGCGCTAGTGAATGGTCATGAAGCCGTAATGGGAATGGTTTATTTACTCGCGGGTGACAATAGTAGAAGGGTTGCGGCCGATGTCCATGAAAAGATAGAAGAAATCAGAAAAGTTTTACCTAAAGGAATCAAGATTGAAACGCTCTATAATCGTTCGGAGCTGGTGAATTCAACGATTAATACCGTCATTCATAATCTTTCCTTGGGAGCCCTATTAGTCGTAGCCGTTCTTCTTGCACTCGTAGGAAATTTGAGAGCCGCCCTCATCACTGCCTTAATGATTCCTTTGTCGCTTTTCTTTACTTTTATCATGATGAACTGGCGCGGAATGTCTGGCAATCTGATGAGCCTAGGGGCTCTTGATTTTGGTATTATCGTCGATGGTGCAGTGATTGTTTTAGAAAACTGCGTTCGTCTTATTCATAATAAGACCAAAGATTTAAAACGATCTTTAACTCCTTCAGAACTTAAAGAAACAGTCATTAATGCCACAATAGAAACTAGAAAAGCAGCAGGTTTCGGTGAGCTGATTATTGTGATAGTTTTTATTCCTATATTTGCCCTGACGGGAATTGAAGGAAAAATGTTTAAGCCTATGGCCGCTACTTTCTGCTTTGCCATTTTAGGCGCGCTCCTTTTCTCTTTTACTACTGCTCCGGCTCTGGCGAGTATTTTCCTGAAAGGAAACATAAAAGAAAAAACACCTTGGTTAATGAGACAATTGGAAGCTCTTTATAAATCCATTTTAGATTTGGCTCTGCGATTTAAAACAGCCACTATTATGATGGCTGTTTTGTCTATTTTACTAGGAGGCTTTCTTTTTAGCCGTTTGGGTTCTGAGTTTCTTCCTCAACTGAACGAAGGTTCTATCGTTCTGATGTTGAACCGTAATGTCAACATTGGGATGGATGCTTCAGTAGCCATGCAAGAGCAGTCTGAGAAAATTATTTTAGAAAACTTTCCAGAAGTAGAAAAAGTATATTCTCGAATTGGAACTGCCGAAGTCGCGACCGATCCTATGGGAATTTATCTCGCCGATACTTTTCTTACCTTCAAAGACTCTAAGGAATGGCGTCTTATCGACGGAAAGAAAAGAAGTAAAGATGAGCTTGCAGTTGCCATTGCGGATCTTTTGAAGGAAAAAATCCCTGAACAAGATCCCGTCATTACTCAGCCCATTCAGATGCGTTTCAATGAACTGCTTGAAGGCACACGTGCCGATGTTTCTCTCAAAATCTATGATGATGACCTTAAAAATCTCTTAGAGGTTTCACAGCAGGCGGAAGAAATCATCAAAACGATTCATGGTGCCGGAGACGTAGAGGCTGAAATGTCTGAAACCTCACCCATTCTAAAAGTACGTCCTAAACATGAAAATTTAAAAAAGTACGGCTTATCGAGTGCCGTCGTGTTGGAAGCAATCAGCACTAGTATTGGTGGTAAAGATGTCGGTTTCTTTTATGAAGGGGTACGCAGGTTTCCTATTTTAATTCGACTTGATGAAAATCAACGTGCCAATCTTGAAGTGATTCGCAATCTCCCGATTAAAGTAGGTCAAAACTTTCTTATCAAACTTTCTGAACTTGCAGATATTGATTTTGTCGAAGGTTTTGGCACCATCCTCCGAGAAAATACAAAACGGCGAGCGGCCATTTTAATTAATCCGAGAGGACGAGATACTAAAGGCTTTGTAGACGAAGCGAAAAAAGTTCTCGATGAAAAAATAAAGCTACCCGAAGGAAGCTTCTTCCAATGGGGAGGAAATTTTAAAAATCTGGAACAGGCAAGAGATCGTCTCATGCTCCTCACCCCCTTAGTATTAATACTCGTCTTCATGATGATCTTCGTAGTTTTTAAAAATCTCCTAGAAACCTTTCTCATCTTCAGTGGTATCCCTCTCGCTTTGGTAGGCGGTGTTTTAGGCCTTCAGCTCAACGATCTTCCCTTTAGTATTTCCGCGGGAATTGGCTTCATTGCTTTGTCAGGCATTGCACTGCTGAATGGTGTTGTTCTGATCAGCTACTTCAATCAATTAAAACAGGAAGGTATGTTTGGAGAAGCCTTGATAAAAAAAGGTGCTCTCATTCGTTTACGTCCTGTTTTGATGACGGCGTTGGTGGAGGTTTTTGGCTTTCTTCCGATGATGCTCTCTCATGACGTGGGAGCAGAAGTTCAAAAGCCATTGGCAACGGTTGTTATTGGAGGAGTCATTTCTTCAACGCTTCTCACTTTGGTCGTTTTGCCGACTGTTTACAACTGGATTATTGAAAGGCATCCGGTTAAGAAAGCATAATCCGTGAATATTTATTTCTTGTTAAAGATTCTCATCTCTGGTCATTGCTAGTGTTTCTGAAATTGCCAAGCGGGACATCTTTGTTGCTGCATTATTTGCAGTGCTTCCATTTTATAACTAGAAAATTGGGAGTCGGTGTGAAAAATTCTACACACTGACAAATATTCGATCAATATTCACTCGGCAGCATCACAACGAATTGAGTGTTTTCTCGGACGATAAATAGTTGAATTTTCTCCAAAGGAAAATCAGTGTAGGGAATATGTTGCGAGGCTAGAATATTTTTGTTTCCATCATCAAATGAGATTTTACCAACCGAATTTTGAACATTCAGTTTGCAGCTGATGAAGTCCTCTTTGCCTAACCACCGCTCGGTAGTTGTGTAAGCCCACACGGTATCCATTAGCCAAAAGCAATTGGCCGCTTCTGCGAGATGATAAGCTCCATCGGTTAAAAGCAGATTGTGATAGCGGTAATAGTTTTCAGTGCCGGTGAATTGGGATAATTCAATTGTTAAGTTTTGAGTATTCATTTTGAACCCTTTCATAAATTAAGATAAAAAGAAAAAGGGAGGTTTCCCTCCCCAATTCGTTAGACATTTTGTTTAGCTTTCTGATCTCGAATGTGAAGTTTGCCATTTAAGGGCAAGGAATCGAGAACGACATTGAGTGAGCCATCTTTATTGGTAAAAGCGACTCCTACCTTCATCCATCGACTTTGATGTTTTTCGTTTGTCGTTTCACTGATGGTGAAAACGTCTTTGATTGTGATTGTTTTGTTTTCCATTTTATTTCTCCTTTTTTTGAGTTTGTTTGTAACTTCACAAAGACCAGTTACAAAAAAGTCAAAAAAGCTTGGCGATCTTGGAGGAGGGATAAGGTCATGCCCGTCAAGGAATGTGACGCCTGAAAGGTGGCGCAGGCCTTGAAATGACCCCTGACGAGAAGAAAGAGGCAAACGGAAGGAGAAAATGGAAAAGAAAATGAATTGTCAAATGATGTCCCGAACCTCTATCTGTGATAAGGAACTTTCAATAGATAAATGAGATGAAAAAAGAGGCTTACATGAGGCAATATTGGAAACTAAGGTCACCTGGATTTGCTTATGCCTTGATCGCGGCATTTCTTTTCGGAGCCAGCACACCTGCTGCTAAAATCTTGCTCGAAAAAACCGATCCTTTATTTTTGGCTGGAATGCTTTATTTCGGATCCGGAATAGGACTTTTAATTTTAATTCTTATTCGGTTTTTATTAAAGAAAAGTTCTTTTTCAGAATCTTCTCTGACTCGAAAGGATATACCGTGGCTTGCAGCAGCCACATTATTTGGAGGCATTTTAGCACCCATTCTTCTCATGAGTGGATTAGCAAGAGTAGAAGCCTCATCAGCTTCTTTGCTTCTCAATATGGAAGGGGTACTTACGGCATTGCTGGCATGGTTTGTTTTTAGAGAGCATTTTGACAGTAGGATTTTTATTGGAATGCTTTTGATTATTTTAGGAGGTTTGATTCTTTCATGGACAAGCCATCCGACGATTGGAAATAGGGTCGGACCTTTATTAATTATTGGAGCTTGCCTCTCGTGGGGTATTGATAACAATGTCACTCGAAAAATCTCGGCCAATGATCCTTTACAGATTACTGTTATTAAAAGCCTCGTTGCAGGTTCGACGAATTTGCTTCTTGCGGCATTTTTTCACGGGCAAATTCCTAATATTTCAGTTTTCATGACAGCTGGTTTTTTAGGATTTGTTTCTTATGGATTGAGTTTGGCGTGTTTTATTTTGGCTTTGCGCCATATAGGAACATCGCGGACAGGGGCTTTCTTTTCTCTTGCTCCCTTTGTGGGAACTGGTCTTTCCCTATTTTTTCTGCATGAATCGATTTCTTTACGTATCGTTGCCGCCGGTATTCTGATGGGAGCAGGCGTGTGGTTGCATTTGACCGAAAAACATTCTCATGAACATACCCACGAGCTCTTAGAACATGAACATCAACATGTGCACGATGAGCATCATCAGCATGAACATCGTCCGGAAGATCCGTTAGGTGAGCCTCATGTTCATTACCATCAACATAAGCCTCTTACCCATAGTCATCCGCATTATCCCGATATTCATCACAGGCATGCCCATTAATTCCTGTGATAATTCTTTTCAAGATTGGGTAAAACTGAGCGTTAAAGCTATAAATGAATATGAAAGAAAACTCACACAAACTGCCTCGTTCCATTTGGGCACTCGGCTTGGTTAGCTTATTCATGGATACCTCGTCAGAGACGGTCCATGGCTTGCTGCCCGTCTTTCTAGTGTCCGTTCTTGGGGCGAGTATGACTTCGCTTGGCCTTCTCGAAGGGATTGCCGAATCGACTGCGCTAATCTTCAAAGTGTTTTCGGGGCCATTGAGCGATTGGATAGGCCGACGAAAGCCTTTGGTAATGATCGGCTATACGATGGGGGCTTTAAGCAAACCCATTTTTGCATTGGCGGGTAGTCTTCCATGGGTTTTTGGTGCACGAATTTTTGATCGGATAGGAAAAGGAATTCGCGGGGCTCCCAGGGATGCTTTAGTTGCCGATCTTGCGCCTCCGGCACTTCGGGGGCGGGCCTTTGGTCTTCGGCAATCGCTTGACACCGTGGGAGCCTTTTTGGGACCGATGCTTGCCATAGCATTGATGTGGATAACCCAAAACAATTATCGTGAGATTTTCTGGTTTGCCACGATTCCAGGGCTTATTGCAGTTAGTGTTCTTTTTTTCGGAGTTCAAGAAAAAGAAACCGAGCCGAAAGATTCAATCCATCGAAGGATTCGTTTTTCGGACTTAAAAACTTTTCCTTCTTCATTCTGGTTTGTCACGAGTGCGGGCGCCCTGTTTCAGATTGCCCGTTTCAGCGAAGCTTTCCTAATCTTACGTGCCAAGGATTTCGGATTAACTTTAAGTCTTGCACCAGTTGTTTTGATTATTATGAATATCACCTATGCTATTTCTGCTTATCCTGTTGGCCATTGGTCTGACAAAATTAAAAGAGAGTGGTTTCTTTTTGTTGGACTCTTTATTCTTTGTTTTTCGGATCTGATGCTAGGATTTGCAGGAAGCCTAAGCACAGTGCTCATCGGAATTATACTCTGGGGACTTCATCTAGGGCTTACTCAAGGGACGCTCGTGACTTTGGTCGCTGATACCTGTGCTCCTTCGTTCCGAGGGACAGCTTATGGGATTTTTAATCTCTTCAGTGCAGTGGCTTTGCTCATTGCAAGCCTTATGGCTGGAATCCTTTGGGATCAGGTTGGACCCAAGGCTACCTTTCTTGTAGGAGCTATGGTTTCTGCTTCTGCTTTAAGTATCTTGTTATTCTTGTTCATAGGACCTTTGTGGAACAGATGTTTAAGAACGAAAACCCAACCTAAGACATAGTAAAATGATCGATAGAAATAGGACAAGGCCATAAATACAGATGAAGATTCTTTTTCTCCTTACAAGTCTGGAATGGATTCCGAATAAAATTTTCTCACTTAAATACTGAGGCGGACTAATTTCGGGGGATGTGAGGAATTGTTCGAATTCTTCTTTCACTCTCTCGTCAAAAATATTTTCTACGTTTTTTTGAAGGGGCATGTTCCTCTTAATACGAAGAACCTTAGTGATTTGTGACATGCGAAAATGGATTTTAACGAAAAATAAACACGACGCCTATATTTTCTAAAATGAGGACAAAATGCCTGTTTTTTAGACAATTATGGGTTTTTTATGCAGTCTTTTTTCGAATGTCTAAGTGAGTGCTCCTTA
>CAYYEM010000056.1:0-1732 GCA_964470915.1 uncultured Pseudomonadota bacterium
AGGTTTCCATATCAGTTTGTTCACGAATTTTGACAATGGCATCCACCACGGTATCCAACTCATGTTTCTTCGTCATCGCACGACCGCTGGTTACAATGGAAAACTCAGTTCCCCCAAAACTTTCCGCTTCTTTCGCCTTCGCTAAAATATCATCGGCTTTCATTAGGGGATAAAGGGGGGCTTGAGCTCCTTTAAATGAAGCGGATTGAGAACAAAAATTACAGGTTTCAACACAGGCACCCGATTTAGCATTCACAATAGAACAAAAACTCACTTCGTTACCAAAAGCCATATCACGAAGTTTGTTGGTGAGAGGAAGAATGTGCTCAAAATATTCCTGCTCTGAGGCATAAATAACAGCACGCACTAGATTTTCATCTCCCCCTTGAGGGTAGAGATCTTCCGCCTTTAAATCCCGAGGAAACATACGAACTCCTTACTTATGTTAGGTATAGGATTCCTATAAGGATTCTCTTCGGCGGGCAATAGAAAAGGTTTCGAAAAATCCTGGCACAATATCTATAATTCTGTAGAAAAACCTAAATCAAAACTCGACCATGAATATTGAATTTCTCGCCTTTTCGTTTTAAACGTGGTCCTTGGGTTTCAAATTCAGCCCAAGGAATAGTTCCCAAATGTCTATCCCGTGTTTCCACGCTTAAAACCGCGTCTGGAGCCATAATTCCGTTATCCCATAGAATATTTAACAAGTGAGTATTTACGATTGCTGAGATTTGAAAAGATCTACCTTCATATGATGCCTGTAATGCCAACCATTGCACAAATAAACCTCCCGCACCTCTTGGCATTGATTCTAATGGGGCTGGATAAGAAGTAGTAATGGAATGAAGATTTAAACGTCCATCTGGCCATACATACATGAGTACTTCTCCCGTTTTTCCCGATTCCGTAAGCCGAAAAGAATAGAAACGCGCATCAGCTGGAAAACCTTCAGATTGTACTAAATTGTGTTCTTCATTTAAACGACCTTCATCCAAAAGCTCCAAACGAATTGACCCACCCTTTTCTCGATGAATAATATCAAGACTCGTTCCAGCTTCTTTTAAAACGAACAACAAATCATCAAAATTTCTTAGGACAAATTCAGAATTAAATAATTGATTCTTCGCTCTAAAACTTACCCTTCTTCGAACTTCTGAAACACCTCCTTCAGAAACAAGAGTTCTGTTTGATCCAAAAACAGATAAAGAATTTTCTCGACAATTTCGATTACTCAAATTTTGTAACAAGGGTTTTTCTGAATGATAAAACAAATCAAGGTTTGGTTTAAAAAATCTTGAAAAACCAAAACCACGAAATACACCGATACCCATTTGAGAACTAAGATTCATCGCTTCTTCACGGAGCCATTGTTCCGCAATACTTCCTTGAGCTTTCTCTTCCAGCCCTAAATAGAAAGAGACATGATGACTCAACAACATTCCACTTGAGATAAGACCTTCTCTGAAAATAAAATTTTGAGTTGGAAATGAATGTAAGAAAATTTTCTGAATACCTAACCCTAAAAAATTATGGGTGAAACTAGAATGATCTTGTTCATACACAATTCTGTTTAAAGCCTCTATTCCAGCCACCTCACAAAACAAGCCTGCTCCACTAGACAAGAGAGGCCTTAAACATTGAAGAGCCTTAGGTAAGATATGTTGCAGTAATGAAAAACTTAAATTCTTGCCTAGCTGCGAAGCAAAAGGGGCAAAAACCATTGGTAAAA
>CAYYEM010000056.1:1832-6650 GCA_964470915.1 uncultured Pseudomonadota bacterium
CGAAACCAAAACTTTTTTGCAATTTTAGGAATCACAATTTTTGCAAGATGTGCACTCGAAGCAATATACCATTTAGGTGGTAACAGCATTCCTTCACTTTCTTTTTTAGAAAACAGCGCTTGTTCAAAATATTCTTTATTCCATTCCCCTTCTAATCCAGAAAACATCCCCACAAATTGTTCTGCCATATTCATTTCAAGTTGATCTCTCAACTCAGTTAAATGAACCTTTTTTTGTTTGGCGAGTTCTTCAAAATAATGAAACAAAGCCTCATCTGAAAAAAGCTGATCATAAAACTCTCGAGTTACCGACTGACAAATACTGAGAGCAAAAGGCTGCAGCTCTTTCAACACATGAAGATCTGCTTCGTTAAATTGCAAAAATGACTTCCTAGAATCAAGTTCGTCTACACCCACGGCAAACAAACTCGTAGTTTGAGTATTCATAATCCCCCCCCTTTTTTTTATGTACTTTCTAAGTTTAAAACTCTTTTCTGAAAAAAAGAATAAAATTTGATGGGCTGTTAAATGTACTTAAATCTGTTAAAAATTCTCTTCTCTACATTCGTTGACAAGACTTGCCAAATCCCCTAATTTATACGTCATGCCCAGAAAAGCTAAAATCACTCGTAAGACCAAAGAAACCCAGATTTCTGTTGATTTAAATATCGACGGTACAGGGGTTTATCAAATTAAAACTCCCATCCCTTTTCTCAATCACATGATTGAACAATTTGTTCGTCATGGATTGTTTGATTTGAAATTAAAAGCACAAGGGGATGTGCATATTGATCTTCACCACACAGTAGAAGATGTGGGTATCGCCTTGGGAGAAGCCTTCTCTAAAGCTTTGGGCAATAAAGCCGGCCTTCGTCGTTACGGTTTTGCAACATTGCCGATGGATGAAGTGCTTGCGACTGTCGCACTCGATTTTTGCGGAAGACCTTGTATGGTCTATCACTTGCCTCTCAAAAAAGGGAGCATTGGTGAAAAATTTGATGTGGAGTTGGTGTATGAATTTTTTCAAGGCTTCACAAATGCTGCCAAAATCAATCTACACATTAATGCCTGGTATGGCCGAAACAAGCATCACATTGTAGAATGCGTGTTTAAAGCCTTTGCCAAAGCCTGCGACATGGCGACTCAGGTAGATCCACGTATCAAGGGAAAAATTCCTTCGACAAAGGGAAAGTTGTGATCGCAATCTTAGACTACGACATGGGAAATCTAAAAAGTGTTCAAAAAGCTTTTGAACACTTAGGCGAACACGTGTGCGTCACACGTAAAGCTGACATGATTGCTGAAGCAGATAAATTAGTTGTACCTGGAGTGGGTGCTTTTAAAGATTGCATGGAAAATCTGAAACATTACAAACTCATCGATCCCATTTTAAAACACATTGAGTCGGGTAAACCTTATCTTGGAATTTGCTTAGGCATGCAGGTGCTTTTTACTGAAAGCGAAGAATTTGGAAATCACAAAGGCTTAGATGTGATTCCCGGGAAAGTAGTCCGCTTTCCTCATAGCACCACATTAAAAGTACCCCATATGGGATGGAATCAGATCAAGAAAACAGAGGCTGCAAAAAAATCACCTCTGGACGCCATACCAAATGAAAGTTCAGTCTATTTTGTGCACTCCTACTATGTGGTTCCTAAAGATAAAAAAGTCATCGCCACTACTACTGATTATGGCATGGAATTTTGTTCTTCCATTCAAAAAGACAACATCTTCGCCACTCAATTTCATCCGGAGAAAAGTCAGGATGTGGGATTGAAGATTTTGGAAGCGTTTGCGAAGACATAAGGCTTTTCATATCTAGACTTGACACTTCCTGAAAAATGTATATACTTTGTTTATACTTTTTACCTAGGAGCAAACCATGCAATTAACGATCGCAAGTTGGGGAAACAGCTTGGGCCTTCGTCTTCCAAAAGCCATCACGAAAATGCTGGGGATTCGTCACGGGACAACAGTGGAGGCTTTGGTGAAAGAAAACAAACTGATCATCTCAAATCCTTCCACCCTCGAATCGATGTCTAAACAAATCAATTTAAAAAGCCTCACAAAAAAAATAACTCTCAAAAATATGCCCAATTTAGAAGATGACTTTCCAACAGGAAAGGAAGTGTGGTGATCAAGAAAAAATACATCCCTCAAAAAGGTGATATTGTCTGGTTGGATTTTTCTCCCCAATCCGGAAGAGAGCAAAAAGGTAGGCGCCCTGCCCTAGTAATTTCAGCGAACACCTACAATAAAATCGGCCTGATGCTTGCCTGTCCGATTACTAGCAAGGTGAAAGGCTATCCCTTTGAGGTTCAACTTTCTTCAGGCAAAATTGAGGGTTGCATTCTCGCAGATCATGTCAAAAATCAAGATTGGCATGCCCGCCGTGTTGAGTTTATCACTCGGACATCCCCAGAAATTTTAGAGCAAGTTCAAAATATTGTAGCAGCTTTGCTTACAAATTAAAAAATTTCATCTTTCTACTCATCAATAAAGACAAGCTCTTCGCCACGCAGTTTCATCCAGAAAAAAGCCAGGATGTGGGATTGAAGATTTTGGAAGCCTTTACGAAGGCATAAACAGAAAAAACATGCCCCCACATTCATGCTGATATTCCGGAATAACAGCAATACAATTGCTATTGTGGCATTTCACCGAAAACTAGATCTAGTCAAACTTTTGGATAGAAAATCATTTTTCCATCTTAAGGTTCGCAAGAGTACCAATAGCTATAATCTATGTATTTGCCACAGCGACCGTAAGCGCGAACTCTGCATTCAACGCGACCGATGATAAAAGAAAAATTATCAGACCACTCAGCAGCATCAGAAGCCGGGCTACGGTTAGATCCGAAAAATTGGACACCCAACGCCAAACGTGGCGTCCAAAACCAGGCTGCAATCCTATTCGCTATGGAGAGATTAGTAGAATTATTGTTGGGAATAACCTTCACATTCCTTCCCCAATAAAACCTGGAACTTCCTTCTTCCCCCTCAATATTTGTGGGTCGTATAGATACCCTAGTCCCATCATAAACAGGAAGGTTGAGGCCCATCGTACCTCCAGACCATAAATTATTGCAATTATCTTCGAGCTGCTTGGTGTGACGAGAAGTCCAAGCCACTTGATAACCATCGCCTGGGGAAAGGTGATCCCAGCTCGGTGCCACAGCATTGATGGGATGGATATGAATAGAATGGGGCCCATCCCCGTCACTCAGAATTGAACTTGCCTCAGGGAGACAACTCCCTTCCAAGAAATTCCCGCAACGATCAGGTTGATAAACGCTGCAGCGCGACTGGGTGAAGGTCATGCTAAATTCAGGATTCGGGCAGTCCACATTGTCGCAGACATCCCCAAAGCCATCATGGTTGTTATCGTATTGATCTGTATTGGCCAAAGTCGGACAATTGTCTTTTCCATCCACTATTCCATCCCCATCAACATCTGAGCAAGCATCTCCTTCTCCATCACTATTGAAATCGTCTTGATCTGGATTAATATCCTTATGGCAATTATCACAAACATCTCCGATTCTATCAGAGTCTAAGTCATCTTGATTTGGATTCTCCACAATGCGGCAATTATCTTGCACATCCGGAACACCATCATGATCCTGGTCAAAAGTGAGGACCCCGGAGTTAATTTGATTGATGAAGTTCCAGTTGAAATTACCACCTCTAACATTGTCCAAGGCGCTTTTTTCAATGATGGCTTGGCGATTCAGCTTAGTCGCTATACCGGAAGAACTCCCCGCAGAAATAGGCTGCTTTTGGTTTTCCTCAGATGCTGAAGGCTTTTTTTCAACTGATGACTGAGGCTGGACCTGCGTATTTTCTTTCACAGGTACCTGAGAATTTTGATCTGGAGCCTCGTTTTTCTTACCCGAGGACCATTGATTCAAAAAATCAAAAAAACCTGCTGAATAAGAATAAGAGGAAAAAAATAAGGAAACAATCACGGCACCCCACAGAAAAGTTCTTTTCATAATCATGGCTCCTTTTTCTTGAGTAGATGCCCCTTTTGATTTGTTGTGACGATGCATAAACACCTGCTCAAATTTAACCTTTAAAATAAGCAAATAATAAGCCATCATTAAGTTTGTAATAAATTGTAAAACTTTGTTAAAGGTTGCTATATGAATATGGTAATTTTTCACCCTCTTGTGTCAAAAAAACTTTACTGAACATTAGTTTGAGATAGTACAACTTATTCAAATGGACTCGCAAACTTTCACCAAAATCCTATTGTTGATTCTCTTATTTCTCCCCTCCACAAGCTTTGCTCAATCTTTTTTCATTATGGGCTCTGGAGAGCTTCAGCTCAAATCTCAGAGCTCTGGGGCAAGTACCAAAGTGCAATATCGTGACAAAAATGGCAAATACGATGAAGCAGCGCTTCGAAAAATTCATTCGGTTTATGGCGCAAACTACGATGACATCATTCAGCGTATGCCCCTGCGTTTCATCGAAGTGCTTTCAAATATCCAGGACCATTTTAAGGGTGCCATGATTTTAATTCGATCGGGTTATAGGAGTCCAAACTCTAACCAAAAATTAAGAAATCAGGGCAAGCTCGCAGGACAATCCAGTATGCACATCGAAGCCGCTGCGATAGATTTTTATATGAATGGGGTGGATGTGTTGCAATTGAAAGAATATGCTACCACCCTGCCTTGCTGTGGTGTGGGATATTACCACGGCAAACATATTCATCTCGACACAGGCCCCAAACGTTGGTGGGATGAAACCAACAGCGGCACCGAAAAAAAAGAGCCCCAGGAAAATGAAAAAATCATCGCTTTCACAAATCA
>CAYYEM010000056.1:6750-9077 GCA_964470915.1 uncultured Pseudomonadota bacterium
GAACTCCAAATCCTGAAATCTGTTTTTCATTTCAACGTACATACGATTAAAGATGTAAAACGCCAGGTAGGAATTCCTAAAATTACCATTTTTGAAAAATATGCTTTTTTAATTTTGCATCGAGTCTTTTATCATTTCGATAGCGAATCTTGCGAAGCAAGAGAGTTCGAAGTTTATGTATCAGATCGCTATTTGGTCACGGTGCACCTTTCGCATCTTACACGCACCTTCTCCAATACCCGTGATAAAGTAAAAGAAAGCCCACGTGAAACATTAGGCCAGTCGCCTAGCCATGTTCTCTACCATCTTCTAGAATACACCATCCGTGACTATCTTCCCACCTTAGAACAATGGCAAGATGATCTCGAATCTATTGAGCAAAGTGTATTAAAAGATACCGAAGACAAAGTTTTAGACCAAATTCTTCAGTTCAAAAAGTTGGTCGCTATCATGCGCCGATCTATTTTGCCTGAAAGAGAAATCATTCGTCAGCTCTCTGAAAAAGCTAGCACCTCATTTCTGAATCATGGTTCCCACAACCTTTTCAAAAGTGTATCTGATGACATGAATGGCCTGCTCCACGAGCTAGATAGCCTGAAAGACCATGCTTCTTCTGTTTTTGATGTCTATGCAGCCATGCTCACTATCAAAATGACTGAAGCCTCTCATCAGTTAAATTTTGTCATGCAACGTCTCACCATTGCCGCAACAATTTTTATGCCCCTTACTTTTATTGTGGGAGTCTATGGAATGAATTTTGAAGTCATGCCCGAACTACAGTGGAAATATGGTTATTATCTCATCTGGGGGGTAATGGCTGCGGTCACGGGAGGACTCATCTTTTTCTTTAAAAAGAAAAAATGGATTTAATCAAAATCAAGGCACTCTTAAGAACTATGCAACAACACTCGCCTTAAAGCAGGCCAGGTTCCATCCACAAAACGAGCCCGAAGTGCCATAGGAATACCTTGTGCAAAATATTGAATATAATCGCCGTTAAAACGATAATGTCCGACCCGATTCATTTCCCGAATCACACGCTCTAACACTTCTTCTGTTTCCGACCCTAAAGTTCCAATATTTTCACGAAGAGCATCGAAGGCAAGATCTACGAGAATATCCTCTCTATTTCCAAGGAACGGAACCACTCTTCTTAATAAGCGGGCTCTTTCTGGAGTATCATAAAATTTTAATGTGTGATCCTTCACAAAATTCAAAGCCTCTTGCTGCACATTTTTGTCAGCATCCTCCAGCAAAGCCTCTGATCGCTGATGCACAGATCTTCTCACCTCTAGTGAATTCACTTCTCGCATCAAGCGTTGAATATTTTCAAAAACATGACGACGTTGATAGCCCGTTTGCTCCATTGACGCCCACAACAAATCAAAAACATCCTGCTGTTCTTCCACTGCTAATTGACGAATTAAAATTCCGGAAAGCTCTTGATAAACCTCCCGCTCTGAACCATCAATAGACGCAATTTCTTGACGATTTCCCAAACGATAATATTCACGTATTAATTCTCGATCACGCGTATATCCCATTTCAAGAATCAATGCACCCAAAGTACAAGTAGGAGCAAAAGCAGCTTCGACTGGTGCATCCATCATTTTTCTCAAAATATTTACAAAAGCCACCCTCACTTCAGGAGAGCCTGCTCTGGCAAGCTCATACATTCTATCTAAAACTTTTTTGCCTTTATTTTTACGCAGACTTTCAGTTTTAAAAACAGTGATGGCTATTTCTCCAAGAGCTTCTAGAACAACTTTTTGTGATCTTTCATGCAAGACCTCCGCGGATTCACAAAAACTCAGCATTCTTTCTACTTGTAAAGCAATCAAAATGGGGGCTCTAAATACCACCAAATGATCTACCAGCCCCCTTACAATGGGAACTTGATCAAATTCATCCAATCGTTGCAAAAAGGAAAAAATATTAAGACGGGCTGCACTATCCGGCATTTGCGATGCCATGTTATTTTTAAAATTCTTCTTTTGATCTGGATTTAAGCCAGGATATTCAGTCGCTAATGTAGTTAAATCTTCCTCTCTAACTGCTCGCCAAGAGAAAATCCCTGCACGTAATTGAGTTTCTTCTAAACACTGTGACGGCTCCCTTACCAGACTCACAGCCCCAAAATTTGTCTCATCAAAATCAATGATAGACATGCGTGGCAAAAAGCGTTCGGCTCGATTCAATCCCGACACTAAACTGCTTTGATCAACATTTTTAAAAGATCTCTGTATTTGTTGTAATCTTCCACCAAGCATCCCATGAGCTAAAATTGCTCCACATTGCAGCTGTAGATTGATCAATTCAGCATTCAC
>CAYYEM010000057.1:0-9001 GCA_964470915.1 uncultured Pseudomonadota bacterium
GATGTTTTCCGCCACTATGCCCGACAGCATCGAACGACTTGCCCAACAATTTTTAAAAGATCCACTTCGTATTGATATTTTACCCGAAAACAAAACTGCGAGTGGCATTGATCATCGTTTGTATCTTGTTCAACCTGAAGATAAAAAGAAATGTCTACTTTCGCTCATCCATAATGAACTGGGATCTACCTTGGTATTTACTCAAACTAAAATGGATACAGATTGGATTTGCCGCGTATTGGAAGCAGAAGGTCAAGACGTTGCTCGCATACATTCTGATCGAACCCAAAAAGAGCGCACACATGCTTTGCAAGGTTTTCGTGAAGGCGCTCACCGTATTCTGGTTGCCACAGCGATTGCTTCACGAGGCATTGATGTGCCAGATATTCAACATGTCATTAATTTTGAAATTCCAGATACGGTAGAAGAATATATCCACCGCGCAGGCCGAACTGCCCGTGCGAACGCCTTGGGAGTTGTTTCAACAATTGCGACTTGGGCAGAAACTTTGAAGGTAAAAGATTTTGAAAAACACTTGGGTTTTGAACTTCCTCGTTGCAATACCCCAGGCGTAGAAGCCTACGTCGAAATGCAAATCAAACCCTTTGGACGAAGTGGTCGAAGAAGACGTTAGAAGCTTAATCTATCCTCAGGTTTAATCTCCCTACTTTTCTATCACGTTGAATTCGGTTTTGCCTCATTCTTGCTAAAACTTCAGCGGCACTCACACAGCCAAACTCTCTCGCTTTTGCTAAGAGAACTAAAAGTGCCACACTTTTAAAGTCTCTTGCTCTCTGCTCATAAATAGACAAATCCATCTTTTTGAAAAGTTTCAGATTTTTTACAGGTCTCGCTAATAACTCTTCTAAAGCAAGCCAATCGCCTCTTTCCGCTCTTACACTTAACTCGGCCTGATACTGAACCTCAGAGTCTGAAGGAGTAAAAAGAAACTTCTTGGCCTGTCGATTATCATACCTTGCTAAGAGTTTTAAGGCTTCCATCCATTCATGTGTTTGATTGGGCTCCTTAAACCAGGATTCGATATCGAGCTGGGGAAGATCTCGACGAACTTTTTGCACAAACAAGTTTAATAAGCTTCTTTCTTTATTTTCTCTAGATAATCTTTTTTCACGATCTGATAAGGCAAGAACTACTTTATATTTACTTTCTGCGACTACTAATAAAGCTTCATAAAATTTTCCATAACCAAAATTTGCTAAATCAACAAAAGCATCCAGAGTCGATTGATCTGAATATTCAAAAAGCACATCACTTAACTGAACTACACCCAATTCTTTTAAAAAATCTAGTGCTATAGGATTTTTAATCTTTAATCTTGCTTCATCCGCTGCTCTTTGAACTAGAATTTCTAGCGCTTCTCTGTGATTTTTTTGACCCAGTGAAATAAATCGTTCCAAGGCCCAAGCTCGCCCCTGCAATGCATGATATTTATATGGATTCAACCAAAGAAATCTAGGACCTTTAGAAGAGTTGCTGCCCATTAAAGGAAATGAAAGTTCGTGAGAGGGCTGCAAAAGCTTAGGCAAAGAACTTGCTTTTCGAACTTGCAATCTTAGATCAAGAGATCTTTCTAAATGTTGAAATCTATTTCCTGTAGCGACAGAAACCAGACTCGTCCCCGCTGACAACGCCAGGTTCGTAGCAGCGGCATGAAAGAATTGTTCAGGCAAACTTCCCTCAGGGGCATGGGTAAGATGGAGCGCATAAGTCATCTGATGCGCAGCTACAAGCCCCGCATCTTGAGTGAAATGAGTCAGCAGTGGATTTTTATTTTCACCCCATTTACCAAATGCTTTGAGAGTTGCAAAAGCAACATAGTCAGCAATAAAATCATTTCTTGAAAAAAGCTCACTAAATTTAGATTTTTGATCATGTGCCAAAAGCTGATGGGTTCCTCGAAATGCTGTCACCTCTCCAAATAAGGCAAATGCGGGGGATAACACTCGGCCTTCAGCTGGCAAAACACTCAAGAGAGCTAGATTTCCTGCACGATAAGCTAAACCACCTGCTACCATGGCGCATAGATTTCTCCAATCTGACGCTTGAGCAGAAAATTGAGAGTAAATTTGATCAATTTTGATTTGTGTATCTGATAGTCCGCTGTGAGCAAAAGAATGCCCCAACATCGCACGACGCAATAAAAAATCCATTATGCCCCCTTCTTCAAAGTCGCTATAGCAGCTTTATCGGGGCTTTTGGAAAAAAGTTGTGGGGAGGAGACTTAAAAAAATAATGAAATCGAAGTGTTAAAAACCTAAAATCAATGCGCTCCACCAGGACCATGCACATGACCATGGCTTAATTCTTCAGCTGTCGCTTCGCGAGTTTCGACGATTTCTACATCAAAGCTCAAATCCACGCCCGCTAAAGGATGATTCGCATCTAAAGTCACTTCTTGTAAATTTACATCTACGACGCGAAAAGGATGTGCGTTGGGATCTTCAGAAGATTGAAACTCATCTCCAACCTGAATTTCACCTTCAGGAAAATTTTGACGTGGCACTTTTACCACATAGCGTTCATCTCGTTCACCATAGGCTTCAGCGGCAGCTACCTTCACATTTTGTTTGTCACCTTTTTTCAGAGTCGTAATTACTTTTTCTAAACCAGGAATAATTTGACCTACTCCTTCCATAAAAGTAAGCGGGGCATTACCTTGAGATGAATCGAGTTGCTTGCCCGATTTGTCAGTTAAATTATAATGAAATGACACTACTCTTTTAGACATAAAAAACTCCTTTTATGATAACCAAAAAGGGCTTGCGTCACCCTAAAACTGAATGAAGTCTCTTCCCTAATGGTTATCGCTTATTTTAAATTTAATTAGCTTTTCCAATATCAAACTACAAGGTGTTTTTTAGAGGCTTGATTTTTCGCCATTCGGAATACTGAAGAATCATCGGCATAAATATTAAAGTAGAAATCAAACATGTCGCGAGACCAATGCAAGCTACCACTCCCATCGACTTCAAACCTCCGTGATGGCAAAAAAGCAATCCAATAAAACCTGCCGCATTGGTGAGCGAAGCCAACAAAGCAGAAACCCCTGTGCTAGATAAAACCTTTGCAAGAGAACCTTTTCCTAATTCTTCATAGCGATGATAAATATGAATAGAATTATCAATGCTCATCCCCATGACAGAAGGAATAAGAACCATATTATAAAGGTTCAATTTGATATCCGTTAAAAACATCACTCCAAAAACCCAAAAAACTCCCGCTAAAATTGAAAACATCACGAGGGATGTTTTCTTCAAACTTTTAAAATCTAAAAATACAAAAAAGAAAATACAGGCCAATGAAATAGCGAGCACTTTTTTTGAATCCCTAAACATGGTACGTAATACTTCTCCATAAACAATCGCATCGCTTGATGGATGGTACAACTGCTCCCCTACTTTCAATTCACCTATTTCTTTTGCAAAGGCCATAGCATTACGGCCATCATCTAATTCTAGGTGGGGTTTGGCATTAATGAAAAAAAGCTTTCCGGGAATATTCTTTTTCCCTTCAAAAAACTCTTCCAATTCCGGAGGAATATCACTGCGCTGCATAAATGCTGTTTGGTTTAATGCGTCTTTAAAACGATCCAAATCTTTTTTCTTTTCATCTTTCACAAGCTTAATACTGTCATCTGCCAAAAGTTTTTTAATATCTTCGATCACCTTCATTTTTTCAGGCTGACTTTCAGGCACTAAACTGTAGTAAGAACGAGATGTATCAATCACCGTATTGGGATTTTTTTTCTTTTGATCTTCCAATGCCTGTTCAAGAGCTTTCGCTTCTTCTTCGCTGTAAACCAGTAAAGCTGCGGGATTATTCACTCGCTTACCGCTAGTCTCACGTTGTTTTTTCTTGGCAATCCGCATTTGAGGATCATCTGCGCGGATTTTTTTTGAATTATATTCGAAAGGAACCCAAGGAAGCACCGCAATAGAAAACAAAGTAGCTATGCCAAAAATCACCAACAATGTTTTTACAAAAGTTGGGCTTGGAGAAAAATTCCATTTCCACTCATGAATTTCCTGTTTTACTTTGAGCAAATGACACTTTTCAGCCAAAATCAAAAGAGCTGGAAAAAAGGTAAAATAAAGTAAAAACAGGGTCCATAAGCCCAAACCCGAGATTAAACCAAATTCACTAAATCCTCTGAAATCACTGAACAGAAGCAGTAAAAATGTTACAGCCAAGGAGGCAACTGAAGTAAGCACAGCGGGTCCATGAAAAACATACAAATCAAGCAAAGACTCCGACATACTCATCCCTTCATGTCGTTTTTCATGATAACGTGTAAAAAGATGAATCCCTGTTTCCACTCCCAAGCCCCCTAAGATAGCAAAAAGAAAAGAAGTGGTTACATTCAGCTTAGGAACCCAAATAGATGCTAAGGCCAAGCTCATAGGGATTCCTAAAACCAATGGAAAAAAAACCAGCAAAACATATTGCGGTTTTCGAAAGCGAAGCAGCAAAGGTAAAAAAATCAAAATTCCTGCAATAATACCTGCGCGTTGCAGATCCTTTACCAAAGCGCGATACTCTATTACACGACTGGCACCGATCACATAAGCTTTTAAGCTAGGGTCATAAGATGCAAGATTCGAATGATGAATCACAGATTCAAAATTATCCTGCAGTTTCGATAGTCCACTAAGATTTAGATCTTTTTCACGAGGTTCTATATAAAGAGTGAAAATTTTTCCATTCGGGCTGACATAATATTGACTTTCTGTTCCTTCGCTATATTCACCTCTATATTTTTTTTCGAGGTCTCTAAAATCAAGCTCTTCGGAATCTTCCCCTTCTTCAAAATCAACATAAAAAGCTCCTAGCTTAGTGTGCTGAATTTTTTTGTCTACGCGATGCCGTATTGTGATTAAATCCTCTAAATCTAGAAACAAAAGTTTGTATTTATCAAAAAAGTGATAGCCCAGCTTTTTATCTTCCACTTTTCCCACAGCAGGATCTTTGAGAAGTTGATTTTTCAAATCCTCCATGAAGCGTTTTGTATTCTCGGGATTCTCCGATTCTAAAACCAAGGCAAAGCGAGTCTTGTTTTCAATTTTGTCACGAATTTTTAATAAACTTTGAACACTAGGATAATCAGGAGGCAAAAGATCAACTGCATCTGTTGAAATATGTTTCAGCAGATAAATCATCTTGGGTAAACTCAAGGCGCCCAAAGCCAAACCCAAGATAAAAACAAGAGGATAAATCTTTAAAAGAATTCCCACCCAAATTTTGAATAGTTTTTGCACAAGAAATTATAGGCATAGAAAATTTCAAGAAAACTGGCAAATCTTTTTATCCTTTTCTTGCCTAATTTTTAACTTTCAATATTTTTTATAAATCATCAAAATAAGATATGTTTTTTATTCTTTGACAAAGCCCTCAAGCTTTAGAAAAATTCATTCTTATGAAACAATCTAAACAATTTACTGAGCATTTTTATCAAAGGAAATATTTTTACCTTTTTATTGCCTTGTTGCTTCCCTACTTATTTCACCCTTTCAAAGAAAGCGATATACTAGGCATTAGCACTCTGGATATTTCGTTTACTCTACTCATCTACGTAGGGATTTTTACAGTGGGCACACTCAAAAAAATCCCTTACACCTTACTCAGCATCGCTTTAGTCGGACAAGTTTTAACCTGGAGTAGTTACTACTTCCAAGGAGACGGACTCAACATTGCGAGTAATGCAATGACGTGTATTTTTCTGATCTACATTGGGGGCATTTTATTACGTCGAATTATTTTAAACCAAGATGTCACTTCTAACACTATATTTGCGGCATTGTGTGTTTATTTAATCATGGCACTTGCTTGGGCATTTATTTACTCAATCATTGAATCGACTGTTCCGAATTCTTTTTACATGAACCCTAAATTCTTCCCTGTGAGCGCAGATCATTCCTATCAATTTTCCGAACTGTATTATTTTATCTATTTCAGCTTTTGCACCATTACGACTATTGGATTTGGAGATATTATCCCTGCTGTGCCTCTCGCCAGAATGAGCGCCTCATTAGAAGCGATGGGAGGGCAACTCTATCTCATGGTGCTTGTCTCCAGATTGGTCAGCATGCACATTAATCGTCAAAACAGGCTTAGAAATACAGATTCAGATCAAAACAAATAATACTCAAGCCAAATCAAATAAAAGAAAGTGGCTTGGGCTTTTAGCTATCAAAGTAAGATTTTCATCTTCAGCAGAAAGCCCATCTCCTGCTTCAAGAATATTTCCATTTATATCCAGTTCTCCTTGAATGACTTGTAACCACGCATATCTTTTATTTAAAATCTTCCATGAAAGCTTTTCACCTTTCTCTATATAAGATGCATATAAATTGATATCTTGATGAACGGTGACAGAGCCATCTCTACCATCGTGCGAGGCAACAAGTTTGAGTATGTTTTTCTTTTCATTCTCACTAAAACATTTCTGTTCATACCCGGGAGTCAAAGCTTGTTTTTCTGGTAAAATCCATATTTGTAAAAGATGAACTTCTTCTTTCGAATGATTAAATTCACTATGAGTCACTCCGGTCCCTGCGCTCATTCTTTGGACATCTCCGGGGTAAATGGTAGAACCATTTCCCATACTATCTCGATGTGAAAGCTCTCCAGATAAAACATAGGTAATAATTTCCATATTATTGTGAGGATGCGTTCCAAAACCTTTTTCTGCAGCAATTCGATCTTCATTAATCACTCTTAAAGACCGAAATCCCATCTGTTGTGGATCATAATATTCCCCAAAAGAAAAAGTATGATAAGTATCAAGCCATCCAAAATTAAAATGGCCTCTTTCTCGAGAACGGCGTATTTTAATCATAATTATTTTCTCCAATTAAATTGTTTAAAGGGATATTTTCAATGAACCCAATAAATATCAACTCTCTTTTCGGACTTTCTTCAGCTGAGGCTCAAGCTCGTTTAAAAAGTGAGGGTGGCAACGAAATTTCTTCAGCCAAATCCTCCCAATTTTTCGGGCTCATTCTCCAGGTATTTTTAGAGCCCATGATTTTGCTTTTATTTGGAGCTGCTGGTATTTATTTTGTTTTAGGAGATGCTTCTGAAGCTACCCTGCTTTTATTTTCCGTGTTTATTATAAGTCTCATCACCTTTTACCAAGAATATAAAACTGAAAAAGCACTCGAAGCACTGAGAGATCTTTCAAGCCCACGAGCCTTGGTTATTCGCGACGGCATGAGTAAAAGAATTCCAGGGCGAGAAGTGGTTCGAGAAGATCTTGTCATTTTAAAAGAAGGAGACCGAGTTCCTGCAGATGGCCTCTTGATTGATTGCTTGAATTTACATGTAGACGAATCCATGCTCACGGGTGAATCGATGCCCGTTCGAAAAAGCCAGTGGCAGGAGCCTCTTTCTCAAATCACACCGGGCGGTGATGATTTACCTTATGTCTATTCCGGTACTCTAGTCACCCAAGGACAAGGCATCGCCAAAGTGACCGCAATAGGACTTCAAACTGAACTCGGAAAAATTGGCAAATCACTCACCAAAGTTAAAAGTCAAAAAAGCTTACTTCAATTACAAACTCAAAAAATGGCCAAAATCATGGCTTTTCTGGGTATTGGTTTTTGTTTCCTCACCGCCCTTTTTTACAGCCTGTTGAATCACAATTGGTTAAAAGGTTCTTTGATAGGAATTACCATGGCAATGTCGATGATTCCCGAAGAAATCCCGGTGGTGCTCACTGTTTTTCTTGCCTTGGGAGCCTGGAGAATTTCTAAACAAAATGTGCTCACTCGAAATGCAAATGCCATCGAAACTTTAGGGGCTACTTCTGTATTGTGTGTCGACAAAACTGGAACTCTCACTCAAAATCAAATGAAAATTCAAGCACTCTGGGCCGAGGGGCAAATGTTAAGGGTTTCTCCTTCTCTGGTTGAGATTCCAGAAACCTTTCACGAAATTGTGGAATACTCCATTCTTGCGAGCCAAAGAGACCCCTTTGATCCCATGGAGCGCTCGCTCAAACAAATGGGTGAAAACTATCTCACCAATACAGAACATCTTCATGCGGACTGGAATTTGGTGCGTGAATACCCCCTTTCAAAAGAACTCTTGGCCCTCTCTCATGTGTGGCAATCCCCTGAAGGTAAAGCATTTGTCATTGCAAGCAAAGGAGCCCCTGAAGCCATCATGGATTTATGTCATCTTGCACCTGCTGAACAAGAAACCTTGCTTAAAAAAGTTCATGAAATTGCAAGTGAAGGCCTTCGCGTGTTAGGAGTGGCAAAGGCGATTTTTAAACCCAAGGAACTTCCTCATATTCAACATGACTTTGACTTTGAATGGGTGGGGCTCATTGCTTTTTCAGATCCTATTCGACCTCAAGTCCCTCAAGCCATGAAAGAATGCCTTTCGGCTGGCATTCGTGTCGTGATGATCACAGGAGACTATCCAGAAACAGCTCGAAGCATTGCCAAACAAATAGGACTTCATTCTGAATCCGTGATGACAGGGAGTGAGCTCAGCAATATTTCAGAATCTGATTTGCGTGAAAAAATAAAGTTTGTGAATATTTTTGCACGCATGATGCCTGAACAAAAATTAAAGTTAGTCACGGCTCTTCAGGCCAACGGAGAAGTGGTAGCCATGACTGGAGATGGCGTGAATGATGCCCCAGCTCTCAAAGCTGCTCACATAGGAATTGCAATGGGTGAACGTGGCAGTGACGTCGCGCGAGAATCGGCTTCGCTTGTTTTAGTCGATGACGATTTTTCCTCGATTGTTCACGCCATCCGAATGGGAAGAAGAATCTACGATAATATCCAAAAAGCTCTTGTTTATATTTTGACAGTACATATTCCAATTGCAGGCCTTTCCTTTTTGCCTGTGCTACTACAATGGCCACTTCTGCTGATGCCGGTGCATATTGTATTTCTGGAATTAATCATCGACCCTTCTTCTTCTATTGTTTACGAATCTCAAAAAGAAGAAGAAAACATTATGA
>CAYYEM010000058.1:0-7031 GCA_964470915.1 uncultured Pseudomonadota bacterium
TCATGAGTTCTTCACCGTCTTTTACTCGATAGAGCTCATTGATGAGTTTTGCTTCTTTAAAGGCTTCTTTGGTTAGTAAATAGTCGTCATCATCATCTTCAGCTAATAATATAGATATCTTTTGTTGTATGCTCATTGGTTGCCCTTATTTTTTTAAAGGAAGAGTGATCACAAAACAGGTTCCTTTGCCTTCTTCACTGTTTACCTGAATATTTCCGTGATGTCTTTCCACAATCTTTTGACATACTGCCAGGCCAATTCCAGTTCCCTCATATTCTGATTTGCCATGAAGCCGCTGGAAAGGCTGAAAAATACGATCTTTAAATTTTATGTCAAAACCGATTCCATCATCTGTAATAGTCAGAATCATTTTATCATCTTTATTTTCTGATTTTATCTGAACATGACTTCCTTTGCCAGCTTTATGAAACTTAAGTGCATTGGCGATAAGGTTTTGAAAGAGTTGTCTCATTTGAAGAGGATCTGCTTCTATTAAACCTAATTCACCTACTTCTACCTTACCCCCTGATTGCTCAATGGTAGTTTCTAGGTCTGAAAGAACTTCCTTGAGAATTTGGTTTAAGTTAATTTCTGTATAAGGTTGTTGATGAGTGGTAACTCTTGAATAGGTTAAAAGATCTTCAATGAGATTTTTCATGCGTAATGAGGCATTGGTCATTCGGCTGAGATAATCTCGTTCTTCTTCGTTGATTCGATCTTTGAGTTTTGTTTCAAGACGTTCTCCAAAAGCCATAATTTTTCTGAGAGGCTCCTGTAAATCATGAGAAGCTACGTAGGCGAACTGTTCGAGTTCTTTATTAGATCTTAGAAGCTCATTTTCAGATTTTAAAAGGCGATCCTTGGTGGATTGTAAATCTTCCAAGATATTCAAAGTGCTGATTTGCAAGTATTCAAGCCGCTCACTATTTTCGAGAATTTTTTTGTTTTTTAATTCTAACTCGAGATTATTTCGTTGAATCTCATCAATGTTATGTTTTTGAAGAGAAATATCTGTGGAGATGCTGCAAACTGCATAGGCACTTCCATTCAATTCTTTAAGCGGAAATTTGATGGAAATATAATGATGCATGCCATCTTTTAATAAAATACTTTCTTCAAATTGAATGGCTTCATTTTTTTCAATTACTTTGCAATCATTTTCCCAGAGTTGTTTGGCAATATGATGTGAAAAAATTTCAAAATCTGTTTTTCCATATGTTTCTTCAGCAGAAGTTTTGAAAAGAATTTCAAACTGTTTGTTGATAAGTTGGTATTTTCCATCGAGTGACTTTACATAAATAAAAGCAGTTGTATTATCTAAAATCGATTGGAGTTGTGCTCGACTTCTTTCTAGAAGTTTTGTTTTTTCTTGTATCTTTTCTTCTAATTTAGATTCTTGAATAAGAATGCCGCCCGTCAGTGGATTGATAATCACTAGATATCCAATAATAAAAATAAAGATAAAACTTCCAAGAAAAATTAAGACATGAAAAAGAGGTTTGTTAATACCTTTATATATTTCTTCAGCATCGATTTCTCCAAACAATATCCAGCCTGATTCCTGCAAGGGCACATAGGCATACATTTCTGGTGTGAGCACGCCATTCACGCGATCAACAATTCCACTTTTATTTGATAAAGAGCTTTGCAGGGCTATCTTGAAATTTTGATTATTTTTTGGCTCTGAAACCCTTAAATTATCCTTAGTAATTTGAAGATAAATTCTTTGTTTATTAAATGGAGCCTCTAGAATAATTTGAAGGGAAGAAAAGAAAGTTTTCGTGTCTTTCAGGATTTTTTCAATTCGCTCTGTATTATAAGAAACAATATCAGTTCCAATGAGTTTGTTTTCCTTATTAAAAACGCGATTGAGGTAAACCAAGTATAATTCTTTATCATCATTTATCCAACTGTAGACTTCGTAATCATTTTGGGGTGAATAGTTTGAAATGAGTTTGGGATATTCGAGGGGAGGAATTGTTCCGATTTCAAAAATTTTATTATTCTGAAGATTAAAACGGGCAACACCTTCTATTTTATGAGTTGCTTTTAAAACTTCTTCCAAATTCCTTTGATAGAAGGCGTGGAATTGGTCGAGTGTGATTTTATTTGATTCATATTCAGCTTGAATGTCATTCAAATAGGTTCTTGAACTAATGAGTTTTGAAATGTTTCTGAGTTCATAAAAGTATTGATCAATAGCATTTGCCTTATCTGAAATAGTAGAAATCAGGTTTTCTTTTTCATAATCTCCTAGTTTTTGAAATAATGGTAAAAAAGTTAAAACAGCCGAAAAGATGGAAATAGTAACAATCGATATGATTCCATAAACAAAAATATAGTTGCGAATTTTCTTTAAGGGTAGATTTTTGAAGTCAGGAGCGAAAAGGGAATATAAAATGCTTGATGAAGCCAAAATCATTCCAAGGGAGGTATGAAGTGCCATTCGAGTAAAATTTCCCCATCCATAAAGAATTTTAATCTCTAAGATATAGCCCGAGAAAGCCAAAACGCCGATTACAAAAACAAGAGAAGCGAGAAATATGCCTAGAAATTGTAATTTTTCCTTCATTTCAGATAGGCATAGGGAAATGGACAATAATAAAAAACACAAGGCTGTATTAGGTGCCATTCTACCTATATGACTTGTGTTCGCCGTAATCATATTGTTGGAAATTAAAAAATTATCGATGGGGAATTGTACGTTAGCAATATATTCAAAGAGGGTGAGTAGCGCGATGATGCCGATTGTCATGCTAAGCATTCGTTTAATGAACATTTTGCATGAAATATGAATGAGTAAGAGACGTAGCCCTACCAAAATAAAACAAAGTGCTGTGTTGGGCTGCATAGGAGCTGTATTTGGTATAATCTGGATGAGGTGGTTGAATTGGAAGAACCATGCTGTTAAAACAGTAGTCCCCAATAACAATATCATGGCCCCAAATATTTTTGAAACATTGTTAGATCTCATAATCAAGAAATTTTATAAGGAGCTTTTTGCCCCAGTTGTTCTGTTAACTTGTTAATTTCTTTTTTGAGTTGAATGATTTCTATTTCTCTACCCACTGACACTTTTTCAAATCGCTCAATCATTTGGTTATATTTTTCTATTTTTTTTCGGGTTTCAATTTCATCAGTTAAGTCCTGGCCAATACCAAGATATCCAATGATGATACCATTGGGGCTCACAAGGCTTGTGACAGAAAGTCTCACAGGAAAGCGTGAGCCGTCTTTGCGAATATAGGTCCATTGGTTATTATCAGGAATACCCAACATGGCTTTTGCAACAAATACTTCAAAGCCTGGCTTAATCAGTCTTTTTAACTCATTCGATAAAGTTTTAGATCGCTCGATCACTTCTTGTGGGTCGTGAATGATTTCCGGTGTAACCTTGTCGATGACTTCTTCTGCTTTGTAGCCTAATAATTTTTCAGCACTTCGATTGAAGGTTTTAATGATGCCGTGAGGGTCCGTTGAAATGATAGTGAAGTTCGCGCTATTCAGGATAGACTCTTGAAGCAAATTGCGGGTCAGTAATTTATTCTGAAGCTGTTCTTTTTCGGTAACATCTTGTTGGATGCCAATAAAGTGGGTAACTTGATTTTGATTGTTAAATATAGGAGAAATTGAAAGTTCATTAGTAAATAGCCTGCCATTTTTAGTACGATTGATTAACGTAGCATGGCAGGAAGTATTTTCATGAATGGCTTTTCGAAGTTTTTCGACTGTTTCTGGAGAGGATTGGTCTGATTTTAAAAAACGGCAATTTTTTCCAATTGCTTCCTGGGCGCTATAACCTGTAATGGTTTCAAAAGCCTTATTTACATAAATAATCGGATTATCTGGTAATCGTTTGTCAGTAATAATGATTCCGTTGGGGCTTGCCTCCAAAGCCCTTTCGTAAAGCTTGAGATTTTCTTTAAGCTGTTTTTGTCGCTCTACTTCTTCTTCTAAGTGCAAGGTTTGCTTTTGAACTTCTTTTTGTATGCGGGTATTTTGATTAATGAGATTGTAGAGATAATAGCTAATGAGAAGAGTGACAATGAATCCTAAAATCAGAATACGGTAAGGAATAGAATTGATTTCTGATTTTTTCTGAAAGGAAAGAATCCATGTTTTGTTTGCAATTACAACATTTTCATCTTTCTCTGGTGGCTTTTGGGGGCCTGTTTTTGTTTGAGAGCTATATAGTAGATTTTCGTTTGTTTTAGGAGAGGCACAAAATAAAAGAATTTCGCTTTGATGAAAATGGTTTTTGAAAACCTTATTGATAAGGTTTTCTGCCTTGAGAATTATAGTAATAAAACCTTTGAGAGCTTCTCGTCTTTTTTCAACTGTATCAAGGCTTTTGTTTTTTTCATAAACGGGTAGGAATAAAAATGTAGCATTTCTGTTTTTATCGTTAATCCGGTTCAATTCAACTTTTGTGCTTGCTGCAATATTCCCTGTATCACGGGCTTCATTCATGGCTTCTAGCAAAAGAGGTCTTGATGAGTAATCCATTCCTATTACAGATTGATTGCTATCGAGTGGCTCAGCAAAAGTAATAGGGTAGTATTCTTCTTTGCGAGGGGCTGGTATCTTTGTTCTTTCAGGGGAAAAAATAAAAAAAGTGGGAGCTTTTTGGGGGGGCTGCCAATATTCATCCTGATATTTTTTTAAATCTTTTGCAAAAACACGAGGAACCCATTCGACGGATTGAATTTCTGGATGGCGCTTGATGGCATTACTAGTAAAAATCTTAAATTCTTCAGCATCGACAAATGCACTTCCTTCATAAAAACTGCCTATGGAGTATAATACCTCCAGAACTTGATCTATTTCTTTTTGAAGACTATCTTTAAGATCTCCAGTGTATTCATGAAAAGTGGCAATTTGTTTTTTGTTTTCAAAGTCTTTGGTGGTTATAAATAAATAATAGCTGAATCCTAAACCTACGAGCAAAACCAGCATTAATATGGAAAGCTTTGTTTTACTGTTATTCATAAGCTCACACTTTACACGTTGTATTTAAGTGTTTTGAATAAAGCCTTTTATTGTGATTTTACCTATTATACGTTGCTAAACGGGAAAAACCTATAAGATTTGTAGAGATACAAATATTTTACTCTTGCTATAGCCCCCTCTTTCTGTGTATGGATAAGCTTCTTCTGGTAATGGATCAAAGGCAGTGGGCTTATAGCCCACTTTTTTTTTGATTTTGTATGCAATTGGAACTTTCAAAAATTGAAGCTTTACTTGAACCCAGCGCAGCCTCTATGGCTTGTGAATTGGTGGCTTGCGAATGGACGATGGACATGGGTCGAAAAGTTTTGAGGGTGTTGTTAGATAAGCCAGGTGGAGTAAAAGTAGAAGATTGTGAAGCTTTTTCTCGCCTCATTGATCCTCTTTTAGAGGTAGAAGGTCTTGTCCCAGAGCAGTATAATCTTGAAGTTTCATCTCCAGGTGTGAACAGACCTTTAAGAAAAGAAAAGGATTTTGAAAGGTTTGTGGGGGAACACGTTTTCATTAGAAGCTCCAGCCCCCTTGAGAATAGAAGCAATTTTAAAGGCTTGTTAAAAGGAATACAAAATCAGCAAGTTCAAATCGAAATTGATGGAAAAATATACGAAATACCCTTTCATAAAATATTGAAAGCTAATTTAGAAATTGATCTTAGTAAGTTATTGAAAAATAAGAAAAAATAATGGAGTTTAGCTTATGGCAGCGAAAAAAAGAAAAACAGCCAAAGAAGGCGTGAAGTCGATGTTCATTAATTTGAACAGCGTGATTGAACAAGTTGGTAAAGATAAAGGTATTCCAAAAGAAACTTTAGTAGAGACCATTGAATCTGCCATGCTTTCTGCCGCCCGAAAAAAATATGGTTTAACTGCAGAACTTGAAGCTCATTACAATGAAGAGTTGGGTGAAGTGGAATTGTTTCAATTTAAAACGGTCGTAGAGTTTGTAGAAGATCCAGATGCGCAAATTTCTCTTCCTGAAGCACAAAAGCTAGATTCTGAAACAGGTTTAGGAGATAGTTTGGGAGAAAAAATTGATTCTAATCAATTTGGTCGTATTGCAGCCCAAACCGCTAAACAGGTTATTATTCAAAAAGTGCGCGATGCAGAACGCGACATTGTTTACAATGAGTATAAAGATAAAGTGGGTGAATTAGTAACAGGAATTGTGCGTCGCAATGAAAAAGGAAATTTTATCATTGATTTGGGAAGAACCGAAGCGGTGCTCCCTTTAAAGGAGCAAGTTCCTAGCGAAAATTATAAAACAAATGATCGGATTACGGCTTTACTTTTGGATTTAAGACGTGAAGCGAGAGGACCTCAAATTGTTCTTTCACGTAGAAATCCAGGATTAATTAAAGCGCTTTTTTACATGGAAGTGCCAGAAATTTCAGAAGGGATTGTTGAAATTAAGGCGGCAGCACGAGAGCCTGGATCTCGTGCCAAGGTAGCTGTTTATTCTAGTGATAGCGATGTGGATCCTGTCGGTGCATGTGTCGGGATGAAGGGATCCAGAGTGCAAAGCGTGGTTCAGGAACTGAAAGGTGAAAAAATTGATATTGTGAATTACGACCAGGATGCGGCTCGCTTTGTTTGCAATGCAATTGCTCCTGCAGAAGTTTCAAGAGTCATTATTCATGATAAAGATCATTCTATGGAGATTGTAGTGCCTGATGATCAACTTTCGCTTGCAATTGGAAAAAAGGGGCAGAATGTACGCTTAGCTGCCCAACTTACCGGTTGGAATATTGATATTTTTAGTGAAACAAAGATTGAAGAGTTGCAAAAAGCTGCCAAGATGGCTTTGGTTGAGGATTTAGGAATAGAAGAGAGTATGGCAAGTATTTTATACAGTCATGCTTATCGATCTACTCGTGAAATTGCCGAAACAAACCTTGAAGAATTTCTTGCGATGCCAGGATTCTCAGAAGAAAGTTTGAGAGCAGCTCATCAAAAAGCAGTTGAGTGGACTCAGGCTCGTGCAGAAGGTCGAAGTTTGAAAAAAGAAGAAACAGTGTCGGAAGAAAA
>CAYYEM010000058.1:7131-8747 GCA_964470915.1 uncultured Pseudomonadota bacterium
ACTCTTACTCAATTGACTCGTTTAGCTTCTACGATTTCACCGACTCATCAGCGAGAAAGAGTATTCGAACCCACTCGCTCGCCTCGAAAAAGAAAAGGTGCTTTTAAAAAAGAATCCAAAAAAACAGAAATTACCACCCGCAAAGCTTCCAAGCGAATTATTAAGATGGATGAGGCTATTGTGGTCGCTGACCTTGCCCATGAAATGGGAGTGAAAGGCGGAGAGATTATTAAAAAGTTGATGGAATTAGGTAGTATGGTGACCATCAATCAAAGTATTGATTTTGAGACTGCTCATATTATTGCTCAAGAATATGGTTATGAAGTAAAGAAAACTGCTTTTGAGGAAACCGAACATCTCGCGGTAGAAGAAGATAAAGTAGAGGATTTGTTGCACCGTCCCCCAGTGGTAACGGTTATGGGTCACGTAGATCACGGGAAAACCTCCTTATTAGATGCAATCCGTAAAGCACGGGTCGCTCAAGGAGAAGCAGGGGGGATTACTCAGCATATCGGTGCTTACCGAGTTCCTCTCGCTAAAGGTTCCATTACATTTTTAGATACTCCAGGTCATGAAGCTTTTACCTCTATGCGTGCTCGAGGAGCTTCAGTCACTGACATTGTTATTCTAGTGGTGGCAGCGGATGAAGGAATTATGCCGCAAACCATTGAAGCGATTCATCATGCTAAAGCCGCAGAAGTTCCTATTATTGTCGCAGTGAATAAGATGGATAAGCCAGAAGCTAATCCTGAAAAAATCAAACGACAACTTTCAGAACATCAGTTGCTCGCTGAAGATTGGGGGGGAGATGTTATTTTTGCTCCCGTTTCTGCAAAATCAGGGGAAGGGGTTGAGCAGCTTTTGGAAATGGTTTTGCTTCAATCAGAAGTATTGGAATTGAAGGCGAATCCCAATAAGGCCGCTAAAGGGGTAGTGGTAGAATCTCGCCTTGATAAAGGAAGAGGCCCCGTCGCGACGGTACTGATTCAAGAAGGAACTCTCAAAGTGGGTGATTCAGTGATTGCTGGGGTAAGTTTTGGACGAGTAAGAGCGATGATCAATGATCAGGGACAAAATATTGATCAAGCAGGACCTTCAGACCCAATTGAAATTTTAGGACTTTCTTCCGTGCCCAATGCGGGAGATGTGATTCATGCAGTCAATGAAGAAGGTATTGCCAAACTCGTTGCTGAACATCGCGGAGATAAAGAACGTGCTGCGAAGATGGCCGGCAGTAGCAAGGTGAAGCTTGAAGACTTGTTTGCTCAAATTCAAAAAGGTGAAGTGCATGAACTGAAAGTTATTTTAAAAGGTGATGTGCAAGGCTCAGTGGAAGCACTCCGTGATGCCCTCAATAAACTTTCAACAGAAAAAGTAAGCGTGAATATTATTCATAGTGGAGTGGGAGGAATTACAGAATCAGATGTGATGCTGGCTTCGGCTTCTAATGCGATTATCGTAGGATTCAATGTGCGTCCTGACATTAAAGCCATGAATATTGCTGAAAATGAAAAAGTAGATCTTAAAGTTTACGATATTATTTACACTGCAATCGATGAAATTAGAAAAGCGATGGAAGGCTTATTGAAGCCTACTGAAAAAGAAAAATATCTTGG
>CAYYEM010000059.1:0-8558 GCA_964470915.1 uncultured Pseudomonadota bacterium
ATCATTCACCCCATCAAACTGAAGGGCGCCGCCGAGGAGCATAGGGTCAGGGGGAGGAAGCCATGTCGGTCCACCGTTAGGTACACCGTGGTTCCCAAATCCTGAATAATCACAAACCGTTTCACCAGGATCACCAGCAGGACCTCCTAAGATTCCTGGGCAAGCAGCGCCGACTGGATTCGTATCAAATCTCCACCAACCTACTACAGAATTATCCGTATTGAATCGTCTTACTGGGCTGCAAGTGATTCCTGGAGGATTATTACGGCCATCATTCGCGCAAATTTTCCACGCATAGTTGGTATTCGGAGCCAGATAGATAGGCATCACACCTGGCACATTCGGTTGATACTGAGCACGATTATCTGTAGACGCCTGAATCACAAAGCTTGTTCCGGCAACTCCCGTACGATAAGCGGGGGCTCCCATTGGAATATTCATCCCCTGCACAAAATATACATCATAAGTCACGGTATCGCCCACATCTGCATCCGTAGAAGCAGCCCAACTTAAATGTAATCGTGTAGGTGCCCATGTTACGTTATCTGCGGGTTGAGCATCTAAAACAGGGGCCGTCGGCATATTCAAATTACCGACATTGTAGGTCCACACAGCACTCTCTGCTGAACGACCATGCATATCTCTTACTCTCACCTTCCATTGTCGTGCTGTTTGAGTCACAAGACCATTCACCATATAATTAGTCACATTCAAGTTAGACACATTCGGCATGGCAGGTAAAGCTCCCTGCCCTTCAAAAACATCATACACAGCACCCAAAGCAACAGCGTTAGGCACCGCATTCCAGGTAAGATTTGCTGAACTCATGGTAACTAAACCACCATTGGCAGGAGCGGTCAAAACCGGTGCTTGCAAAGCAGGAATCGTGCTAAATCTTCGAGTAGCACTCGATCCCGTTCTTCCAAAACTATCTCTTACTACAACTCTCCATTGATAGTTTGTGCCCCAAATCAAATTATTCACTGTAAAGTTAGTCGCTGCCTGATTAGTAGAAATCATCACAGGAGGAGCACCACCACTACCCAAATACACATCATAAACTATACCAGAGCCTGCGACAGCATTCCATGTAAGGTTCACAGACAAAGTTGTTAAGGTAGCATTGTCTGCAGGCGCTGTCAGCGTTACCGCAGATAAATCGTCCTGAGAATTGACTGAAGCACCAAAAACATTCTCAATCATGCTACCAGAGGGAGTTCCTGCCCAAGTAACAAAGAAATTACTCGAATCACTCGCCACCTCTGCTAAATGATTGTTGTTAGCTAACATTGGAAAAGCAGAGGGACCACGAAGCACCATAAATGAATCGTCTGTCATGGCCCATTTCATCGCTCCACCTTGAGCATAAGCTAGCAAAACTCTTTGCGGAGCCATGCTTGGTCCACTCCGAGTGCCTCCAATGCTTAAATTGCTTGCCATGCGAGGTTCTGTTTTCGCCTCAGCACCGCCTAAACTAAGACTGCTGACTTCTCCTGCGGGAGTCACACTAGTAGGACTCACACCCAGTCTTTTCATGAAAATATTTGTATTATCATCGTAGGCAAGCAAAGAATGTTGGGTATAAGACACAACGTCAGGATTATGGAAATGTCCACCCTCAGGTGCAGCTGCTACAATATCAGCAGCCATCGAATTTACTACAGTGGCATCGTTTGTATTATTTAAAACTACTTTTTTCGCAGCAATATCTGTTTTGGTAGCACCTGAAGCCCTCGCCTGTTCAAACACAACTACAAAATCAGAGCGATTAGCATTGTAGGCTATACGGGGTTTAACTGCCTTCATCACATTGTCGAGAGTAGGACATGACGGAGTAATCGTAGAAGGATCGGTATAAACGGTGAAAATGGGTTTATTCACTGCCCCGCCAGTAGGTGAAAAATTTTGATCAATATAACGTGCAAATACTGAGGAGGATGCTCTGCGATTGACATCGACACATCCCACAAAGTCTTTATCGCTTTGCCAAGTCACGACAAAACCATCCCCTCCCAATTTGGGAGCCACATCCGGATTCACAGACTTCGCCCATGCTTGCACTTGCTCATCATTCGCCACAGGGGTACCCACATTAGAAGAGATCCAAACTCGAGAAATAATAATCCCTTCCTGCCAAGCAGGTGAAACGGGTGTTAAGTTTTCTGCATTAACCACTTTTGCGATAATATTTGAGAAATTTTTTCCATCTTCATTTGCTGATCCATCTGAATTCCGTGCATGATCTGCTCTGCCTTTAAGCTCCCAAGTAATAATAAAACGACCATTATTATAAGCAACAGCAGGATTGGCAGCTTTAGGACATTGACTTGGAGTGCTTACAGAACCGTTATCCGTATCAAAGGCTGCATAAAAACAACCTTGGGTTGTACGAGGACTACTAATGAGAGTAGGAGAACCCATTGGCATTCCATTTCGATCACGGAATTGGGCCATAATATTAAAAATACCAGGAGCGGTCTCCTCTTCCCATACTACCAAATACTTTTGGTTTACGGTATCATAAGCTACATCAGGGTTTGTTGGATCTAAGCCTTCATCTCCATCTGAAACTGTAAAAATACCATCGCCGCTTTCACCAGAGTTCAAACGTAAAATAGAATCAATGTTAATTGTATCCACAATACTTTTTTGACGCCATTGATTGCGCTGTTTAATTCTTTCTGACCAAGCAATTTTCTCGATTCCATCAATGGTGAAGTAAGATTTATTTTCATCCGATGAGCGTGGCACCATCATTTCTTGCAAAAGCTCGGGTTTTAAAACTTGAAGAATAGGCTTTGCAAAATAGTCTTTAAATTGCTGATAAAAATTTTCAGGATTTGAAGGCGCCGCCTGAATGTTTACTGATGAACACAAAACAGCTGCCAAAATAAAAACGAAAAGTTGTAACTTACGACACATGAGAAATCCCTCCACGAAAGGATGTGCTAAGCCCCTTCTTCTATTGATTTAGAAACATAATCGCAAGTTGAAACAATAAGTTGCGGATTTTTTTAGGATGGATCTTCTCCTATTTTATCCCATACCCCTTTAACTTCTCATAAAGAGTAGATTTGGAGATACCTAGGGCTTTGGCTGTTGCAAGACGGTTGTCCTTTTGGCGTTCTAGTTCTTTGAGAATGACCTGTTTTTCGATATCCTGCAAACTGCTGGATGGCAAGCTCGGTGTAGGAGAGATATCTGAGTTACCCTTATTCGTCAAAAACCCAAAATGACTGGGTTCTAACACTTCTTGCTTTGCCATAATCACTGCTCTCTGAATGGCATTTTTAAATTCACGTACATTACCAGGCCATTTCTGTTCTCCCAAAAAATTTAAGGTTTCTGGGCTAAAACTCAATTTGCGATGGGAAGGCAAAAATTGCTGCAAAAAGTAGTTCGCTAAAAGAGGAATATCTTCTTTTCTTTCACGTAACGGAGCTAAATAAAGTGGCAAAACATGAAGTCTGAAAAACAAATCTTCTCGAAATTTTTTCTCGGAGACCAAGCGAGCTAAATCCTGGTGAGTAGCACAAACAATTCTGACATCTACAGGCACTTCTTGAGTGCCCCCTACTCTGCGAATTTTTCCTGTTTCCAAAACACGCAATAAACTTGTTTGGAGATCGAGAGGCAGCTCCGCTATTTCATCCAGAAAAAGAGTGCCGCCTTTGGCTTGTTCGAAAACTCCCTTATGCTGCTGTTGGGCACCAGTGAAAGCCCCTTTTTCATGACCAAAAAGTTCACTTTGAATCAGCTCTTTCGCAATCGATCCGCAATTCAGCGCTACCCAAGCTTTTTCTTTTCTATCTGAAAGATCATGCAAACTTCTTGCAACTAACTCTTTACCTGTTCCTGTTTCTCCAAAAATACAAACGGGTGCTGAGGTGGAAGCTATTTGCTGAATAAGTGCATAGAGCTCTCTCATGACTTTTGATTTTCCCACAAAAGGGCCAAAAGCATTTGTAGAAAGTTCTTTAATTTTTTGGGAATGTGTTTTCAGCTCTAAGCAGAGTTCGCTTTCACCAATTTTTATGATAGATTTTTCATCTAGCTCCACTTCTTTTATTTTGAGACCATTCACATAAGTACCATTTGTAGATTGCAAATCATAAATCAGTACTTTTGAATCCTCGCAAATGAGCTTTGCATGCACTTCTGAGACATAAGCATCTTCAATTTTAATATCGCAGGATATCCCTTTGCCTAAAGTATTAGTGCCTTGTTGCAGGGGAAAAAACTTAACGCCAGCAGGACTGTTTATTTTTAATTGCAGGGTTTCATAAAACAACTCTTCTCCCACTCTTGAAAGATGCAAAGCTTTGGTTGTTCCTGAAACAGCTTGAGACACATAAGTATCGTCCTGATTTTCTGAAGTATCAGGCGCTTCATTTCCTAAGGCAATTCTCCAGCCTTCTAATTCTAAAAAGTCTTTCTCTGAAATCGAAGAGGCTTCCACTATTTGTCCATTGAGCTTTAAAGGGGCCTTGCCTAAATTCTTCACAAAATAAGAACCTTCAAGTTGGTAAACGGAAAATTGCAGACGAGAAATAGTAGGCTCGGTAAGAATGACATCACATGACTGAGAGCGGCCCACTTGAGTATTTTTTTTTGTAAGAGGAACTTGAAGGAGTGTTTTTCCGTGTTGGGAGAAAATAAGATGGGGCATAGGGTGCTCCTATTATTAAATTTCTAGTTTACTGAGTTGACAGTTTATCATTTTTAATTTCTTCATCAGATAATAAATCATTATAAACAATCACTTCACTCACAACTCCATTTAAGAACTGACCGACCCCATCCATTGCCGACCCAATAAATGCCGTAATTAGATTTGTACCTAACAAACCTCCAGCATTTCCAACAATGCCACTATTATCAAGTGAGCCATTAAAATATATTTTTCCTATAAGCCCATCGTAGGTTGATGCAATTCTATCATATGACCCTATTGACAATGAGTTAATTGATGTAAATGGATTAGGTTGAGAATACCAAATTGTGCCATTACCCACATTAAAAGTCATCTTATAAAGACCCTCTAGATTTCTCGCACTGAGTGCCGCTACAGCTTCTTTTCCAACTATAGTATAAAAATTCCCAATTGCAGGAAGTGTATTAACTTTTACAGTTGTAGTGATAGACAAATTTGATTGCCCCGTATTATTAAAACTACCTATTGCCACCCTATCATCCACCCCATCAAACTGAATCGCAGAACCAAGTAAATTTGATGGTGAGGGTAACCAAGCAGGACTCCCATTAGCTACACCATGATTATTGTTCCCTGAATAATCACATACTTTCCTCGATGAGTTCGATGCTTCCCCTTCACAAACTGAAGGTTGAGATAAATCTTCATCAAACCTCCACCACCCCACCACAGAATTATCTGTGTTAAAACTTCGCGTCTCACTACAATTCTGTGCGCCGCTTGAATCTCGGGCGCATACTTTCCATAAATAATGACTATCAGGACTTAGATAAATCTCTGCTACTTGATCCGGAAAATATTCAGCACGATTATCGGTAGAAGCTTGAATGATAAAATGAGTAGAAGAAATCCCCGTTTTATAAGGCAAAATACCGGGGGGAATAGACTCTCTATCTCCCTTAAGAATAAAATACACATCATAGGTAACTCGATCCCCCGCATCCGGATCCGTGGCGGCATTCCATGAAAGATACAATCGAGTCGGTGCCCAAGTGGCACCGTTGGCGGGCTCTGCGGCAAGAATCGGCGCAGAAGGAGAACGATTATTTCTTTCCGAGGTACAAGCTGCGCTACAACCATCTCCACTCACATTATTTCCATCATCGCAACATTCTTCATTCTCCAAAACTCCATTCCCGCAAATCGCCTCCCCCACTTCCCAGGCACAATGAGTATTACAACCATCACTGTTGTTCGTATTCCCATCATCACAAGATTCATTCTCATTGACTAAAGCATTCCCACAGTTTTGAGCAGACAGATTGAGATCGGCAGAGGAACCGGAACCGCCACCGCCGCAACTTGCGATGCTGAGAAAAGGTAAAACAAGGACAAAAAAATAAAAAAGATAAATTTTATAAAAAACAGAAAACATCCACAATCCCTCAAATAATGATGATATTTCTACATAAATCACAAAAAGCTTTAACAAGCAACATCTTGAATATAAAGGAGAAAATCAAAAAACATTCAAAACACTATAATTGACTATAACATTGACACTTGTCATTTTTATTGTTATTATTAGCCCATGAAATCAGAAACCATGAGGCAAGCGCTCAAAAGTTTAGACCAAAAATTAGCAGCAAAAAGAATTTCTCAACTGAAACTCCTTATCGGAGGAGGCAGCGCCCTCACCCTAGCTCATGGAATTCCTTTGCAAACAGCCGACATTGATGGAGTTCCATTTAAAAGCAGTATCGATTTGGCATTACTCGACAAGCTGGTCAAAGAAACAGGCAAAGAACTTAAAATATCCCCAGATTGGCTAAATCCCTATTTTGGAACCTTTCTAATGAGTCTGCCTTCTGACTATGGGGATCGGCTCATTATTGTTTACAAAGGAAAATCTCTCGAAGCTTACGGGCTTGGTCTCAATGATTTACTCATCATGAAATGTTTTGCGGGCAGAGAAAAAGACATCCCTCATGCCAAAGTTCTGATCAAAAAAGGTGCAAACATTGATTTTGCACAAAATCATATTGAAAATTTAATAGCTAAAAATATTCCTGGTGCAGCATCTGCGCTACATTTCCTTTTGGAAGTGGAAGAACAATTAGGAGAATAAGTGATCCTCACATGTCCTCCCAATGAAAAATATTTATTGCGCATGTATTACGAACTGGCTCAAAAAGGCGCTCAATGCGTGGGAGAAAAAAACAAATGGCCTTACCAGCCAAAAAATCATGAAGAACTCTTAGCCTTGGCTGCTGAGATGAGCCGCTACGACCCAAGACTTCTTGGAATTATCGTCGAATTTATTTCAAAACATGCTTATCAAATTCATCCTCAACGATTAAGAAATTATTATTTAAAAATGGAAACCCCACAAACAATTGCTGTCATCGCGGAATTTGTGAAAAGCGCTACCTCCAATACAGAATTAATTTACTTGATGGATTATTTGCAAAAAGGGCTTCTACCTATTCCCACCCAACTCTATTTTAAAAATCTCTACGCTCCAGGCGGGAAAATGATGCAGCAGGCCGCTGAGGAAAGTTTAGCCCAATATAAAAAGTGGGGCTTTCTCGCCCTCGAATCTCCCACCATTGATGTGTACACAAAAAAAACTGTGGGACATCCAGATGCCAATTCCCGACGCAATATTTTAAAAAGATTATTTGAAGAAAAAAAAGAAATTCGAATGAAAGATTATCTGGAATGTTTAGGAAGAAAAATTTCTAGACAACAAGCTTTAAAAGATTTGGAAAGCGTTTCGCAACTCAAGGGACGAGGACGTGGGGCGGTGTGGGGGATGTGGTGATAAGAAATAATGCAGAGTATTTTTTTTGTAAGGGGAATAAAATAAAAAGCTTTTTATGTATTGTGCTATTTTTATTGTCCCGTTAAGTACGCATTTTGAACTTCATCTGAAGATAAGCCCCGATCATAAACCAAAACATCTTCCAATAATCCATGAAAATAACCTGAACCAAAGTTTCTACCAATCCTTAACGGAGCATTATTAGCACCCACATTACCAACGAATGCTCGGGTGTTACTCAAAACTCCATTTACAAAAATTTTGCCATTTACGCCATCATAAGTCCCAACTAAATGCTTAGACAAACCTACAACTGCAGGAATGCCAGTTGATACAAATCTACCAGTAGCAATATCATCAATTGAAAAATAAAAATCTCCTCCAAAACCAAAAGTCAAAGAATATCCCGTATGATCAGACCCGTCGGGCGTAACATTTTTAGTAACTAAAGGCCTATTACTAGCAACCCCAAGACTTTGCAGAGTTTGACGCACTTCTATTGCAAGTTGTAAAGTCGGATTTAAATTCATACTATTCGCTATCTCCACCCAATCATCCACCCCATCAAACTGAATCGCAGAACCAAGTAAATTTGATGGTGAGGGTAACCAAGCAGGACTCCCATTAGCTACACCATGATTATTGTTCCCTGAATAATCACATACTTTCCTCGATGAGTTCGATGCTTCCCCTTCACAAACTGAAGGTTGAGATAAATCTTCATCAAATCTCCACCAACCTACTACAGAATTATCTGTGTTAAATATTCTTGATTCACTACAAGCTTGGGCACCCGCTTTATCTCTTGCACATACTTTCCAGGTGTAAGTTTGCTCGGATTCCAAATAAATAGGCCTCACCAGATCCGGAAAAAACTCTGGGCGATTATCTGTGGAAGCTTGAATGATAAAATGAGTATGAGTAATTCCTTTTTTATAGGGAACTGCATTCGGCGAAATACCATTCGTATCCACAAAATAAACATCATAACTGACCTGATCCCCCGCATCCGGATCCGTGGCGGTATTCCATGAAAGATACAATCGAGTCGGTGCCCAAGTGGCACCGTTGGCGGGCTCT
>CAYYEM010000060.1:0-7792 GCA_964470915.1 uncultured Pseudomonadota bacterium
GCTTGTGGAGCTTGGACTCGTGTGAGTTCTGTGAAGGGCCCAGGATATACAGGCAAGATTTATCATAAAATTATGGTAGAAGGTAGGGGGAGAACTCCCAAGGAAAATTTGGATATCGAATGGACTTTTCGGAATTCTTTGCAAAATCCAAATTTAATTGTTGTTGCCTCGACTGATTTGTTTCCGGTCACTCAAGTTTTTAGTGAAGAAGATAAAAAAGTTAAAATCAATTCTGATAAAATTGAAGCAGTTCTGATTGTTTCTTTTAAAGATAAACAAGTAAAACATAATTATTCTCCGCCTGACACCACGACAACAACTGTCAAAAATAAAGAAGGAAAAACAGAAATTAAAACTCAAACCACGGGTGGTTACGATTATTATACGGAGTATAGTTATCATGATATATTGTTGATTGATGCAGAAAGCTCAAAGCCCGTTTGGTCTGCTTCTGCTTCAACGCAGGCTGATCCTGATGACTTTTGGAGTCCTGCGGATAAGGAAAAAGACTTTTTAAACTCTTTGGCTAACAAAACTAAAAAGAAAATGGCAAAAGATGGTTTGATTCAATTGCCAGAGAAGTAATCCTACATTTTATTTCCTTGAGATTTGTCGAGTAAAATATCCACTAAATCAAGTAAAGTAGAAGTGAGTTGTAAGCTAGTATTTTTGAGATCTTTCGATTGAGTTTCAGCGATACCTTGAATCTGATTTTTTAATTTGCCTAGTTGTGTTTCAATTTTTTGCCTCTTTTGAGGAGTGAAAGAATTTTTAAAAGCTAACACTTCATCAAGAGCGCCATTGAGTTGAGTGAGGAGAGGATTAAGCTGATCACGGTTTTCAGTGCCAGCAATTTTTTGCATTTTTCGATAAATATCAGCTAATAAAAGTGCATTTGCAAAAATCTTTGCAGAGGAAACTTTGGAATTATTTTCATTTTGTGTACTTTGAGATTCCGCGGTTTTTGATTCAGTAGCGAGTAGGGGTAAAGTTTGAGTTGAGAGCAGAATTAAAGTAAACAGATGTAACATTCTTTTCATGACAGTCTCCTTAAGCATATAGATTATGCTTTTTCATTTTCCATAAATAGTAAATAGCAGGGTAAACCAAGAGCTCTAAAGCAAAGGATGTGAAAAGTCCTCCTATCATTGGAGCCGCAATCCTTTTCATCATATCAGCTCCAGTTCCCATCGACCATAAAATAGGAATGAGTCCCATAAAGGCCGCCATGACTGTCATCAGTTTGGGTCGTATTCTTTTGACAGCGCCATGGATAATCGCTTCATTCAAATCTTGAGAAGTCTTCATTTCTCCTTTTTTCACTTTTTCTTGATAAGCTATATCCAAGTATAAAAGCATGAAGACTCCTGTTTCGGCATCTAATCCCATCAGGGCGATAATTCCAACCCAAACAGCAATGGAAAGATTGTAATCTAGAAAATACACAAACCAAATAGCTCCAATCGCTGAAAAGGGAACTGCGAGTAACACGATGAGTGCTTTGATGGGTGATTTTGTGTTGAGATAGAGCAATAAGAAAATAAGAAAGAGGGTAAGCGGTAAAACAGTTTTAAGGCGATCCTTCACCCGGGTCATGTTTTCGTATTGTCCACTCCATTGCAGAATATAGCCAGGGGTAGAGCCTAAAGCCGCAGCCACTTTCTTTTTAGCTTCTTCAACATATGAACCCAGATCGCGATCTGCGATATCCACCATAACATAGGCAGCTTTCATACCATTTTCATTTCGAATCATGGCAGGCCCTGTTGAAAAATGAATATCTGCGACTTGAACTAATGGGATACGCGCACCAGTAGGCGTTGAAATAAATACACGCTCTAGTTTTGTGATGTCATCCCGATATTCGCGAGCATAGCGTACGTTTACTGAATATCTCTCTGGACCTTCAATGGTTGTAGTAATGGTTTCACCGCCAATCGCTTGAGCGATGGTATTGTTTGCCTCTTCTACGCTGAGTCCATAGCGGGCAAGCTCTTCACGTTTTAGATCAAAATCTAAAAAATATCCTCCTGCAGCGCGCTCTGCAAAAGCATTTCGAGTTCCAGGGATATCTTTTAAAATGTTTTCTACTTTTTGACCCATTTCCTGAATTTTTTGAAGATCAGGCCCCATGATTTTAATTCCAACAGGAGTACGAATGCCAGTGCTTAGCATATCGATACGGTTACGAATAGGCATCGTCCAGGCATTGGTAGAACCTGGAAATTGCATTTTTTGATTCATTTCATCAATGAGCTCTTCATAAGAAATATGATTTGGCCAAATATGGGTTAAAGGTTTTTGAATAACTTTAGGTAAAAAACTATACCAACGATCTTGGGTGCGCCATTCAGATTTAGGTTTTAACACTAGGGTGGTTTCAATCATTGAAAGTGGAGCAGGATCTGTGGAGCTGTCTGCTCGCCCTGCCTTTCCAAAGACACTTTCCACTTCAGGAAAAGATTTTAAAATTTCATCCTGTTTCTGTAGTAGCTTGGCAGCTTCTGTTACGGAAAGGCCGGGCAGTGTGGTGGGCATATACAAAACCACCCCTTCATTTAAAGGCGGCATGAATTCATGACCCAGTTTGAAAAAAGGGTAAAGTGTAGTTAAAAATAGGAGTACAGAAAAAACGATTATTTTTTTAGGATGTTTCAAAACCCACTCACAAACAGGTTCATAGTATTTGAATAAAAATTTGCTAATAGGATGCTTTTCTTCAGGGTAATATTTTCCTACAGTGATGTGATTGAAAATGTTTGAAAGCCATTTTGGTTTGAAATGAACAAAATCCATACGTGTAAAAAGCATACGTAGTGCAGGATCAAGTGTAATAGCGAGTAAGGCAGCGATCGCCATTGCAAAATTTTTGGAATAAGCGAGCGGTTTGAAAAGGCGGCCTTCTTGGTCCAACAAAGTAAAAATAGGCAGAAAAGCGATGGCAATGACGAGCAAAGAAAAAAAGACGGAAGGACCCACTTCTTTGAGAGCATTTAAGCGGACTTCATGAAAATCACCTTTTCTTCCATTCTGATCCCAAAGCTGTAGTTTTTTATACGCGTTTTCAACTTCTACGATGGCTCCATCTACTAAAACACCAATTGAAATTGCAATGCCAGCAAGTGACATAATATTTGAAGTGAGATGCATGGCTTTCATGGGAATAAATGCAAGCAGGACTGAAATAGGAATAGTAATGATTGGAATAATTGCGGAAGGAATATGCCAAAGAAAAATCAGAATTACAAAACTTACAATTAAAAGTTCCTCAAAGAGGGTCCATTTTAATGTATCGATAGATTTTAAAATTAATTCTGAACGATCATAAGTGCTGACAATTTCTAATCCAGCAGGAAGTGAAGATTTGATTTCCTCTAATTTTGCTTTTACTCGATCGATCACCTGCAAGGCGTTTTCACCAGATCGCATGACGACAATTCCGCCAACGGTGTCTCCTTCGCCATTGTAATCTGCAATACCTCGACGAAAATCAGGACCTAGCTCCACTTTTCCTAATTGGGCGATCGTGACGGGTACTCCCGTTTGAGGATCTGTTTTAACTGCAATTTTTTCGATGTCTGCGCTTGATTTGATATAGCCTCGACCTCGCACCATGTATTCTGTGCCACCCAATTCAAGGAGTCGTCCGCCTACATCGTTGTTACTTTTTCGAATTGCTTCTACTAATTCGTTGAGTGAAATGCCGTAAGATTGAAGTAAGCTAGGATCTACATTCACTTGGTATTGTCGCGCAAAACCACCGACACTAGTCACTTCAGCGACTCCTGCGACACTTTGAAGATAATACTTTAGATACCAGTCCTGATAAGATTTTAGTTCTGCAAGATTGTTTTGCCCGCTCTTATCCACGAGTGCATATTGAAATACCCAACCCACAGAAGTGGCATCAGGGCCGAGTTCTGTTTTTACTCCTTGAGGTAGGCGAGGAATCACTTTATTGAGATATTCTAAAGTTCGGGACCGCGCCCAATAAAGATCGGTGCCATCTTCAAAAATTACATAGACATAAGAATAGCCAAAATCTGAAAAACCTCGAATAGCTTTGACTTGAGGGGCACCCAGTAAGGCTGTAACAATGGGGTAGGTGACCTGATCTTCAACAATATCGGGGCTGCGGTCCCATTTGGAATAAATAATGACTTGAGTGTCAGACAAATCAGGAATGGCATCGAGTGGAATTCGCTTCATCGACCACAGTCCTAGCAAGATGGCTACTCCTGTTAAGAGTAGGGTGATCGCCCTGTTTTTTGCACAAAATTCAATAATTCGTTCAATGATCATAATTGACTCTCAATAAACTGAGGGCTCTGTTGGAGCATTAATGTTGATGTCCTCCGCTGTGTTGAATCAAACCTTTTAAGCTGGTTTCTGAATCGAGAAGAAAATTACCTTGTGTGACCACTTTGTCACCAGCATTCAGTCCTGAAATTACTTCAACATAGCCAGTGCCTCTTTTGCCTGTTTTAATTTCACGCATTTCAAAAAGCCCCGTTTCTTTTTCAACAAAGATTATTTTGCGAGAGCCTGTATCGATGATGGCGTTATCTGGAATGCTGAGTGCTGCGCCGAGATCTGCATGGAGAATCATTTTCACAAACATGTCAGGACGCAGCACAGGTTGTGAATTGTTTGATGGATTTGCGACCGAACTCCTGATTTGAGCTGTGCGTGTATTCGGATTAAGATTGGGAGAGATAGAATCTACTCTACTTTCAATCTTTTCAGAACTTCCAGGAACGATAATTTCGAGATGTTGTCCTGTTTTGATGAAAGGTAAATCAGACTCATAGACTTCACCGTATAACAAAGTCGAAGCCCCTTTGTTCGGTAATAGCAATGTGCTTTGAGCTTTTCTTGAGCGACGCAGTGCTTCGATTTGTTCAGAACTCATTCCAAGAATTTCGAGACGATTGCGAGCAGATTTTACCAAGTTAGATTGAAGTGCTTGAATTTCAGAGTTCGTGCCGCCCGAAGTTTTCAATGCAATAAGATATTCTTGCTGAGCTAAATAAAGTTCAGGATCATAAGCCACACGACCATTTGTTTGGATTTCACGAATTAAAGGGCGTGATTGAGCTTCTTCAGTTTTAACGCCAATACGTTGAAGTTTTTCTGAAGAGAGACGAAAACTCGTAGCTGAAACGGGGCTAGATCCAGGGCTTGTTTCTTCAGCGTAGACCGGAACCAAATCCATTCCACAATCCGGTGCGATTCCTGGCTTATCTGATTTATACCATGGATGCATGGGATCAATATAGTGAAGTATTTTTTTCTTTTCTGCCTTCTGAGGTTTTGGGATTTGACTAGTTTCAGCTGCGTTATGAGAAGAATGATCTTGAGCCTGAGACTGACATCCTCCTAAAACTAGAAGACTTAAAAAGAGTAATGAAAAATATTTTTTCATGGTTGAGCTCCTGTAAATGAAGCTTGGGACTCAGCTTTGTTCTGTGTAACAGAGCTTTTTATCATAACAAGCTCTTCCCGAGTAGCTCCGAGAGATTCTTCTAAATTGCTATAGGCGATGCTGTATGATTCAAAAGTTTTCCAATATTCATTTTGTGCATCAAACACTGCACGAGCAGCTGTGAGCACCGAGGTGAAATTGGTTTTACCTGCGATGTAAGCAGCAATAGAGGCATCCAAAGCTTGTTGTGTTTGAGGAATAAGAGTTTTTTGAGTAAGTTCAAGAATGTGTAGAGAGCTTTTAAGCGTAGAATAAGTTTCTTTGACTTTATAATTTACATCATTTTTAGCAGCGGAGTAATTATATTGCGCACCTGCCAATTCTGCTTCTGCTTGCTCGACTGCTTTTGTTTTCTTTTTGATCATGAGTGGAATGTTGAACATCATTTCTGCGGTCCAAGCATCGCCTAAGTTACTAGCGGGAGAGTTTACAGGGCGTTGCACATATTCCACTTGAGCGTTCATGTCGGGCAAGAACTCACGCTTGGCTGCTTTGATTCCCCATTTCTTTTCTTCAATTTTATGTTCTGCAATTTTAACTTTGGGATGACGAAGTAATGCAATTTCGATGGCTTCATTTAAGGTAATGTTCCAGCGAGGTAGTTCAAGTTTTCGAGGCATCTTGAGCATGGTGTTTTCTTCATTAAATAAGAGTTGATTTAATTTAGCCTCGAGATTGAGCTTGCTTTGTTTTAGAATTTCTTTTTCGCTTAAAACTTTGGCGAGTTCTGCTTGCCCTTGAATAGCATCAAGGCCGATGGCTTGGTTTGCTGAGAGTTTGCTTTGAGCATTTTGAATAGTGCTTTTAAGAGTAGCTTCTATTTTTTGAGTGACTTCGATTCGTTTCAGGATGGTGTATAAACTGTAGTAAGTGCTTTTCACATCCCGGAGAATTTCTCTGCCACGAGCCCCTAATAATTCAAGATGATGTAGATAATTATGATAGGCAATTTGAGAAGCGGCCTTTTTCTTTCCAGGAAAAGGAATTTTTTGAGCAATAATGTAGTCGATATCCATCGCTTGATCGAGGCCTGCGCCCCAAGGTACTTGATAAAATCTAACCCCAATTTGTGTATCATCCCAGGAGCGGGCTTGAGGGATTTGAGCTTTTGCTGCTTTGTTGTCTTCTTCCATCGCTTTGAGCTCAGGATTTTTTTCAAGGCTTTGCTGGCCTGCTTGATCCAAATTCAAAACCTCTTCCGCATGGAGCGGACAGAAGAAAAATGACCCTAAAAGGGAAAATAGAAATATTTTTTTAAACATATAAACCTCGCCAAAAAATGAAATAGAATGGCGAATTTTTACTGATAAATTAAAAAATAGGAAATGAAATGAGTAGGACTACTCAACAAAGAAGAGGCAAGTTTCTAGATAACAAGTTGCTGAAGGGTGGACTTGTGTTGGATTGCTTGAAATGCTTGAAAAAGTTTTTAAAAGTATATGGATCTTCCCATTTTACGGGCAGAGCTTGCAGGCTTAAATAAGTAGTGTTTTTGATTTCTTGTGAGTTGTTTGAAAAAATCACTATTTCTGCTTTGGAAGAATGACTTGAGTTTCCACAACAAGGAGTTTCTTTAATTTGATCTCCAGAAACATCAGCGTGATCACAGCAGTCCATTTCCATTTGGCATGTTAAGATTTGCTTACAATAAGCAAAAGTAGGGGCCAGTGCTAAAATGCAAAAAGCTAAATAGAGCGAAAGACTGTATTTGAAATATAACTTCATTGTTTGAAATCTTAACCTTTCAAGCATTGCTTTTCAATCATTGAAATTTATAGCGTATAAGCTTATTGTATATATTTAATAATTTTATATATAATATAAACATATTTATTTTATAATAAATTTCATCTCGTAAGATCATTATCTGAAAATATTAATAATATCAATAGGTTAAAATTATACTATGTTTTGGCACAAGGCTTGCTTTGTATTAGTTCCGAGTGCGCAATAAAATGCCGCTCCCCGGAATAAAAATAGTTCCGGTGCAAAAAAAATATAAAGCGTGTGCCCCCAGAAAGAGCGGATAAGCCAAATAGGTTATCCGCTCTTTCTATTTGTATTCGGGGGTCCGGTTTTACCGGAGCCCCCGTACCCCTGTTTTTGTGAATTAAAATGGAGTAAATCCATTATAATTCACCGCAAATACCTTGAATTAAAGGTTTGCCTCACAGAATCCCTTTAATAGTTATTGCCTTGGGAAATTGAATTTGTATTCGGGGGTCCGGTTTTACCGGAGCCCCCGTACCCCCGTTTTTGTGAATTAAAATGGAGTAAATCCATTATAATTCACCGCAAATACCTTGA
>CAYYEM010000060.1:7892-8421 GCA_964470915.1 uncultured Pseudomonadota bacterium
CGGTTTTACCGGAGCCCCCGTACCCCCGTTTTTGTGAATTAAAATGGAGTAAATCTATTTTAGAAAAAAGCCTTTCAAACACTCCGTAGCGCGAAGCTATAAAAATCAATCGACTTTTGGAGGGTCTTGGGTAAGATAGTAAGACCTTTTATGCCCATTCAGCATTCATTGGAGCACTTTTCTTATACCTACCTTTTGGTAGCGATCATTTGCGTTCTTTTGAACGCTTTTTTTGTGGCCGCAGAATTTGCCATGGTAAAAATTAGGTCGACCAGACTGCAAACCTTGGAAGATCAAGGTAGTACTTTGGCAGGATCCGCTTTACTCATTGTGAATCACTTAAATGAGTATCTGTCAGCCACTCAGTTAGGAATTACTTTAGCGAGTCTGGGTTTGGGTTGGGTGGGCGAGCCAGTTTTTGCAAAGCTCATAGAAATGATGTTGGGTGAATTTTCAATTTCTCCTTCGTTGTTGAGAGGGATTTCTTTTGGTTGTGGATTTGCCATTATTTCAATTTTGCATTTGGTTC
>CAYYEM010000061.1:0-6097 GCA_964470915.1 uncultured Pseudomonadota bacterium
TATCGTGAAAAAGGCTATCAGCCTTTCGATATGCAAAAAGCCATTGAAGAAAATGCCACTTATGTCGTGTTTAATGGATCGGAAGGAGCTCTGGTGGGTGACAAGGCTCTGAAGGCTAAAGTAGGTGAAACGGTGCGCCTCTTTGTGGGTAATGGTGGTCCTAACCTAGTGAGCAGTTTTCATGTGATCGGGGATATTTTTGACAAAGTCTTCATGGAGGGTGGCAGCAAGTATAACGAAAACATTCAAACCACTTTGGTTCCTGCAGGGGGCTCTTCGATAGTCGAATTCAAACTCGAAGTGCCTGGCACTTATATTTTGGTGGACCATTCTATTTTTCGTGCTTTCAACAAGGGAGCTTTAGGAATGTTGAAAGTGGAAGGTCCTGAGAACAAGTCAATTTATTCAGGGAAGGAAGTTGATTCGGCCTATTTAGGAGATAAAGTGGAATCCAGTAAGCCAGTAGAAATTGCTACGGAAGAAATGAAAAAAGGTCAATTAACGAAAGATGCTCAAGTTCAAGCAGGTAAAACGCTCTTCAGTGGGACTTGTTCAACATGCCATCAGGCGAATGGAGAAGGTTTGCCAGGAGTATTTCCTCCTTTAGCAAAAGCGGACTTCTTAATGTCTGATAAACAGCGTGCGATTGAAGTTGTTCTCAATGGTAAAAGTGGACCGATTACAGTAAATAGTAAAGAATACAATTCTGTAATGCCACCCATGAGTCAACTCAATGATGATGAAGTGGCAAACATCCTTACCTACGTTATGAATTCGTGGGGTAATCAAGGAGAGCAAGTCACTGCGGCGGAAGTTACAAGGGTTCGTGAAGCGACCAAGCGTCCTCCAGGTGCTGCGCACTAGTTATGATTAAATATCTGAGTGTTGTGAGTTTATTGTGCGCCTTGCTAGCCCTTGCTGGGCTAGCAAGGTCACAATCTTCTCCTTCAGTGGTTAAGGTAAAGGGCGGACTCTACCGCCCTTTTTATCCTGCAGTTCCCCAAGAAAAAGAAATTCCAGTCAAAGATTTTATCATCGATGTTTTTCCAGTCACAAATTCTCAGTTTCTCGAATTTGTAAAACAAAATCCTGCTTGGCAGCGTGGCAAAGTTAAAAAAATATTTGCAGACTCTCGTTATCTGGCTCGATGGAAATCACCTGTTGTTTTAGGTCCTCAAGTGGAAGCAGATCAACCTGTAACTGAAGTAAGTTGGTTCGCAGCCAAAACTTACTGTGAATGGAAGGGAATGCGACTTCCTCGGGAAAATGAATGGGAATATGTCGCTCAAGCTACTGAAATTCAAGCTGATGGACGCAATGATCAGGTATGGAGACAACGTGTCTTAGATTGGTATTCAAAGCCAGGTTCTAAAAAGTTGGCGGCAGTAGGAAAAAGCGCACCCAATTATTGGGGAGTTTTTGATTTGCATGGCTTGATTTGGGAGTGGGTACTTGATTTTAACAATGCGCTTGTTTCATCAGATTCAAGAGAAGGAAAGGATGCCGACAAATCTAGATTTTGTGGGGCAGGATCCTTGGTGGCTACAGATAAAGAAGATTACGCTACTTTTATGCGCATGGCTTTTCGAGGTTCATTGAAAGCAAATTATACGACAGCGAGCTTAGGATTTCGTTGTGCAGGAGACGTTTATGAAAATAAATAAATTTTATTGTTTGCTTGTGATATTGTTTTTATTTTCCGTGCCAGCTTGCAAAAAAAACGAAAACAAAAATGTTAGTAATTCACCTCAGGCTCATGAGTTGTTAGCGCCTGACGAAGCGGTGAAGGGCGAATCACTATATCAATTGAAAACTGCTTTTACAGATCAGGAAGGCAAAAGTGTTTTGCTTGATGTGTACGAAGGTCATCCTGTGGTGCTCAGCATGTTTTATGCTACCTGTCCTTATTCTTGTCCTGTTTTAATTGATCAGTTGAAGCGTTTGGAAAAAAAGATGGATGATAAAACACGGGCACAGGTTCGTTTTATTTTGATTAGTTTTGATCCTGAAAGCGATACGGTTCCAGTGTTAAAACAGGTGCTTGGAAAACATGGATTAGATGGCACTCGTTGGAAAATTTTAAGGGGAGATGAATCTCAAGTGAGAGAAATCGCTGCTTTGGTAGGGGTGAAATTTCGAAAACTCCAGGGCGGAGATATTAATCACACGGCTCTCATTACTTTTCTAGATCCAAAAGGATTGATTGATTCTCAGTATGAAATGGGAAAATTTTCTGCTGAAGAAGCAGCACATTATTTGCACGAAATGTTAGAAGGTAAAAAAGAATCTGCTGAGAAAAAAAGTAAAGATTAAGCTAGCTGTTTTTTCCGAGCAGATAAGAGAACTGTCAAAAAGAAAGCTATAATCACCATTCCGTTAAGAGCCCCCATCCATTTTCGGATCGAGAAAGAATGTAATAAATCTCCCAGAATTCTTCCTATTAAAGTAGCGTGCAGTAAAAAAAGTGGAACATAAAAATGAGAACCGTATTTTATTTCTATCTTGAGAATGCTTGGTAAAATAAGCGGAGCATGTCCAAAAATCATGCTAAAAACAAAGCCCAAGAAGAAGCTGTGTAAAAATGCATCATAATTCAATCCAGCTTGTTCTTGACCATAAAATAGTAACAAGACCCCACAAACGATGAGCCAAATATAACCTAAGATTAAACTCCAAGCGATGTAACGGGTAAGTCTTGCTGCTTTAATGCTTTGCAAAGCAATATCTTGGGTGAGAAGCCAGGCGGCAACTCCTAATAGACCGATTCCAAGCAAATAATGAAAAAACGTAAATTGAAAATATTGAAGAAGGTTTCCAAAAACAAAAAGAAGGTTAAAGCTTACAAATATGAATTTACTTTTTGAAGAGGGGTTGCGAAATCGGCTGAGTTCAAGTCTTTCCCCTGAAATGGTGAGAAGCAAAAAAGCCATCCACCAAAAAATAATTTGAGGAAATGTTTTTCCTGAGAGCCATAACAAATTTCCTATTCCAAAACACAAAGCTCCCAATAGCATTATTCCATGAAAAAGATTTGGAAATTTGATGCAGACCCAAATAAAAATAGAGACGAGCAAAATTCCACCAATAGAAAATAAACAAGCCGTCAAGACTTGATTGGAATATAGTAAAATACTAAGGGCTCCCAAACTGCAAAAAAGTGGAGCTCCCCACATCCATGTTTTTTGGAGTGCAACAGCTCTTTCCATGCTCACGAGAATTCCCAAAAAGGCTGAAACCATGAGAGGACCATGGTAAAGAGCCCATAAGTGTGAAGCGACTGGCAGACTCCAGCCTAGTCGAAGAAGTCCTCCAATAATAGCGACAAGCAATGAAGAAACACCTATTAATAAAAAAGGTTGGGGGTAAATTTTGATTTTCATAAGCTTTGGATTGTAGGTCTTGCAAGTCTTTGAGGGAAGCTATTTTCGAGAGAGAGTGGATCAATATATTGTCTTCGGAATTCCCTATCCTGCATACGGCAACTTTTAGCTCGGCAATTGTAAGGAGGGGTCTGAATCATTTTTTTCCAGAGGTTCTCGATGCTTTCCTCCGGAAATTTTCCAATGCTGAGAGGGGTAAAATCACAAGGACACATTTCCCCATGAGCGGTGAGATAAAATTGCGTATTAGCCGCAAAGCAAAAGGCCGACCCATTTTCACTCGTGAGAGTAGATTGCGCTGCGATGCCAGGGTAGTCTGGATTTTTGCGGTAAAACCGAACAAGCTCTGCAATTTCTTTACGATCTTTTTCTTGAAGAAGCTGATCTGTAGAGTGAATCCAGCGTCCACTGGGAATGGCATCAAAAAAAGTGACTTCGTTCACCCCCGTTTTTTTCCCCAGCTCCATCATGTCTTCAAGTAATCCCGTGCGAATTCGGGAAGGGCTTAAATATGATGAGATGGCTGTAAGAATTCCCACTTTATGGAGATTTTCAATGCCCTGAAGTGCTTTTTTAAATAGACCAGGCCGCTTGCGAAGTGAGTCGTGGCTTTTTTCGTCGCTAGAATCGAGAGAAACAAAAACGCCCATGAGTCCTGACTCCGCAAGTTTCTGGCAATGATCCAAAGTGAGATATTCTCCATTACTAAACATTGTAACTACGGCCTTTTGTTTATCTACTTTCTGAATCTGGGAAAATAAATCATTACGAAGTAAAGGCTCTCCACCGAGTAAAATCAGATTGGTGACACCTAATTCCACGCTTTCACTTAAAGCTTGTTGTAGTTCAAGAGTGTCTAAATCTTTTTTTGTGCTGTGATTATAAAATACAGCCGAACAATGTTCACATTCACATTGGCAGGCACGATTTATGGCTAGGGTTGCGTTTGCAGGAATGCGTATGTTTTCAAAGCGGCGTTTGAGTCTCATGATCATTGAACGTATTCCCGGCGCTAAACTGAGAGGGGGTTGATATAAAGAAAAGACAGGAGCACCTTTATGAAAGCCAATCACTTTGTAGCGGGAAGCTTGGGAAAGATAATGTTTGAGATATTCTTTGGCGGGTAAGAGAAGCTGCTCTGCATTCAGGAGTTTGAAGTTTTTATTTTCATAAATAATATTAAACATCAAAGCTCCATTCATTTTTTTTTCCAAATCCCAAAGTGTTATCGATCAAGCGAGCTTTGTGAATTCTAATTATGCAAAATTGATGAGAAGGGTTAGCGGCTATAAATATTCGTGAATGAGGAAAGCGCTTGGTATAAATCTTAGATAATTTTTTATTTGAGGAAATTGTCGCTTCTCCCCAAATCTGAGCACCTTGAATTTTGCCAATCTTTTCTGTTTCTAGATAAATTCCAGCAGATACCACTGGGTTTTGACTGATTTCTTCCATATGTCGAGTTTGAGGATCTGAAATGAAAACCAGAGACATGGGGTCTGTATTCAATGCATAGAAGAGAGGTGTCGAATGGGCTATGTTTTGCTTAGAAGTTGCCATGCACATCACTGAATGTTCTTGTAAAAAATGAATGAGAGTTTGTAGGGGAGGCATGATTTCTGTCCCTAATTATAGTTTGTAAAAACATTCCCTCTATAAAAAAAGTAATATTGAATAGATATGATATAAATCATCCATTTTTAATCATGTGGTTCCAGCACTTGATCTGTTGTAGAGATAGTAACACGTGGGGCATTCAAACAAGGAGGTATCTATGCATGGAGGTTTGCATGTGAAATTTAATAAATCTTCTGAAGATTTCCTTGCAGAACTTGCTTCGGCTGCCTACGATGTTGCGATTCATTTTCAAAAAAAAGGTTCGTTTGTAGAATTAGAGATAGGTTTGTGGGATGCACTCAGGAAAGTGATACAGCAAAATATGTGTTATAGTCCTCAATGTGGGAGTTCTTCACCGGGGATTTGTACTTTAGCGAAACAAATTGAGCCATGGTCACCTGAAGCCTGTAAATATGAAATGCCGATGGAAGAATATTCTGGCGTAGCGCTTTCAGATAAAGACAAAGCTAGTTTTTTGCGGATTTTATAAGTAAAGTGAAGGTTCTTATCAGTTATTTCTTTTTTTTTCTTGAAATGAGCAGCCCCTTTTAGTGTAGCTTCTTTTATGGAAGGGGATTCGAGGGGAAATGCAGGCTCATTTCTTATCACGCCGTTTTTCTATTCAGTGCAATAGTATAGGTTCCCAGGGAGCAGGGCTAAGCTCTGCCCAAGTTTCGATGGATGCTATGATGATGAGTTTCGTCGACCAAGCGACGGATCCTAAAATGCTAGCAGCCATGATCGGGGGAGGCTTTGCCTATCGCTTTGCTCGTATTGGAACCTCGTCTTTGGCTTTTTCTGCCATGAGTCAGGGGAAAGGACTTTTGCCTATTCTAGCGCGAGGCTCTTCCTATGCAACAGCTCTCGCAAGTGAATCGCTTGCTTTTACAGCGATTCATCGCAGCTTAAATGATCATTCAAATGAAAATTTTAAAAAAGAGTGGATTCACAATACCATTAGTTTGGGGAGCTTGAAGATTTTTGCTCATTTTTCTAGTAGGCAAAATATCGTCTTTCAGCATTTTTTTACAGATGCAGGAATGCTCACGGCTCATCGCTTAGCTGTTTTAGCTCGCTTGGAACCAGCTTCTTCAGAAAGC
>CAYYEM010000061.1:6197-8259 GCA_964470915.1 uncultured Pseudomonadota bacterium
GCGACCAGAGCTAGAGCGCGAGCTGATCAGGCTCGCCGAGCCTCTGGAGTATCAGGAGAGAGAAGAAAATGGTTGGAGCAATTACCTTATTTGCTTCGTGTTAAAGCCGAGAAGTGGGGCAAGGAATATGGCGTCGTATTTTTGCCGGGGATGTATAATCATCCTCCAGATCCAGCCTGGATGAATTTAATCAGTTCTGCTTTTGAGCATGGTGGGGTGATGCTCAGCACTGCTGTGAGTGCAGATAGATTAGAGTCACACGAACTTTATTCTACATTGGGAGAAAATAAGCGCGTACTTCAACCTCATTGGGAAATGGAAATTCCCATCGTGATGCGTCGCTTGGCAGTGGCATTGAGAGATCCCAGCTTGCTTGGAAGAGCTGAGAAACTTGTGTTGATCGGTCATTCTAAAGGGGGCTTGTTGGCACATGCATTAAAAGCCTTACAAAAAGTTTACGTAGAAAATGGAGGAGTGATTCCGAAAAAAATTATAGATCTTTATCCAGGGCTTGAAGGGCTGAGCGATGTTGATTTGCATCAAGTAATGTCAGTATTAGAGAAAAGTAAAATGGTTCTTTTAGGTTCTCCTGTAGAAGGGATTGATTATAATTTTTTCATTGAAGTTGCTGATCATCTTTTGCTCGAAGGTTCTGCACAAGGCTTTGATCGAGAACGTTTGCCGGGCTACTTTCAAACTTTAGGATTTGGTCCTGAAATTGCTGATCTGATTGTTCATGCTCAAATGCCAGGGCTGTTAAGATCTCTCCTTCATATTTCTCATCCAGGAAATACTTTAGATTCTCTTACTTATCGAACAACAGGAATTTTCTTTTACGGTATTTCTTTTGTGATGAACGCACGAGAGGGCGATGCTTTGGTGAGAGCTTACAAACGTTACTCTGCACAATTTTTGAGAGGACGTTATAATCATGTTGATATGATTGTAGATCCTGCTGCAGCCTTAGATTTGTTGGATCTTGTCTTTAATCATATTGAGACACCACAAAACTCTTTTTAACAATCTTTACAAATACACAACTCAAGCTTCTCTATTTTTCGATAACAGTAGACCGAAGCAAGGGATTCTTTGTGATATATTTTGTAAAATCCCTTATAATTCAAAAGAATGAATTGAGAGCATTCATAATTTAAAGGGGGTATTGTGAATCGAAATAAAAATTATATTTTTTTTATCCTATTATTTTTCAGTGTGTTGATTTTGCCTTCTTTAAGTTCTGTTCAAGCTCAAAGCTTGGGGCAGAAACCATCTTTAACTCCTGCGAGAACTGCTCCTCCTAGTAATCCCGGAATACCTGGCCCACAAGGTCCTCAGGGGCCACAAGGTCCGCAAGGCCCACAGGGACCACAGGGCTTGCAAGGCCCCAAAGGATCACCCGCAGATTTTGCGGCGCCTTACACGGGAACTCCCACTTTGGGTCCTGAATGTACGAATGGATCAGTGACGGGAAGTGATATGGCCGGACGAGTGCAATTTAATATTGATCAAGCTAAAATGTATTGTACTTTGAATTTTGTAAAAGCATTTCAACATCCTCCCATTTGTGTGGCAACCATGGTCTCTCAATTTGGAAATGAACCTTATGTAATAAGAGTTGCAGGAACTCATACAAGTGTGGCCTTTGCACTCAGTCCCGTTGAAAAAAGTTTTGGAGAACCCAATTCAACAATACAAATCAATTACATTTGCATGGAAGTCCCTACTGCAAGTAAACCCATTGAAGTTGAAAAAAGCACTGCCGTTCCTTCATTATTTGAATCCATTTTTAGAAAGCCAAGTCCCTAAAATTTTTCTTTTAGAAAATAAAAAACTCCCAGGCAAAATTACCTGGGAGTTTTTTTTATTTTACGGCAAATATTTATTCGCTACAGCCAAGTCCAATATCGTCGATATCTTCAGAAAGTAGAACAGTTTTATTACTGCCATCCGAATCTTCAAGGTTCAGTTCATGTTCGCCGCTGAGTGAACCTCCAAGATATAATGTGGCAATTTCGCCATTAGGAAGAGCACAGGGTCCTACTTCGTTATTAAAATCACCGAT
>CAYYEM010000062.1:0-2548 GCA_964470915.1 uncultured Pseudomonadota bacterium
CTACCGCCTCCTCCTGTTCCTCAAGTCATTGATCCCCCTACAAATAATGCCCCTCTTCCTAAATCAGGAATCTCTGATTCAGTCAGAACAGAAAGTACTTTTTTAATTAATGGGCCTTAAAAAGTTGTCCCTCAAAAATACCCAAGATACAAGGCGCCCGCAAACGAGCAACCGGAGCGTATACAGATATATGTGAGGATTGCGAGCGCAGCGGGCAACGAAGTAGATTGGTATTTTTCTGGGGCAACTAAAAATTATCGGAGTGATGCTGGAAATAAATTCTCAAAATAAGCAATCACCGAATCAATTGGAATTTCTTTCTGGACTTGGGTTTTCATATCTTTCAACTGAACTTTAGCCGCTTTCAATTCATTATCACCTACAATAATTGCATAGTCTGCATTCAGTTTATCGGCATGTTTCAAAAGATTTTTCAAAGACTGGGAATCAAAATCAGTGAGAGCGATAAAAGCATTTCTTCTTAAATGAGATAGAGTCTCCAAACCCCAAGACTGTGCAGCTTCCCCTAAACAAGCCAAGAAAATACGCGGGCGAGTGCTCTGTTGTTCTCCCTGGCTTGATAACAAAGTGACCAAACGCTCTACCCCTATCGCAAAACCAATCCCTGGCACAGCAGGTCCACCCAAATCTTTCACTAAGTCGTCGTAGCGCCCACCTCCTGCCACTGCATTCTGGGCGCCCAAATCACCACTCAAAAATTCAAAAGCAGTTCGTTCGTAATAATCCAAACCCCTCACCATACGTGGATTGACTTCGTAAGGAATCCCTAATTTTCTCAAACCTTGCTGGACACCTTCAAAATGACTCACACATTCTTCACATAAACTCTCAAACATTGCAGGAGCTGTTTGAGTCAGTTGAGCACAAGTTTCATTTTTACAATCCAAAGCACGTAAAGGATTCTTTGAAATTCTTTTTTGACAATCTCCACAAAGTTTCGGACTCAAGGGTTCCAAAAACTTTAAAAGCGACTGTCGATACTCTGGGCGACAGGCTTTGCACCCTAAAGAATTAAGATGCAAAGATACTTTTTTAATCCCCAACTTTTGAAAAATTTCATGAGCCAGTGAAATGAGCTCGGCATCCACCAAAGCATGCTTAGCTCTAAAAATTTCTGCTCCTATTTGGTGGAACTGTCTATAGCGACCTTTTTGTGGTCTTTCATAACGAAACATGGGGCCTAAATAATAAAAACGATCGTACTCTGCATTTGCCACATAATGTTCAATATAAGCTCGAACTATAGAAGCAGTTCCTTCAGGACGCAGAGCAAGTTTACGCCCCTTGCGATCTTGAAAAGCGTACATTTCTTTTTCAACAATATCGCTTGTTGAGCCTACACTTCGGGTAAAAAGAACCTCCTCTTCGAGCGGAGGCGTTCTTAATTCATAAAAGTGGGCATTCTCAAACACTTCTCTCGCCACCTTTTCTACCCGATGCCATAAAGCAATTTCGGGTGGACCCACATCATGCATGCCTTTTACAGAGGTAATTTTCATAAAACTAAAAACTATTCTTTCTTATCTGCATTTATCTCCGCTGGATTTTCTACGGGTGTTTCCACAGCCATTTCAGCGAGCTTTTTTTCTTCTTTCTTTTTCTGATCATGCTCGAGTATTTCAAGGGCCTTTTCTCGAATCTTTTCAAAATCACCCTCTTTTTCGAGTTTGTATTTCTCTATTTTTTTAATAGCAGCTTCAGGATTATGATTTTTGAGATGAAGAATACAAATTTCCCTTAACAGGTTTTTATCTTGGGGTCGGCGAAAAAAGATTTTTTCTAAAACTTCCACTAATAAACCGAGCTGTTTCCCACCTTCTTCTTTTAATTGAGTTCCAATTTTCTCGTATTCTTTCAACGCTTCATTTTGCAAACCTTGATTGAAATAGATCTCTGCAAGCCTCATTCTGTTTGAAACATCTTCAGGATCTGTTTCTACCATCTTCTGAGCCATTTCGAGGACTTTTTCCTTTTCTCCATGGTTCTGATAATAATGAATTACAATCAAATATTGATTGATTGAATCCTTCGTTAAACCCAGTTGCTTATAAAGCTCTGCTAATTTTTCATTAAAAACAACCGATCCAGGAGACATGCGAATCATGTTTTTATAAATTGCAACTGCCTTGAGATAAAAACCTTCCTGAGTATACGCTTCAGCAACTTCTGTAAAAACTTCGATTCCCTTGGGAATATCTTTCATCCGAAAATATAACTCTCCCAAGCGAATTTTTAATCGTAGATCCTGCGGATTGGCTTGAGTATTAGCCAAAACTTCTTTCAGTTCTTTTTCAAATTTATTTTTTTGAAAAAGACCCTTCATTTGATCTACAAAACTTTTTTTGGTATTTTCCATAGAAAGGAACTATTTTAATAAACTGAGCAAAGCTCTCAAGCCCAAGAGATAGCTTTCTGCTCCAAAGCCCGAAACTTGCCCTCTCGCTACAGGCGCAATCATGGAATGATGTCTAAACGCTTCTCTCTGATAAATATTACTTAAATGAACTTCCACAACCGGAATATCAAC
>CAYYEM010000062.1:2648-8076 GCA_964470915.1 uncultured Pseudomonadota bacterium
AGCAAGTTCAGATTAGGGCCATGTAAAATCAAAACTTTTTTCAATTTAGTGGATTTCATACTTTCGCTCTTGAATTTTCATTAATAAATCATTCAAAACTGCTAATCTTCTATCTTTTTCATGATCTTGGGGAACAATTTCCATTACTTGGCTTTGCTTTTGTTCTTCTTCTTTAATTTCAAGTGCTTCAAAAGTAATTCCAGGTTCTGTAATCTCATCTTCAAAATGTGCCGGGGAATCAACCTCTCCCACTACTTGTTTTTGATAGGCTGGCACATTTTCAGGAATATGACCTTTCCGAATTCCTTCTAATAAAAGCTGGGCTTTTTGATTTTCAGGCTGCTTAGAAATTATTTCTTCACATAATTTCGTTGCATAATAAACTTGCCCTTGAGCATGGAGAATTTTCACCATCGTTTGAGTGTGAAAAACTTGATCTAATTCAAATGACATTCGCTCCTCCCATCTCTTGACTAGATATCTTCCTTATTCCTTACTTAAATAATCTTCTAATTTTTCACCCACTTGATTAATTGATAATTTTTGAGTGGTAACCATTCCAATTTTCTTAATCAGCACGTATCGAATCTTTCCCTTTACCATCTTTTTATCACGAGCCATCACCTGAAGGTAGGCATTTTTTGAATAGGGAGGAATTTGATGAGGCAAACCCATTTCATGGATTAAATTCATCAAGCGATCGACAGTCCATGTTTTAGTAAGCCCCAAAGACTCTGAAAGTTGCACAGCAAAAGCCATCCCTACTGCTACCGCCTCTCCGTGAGAATAGCGATGATAACCTGACAAAGTCTCAACAGCATGCCCTAAAGTATGACCAAAGTTTAAAATAGAACGAATCCCAAAAGTTTCTTTTTCATCCCGCTCAACGATATTTGCCTTAATTTTAACACACTCTTTCACAACTTTTTTAAGCAGAAATGAGTCCAACTGTAAAAAAGGGCTTACTTTTTTCTCGAGAGTGGAAAACAAAGATTCACTCGCAATAGCACCATATTTAATCACCTCAGCTGTGCCACACAGCACTTCACGTTGCGGAAGTGTTTTTAAAACAGATACATCAATATAAACCATCTTTGGTTGATAAAAAGCTCCAATCAAGTTTTTGCCTGCAGGCAAATCAACTCCCGTTTTACCTCCCACGCTTGAGTCAACCTGGGCTAATAAAGTGGTCGGCACCTGAATTAAGGGCAAACCCCTGAGATAAGTTGCTGCAGCAAAGCCTGCCACATCACCGACAACCCCACCTCCTAAAGCAATTACAGGAGTTGAACGGTCTACTTTACATTTGAGAAATTCTTTATAGAGTTTTTCAACTGTTTGTAGAGTTTTATACTTTTCTCCATCAGGAATATGTAGGGTGTGAACCTTTCCCAAACCTTTGAGTTCTTTTTTAAAACTGGCACCATGGAGTTTGTCTACGATTGGATTTGTAATAATCACCCAATGAGAACTTTCAAAATGCCGATTTAAAGCCTGAGCAAATGAAGCTTTTTTTCCATCTGAAAAATAAATGGGATAATCTTCTTGATCTAAATGAACATGTACACGATCCATAATACTTCACTAACCTTTCAATTTTTCTAAAATCTTTTTTACCACTTAGGCTATTCATGGGGCTAGCGTCGCCCCCTCTACGGGCAAAGCCCGCAGAGTCTCCCCCTCAACAGGCTATCGCCTGTCTTTCATTAATCCTTTAATTTCTCCAAAATCTTTTTTACCACTTCGGCTATTCATGGGGCTAGCGTCGCCCCCTCTACGGGCAAAGCCCGCAGAGTCTCCCCCTCAACAGGCTATCGCCTGTCTTTCATTAATCCTTTAATTTCTCCAAAATCTTTTTTACCACTTCATCTATTGCCAACCCCGTCGTATCGACCTGGGCTTTGACTTTCGAATAAATGGAATCTCTTTCTTGCATCAATTTACGAATTTTTTTCTTTCGATCTCCACCTGCTAATAGAGGTCTTTCATTTCCATGCCCCAAACGATTTGCAATTTCATCTACTGTAGCCGTCAAATGAACCATCATGCCTGCAAACTGAAGCAAATCAAATGTCTCTTGATTGAGAATCGCTCCGCCTCCCACAGAAAGAACTGTATTGGGCTGTTGAGCAAGGCGAGCAATGGTTTCTTTTTCAAGCTGACGAAAATAAGGCTCGCCTTCACTTTCAAAAATTTGCTGCACACTCCTACCTTGGCGAGATTCAATTTCACGATCACTATCGATAAAAGCATAACCCAAGGTTCTAGCTAGTGCCTGACCTGCTGCGGTTTTTCCAGTACCCATGAAACCAGTCAGCACTATCAAAGTTGGAATCTTTTTCATCATTAAAAAAATCCGTTTCCTTATCGAGAATCTTAAGGCGAACGGATTTTAAAAAAGTTTACAGACCCGTTCGTGCAGAGGGTCTCGAAGCACAAAGAATCTGTTAATAATTTTTAATTTGCTTCAAATAAGCATCTAAATTTCTTTTCACTTCCTTCAAAGAATCTCCACCTGTTTTTTCTAACAAGGCATCTGCAAGTGTAAAAGCAATTACATTTTCCGCAATCACTGCTGCCGCTGGCAGAGCACAGGTATCAGATCTTTCAATCGAAGCCTTAAAAGCTTTTTTACTCTTAATATCTACAGAATCTAGCGGAGTATAAAGAGTCGAAATCGGCTTCATGGCTCCTCGAATCACGAGCCATTCACCATTTGTCATGCTTCCTTCTAAACCGCCAGCTCCATTTGTTTTACGATAAAAACTCTTCTTTTTAGAATCATAATAAAGACTGTCGTGCACTTTAGAACCAAAGCGCCTGGCAGCTTCAAAACCCAAACCTATTTCAACTCCCTTAATCGCCTGAATACTCATAATTGCTTGAGCTAACTTTCCATCAAGTTTACGATCCCATTGCACATAACTACCCAAGCCCACTGGCAATCCACGCACCACCACTTCAAAAACTCCGCCCACTGAATCACCCTTTTTCTTAGCTTCATCAATTCGAGCGATCATTGCTTTTTCAACTTTTTTGTCGAGGGTGCGCACTGGACTAGCTTCGGAAATCCGAATCAAATCTTCGAAAGAAGCACGCTTTTCTCCTAATTCTACATCTGCCAATGAAACCACGAAGCCAATCAATTCAATTCCACAGGCTTCTAAAAGTTGTCGGCTCACAGCACCACAAGCTACACGCATGGTGGTCTCTCGCGCAGAAGCTCTTTCTAAAACATTTCTCAAATCATCATGATCAAACTTCATCCCACCCGACAAATCAGCATGTCCAGGACGAGGTCTGGTAACAACTCTTTTCAATTGTTTAGGATTTCCTTGCACAGCCATTTCATCTTGCCAAGTTACCCAATCACGATTGGTCACTTGCAAACAAATGGGAGAACCTAGTGATTTACCGAATCGAACTCCTGAAAGAATTTGAACTTCATCCTTTTCAATTGTCATGCGTCCACCACGGCCATAACCCTGCTGACGACGAAACAACTGCCTATTAATCGCTTCAATAGAAACAGGCACAGCTGCGGGCATACCATCTAAAATAGTAGTAAGTGCCTGACCGTGAGATTCACCACTTGTAAGGTATTTTAAACGACTCATAAAAAATACGTATCTTCTGAAAAATCTACCTCTGCAGAAAAGACTTTTGTTTTATCTTTGCATACCCAGATGCAAAAAAATGTAAATCAAAAAGTCGGAAAATCCCGAGTTTAATCCTGAGCGATGCCTTAAGATTCTTCTACTTAAAAAAGAATTCTTAGGAATCGAAGGATAAAATCATGAAAGGACAGAAAAAAAGAAGAGCTTAAACAATTAAACTTCTCCCTCTGGAAAAACTTTATCTTTATCTGAAAGTTTAAGCCCCAAAGCTAAGATAATTTTTCGCTTCGTATCCATTCGGCAGGTCATACCTGCTTCGATACGATCGATTGTTAAGGCAGAGAGCCCTGCTTTTCTGGCAAGTTCTGCCTTACTCATTAAAAGCTCTTCACGACATTTCTGCACAAAATTTTTCACGTAGTCTTTTGGTTTTGTATTGCCTGGCATAGGAAAGATCCTTTTGAATGAAGCTAAATATATTCAAATTATCCTCCAGACTACAATAAAAGCCATTAATGAGCAAGTCATTGAAAAATTTTTTTTAAAAAAGTTTAAAAATTTAATATAATTTATATTAAATTATATAAATTATACATAATTTAGGCAGGCCATCCATCAAAACAATGAGCGCATCCAGGTAAAATAAAGCCTTAAAATTTCAGTTCCACTGAACAAATAAAGCAAAGCACCCCCTACAATAAAAGGTCCATAAGGTAAGGCTGAGTGCAAACGGTATTTTGAAAAAATCATGAGGAAAATTCCAAAGATAGAAGCAAACAATGAAGAAAATAAAAAAACAAAAAAGACCGCTTTCCATCCCAAAAAAGCTCCAATCATCGCCATGAGTTTTACGTCACCCATTCCCAAACCTTCTTGTTTTCGAAGCAGCTCATAAGTTTTTGCAATCAGCCATAACACACCTGCTCCAATGACAATCCCTAAAAGCGAATCATAAAAAGTCTGCAGAGGATGAAGAAAATTCTGATTCACTTGATGTACACCCACTCCTACTAAAGTAAATGGAAGGGAAATCACATCTGGAATCAAAAAATGTTTGAGATCAATAAAGGTAATAACAATCAAAGGACAAACAAAGGTAAAAAACCAAAGTGCTGCCTTGGGAGAAAATTGAAATTTCCATAGACAAAACAAGGCTAAAAGACCAGTTGTCCATTCAACCACAGGATAAATAAAAGAAATTTTATTTTTACATTTCCTGCATTTAGCTCCCAAAATAAAAAAACTAATCAAAGGAATATTATCATACCAGGCAATTAAAGAATGACAGTGGGGACAAAGAGATCGAGGACCTACAATCGATTTTTCTTCAGGAATTCTGGCGATACAAACATTTAAAAATGAGCCAAAAACAATTCCAATTAGAAAACCAAAAAGATAAATCAATAAGCTTGGAAATATTATCATATAAACATCTTATATTTTTTATTGTTTTTTTCCACTTCAATGGTAGCTAAGACAAAATTTTTTAGAATGGGAGTTTATTCATGACAAAACATCTTACACCCGAAGAAGAATATTTTGCTCGCGAAAACTTAGCCAAAATTCAAAAACTGGCTGAAGAAAAACGCGATCAAATGGCAAAAGCAGAACAAGAAAAACTCAAAGCACTTCATTGGATGCATTGTGCCAAATGTGGCCATGAGCTGCATCCTATTGAATTTCGAGGCATGACCATCGATAAATGCTTTCATTGCGGAGGTGTGTTCTTAGATAACGGTGAACTCGAAAAGCTGGCAGGACACGAATCTGGGGTCATGAATGCCGTATTGAGTTTGTTTAAAACGAAATAA
>CAYYEM010000063.1:0-7657 GCA_964470915.1 uncultured Pseudomonadota bacterium
GTTTTGAGCAGACAGATTGAGATCGGCAGAGGAACCGGAACCGCCACCGCCGCAAGAAATCCCTGAGGAGAAAAGTAAAGCCAATAAAATGAAAGGATAAAAATATTTCATTCAAATTCTCACTGACAACCCTGTGAATCTTTTACCAGTAACTCCACTTTAGAATTAGGTCCAACATCCGCACGCGAAGAATCAAACTGTGCATCTCCCAAATCCTTTTGGGTAATCGCATAAACCAACACTCGATCTCCAGAGACCGCACCTGAGTCAATCGTAATATCAAAACTTCCGTCGATTCTTGAGTAAGCTGCTCCATTCTTTTTCTTTACCCCACCCGAAGTCAGTAAATCTGCATTCACATAAACTCCCGATTGCACTGAAAAAGGATCTCCTGAAACTCTCAAACGACCTCCTGACCCCGGTGACATGGCTGAAATAGAGGCCGGCCGAAGCAAAAGAGGTTTTTCAGGTTTGCTATTCTGTCCACCCACAGCAGGATTAGTCGGAAGAAAAGACCACACATTAGGTACCCCTCCCTCTACGCTGGTTTCAAACTTCCCATTCATGATTTCTGTCACTGAATTATAATTATCTAAATCAGGATCCTGAACATAATTCCAATTCGCCTGACCAAAATCGATGGAAGTTCCTGCCTGAATATTTGAATCTAAATCAAGAGTCGCCAGTACCAGATCATCATCGGCTTTTTTTAAGATGACTTTTAAATGATAAGTCCCTGACGGAACATCACTGAGTTGCATTTGTGAAAGTTGAATCAAAAGAGGTGAGTTGCTTCGATTCGCTTGTTTTGGAACAAGCTGAACTCCGATTTCTCGAGAAGGAATGCTCGTCCCTCCGCCCGTAATCTCAAGTGTGGCTTTCAAGGCTGGAATTTTATCAAAGGGGAGATTGATTCCCGTTGCCGCTTTAACTGCCTGAGGACATTCAATTTTTACTTGTCGTGATTGATATTTCACGGTCAGTAAAAAAACTGCTCCCGCACTTAAAAAACTAAATAAAATAATTTTATTCTTCATTCTTACCCCCTTCACTCTCCGCCTCGGAGAGGAGTGAGAAAAGTTGCTTATAGTAACTTACCTAAATTCCTCACCTCCTTCTCCCCAAAGGGAGAGGGTAATTTTAGAAAAATTCAACTACGGAATTTAGGACTTACTGCGGTGTGCCTCCTACCGTCGCAGGGCCTGATCCTCCCCCACCACCTCCACCCCCTAAAGCAATAGCAGCACCCGCAGCACCTCCTGCTACCACCAAACCTAAAATCACAAAAAAGGGCCAACTTTTGAAAAAAGATTTTTTCTTTTCCGACTTTTGTCCGAATGGCTGTGATTCATTTTTTTGTTTTACATCGGAAGATTGAAGCGCCAGCTTTGAAGTCGATGCACCTTGATTTTGAGCCAGCAAAAATTTTTGTTTCGCCTTGTTAAATTGAGCAATCATAGTGGGGGCATAATCTCCCACTTTCAATTCTCGTGAAGGCTCATAAGCAACACACTGATAAAGTGCTTCTTGCATTGGCTTACTTTGAGCATCTTGAGTTAAAGCTAGACGCAAATAAGCTTCGCTCAAATCATGGTTTACTGAAGCAGAAGCTGGTAAAAGTTTTAAAGCTTGAATCACTTCATTTAAAACTTGTTCTGATTTTTTAAATTGAAAATCGTAGTAGAGAATTTTGGCCTGGCCAATTTTTTCTTCCAAAGCCAAAAGATCCTTAGATTTTTTTTCGGTGGCCACACTCACTTGTGTAAAAAACGTGATAAGAAATACTGCCACTACTTTAGTAAAAAGCCTAAAACGCATTGAATGAATCACAAGGTCCCTCCCCTTTTTTTACTTCATGGAAAGCAAAGCTCGTTATCAAATAAGTTATTGAGAAATCAAGGCTTTTTATGGGATATATTTTCTACCTGAATCCAGATTTCATCCCCCCGAATTTCCAGAGGAAAGGTGCGGACTTTGAGGGCTCGGCCGACATGGCCACACTTGCCAATTTTCACACAGTGCCCATCGCGGATATCGAAACGCCAATTATGAGAATTACACATCACAACATAAGGAGAGATAAGCTTACTTTTAGAAAGCGGATAATCGGCATGAGGGCAAGCATCTTTAATCGCAAAATATTCATCTCCAGTTCGAAACAAAGCCACCGTAAAACGATCCAAATGAAAAGTTTTTGCTTTACCCATTTCTAATTCAGACGTTTTACCGCCGTAGATCCATCCATTCTCCACCTTAGCACGCTTAGTTTTGGGAACATATTCTACCCCAAAGCCTCCATAACCCTTCAGAATGGCCTCTTGGCTATCTTGTTTTTGATCTTTTTTTTGTGTCATGAAGGCCTCTTGACTAGCAAGCAGTTGTCGGTTACCAGTGGATGATTACCAACATAATGATATATGCCAGTTTTTTTCTTACAACTGGTTACTGGAAATTAAACTATGCCCATGGATACAAATGAAATTCAAGCGATGATTGAAAAAGCACTTCCGAACTCGACTGTGATTGTAGAAGATTTGGTAGGAGATGGAGACCACCTGCAGGCTACAGTGATTTCTGATTTATTCGAAGGTAAAACGCTGTTACAGCAACATCAAATGGTTTACAACCCGCTAAGAGAAACTTTGAAAGAAAAACTTCACGCTCTTGCTTTGAAAACTTATACACCTGAGCAATGGAAAAACAGGTGAGGCGTGAGGTGTTAGGTGTTAGGTGTGAGTCCCCTCACTCCTTACTCTTTACCCCTCACTTGCAAACATGTCCGACATTCAAAATAAAATTAATGAGCTCATCAAAAATAATAAGGTTGTGATTTTCATGAAAGGCACGCCCGAAGCACCGATGTGTGGTTTCTCGGCGCAATCCGTGCAAGCTCTTCGTGCTGTAGGTGCTCCCATTGTAGGTGTGGATGTCCTCTCCGACCCCGCCATTCGACAAGGCATCAAAGATTTTACAAATTGGCCGACCATTCCTCAAATTTTCATTAATGGAGAATTCGTAGGGGGTTGTGATATTGTGACTGAAATGTTTCAACGCGGTGATTTGAAAAAGATGTTGGATGAAGCTTTGAAAACAGCTTAACACTTTGTTAACAAAGTATACTCTTGTGATTCGACAAGCTCACCACGAACGGTTAGGTCAAATATAGTTGGGAATAACCGTTCATCCTGAGCTTGTCGAAGGATCAATTTGAGTTTGTCAACAACCTGCTTAATACGACCTAAACACATAGTCCCATAAAGGACTCGTGACACCAAAAATACCATTTGGTTTTTTATAATGATGTCTCAAGTGATATTGCTGAAGATATTTTCCTACACGAGATTTGGGACGAAAACGATGTGCGCCATAGTGAATCCACTCGTAAATCACATAACCTATTAAAAGACCTGCCTCAATTAAAGCCGCAAGAGACCAACTCTGGAGTAAAGCTGCAAAGAGCAAATAGACCAAACTCCCAAAAACCACGCTCACTAAGGGAGGAGCAATAATGAGATCTTTCTCATCGGCACTCCGGTGATGAGCCATGTGAAGTCCTGATGCTAAGCTTTTCCAGGGCTCTTTCACTTGAGTCCAATGAAAAACAAAGCGATGTAAAAAATACTCAAGTAAAGTCCAAGAAAATAGGCCTAAAAGACTAAAAAGAAAAATAGATAGAAAATTTCTTTGTTGGTAAGAAGCAGAAAACATTATAAGAATCACCGAAATAGGTATGTAAAACAAGGTGGGCATCCAGGGATGTGAAAAGCGACGCAATAGAAAGTGACTATTCATGTTTCGAATTTCATCCATAAAATCTCCTTTCACAAAACACCGTAAAGTAACTTATCGGTTACAATTATTAAGAGTTGTGCATTTTTTGTCAATAGACTTTAAATCGAAAAGGAAGCGGTAAAACTCATGAAAAAGGCCGGCATTATTAAAAGAAACCCCACTAAAACAAAGGCTAATATTCTAAAACACGCCACTCTTTGCTTTGCAAAATCAGGCTATCACGGAACCGCCCTAGACGATATTTTAGCCAAGGCAAAAGTAAACAAACGCATGGTCTATCATTACTTTGGAAATAAGTTAGGGCTTTATCGAGAAATCCATTTGAAGCAATGGAAAGAATTAGAAGATTGGTTTGCAAAAGCCCTCTCACTCTCCACCGTCATGAACACACCTAATCAAAACAAAGGTCTAATGCTCAAAGAAGCTTTGGGCATTTTTCATGACTTCGTTGAAAAAAATCCTGTTTTCTTAAGACTTCTGATTTGGGATGGCATTGAAGGAGGAAAAATTTCAAAAAGTCTTTGGAAAGATGTGAGAGGCCCTATTTATCACATGATTGAAACTCTCGTCTTAAATGCTCAAGAAGCAGGCCTTTTCCCTCAAAAAATTCGGGCAAATCATTTTATCATGACGCTCATGGGGGGAGTAGCCTTTTACTTTTCTTATGCTTCAACCATGATTGATATTTTTCATCAAAACCCCCTTACCCCAACAGCTATTCGGGAAAGAAAAGAACAAATGCTTCAATTAATAGACCAATTAATGAAACCATAGGAGACAAAAAGGTGGATGAAAAAGTAAAAGAAAAAATTGGAAAATCGATGGGAAAAATTCCCAGTGGCGTTGGGATTTTAACCACTCAAATGAATCATGAAAAACAAGCCATGCTGTCTTCCTGGTTTCAGCAAGTGAGCTTTGTACCTCCTCTGATTGCAGTTGCCATTAAAAAAGAACGGCCCATAGGAGAACTAATCCAAAGATCCAAAATATTTGCACTCAACCTGCTTCACACAGGACAAAAAAATATGCTCGCCCATTTTGGAAAAGGCTTTGAAGCAGGCCAGGATCCTTTTGTGGGCATTCAATTAGACAGTTCACAAAATAAATTACCTGTTCTGAAAGAAGCACTTTGTTTTTTAGAATGCGAATTACGTCATGTATATGAATGCGGAGACCATCAATTATATATTGGTGAAGTCATTCAGGGAGGAATCGAAGAAGACGGACAAAGCATGGTGCATCTTCGAAGAAACGGATTCAACTATTAGTCATGACCCCTTTTCGTTCTCCTCGAAAATCCTACGCTGCCCTTTCGTTTTTTTATTTTTTTGATTTCGCCTCTTTAGGCTTCTTCCTGCCCTACTTTCCCCTTTATCTACAAAATCTTCAGATGAACAAATGGGAAATAGGCATTTTACTTTCTGTATTGATGATTACCCGAGTGGGAATTCCTATTTTTTGGGGACGGCTCAGTGATCGAACGGGTAAAGGTTATGAAATCTTATTGGCAAACGCTTACCTCTCAAGCTTTCTATTAGTGTTTTTATATTTTGTAAAAAGCTTTTACGGTATTCTTTTTGTGTTGTCTTTTAGCATGTTCTTTCGAACTTCCCTGCTCCCTTTAGCTGAATCTATTAGCATGAAGTTAATCACTTACACTCAAAGCAGTTATGGTTTCATTAGAGCTTGGGGCTCTTTAGGCTTCTTAAGCGCTTCTTTAGCGGGAGGCATACTCATCACACTCTTGGGAACTCATATCGTGCCTGGCCTGCTCATTTTTAGTTTTTTTGCATCTGCCTTTGCTATTTCATTTTTAGAAAAAGAAGAGCCTGATCATTCGAGCCATCCTATTTCAGCCTGGAAACATTTACTAAAACCTAATTTCATCATCATTTTATTGGCTGGTCTCCTCATGCAAACCTCACACTCTGCCTATTACGAATTTTTTTCGATCTACATGAAACAAATAGGAACTTCTGCCTGGATGATTGGCATTCTTTGGAGTCTGGCAATTAGCTCTGAAATTTTAATGATGCTCTCTTGGCGAAAATGGGACGCCATGTTTTCAAGTTATTCTATCCTCTGCGTATCCTATATGGCCTCTGCCCTTCGCTGGCTTGGTCTCGCCTATTTTTCTTCTTTTTGGATCATAGGCTCTTTGCAAACATTTCATGCTTTAAGTTTTGCGTCTTTTCACTTAGCCAATATTTATTGGATTAAACGAAACCTTTCTCCTGCCGATCAATTTACTGCACAAGCAATCTATGGAAGTTTAGTTTTTGGTTTTGGAGGCGTCATAGGCTTTTTGGGAGCTGGCAAGCTCACAGAATGGATGAATCTTCCGACCATTTACCTTCTGAGTGCAGGGGTCGCTTTTGGGGGATTTTTAATTTTTAGTCTTGGATTTAAGAAGTCTGCAACAAGAGAGCTGAAATCTTAAAAAAACATATCTTCTTCAGACTTTTCATAAGCCCACATTATTTCATTGATGAAGAGTAGCTGAGCAGATAAGAAGTCCATCGCATGCATAAAAAGTCACTTCTGATTATTTTTCTCGTCGTATTTATCGACCTAGTAGGTTTTGGAATGGTCATTCCAATCCTCCCCTACTATGCCAAATCTTTTGGTGCTTCTGCCACCACCTTAGGCTTCCTGATGATGAGCTATTCTGCTATGCAATTTCTGTTTGCACCTTTTTGGGGAAAGAAATCAGATCGCATTGGCAGAAGACCGATTCTGCTCATCAGTATTTTGGGTATCGCATGTTCTATGTTGATCTTGGGTTTTGCTTCTTCCTTAATTTGGCTTTTTGCAGGCAGAATCTTGGCCGGGTTTTTTGGAGCGAATATCTCCGCCGCCTCCGCTTATATTGCAGATATTACGCCTCCTGAAGGTCGTGCAAAAGGCATGGGTATGATTGGAGCCGCCTTTGGACTTGGTTTTTTATTTGGACCCGCCTTGGGAGGAATTTTGTCACAATGGGGTTATGGTAGCGTCGCTTTTGTAGCCTCAGTGATGGCGTTTTTGAATTTTTTCTTCGCTCTCTTTTTCCTGAAAGAACCTTCTTTGAGTCAGGAGCAAAGACAAAGTCATCGCCATCGCATCGATCAAAAATCTTCGTTGCAAATTCTTAAAAATCCAAAAACTGGTTTTGCGATTTTACTTTTCTTTTTAGTAACCTTTGCCTTTGCACAGCTTGAAACTACTTTTGCTCTTCTTTTGTTAGAACGCTTTGGACTCGATGCAAAGCATGCGGGAGAAATTCTCGCTTTGATGGCAGTCGTGATGGTGTTTATTCAAGGAGGAGCAATTGGAAAATTAGTAAAAAAATGGGGAGAAGTTCGACTCACCATTATTGGTACCGCACTCATGGCTATTGCATTAAGTGCAGCAAGTCTTACCCATCATTTGCTTTACTTCGTAGGAGCTCTATTGATTCAAGCAGTGGGTTTTGCGCTCACCAATCCATCGCTTTCAAGCCTTGCCTCACGCAATGCCGATGCAGATAAACAAGGTGCCACTCTTGGACTCTATCAATCTGCTGGAAGTTTAGCCCGTGTCATCGGGCCTCTTGTAGCGGGCATTTTGTTTGATTATTGTGGCTCAAAAACGCCGTTCTTATCTGCCTCAGGCATATTCGCAATTTCTTTCATTTTTTGTTTAAGTTACGGCAAAAGAATGAAGCCTAATCCCTCAATACTCAACGCCAATTTGAGTCGATAATTAAAGCTGTGAAAAGGAATAAGAGATATAAGATCGAGTACGCAAAAAATTGCCAATAGACCTTAATTGTTTTTATTTTACAAACAGCGATAGCCCCTAAAATAAAAATAAGACCTAAAACAGACGCACTCCAAAGATAAAA
>CAYYEM010000064.1:0-2377 GCA_964470915.1 uncultured Pseudomonadota bacterium
TTATTCCCTGCAGCATGGGAACTTTAGGACGCATTGCACACGGAATTTCGGATGATCTCATTACTCGCGCGGCAGATGTTTTTCTCAAAGAAAAAAGAAAATTAATTCTAGTTCCACGTGATACCCCTTTTAATTTGATTCACATCGAAAACATGAAACTTCTCATGCTCGCGGGAGCCTCCATCATTCCAGCCATTCCTTCTTTTTATTCGAAACCTACAAGTATTGAAGAAGTGGTTAGAACAGTTATTTCGCGCGTACTCGATCAAATGGGAATTGAAAATTCTCTCATGAAACGTTATGAGGGTAAGCTCAATGCCTCTTAAAAAAATCCGCAACACTTTTGAACTGATCAAGTTTTCTCATAGTATTTTTGCGATGCCTTTTGCGTTAGCTGCCATGTTGATTGCAGCTCAAGGCATGCCCTCCCCGATCACTTTATTTAGAATTATTCTGGCACTTGTTTTTGCGCGGACTGCTGCGATGGCTTTTAACCGTTGGGCCGATGCAGATATCGATGCGCAAAATCCTCGGACACAAAATCGTCATATTCCCAGTGGTCTTTTAAGCAAACGTTTCACACTGAGCCTAACTATTTTGAGTGCTGTAGGTTTTGTGTATATGGCTTTTCTGTTGGGAAAACTTTGCTTTTACCTTTCCCCGATCGTTCTAATGATTCTTTTTTTCTATTCCTATACAAAACGCCTCACTTCCTATTCCCAAATTTTTCTGGGGCTTGCTCTAGGAATTGCGCCGGCAGGTGCCTGGGTTGCTATCACCAACTCCTTTGCCCTCATCCCTATTCTTTTATGTGTGGGGGTTTTATTTTGGGTGGCTGGTTTCGATATTTTTTACTCTACTCAAGACTATGATTTTGACAAAGCCATTGGATTACATTCGATGGTGGTAAAGTTTGGCATTCAAAAATCTCTCTATCTTGCACGCATCATGCATGCTTTGTCTTTTTTTATTTTTCTTCTCACCGGCTTTGTAGCTAAACTTCACTGGCCTTATTTTGCAGGGCTCACAATTATGGGCGGGCTTTTTATCTATCAACACTCACTGATTAAAGAAAATGATCTGTCAAAAATTGATGCTGCTTTTTTTAAAGCGAATGGATTGATCAGCTTAATTTTTTTGGCTTCTGTTTATTTTGCTCTTTAACTTTCGATCAAAGTATCATCCAACCATTCTCGTCGGGTACGAGCAATTCCAGGTATAAGTTTTTGATAAAAATAAACTCCGTAAAACAAGTAGCCTAGAGCCACAATCATTTGAAAAATGGCAAGCCATTCATGTTTTTGACTTTCCAGATAAAATGCTGGGTCTTTTTTGATGAGAAAATAGCAAATAGCATTAAAAATGATATTGATCGGAAATAAAATCCGAATATTTGTAAATTGATCTTTTTGAACTAACTTATAGAGCAAATTACCCGCTACACCTTGGCTGTCTTGCATTCTTTTCCGGATAATTTCTAAATCACTGATGAATAAAAGCCACAACATTAATCCAAAAATAGTCTGCAGTGCAAACCAATGAGCCGGATTTGAAAGCTGATTGAAGCTTAAAGCTTCGAGCCAAGTCGCAGCGATGTATAAAAAATTATGCAAAAATTTGAGAGGCCAACGAATAACCGTAAGAGTATGAATGATGGAACGCGACCAAAACGTAAGAATGATGATGAGAGAAGTCAGCACGTATGGAAAATACTGCCATTGCTTTTGCAAAAGAATACTTTTGGAGTTTTCAACCAGAAAATAAAGGGCCACCCCCTGAATAATGCTAATCAGGGTTAGCTCGATATTTACGACAAGGCTATCGAGTTCGGATTGTATTTGACGATCCTTGTTTTCTGAAATACTCATTCTAAGAGGTCTCTTATGAAAAAATTATTGTTTCTTTTTGTTTTTTTATCTTTTTTAAGCCCTGTTCTTCAAGCAAAAGATAAAGATCGTGAATACTTCACTGTCACTCAAGTCAAAGACGCAAGCACGATCACTCTCAGCAATGGCCAAAGCTTACAACTTACTGGAGTCAAATGCCCTTCTCCAGATGACTCTAATGAAAAAATTAAAAAATGGGGTGAAAAAGCGAAACAATTCACTGAAAAAATGTTGCTCAACAATAAAGTGTGGTTGCAAGGCGAAAAAGAACATGATGGGAAATCTTTCGCTTTTGTACTCTTTGTCATGAATCTCGAAAAAATGTCAGGGGTGGTTGATCAAGGCTACATGCCTTTTTGGGGAACTTCTGGTAAATTTATGGCCAATCGTGAATTGATAGACAACGGTTTTTGTAGTGTTTCTTCACCCTTTTCTTTTAAATATCGAAGTCAGTTTAACGAACTCGAAAAAACAGCACGCCTCAAACAACG
>CAYYEM010000064.1:2477-7487 GCA_964470915.1 uncultured Pseudomonadota bacterium
CCATCCAGATCGAGACCATAACCAATCAAATAAACATTCGGCACATCAAAACCTACATAACGAATTTTACTCGTCAAATCCGGATGGTGTTTTTTATCCAACAAGCAACAAACACTTAAACTTTTTGGATTCTTAGCTGATAAATGTTTAAGCAAATAGCGAAGGGTATTTCCGGTGTCGAGAATGTCTTCCACCAAAATAACATGCTCATTTTCTATGGATTGAGTGACATCAAAATCGAGACGAATGGAATGATTGCGTTTTCCTTTCGAATTATAACTCGATACTCGAATAAAATCGCAACGTAAGGGAAGATTTATTTCGCGAACTAAATCCGCCATAAACAAAAAAGCCCCCTTCAAAACGCCAACCACTACCACTTCACTTCCAGCATAATCGCGAGAAATCTGTTCGGCCAATTCCCGCACACGCCTTCTGATTTGTCCTTCAGATAAAATTTCCCGGGGCTTCCCTGTCACAAAAATCTCCTTTGCCTTAATTTAGACCACAAAAACAAAAACACAACTTTTTCTTTGAGTTTTCGAAAAATGCCATATTAGCATTAAAGTATGAAGGGGGCATAACATGGCAATACCATCTGCAAGTCCTGCAGGTTTGGGTGTAACAATTTCACCTATTTTTCCTGTCTTTCATCCTACTGAAGCTTTGCCTAAAAAAGCAGAAGCAAAAGCAGAGACTCCATTTTTATTAATTCCGACAAACGCTCCTCTGAAAAACGGTAATATCTTAACTCGCAGAATAGCACAAAGAAACGAAATGATTCCTGCTGCAAATTCGAATACTAACTATTCTTCTTTATTGGTTTCTCTGGGGCTAGCGGGAGGTGCCATCGGCTTTGCATATTTTGCTGCCAAAAAACATCCTCTATTTCTAGCTGCCAGCTTACTCTTGGGTACTGGGGCTTGCGTCAATGCAACGCCAGGAATTTCTTACTCAGATATCGAATTCAATAAAAAAATCGCGGGAGATTTAAGGCCTTCCAATCAAATTGAACAAACCTCTCCCACTTTTTTTAATTCAGGCAAACAAGCAAACACTCAACTCAGTGAATTTTATCCTAATATTGAAGACGGTCAATTATCAAAAATCCCAACGGCTCACACTTTTTGGTTATCACGTTCTAGCTTACAAGAAAGAGGATTTAACTTAAGTTGGGAACTCGTTCTATCAGGCTTTCAATCAAACGATCTTGAACAAACAGAAATTCAAAACGCTCGAATCCGAGGATGTGCTTTTCCTTATTTAGAAAATCCCGAGACTGGAAATATATTTTTGGGAAATGAAAATGTGCAAACGAAAGGTTTTGTGATTGGATTTTCAGATTACACAGTAGGACTTCAAGTCTGCCCCACAAACTCTCCGGATAATACTTGCACTCTCCATGATGTAAGAAATTTTCTTCCAGTGGATGATTATGAAACAAAAAAAAATATTGGCTGCTTTTTAAACGGTAGCATTCCCACAAATGTTATTCAGGAAGACGCTAAACTTTCTCTTTTACTGATGGACCGAAACTTACAACGCAACACCCCCATCTTAAAACATAGTCCCGAGCACCCCCTACTTCCTGAAATTAAAGTCGTAGAAGGATGTCGCACTTTTCTTCGTCCCCTGACCTATCGATCTGATCTAAGTGGAGTAGCGATTGTGAGTACTGATGAAGGAAATAAACAAGCGATGAGACTTCGCTGGTGCTGGGGTGCACAGGACACAATGGAGCATCAAGTGGCTTCTTTAAGTGAATTTTTTGACTCCAATCTTATTGTCCGTGAAATTTCTAGTTGTAAAAAAAATGAAGCATCAGAGTCGAATTCTTGTGAAGCGACAGGGGGAGAGTTCATCAATGTAGGAGTACGCGATTGTGGCAACAGGGGGGATGTGCAACAATCTTATGATTTAGAACATTGTGTATTTGGCGCCCCCCTCACCTTAACCCCCAGTCATTATCCTAATGATTCTTCCACCCCTATTACCTGGTGTTTGGAAAACCGAATATTCCCAAACCCTGATGGCAGTTATCCTCAAGCTCGTTGGGCCAAAAATGAAGCTCTCTACTTACAATTCAAGGTCTGCGAAAACAAATAAGAACAGAATTATCAATGATAAAGCTTAAAAAATTACCTCTATCCCCTTAGATTTTTTTCTTCCCTTTCATATCATGATTCAATAAAGGTAACCCTCTTTAATGTTTATTGGCTCGGTAGCCAAGTGGTAAGGCAGAGGTCTGCAAAACCTTTACGCGTGGGTTCAATTCCCACCCGAGCCTCAGTAAAGGCAGTGTTTAGCTTCTGGTGTTTAGTGTATAGGGAATAAGAAAAAATATATTCATTCTCTCAACACTATTTATTAGACACTATTTACAGCTTTTATTGCCCGAGTGGTGGAATTGGTAGACACACAGGACTTAAAATCCTGGGTTCTGAATAAGGGCGTGCCGGTTCGATTCCGGCCTCGGGCACATTTTTTAAAAAAATAAAGTCATGATCAAAGCTACTCAAATTCGAGTCGGAAACATTTTAAAAATTGAGGATGCGCTTTACCGCGTCCTAAAAGTTCACCATGTCACTCCTGGCAAAGGAAACGCTCAAATTCAAAGTGATGTTCGGAATTTAAAAACCGGCATTAAACATAATATGCGTTTTGCATCGACTGAAAGTGTTGAGGCCATTGAACTGGAAGCCCGCAACATTAATTTTTTGTATCAGGATGGAGATGTTTTTCACTTCATGGATCCGAACACCTTTGAGCAATTTGAGTTATCTAAAAACTTCCTCGAAGATGCCCTCCCCTACTTAAAACCCGATGTGCAAATTATGCTTCTCAGCCACGATGGCGCTTTCGTCAGTTTTAATTTACCCAAAAGAGTGAGCTTAACGGTTACAGAATGCGATCCTCCCTCTAAGGGAATTCCTGGGGCTTTAAAAGATGCCAAAGTCGAAAATGAGACTGTTTTCAAAGTCCCTCTCTTTATCAAACCAGGAGATGTCGTGGTCATTGATACAGAAAGTGGAGATTACGTTGAGAAAGGTTAAAGAGTTTCTACTTTTCAAAGAGATGAATTCTTGCAATATTAGCGTCTAATTCACCCATTTTAAAAAAGGAGAATATTATGGGAAAAGCTATGACTAAAAACCAAATGCTGAGCAAACTCGCCAACGACACCAAAATTCTGAAAAAAGATATCGCAAAAGTACTGGAAGATTTAACAGCTCTTGCTCTCAAAGAAGCTAAAAATGGTTTTACAATACCAGGTTTAGGAAAATTAGTAGTCGTGAATCGAAAAGCACGCATGGGCCGCAACCCACAAACAGGTGAGGCCATTAAAATTCCTGCAAAAACTGTTTTGAAGTTTCGGGTAGCAAAATCCGCAAAAGAATCCATTATGGGAAAAAAGAAAAAATAGTCTTCTTGAAAGATAAAAAAATGCACAAAAAACCCCTACTTATGTTTTAAGCAGGGGTTTTTTTTAATTGAAGTCGTTTATTTTTTTTAGATAGCCATCCATTTAAAAAAACAGTAACATATTGTTTTTATATTGCTTTTAGCATCTCTTAAGGCGTTTTTCATTTTGAATCTTCGAGGGATTTAAATGGATGAACAAGAGTTTATCCTCTTAGAGGATGATCTATATCGAGATACCAGCATTCGGGAAGCCTCCCGTCATTTTGTAGTATTTGCTTTAGAAAGTGAATGGTATGGCTTTGATATTCATGAAGTAAAAGAGGTCCTGTGCTGCCCCCCCTATTACAGCATTACCGAATGTACCTGCTCACATTGCAGGAATCGTCAATATTCGTGGTAACATCTTATCTGTCAACAATCTGAAAACTTTCTTCTCTCTTTCGAATGCCCCCCTGGAAGGTAAAGAAAAATTGATCGTCATTCAAAAAGGAGAAATTCAATCGGCCTTTTTAGTAGATGGGCCAGAGTTTTCAGTCGAAATTCCTGTTTCAAAAATCGAGGCTGCCCTTAGCAATTTTTCAGATGAAAAATGGGAATTTATTGAAGGACAAGTATCTTGGGAAGGTAAGCTGATTGCAATTTTAAAAGGTGATTTCTTGATCGATAAAACCCGTCTCTCAAATAGTTAGAAGGGAAGATTTATGAAATGGACTATCGGAAGAAAAATACAGTCAGGTTATGCGCTGGCTTTACTCCTCTTCATCATCATTGGAGCTTTATCCTATCTCAATTTAAACAAACTGCTGGAATCAGAAGAAAACCTCGAAAAAGTTCATGCTTTTTTCAAGGAAGTTGATCAGATAGAAATCCTGATTTTACGTGCCGAAAATGAAGTTCACACGAGTCTCCTCACCCAAAATCAGGAGCATCTGCAAACTTTCCATAGTGCCCCCGAACAAATTCAAAAAATCATTCAAACTCAGATCAAATTGCAACAAATTGATCCTGAACAGCAGCAAAATCTTAGAAAATTAGAAGATCTCATCAAAATAAAATTGAAAGATCTCGAAGAACAACTGGTGCAAAGCAAAAATCAGGATAAAAACTCTGTTCCTCAGCAAAACAAATTAAAAGGCCATCTTCTACTCGAAGAAATCGAAAAGCAAATCCAGGAAATGTATGAAAAAGAAAAAAGAGAACTTGAAATAGATATTGAAGAAGTCAAACAAGATTCTGAACTCACCAAAAAAACAATTATAGGGGGAAGCTTCCTGGCGATTGTTCTAATGTTCGTAGCAGGAAGCCTCATCAGCCGAAATATTGTAAGTGCACTCAAAACTATTCTGCATGCCTCCAAACGAATAGCAGAAGGCGACCTCACTCTTTCCGTAGAAAGTAAGAATAAAGATGAAATCGGAAATCTGGCACAAACCTTTAATCACATGTCTGAAAAACTGAAGGAAATTCTCCAACAATCGACGGAAATCAGTATGGAAGTAGCGGGAGCTGCCCTAGAAATCAAGACTGCAGCGGAAGAACAAGCCAGCGGTGCTACCGAACAATCTTCAGCGGTGGCAGAAGCTGCCA
>CAYYEM010000065.1:0-4168 GCA_964470915.1 uncultured Pseudomonadota bacterium
CGTTCCCTCCACTCGACTCGTCCCTCGTTTTACTCGGAACTCGCTCGTGGTAAACTACCCCGAGTCGAGTATCCCGAGCGAAGTCGAGGGGCGTTTTAATTTACTGAGATACCACTTTGTCACTGAGAGAAATCAAACCCACAAAGCACATTAGCTGAAGCCGTAATTTATTCAATAGCCCAGTCATATGATTTGAATGTTTCAGTTTATGAAGATACTAAAAATGGAGGAGCTGACTTTCGCTGTAAATCAAAATCAAACTCTGAAGAAGATTTTTTTATTAGAAATAACAGCTCTTGATAGTGAATCTGTAACAAATCAATCTGGTTTACAAAACAGTTTCCCATCTAATGCACAACTATGGATCGACCAATCAGCTATTTCTTAATTAATGATAGGAAAAACTAAATTTGAAGTCACAATAAACGCTAAGAGTAATGAAGTTAAGATGGTATCAAATCTTGAAAAGGCATTATTTTTTAGATCCAGTAAAAAAATGGGGTTCAATAGTCTAGAAAATAGAATATGCCATTTATCTTATTGGCTCGCTGTCTGCTTATTGGTTTTTCGAACGAATTTCTAAAATTTAATTTTCAATATTTCTTAAAATTATTTTCACTATTCACCCAAAATGACATAAGAGCTAAAATTGGGCATACTGAAACAAACTTTACTAGCACCTTCTCCTGTACAACTCTCGCCTGTTGCACTCTCACCTACCATTATTGAATTACTCAGATCATATTGAATCACATAAGTCGCACTATCGTTTGCAGTGAGAGTCACTTCTTCTTCTAAAAGATCTGCGGTAGCACAATTGTTCATTATAAATTGAACAGTACCAGTATCTATCCCTAGGCTCTCATTGACATAAGACCATTCAATATTGTTTGCACTTGCTGAATTCGTTTTGCAAAATTCCATACGTGCATATCGGTAAGTTCCCTCAGTAAATTCTTGATGTTGTTCATTCACTGCTTCATTCACTGCTTCCAAATCTGTAAAATTAAAAAAATCCGTTACAATATTTTCGTAGGGTTCGTTCATTTCATCAATTCCATCACTCACATCACAATTCATTATGTTATCGTTACATTGTTCATTCAGAAAAGCGATAAAGGTTTGACCAATATTATTTTGGGTTTCTGGATCAATATCTTCAGCAAGATAAGCTGCAATAAATTTCATTCCAAAATTGACAGTGCCGCCGGCAGACTCAGCTGATGAAACAAAGCCTTCACGCCCCAGACTCGAAGAAGCATTAAGGACATTTTCATCTGAAAATTGCAGGACAATGGTTCCACTTGTACTATTTAAAATAACTGGGCCTAGCGTACCACCGCTACTCTCTCCAGTACCACTTGTTCCTGAACTTGAACTACCACAAGCCTGCATTTGAAAAAAAACAAACACTAATAACAACAACCCGAATAATGTTGAGTGGACTTTTGCTGATTGCTGCTTTTTCATAAAACTCCTTCTTGCCCCCATTATGTTTCTTAAAATTATAGGTCGTCGTTCGACAAGACACAACGATAGAAATGAAAGCTAAAACGAAATTTAATTTTTTTTAATAATGTACAAAAAGGAGTTAATGAAGATTCACTAAACTCTGCAAGAAATGTTAAAACCTGTTAATCATTACTTATAACTTGGAATAATTTTAATATATTTGAATTGATTATAATTGTCAGATTCATCTGATCTTGGCAAAATGAAATTTGAGAGTTTTCTCAAATTTCATCCTGAGCATAGTCGAAGGATGTAGTGCTGCAGCTTCGAGGAGAGAGAAAAAAATCGAGGGCTGCATGACACAACGAAAATTACTCGAAATATTCATTTGGATGAGTCTTATTCTCTTTGCCATGACTCGCATGGTAAAAGCAGAAAACAAACCTCTTCCTGATGAAAACAAAACTTATCAAAGCATCGAAGACAAAGCTCCTCGCTTTGAAATCATCGTCAACATTCCTGCCACCACACTCACTCTATACGATAACGGTAAAGCAATTCGACAACACAAAGTAGCAGTAGGATCACCAGCCTGGCCTACTCCCAATGGAAAATTTGAAATAGAAAAAATCGAATGGAACCCTTGGTGGTATCCACCTCCAAGTCCCTGGGCAAAAGGAGCCAAACCTGCTCCTCCAGGCGCTAACAATCCTTTAGGCCCTGTAAAAATGATGATGGGAGATGCTTTAAGAATTCATGGCACCAATAAGCCCGGCAGTGTGGGCTATCCGCAAAGTCATGGCTGCATGAGAATGATTAGTGCCGAGGCAAAAAGTTTAGCTCAGTTTTTACAATCTGAAATTCTAGGAGATAAAGATCCGCAAATTTACGAACAATATGCGAAAGTGGCCTGGCAAACTTTTGTAAAACCTCTCCCTGAAAATGAAAAAGTTTGGGTATATCTGATGTATGAACCTCTTGAAAGAAAATCAAACACCTTGGTAATGAATCCCAACTTCTATAACCGAAAAATTGCTTATGAAGATTCCCTATTTCAAATTTTAATGGAGATGGGTATTCTCAGCGCTCCTATTGATTTGAATAAATTTGAAGAGATACGAAAAAATGCAAAAAATACTTCCATCATTCCATTTCAGGATCTGTTGGCTGAAGGTAGTGATCCAAAATCTTTGCCACCTGAATTTGCTTCAGCTTGTTGGAACGAAGCACCACTTTCTGGTCTTCAGAATGCTCGCAATCGTTATAATACTCGCTTGCAGCCTGTGGACGTGGCCAAACAACCTGAAGGCGAATCCTCTCGAATCTCCTCAAGGTGATGGAAAATTGCGTTTGTATAATTATCATCTAGATGAATTTCTAGAAATCGAGTTCAAAAAAAATGGAAAACTCGATGAAGCTGCTCTAGCAAAAATAAATCAACTCTTACGATCTCGCGATAATTCTGAACAAATCCACATCAATCCAAAACTGTTGGACTGGATGGACCATTTACAAGATCATTTTGGTGCAGACACCATTGAAATTATCTCAGGCTATCGTCGTAAAGAATTCAATGAAAGTTTGCTCAAGTCAGGTCATGCGGTGAGCCCTGTCAGTCTTCACACCCAAGGCAATGCTATCGATATTCATATTGATGAAATTCGCGAAGAAACCCTTCGCGATTATCTGCTTTCTTTACAATTAGGGGGCGTAGGTTATTATGCTCAGCTTGATTTTGTGCATATGGATACAGGACCCATCAGAAGATGGGGCGAAAACTCCAATGGCAGAAAACTCGTGGGAGTATTAAATCCTGAAGCCTCTCTTCAGCTTAGCAGCGATAAAAATGATTATCTTCCCCATGAAATACTTCACTGGACCTGGAGCAACAAATCAGAACTTGCAAAGATAAAAATGATAAAACTAGAACATTTTTGGAGGGGAAAATGGGAAAGTTGTGATCCTATTCTTAAAGCACAAGAAAATTTTTCTTTTGCATTGGATCAAATTCATTGTGAAAAGTCCGGGCCTGAAAAAAAATTTGGTAAATACAGGGTTATATTCCAAATGGAGGGAAGCCAAAAACCTTTTTCTTCAAATGAATTTTACTTGAAGAAAAAATGAAGATACGAGTGAATCCTCTTCCTCACCCCGGCCCTCTCCCCAAATGCGGAGGGTGAACAAATTATCCCTTCTCCCTTTGGGAAGAAGGATTGGATGAGTGAGAGGGTGCAGATTGAATAAAGGTCTTGCAGGCCATCCCGACGAATCAGTATAAGGATTACTCTATGACTACAACACTTCAAGAAGCCCTGCTCAAAGCCGGGCTAGTAAAAAATAAAAAAGAACTCCCCGAAAAAAAGGGTGAAAAGAAAGGCTTCCTCAAAAAAGGGCCTCAAAAATCTTTCCAACAGGAAAAGCCCGGTTTTTTGGAGGGTAAACACCATCATCATATTCGCACCGAATGCGATGCCTGTAACAGAAGCGGCCCTGACGTAGAATATTACGAACATACAAATCGTATGCTCTCAGCAAAGTGGCTATGCCTTCGATGTGCTGACACGAATAAAATTCACGACAATACCCGTCAAACCATGCAGAGCCAATTCGCCTCGAGCGGAAAATTTCTGCGTGAGTATGGTCCTACCAAAGTTTTTAAATAATCAGGATATAATATGCCCAAAAAATCTTGGCCTTCAACACCGCGCGATCTCCT
>CAYYEM010000065.1:4268-7194 GCA_964470915.1 uncultured Pseudomonadota bacterium
TCCATTTTTTTTAGCAACTCCTCAATAGGGGTTCCGAAGAGTAAATATTATTCAAGTTATGAGAATACCTTCGGCGGGAACCGAAGGTAAGGGGCCCATCCAAATTGATTGGGAGGAGATTTTATGTATAGTTCTTTTATAGAACGTCGCCGTGCACTTGCAGAAAACACACTCACTGCATCGCAAATCACATTCGATGCTACCTTAAATACCTTTACTGAAGAAGCGACGAATCCTTTAAGTATCGGAGCCATGGTTGCAGGAGGCTTTGTCTATAGAGGAAGTAATCTAATATTAGGTAGACTGGCTTCTCCCCTTCTTGCCGAAAGTGGAGTTTTTACTCGTACTCTGGCAAATACTGCTATTCGAGCTGCCTCGCTGGGAAATGAAATTATTGCCTTTCGAAGCATTTCCCACGGCTCTTTGAATATCTTCCAAGGAAAAGAATTCGCAACGGACTATTTAACTTTTGGTCTTTTAAAAGGTGCTGGCGCACTTGCTCACGGAAAATCCGCTCCGATTACTCATTTATTCCAATCTAGCGCTATGGTCGCTGGACACAATCTCGCCTACGCATTTGGAATCAGCACCGCACCCGAAGGCACTCTCATCCAACAATTAGCCCACGCAGAGGCCACTAACATTAAACTCGGATTGGGCATGAGTTTGGTGGGAAGATTGGCACCGGGAATTTCGAGAATGGAACGAGTGATGGATGTGGAGAGCTCTATCTTTCAAACCAATCACCGCCTCCCCACTCTTCTTCCAAGCAGAGTGCAAGCTCCTTTAGTTTTTAATGCTGAAACAAATGGCGATACAAATGGAAATAGTTTTAAACCCAATCGATATCATATTCCTGATACTAAATTTTTCCGTGAATTAGGGCCCACTTTATCCCTTCGTCAATTAGCAGGCTATGCCAGATCACGTCGTGATGTTTCTACAGGAGGCTTCAATTTTGAAACAGGTTTAATCACCCCTCTGCGTGGCCCCACAGAATATTCCCCTTACGGAGCAGATTTGGTGGAAGCAGCTCGTGAAAACCCTGAAATCGGCCTCGAAATTTATACAGGCAAATGGGAACGTGCCACTGTCATTTCTCCTGCGACAGCCATTTTGGGTCTGGGAAATGCACGTATTGATGCTGAATTTACCCTTGAAGCCACTGCCGCACAAATCATCATGACGGGTAAAGGAAAATTTCTCAAGTGGGCTTCCGGTGTGAATACTTTTCCTCTGTGTTTTACCTATCGTTTTACTGAAGCTGAAAAGGCTACCCTTCGGGCAGAATACGATCGTCTTACAAGCAAGGAACATAAAAGTGATAAAGAAGCCAGTGCTCGGGTGGCAAATATGGCACGCATCATCCGCGCAGAAAGATTTTCAACATGGGCAGACGGTCTCGTAGACAATTTTGGCTTTGTTAATGTGGAAGATTCCGCCGGCAACGATGTTTCCGGTATTTTGCAACGCATGGCTTGGACCAAAGGTCGCAGTGCACTTTGGTCCGATGATGTTCAGGGCACTGGAGTCATCGCCGCAGCGGGCATGAGAAGCTGGTTATTACATAGCAGCTCAAAGATTCCTGGTAGAAATTGGCAAAACATCCGGGGTGTTATGTTTGGAGCAGGTGCAGGTTCGATGGGTGTTTACCATGAAATAATGAACAATGGTGCAACAGATGCACAAATTGCGGTTCGCGATACTCAAGGCATTCTTACAGAAGGAGATCCTCGTTTTGCTTCCGATCCCTACAAAGTGGCTATGAGCAAAGGCATTCCTCCCGGAACTACATTAGAAAGTTTCATGGCAGATGGAATCGATTTCGTGATCAACTTAGGTGATCCAAAAGTATTTACTGACAATGCCGTATGGACGGAAGCTTTTTTCCGTAGGATGAGAGAACATCCTTTGGCGGCTTTTCTCACCAACCCGGAACCTGGAATTCGTCCTGCACAACTTAGAAGAGTTCGTCCGGATGCCTACTATTCCAGTGGAAACCAAACCCTTCCGAGTCCTTTCAATAACTTTGTCGCTTTCACCCACATTGGCGGAGGTGCTCTCATCGCAAGAGCCGGTGGCATTGGTGATTTGATGACACGAGAAGCTTCGCGTGCAATTTCTGAGGTTGCACAATTAGGACCTGAAGCCTCGCGCCGTGATCGTTTGCCAGCAGATCAAAGAGATTTTGGACAATTTTATTTGGTCCCTCATGCCCTGGATACACGACTCATTCCCGCTGAAATGGGAGCAGTTGCAAAAGCAGCAGCCCGTGAAGGTTTATTGAATCGTAATGCATTACTAGGCATCGGAATTTATATGAGTGAAACTCCCACAGCAGCAGAACTTGCCAAATTTGATGCTTATGTGGATGAAGAAACCCGAATTCGACGAGACGAAGTGGAATACTATCGTGAACTCGTCACTCGCGAAGCGCCTCGTCGTTTACAAATTCATTTTGGCAAACGTTATGCCCCTTTCCGACTCCCTGGCGCTGAAGATAATGAATGGGATGTAGCTCCTCAGGTCGATTTAGCAGAATTTGAAAGATACGCACGCCACATGGGAGTACAAGAAGCACGTTGGGAACACTTCATGACTTCACGAGGTGAATTAAAACCCGAAGCTCTTACTGATGCTTTGAATCATTTAAAAGAAAATACGGAAGGTGAAACGGAACAAGCTAAAACAGCAAGACAAGAGCTTGAAATCATCGCTCTTATTTCTCACATTTGTCCTTCACTAGGTATGGCCTTGGCTGTGCGCCGTGGACGTATACATCCTGACCATTTGGCAGAACGGCCTACAGTTTTCCATCGTGAAAATGTATTGGATCTTGTCAGACAAATCGTTCCTGAAGCTGTGGAAGAAATCACTCGTACTTTTCCCACAGTGCCTCGCACTACACCGGAATAAAAAAATCTCA
>CAYYEM010000066.1:0-4373 GCA_964470915.1 uncultured Pseudomonadota bacterium
AATGAACCCAACCGTTATTATCAAACTCCTCTTTTAGCAGATACAAAATTTATTATTGATCGCATTCAAGCTTTGGATTTCAAACGAGATCAAATCAAAGGACATTTTCACCTTTCTACATTAGTCGATTGGCTCGCACTCAAAGCATTAGGCATTTATTGGAACGAACACGATGAGTTTACTTTTGACTTCGATCATCTTCCCTACAGTGCAAAAGGATATGCTCAGAAAATTAGAGAATTTTTTACCTATATTGCTAATCATCCTGTTGAAATCCCCAAAAAGGAGGTTCAGCCATGACGCCTCCTAAAATCAAAGGTTTAAAACTAGATTTAGGCACACTTCACTTATCTGATCCAAAAAAGTTAGTTTTCTTTCCAGAATACAACTTAGAGAAACCTACTTTAACTCCTGAAGCACATTTCAATGAGGGGAAGATTTTGCATTTAAAAGAACCTCTTTTAGCATGGCATCCGCCAAGACTTTGGAAAGAAAGTGATTTTCTAATTGCTCAATCTCCTCCACCTCACATCACTGTCTTGCAAGCTCCCGCTAAAAAAAATGAGGGATGGAGTGGCGCTCAGATTTTTCAATTTGTGACCGACGTTTTACTCTTAATTGAAACTCTAGACGCCAAAGGGACAAACATGATTTCTAATGGTGGTGAAGGAGGATGTCGTTACGAAGAAATGGCACGTAGATCCGAAGTCTCCAAACTTTTAGAAAAATGCTTGGTAAAATTTGAGCCTAACACACACGCTTCTGTGAATTTACAATTAAGAAAAATGGAGAATAGTAATGATAGTTTAATTACTCTGTTTCGGGTTCGTTATGATAAAAATATTTATAAAGATGAGTTTCCTGACAACCAGGTTCGCGTTCAAGGATTTCAATTTACTCCTACTCCTCAAAAACCCATTCCTTTTGACCTTGCTATTTCTCCACTGACTCAGATGGGATATTCGATACGATACATGGTAGAGCCCGCAGGCCTCATGTCAATTCCATTTCTGGGATATCCTATTTTTAAAATTGAGGCCGAACCTCATCCTAAATTGGACTTAACAAAAGATTTTTTTCTCGCCCTAGGAATTGATAAACCAGAATATTACACCGAGCTTAATACAGAACCCTTCAAAGCGCCCCAAACGGTTCGCGGATTCATGAAGCTTATGGATCATATTGAAGGTGATGACAGCAAACTGCAAGTCGTCAACATTAATAAATTAAAAGGACGCCCTCCCTTATTTGATTGGCTATCATTTGAGAAAATCGATTGGATATCGAGACTTCGCGAAGGAACTCTCAACTTTCCGGATTTTGGTTCTTTTACTTTTAGTCGTAAAACAGCTTATGAAAAAATAGCTCAAACCAACGACCCTCAAGCAAAAATAAATATTCTCGACCATACCGCACGCCTAGAGATTCACGGTACTCAAGCAAAACTAGATATTAGCCTCGAAAACATAGAGCTTGGGGATGCTCAATTTAAAGTAGGTGATCAGCTTGTTACTCTCAAAGGCATGAGAGCCGGAAAAATCAAAACTAATATTCCAGGAATTAAAGAGCTGATTCGACAAGTGAAAGCAGGAATTTTTGGCTTAGACAAACTTCATCTCGAAGCTGAAGATTTATTCGTAGAAGAAATCGTAATTCAAGATAATAAAAACGAAATTAGAACTCATCTCAAAAATGCCCAACTCAACAAATTCATTTTTAATGGAAGCTCCGATATCACGGCCTTAGGACTTCGTAGCCAATCTATGGAAGTGGAAAGTCAAAAGCTAAACATGGGTTTTAAAATTGAAAATGCAAAAATTCCTGAAACTCATTTTACACGTCGTAATGGAAGCGAAGAATTATCAATGCCTCGGATTGAGGGTGGAAAAACAAGAATTCGATATTCAAATACTATACTAAAAGCTAATGAAAGCCTTTTTGAAGGATTAAAATGGATTGAAAAATCCGGCAACAGCCAACTGATAATTCAATCATTAAATTCTTCAGGCTCAATCTCTTACGAATCCCCTCTAGGTATCGCATTTGAAACCAGCGGATCTTCTAAAATTCAAAATATTAATTTGGGCTATTCAAACACAGGCGATCTCACCGCTTCACTAGATATCACAGGAAAAATCAATCAACTCACTCTTCACCAAGGTGGCTCATTTCAGTTGAATCTTAGCAAGGCGGAATTTAACCCCTCGCATCTCTCATTTGCTTTACATCTCAATCCTGAATCAAAAGATATTGAATCAGTTCGATACCGATGTGATTTGAAAATTAAAAATACAGAATTTGCACAAAGTCAATTAGGACCCGTGATTCTCGCTCCTTCAAAACTCAATGAAGGCGAAATCATTATCAATCAAGAAAGTAATAACCCCTTAAGCCTGCCTTCCATTGAAATAGGTGGCCTGCTTGATTTGCATTTGCAATCGATCAATGGAAATAATGAATCTTTCAATATTCCGGGACTTTCAGTCACAGGCGGCATTTATGACATTGCGCTCCAAGGTCCAGCTCATTTCAAAACTACCAACACAGGCTGGCTTTTTGAAAAGCTCGTAAGCGCAAATTCAGAAAAGCTTTCTGCTAAAGCCAAAGTCAAAGATGTAAATATTAGTCACGACCCTCATCAAGTTCCAGGAAACACTCTTCAACTGTGGCCCCATCATGAAGTTGTAAATAGCAATATGCAAATTCAAATTGCTGAACTTGCTGTAGAGGATATTGGAAGAATTGAGTTTGTAAATGGAAATACGGAATCAAAAACAAACAATCACCTGCAAAACATGTTACTCCAAGGAATTCGTATCGAAAATATCCAAGCATCAGGAGTAGCTTGGGCCAAGTTCCCACTCTTCTATTATATGAGAGGAGTTTTCCCACAAATCGGAGCTCGTCAGGGAGACATGTCTCTTCAACCTAGTTATTTATCTCTCGACCTATTTAGTATTGCCAGAAGCCCTCAAAGTAGCCCTATCACGACTTTACAAGGATTACGTGCTGAAATCTACGAAGTCGGTGGCAATGAAAAGTTTGCGAAAGTAAATATCCCACTTTTAAAAATAAGTCCCGGTGGAGAAAATTTAATCGATACTGGAAATCAAAATAATGAAATTGAACTTTATTTGATTGATAAAGCAAGAGGAGGTTATATTCGTTTAAATTCTGTGCCACGTCCTCTTGAACATAGAAATTCAAGAATTGTGAACCCTACTACTCCTACACCTGCAAAACAATAAATCTAAATCCTTAAAAAGCGATTCCAATCAGGCTGCAAATGCAAATGATGAGCATATTGTTTTTCTAACAATTCTTGCAATAATACTTCTTCTTCGGGAGAAATTGTTTTGTCTTGATGCGGGTTATTCATCCATTCCAACAAAGACAAAGAAAGTGAGAAAACTTTTCTAGAAGACACCCGACAGTTTTCACAAACTCCACCTCCCTGTTCCACATCAAAGAAATGGAAGGGCTCGTCTAAAGATTTTCCACACTTAAAACAAGTTTGTAAATGAAGGCCCCAACCTAAAATTTCAAAATTCTTAAGTAAAAAACTCCAAAATATTCTTCGATGAGCCCCCTGCTCTTCTAATCGCCTTAAACTCTCAAGCAAATTTATAAAAGCGGCTTCGTCCGCAAAACCTTCTTTATATAAGTGTTGTGAAAGTTCCAGAAGACCCGTTGCTAAAAGAATAGATGCATAATCTTGACGTAAGCGCGGAAAATTTGAAAGCGCTTGGGCATGCTCGATAAACACAAGAGAAGTATTTTTTCTCTCACGAACTTGAATTTTTACCCAAGTAAACAAATCTAAGGCTGGTCCAAATCTTTTCAGTGAAGCTTTTGCTCCTTTGGCAATACCCTGAAGACGGCCTTTTTCACGGGAAAGAAAACTTACAATTTGATCTTTTTCTCCATAATCCCAACGTCTCAACACAATGGCTTCCAAGGATTGACTTTCATTCATAAAATCTTTCCTAAAAACCAACCCAATAAAAAAACAAGACCTAACACACAAATGAGGAAGGCGATTTTTCGCAAATAATAATGAGAACTTATTTTTTCAAATCCTGGATGAGGTGCAATAAAATTTTCTAAAAGCAGCATGACTTCTTCAAGGTTTAATCCAATATATTCAACATAAGCTCTCACATAACCTTTTAAAAATACTAGCCCAGGCAATTGATCTAACTTATTTTGTTCAATCGCTCGTAAATAATTCAAACGGACATGAGTCGCAGCTGCAACTTCTTCTAGACTTATCCCGCGCAACTCACGGGCACGTTTTAACATTCCTCCCAAAGATTCTGAATCAGGAATAATATTTTTATTTTCCATTTAAACCGTTGAGAATTTTTTTCCCA
>CAYYEM010000066.1:4473-6903 GCA_964470915.1 uncultured Pseudomonadota bacterium
TCGCCAAAAAAAGTAGCCTTACGTAAAGTCGTGCGATCAATAAACTGATCAATAAATACCAAGTGCCCAGGTTCAATCTCTTCTTTAAGTGAACCCACTGCTGAAACAGAAAGGATTTGCTCTACACCCAAAACTTTCATTCCCCAAATATTGGCACGATAATTAATCTCAGAAGGGGTTAAGCGATGTCCTTTGCCATGACGAGCTAAAAACACGACTTCTCTTCCTGCAAACTTGCCTAAAACAAAATCATCAGAAGCTTCTCCAAATGGAGTTTCAAGCTTGGCCCTTTCTAAGACTTCAAATGATTCCATTTCATACAAACCACTACCTCCGACAATTCCAATTCTTCCTGTTTTCACAATATCACTCCTTTTTAACAAGATGTAGCCTTTCAAAACCTAAAATGACAAGTTGATTTTTAGTCGTTAAAGCAATTCATGAATTGCTCCTATACAAGACTACATGATATAGATGACTCATGATTCAAAACTACCCTCTTTCTAAAATTCTTAAAACTTGCCTTCGTAATGGAGGTGATTTTGCAGAAATATTTTTTGAAAAATCTGACTCTACCCATGTTCAGTGTGAAGATAAAGCCATTGAGAGAACTCTTTCGGGCAGCGACCAAGGAGTTGCTTTGCGCGTACTTTACAATGGAGAAACCGCTTATGCTTATACCAATGATATTTCTGAAAAAGCTCTTTTTGAACTCGCCGACAAACTTTCAGATGCGGTGAAGGCAAAAGAATTTAAACGAGACATTCAACTCACACATACGAAACCTTCTTGGCAAAATCTCATTCAAGAAAATCCTGATCAAGTAAAGCTCGATGAAAAAGTCAAAAAAGTGCTCGCAGCGAATCAACATGCCTGGGCTTACCATCCTAAAATTCAACAAGTGACGGTAAGCTACCGCGATCGCCTTCGAAATATCATCATCGCAAATTCTGACGGAGCATTCGCTGAAGACTTTCAAACTTATACTGTTTTTGTAGTGCAAGTCATTGCACGTGAAGGTGAAATTATTCAAACCGGATATGAACCGATAGGTGGCACCGAAGGCTTTGAATTATTTCGCAGAACCAGCCCAGAAGAAGTGGCTGAAATTGCAGCTAGCCAAGCAATCCGAATGCTCTCCGCCCGAATAGTTTCTGCAGGGAAAATGCCTGTGGTGCTTTCATGTGAGGCAGGCGGAACAATGGTTCATGAAGCTGTAGGTCATGGACTCGAAGCCGATTTAGCTTTAGAAGGTCTTTCGGTTTATCAAAATAAAATAGGTGAACGAGTTGCCTCTTCGCTCATTACAGTACTCGACGACAAAACCATTCCACACAAAAGAGGATCTTTTGTTTTTGATGACGAGGGAACTCCTGCACAAAAAACTGTGTTGATTGAAAAAGGTATTTTAAAAAATTACATGTTCAACCATTTATATGCGGAAAAAGCAAAAACCGCTTCTACTTCTAATGGCCGACGTGAAAATTATCGCTTTCGTCCTATCGTCCGCATGACCAATACAATGATCGCTTCTGGACAGGATCATCCTGAAGAAATTATCCGTTCAGTAGAGAAAGGTTTATTTGTTAAAAAAATGGGCGGCGGACAAGTGAACACAGTCAATGGTGATTTCATGTTTGAAATCACTGAGGGCTATCTTCTTGAAAAAGGTAAAATAGGAGAACCTGTTAGAGGGGCGACACTCACTGGCAATGGACCTGAAATTTTGAAAATGATTGATAAAGTAGGTAACGATTTAGGCTACGGACTAGGAACTTGTGGCAAAGATGGTCAAGGAGTTCCCGTCGCTGATGCCCAACCTACCCTTCGTATTCCTGAAATTGTGGTGGGTGGAGCCGCTTAACTTCTCATCACCCACGAATAATTTCTACCTTCTTTATTAAGACCCGTTCGACTTTCGTGGCGATAGGAATAATAAATTTCTGGATTGCATAACGTACAATCTTCGATGATTTGAATTTGATTTTGAAGAACACCAGTTTGCAGAGCCATCTCAAAGTTGGCTCTCTTGAGATCGAGCAAAAATTTACCATTATAATTTTGCTTTAAATATTTTGAATCAAATTCTCTCGCTACGTCTTCCCCCACTTCATAACATTCCCCACAAATGGCTGGCCCAATCGCTAAATGGATTTTGGAAATATCCTTTTTGAATTCATCCCGAATTTTTAAAAGAACTTTTTCTAAAATTTTTAATCGTGTTCCTCGCCATCCAGCATGAACTGCACCTACAATTCCTTCCGGGTGAGCCAATAAAATGGGGACACAATCTGCTGTTTTGACCGCTACAGGAATATTTTTTTCAAAACATAAAAGCGCATCGCCTTCTTGAAGATGTACGGCTTCTTGCGTAATGCCAGGATTCAACACATGAATCCGATCTCCATGCACTTGCTTTAATAAAACAAA
>CAYYEM010000067.1:0-6419 GCA_964470915.1 uncultured Pseudomonadota bacterium
TCGATGTGAGTTGAAAGAAATCAGGCCGCCAGCTGGGTGATTTCGATGCACGCGGTTCTAAAAGCGACTACCCGGGCGCGCAAAAAAAAATCAAAGTAACGAGATATATCCACGAATTGTGCCAAACTTCGCTCATGTGGTTCGCAATTTGTTCTTAGGAAAATTTGTGAGAAATCCAAAGGAATGGGAAGGAAGCTTTCTTCAACCGCTAGCAGGTTATTGGTATTGGACTGCAGTGGATAACGCTCAACTTGAAGCTATTTTATCCAACTAATATTTTTTTAAGGCAATATCATCTTTCAACTCTCTGTTTCTTCCCAAAGCCAGACGACTTAATTGGCGACCCATTCCAAATACAAGCATCATGATGGAACCATTCAAGAAGAATACTCACTATTAGCTAAACAAATACTTATGTTTTGCTTACTCATGTTTTCTGAGTTATTATTCAGTATTTCCTACATTCTACACGGGCATTGGTCTTATATTTTGCACGATGTTATTTTAAGATAAAGGAAATCAAGATGAATAAAAATTCACCGTCTGCATTTTCTGTCGTTTTCAAACTTATTCTTGTTTTTCTATCTTTTGCACTGTTCTTATTAATTTTACAATTAATAGCGCATTACTGTTTCGGTATAGGTTATGAAAACTTGATGCTTTTGCAAGACACAAAACGGGCCACTCTCTTTTTTGCGATAGAAAGTTCATTTTATCTCTTGAGTGCCTATCTATTATTCGGATTCAATTTCTCCAAATTAACGCAACTCTTCGTGTGTCCATCTGGGAAACGACCCCAATTACTTTTACGATGGGTAATTGATACCCTCTTATTCTTTCTAGCATTGAGTGCACTGCTTCATATTACACATACACCTACTACCGACTACATGGTAATACCTACCAACACATTCGATCCGATATCTGTTCTCCCTTTCGTGCTAGTTATGTCTGTGTTCGTTCCCCTCAGTGAAGAGATATTGTTTCGCGGATACCTGCAAAATCAATTGACCGCTATTAAGGGAGCTAAAACAGCGATTATCGTCGCAGCCTTTATTTTCGGTTTTATACACACTCATTTCGGCTCCATCATCATTGAGTATATTGCATACGAATACGCATTTATATTTAAAGCGAATGAGATGGAATTCTACCCCATGCTTATGCCAGATTTTTCTAGCAGTTTGTTGTTAAACATAACGATACTTTTCCATAAAACATTGGCAGGGTTATTTTTTGGGTACCTCATGTGGCGCTACCAAAGTCTATGGCCTGCTGTAATCTCACACGGTATATTTAATTTATTTGCTGTTCTAACGTTGGATTATGGCACATTAGAAAAATCTCTCATCTATTTTGGAATGAACGAAACCGCCCTTTTTCCTTACATCGTACTAATCATTTCAGCTGGGATACTAGTGTATCGTGTAAAGCGTAATATCGTGCCACAATAAAAAAAGAAGCTGCCATTCGCATGTTGAATTTGGTGTTTGTACTATATGCCCCATAAACACAGCTCCAAAAAGGTTTAATGGAAAGTAAATTCATTTTTCGACCCTGCCTTGACTCCTCCGCCTAGCTGCGTTAAGGGTGGCTGCTCAATTTGTTTAGGAGTCGAACATGCCCAATTTTCAAGAAATACTGAGTCATACCAAAAAACAGATCTCCGAAATCAAAGCAGAAGATCTCAAAACATGGCTCGACCAAAAAAAGAATATCATTCTTGTCGATGTCCGTGAAAAGGATGAACAGGAAAAAGGCGTCATTCCTGGCGCAAAACTCATCCCACGAGGTTTTTTAGAACTTCGCATCGAAGAACAAGTTCCTCAAAAAGATCAGGAAATTGTCGTTTATTGTGCAGGGGGCACTCGTTCGGCGCTGGCTGCTAAATCGCTTCATGAGCTCGGTTACAAAAAAGTTCATTCCCTCATTGGGGGTTATTCCAACTGGGCCAGTGCAGGTCATGGAACCCAAAAGAAAAAGGGACTTAGAAATGATCAACTTGAACGTTATGGCCGACATATTTTAATGCCAGAGGTAGGTGAAGAAGGTCAGATTAAATTATTAGAGAGCAAAGTATTTTTAATTGGTGCGGGTGGACTCGGCTGCCCAGCTGCTTATTACCTTGCCGCTGCGGGTGTAGGAACCATTGGCATTGTTGATCACGATGTGGTCGACCGTAGTAATTTGCAGCGCCAAATTCTACATAATGAATCTCGTATCGGTGAACCCAAAGTAGAATCTGCCAAACAAACCCTGAAAGCGTTGAATCCGGACATCAACATCATCACTTACCGTGATAAACTTTCACGCGACAACGTAATGGAAATTATCAAAGATTATGATGTGATCGTAAATGGTTGTGACAACTTCCCTACTCGATATCTGATTAATGATGCCTGTGTGTTTCTAAAGAAACCTCTGGTTGATGGCAGTATTTTCCGATTTGAAGGACAAGTATGTTTGTTTGATACTGCCGCGGGAGGGCCTTGCTATCGTTGTTTATATCCAGAACCCCCTCCCCCTGAAATGGCACCTTCCTGCCAGGAAGCAGGTGTGTTTGGAGCATTACCTGGCATTGTCGGTACGGCACAAACCATAGAAGTGCTCAAGCTTTTATTAAAAAAAGGCGAACCTTTGCTTGGACGTCTTTTAATTTTTGATGCACTCAAAATGAAATTCAAAGAAATGAAAATTCGGCGCGATCCCGCTTGCCCTGTTTGCAGCGACAAAGCGACCATCAAAGAACTTATCGACTACGAATGGTTTTGTTCCATGAGTGGCGGCGACCCTTTGAATAAGTAAAATGGATCCAAAATAAAAAAGCCCAGCATCATGTGATGCTGGGCTTTTATTTTTTTAAATATCACAAACTATTTTTTTCGTTTACGTAACATCAGGAAACTTCCTAGAACAAAGCTCATCCCTACTAAACCAAAACTCATTGACTCTGAAGTTCCGAGCGCGAGCACACAGCCTCCTCCATCACCTAAATTTACATTGGTATGATCAGATCCAGGTTGAGGGTTAATCACTGTTTCAGGGCTGGTCGTCCCAGTGCGAGGTGCAGTAGAAGTTGTCGTCGATGTATCACGTCTTTCAGCTGGAGCAGCACTAATCGTAAATTGAAGCGCAGAACTTACATGAGCTCCATTCAATACAGTGACCGGAACATCACCTGCATGAGCAATATCGGCCGCATCAATTTGAGCATGCAATTCGGTCGCTGAAACATAATGGGTAGTTTTATTACGACCATTCCATAAAACAACGGAAGCATTTGTAAAATTTGTTCCTGTGACTGTTAAGTTGAAAGCCGCGCTACCTTCTCGAGCCGTATTAGGGCTTATAGCGCTCAAACCAGGAAGAGAGTCTGCTGGAGGCGGAGGAGTAGGAGTCGTCCCTCGAGGAAGACTACAACCTTGACGTCTTAAACAAGTCGCTGCGCTTTCGGGAGCAGTCCCCGTACACAAGGGAATTTCAACTCCCGCTTCATTTACGATACGTCCTAAACAAACTGGTGCTGCTTCATTGCAATAACTTCTATATACGATACCTTCTGTCGTACATTGAAGATTCAAATCAATCTCATACTCTTCTCGAGGAGTTAAACAATTAGCTGCATAAAATTGAATGGATGAAATCTGATCTGAAGGAATTTCACACAGACTGGCGGGAATACCACTCGCATCTGCTGGAACCTCAACTTCATAAGGATTAGTTCTAGAAGGTTCTAAGATACTCCCCGAATCAGGTCTGACATCTGTTAAAACCTCAGTTGAAGGAATAGATCTTTCCGTGACAGGGTTTTCAGAATCAAGCCCACGCGCTTCTAAATGATGGCTTTGAAGAAAGACCAAAGAAAGCAGTAAGGCCCAAAGAAATGACTTTTTCATAAACACTCCATGTTTGGAGTGCGCCCCACTATTCTTATTATCGGAATAATTTCAAATCAGTTGCGGGCTAATATTGGAAGCTCGTGACAGAAAAGTAATGACTTGTATCAATTAGTAAATCTTGATTTTCGAGATATGCAATCCCTTGCTTGTCCAGGCAACATCATAACCCACTTCAATGCCTTCTTTTAAGAACTCCCGCCCTTTTTCACCAGAAAAACGTAATTCATCCACATTAAAATAAATATCTTTACCCCGACGATCCTTGATAAAACCATAATGAGACTGTGGAAAATATTTTACAATTCTTCCCTTTGAAAAACGATCTTCAGGTGCTTTACGAAAAGCAGGAGGAGGCAAAATATTTGTAATATGAGGAACATGAATCTCCGTTATTGGATTTTCATCTTCTGGAGAAAAGCTGGTATTATTTTTAGATTCTTTATCTTCTTCCATAAAAAAACTGTAAGGGCTTAGTATGCAAACCCTACATACATTTCACAATCTCTCTCGCCAAGTCCATAGTAGAAGCTTTCCCACCTAAATCTGGGGTAAGCACTTGAGACTGTTCTAAAACTGTTTGAATGGCCTTTTCTATTTTATCAGCTTTCTCATTTTCATTCAAATACCTCAGCATCAAATTTGCCGACAAAATCATGGCAATGGGATTAGCAATTCCTTTACCTGCAATGTCCGGCGCATTGCCATGTACTGCTTCAAAAATAGCAATTTCATCTCCCAAGTTAGCACCAGGCACCACACCTAAACCACCCACCAACCCCGCACACAAATCTGACACAATATCCCCATACAAATTTTCAAGAAGCAGGATATCAAACTGATGAGGATTCATCACGAGCTGCATACAAGCATTATCTACAATCATTTCCTTATAGGCTACTGAGGCATAACGTTCGGCTACCTTTTGAGCACAGGCTAAAAACAAACCATCTGAAAGTTTCATGATATTGGCTTTATGGATTGCAGTTACTTTTTTGCGGTGGTGTTTTTCTGCATAACGAAAAGCGAATTCTGAAATACGCAAAGAGGCTTTTTCTGTAATCACTTTAATACTTTCAACCACTCCTGGGGCCACTTCGTGCTCAATTCCCGAATATAAATCTTCTGTGTTTTCTCGTACCACTACCAAATCAATATTTTGATACTTTGTATTCAAACCTTTTAAGGATTTAATCGGGCGAAGATTGGCATAAAGATTAAACTTCTTCCGCATCAACACATTCACACTACCAAAACCTTTCGCAATGGGAGTACCAATGGGGCCTTTCAAAGCAAGCTTATATTTTTGGATAAGTTGAATTGTTTCGTCGGGAAGAGGATCTGCAAATTTTTCGATAGCCTTCTGACCTGCCAAAGCAAGATGCCATTGGATTTTTACACCAGTCGCTTCGAGCACCAGCTGCGTCGCTCCCGTAATTTCAGGGCCAATGCCATCACCAGGAAGAAGAACTATATTGTAAGACATGAAAACACCTAATACAAAGCAATCGAATACGGACTTTTATTCTCAGGATGATTTTTGAGCAGATAATCAATATCCACCACAAAAGAAGGGCGTTCGTACTCCGCTTTATCTACTTTCTGGGTATCCATACGAATTGCATCACAAGGACAAGCTTCCATACAAAAACCGCAAAACACACAGCGGAGCAAATCGATATTATAAACTTGAGGAAATTTTTCCACCTTGGGATCGGGATGTTCCCCTGCAACAATTTCAATGCAATTGGCAGGGCAGGCTGTTGCACAAAGCATACAGGCAGTACAGCGAACTGTGCCATCGGGCCTTTGCATCAAACGATGTTCTGCACGATAATCTTCAGGAATAGGTTTTTTCTTTTCTGGATATTCGTAAGTTAAGATGCCCTTTTGATCAAAAATATTACGAATAGCATGACGTAGGGTAATGAACATCCCTTGTAAAATGGCTCCGACATAAATCTTTTGCCAGAAATTCAATTTCGGTTTTTTCATGACCAACACAGCCATAAGGTTCTTCCTTCTTTATCCCGTCTTTAAACATTTGAAATAATAAGAGTCAACCATTAAAGCCCGTTGACGACCTTTAGGGAGCAAGCTATAGACCTGAAAGTTAGTTTCAAAACTTTTTAACCATTCAACTCTATATGATGGAGGATTTTTTATGATTCAAGTTGGACAAAAAGCCCCTGATTTCAAAGTGGGTGCCGTGCTCGAAAATGGCCAATTCAAAGATGTCAGCCTTTCAGATTACAAAGGTAAATACGTGGTGTTATTTTTCTATCCCCTCGATTTTACTTTCGTGTGCCCTACCGAAATTATTGCTTTCTCTGAAGCAGCCGGCGAATTTCAAAAAAGAGGCGTACAATTACTCGGTGCTTCGATCGATTCGAAATTCAGTCATCTCGCTTGGAGAAAAACACCTAAGAAAGAAGGCGGATTAGGAGATATTAAATATCCTCTTCTGGCTGACGTCACTAAAGAAGTAAGTCGTAAATATGGTGTATTGCTTGAAGATGCAGG
>CAYYEM010000068.1:0-2323 GCA_964470915.1 uncultured Pseudomonadota bacterium
TGCCAGGATTCAACACATGAATCCGATCTCCATGCACTTGCTTTAATAAAACAAAACTTTGTGCTTGAGAAACATCAATCTTATTTCTCCCAGCAAAAGCACCCTTTATATTTTGAAAGGGTTGAAAAGAAATCATACTTGCCTCGAAATTTTTAAAATTGCCTTAAAATCTTCAGACAATTCTGCTTCATATTTTAATTTTTTTTCTGAGATAGGATGAATGAGCTCCAAACGAAATGCATGCAACATTTGCCGATTAGATTTTTTAATAAGACCCTGAAGTTTCGCATCTAATTTTCCTAACCATTGTTTACCACCATAAACAGGATCTCCTACAATAGGATGACCTGACTCCGCCAAATGCACTCTAATTTGATGAGTTCGTCCTGTATGCGGTGTTACTTCAAGCAAAGCCATGTGAGAAAAACGTTCCAACACTTGATAGCTTGTTTTGGCCTCTTTTCCTCGAGAAGTTTTTGAGGAGATTTTTTTTCGATCCCCTTTACTTCTCCCTAATTTATTTTCGATCATTCCTGAATCATTTTTAAAAACTCCATAGGCCAATGCCAGATAGGTTTTCTGGATTTCACGATGCTGAAACATTCGCACCAAATCTGAGTGAGCTTGATTGTTTTTTGCTACCAACATAATTCCTGAAGTATCTTTATCCAGACGATGCACAATTCCGGGCCTAAGTGATCCTCCAATGCCAGACAAATCTTTTAGATGATAAAGTAATGCATTTACCAAAGTACCTTGCTGATGGCCTGCTGAAGCATGGACTACAAGTCCTGCTGGCTTATTAATTAAAGCCAAGTGTTTATCTTGATATAAAATTTCAAGGGGAATTTTTTCAGGTTTTGCTTCAATGGTTTGTGGGCTTGGAATTTTCACCTCAATCAAATCACCCACTCTTACTTTATAAGCAGCTTTTACTTTTTTCCCATTGACCACCACGAAATCATCTTCCAAAAGTTTTTGAATTTGACTTCGAGCTATGCCTAAATTCTGACGAGACAAAAAAACATCAATGCGACTACTTTCTGTAGAAGGAGAAACTGTAATAGAATGGATTTGATTTACCAAAGTGGACACGGAATATAATTCTTTTCAGCAAGGAAGAAATCATTGAAACTTTTCAAAAATAACCAGCCTGCCTGATCTTCGGAGACTTCTTGAAATGACAAAATAAAATCTTGTTTCATTTTCAAAAAAATCGGACTTTCAAACAAGCGATCTTGCATCAAATCTTTTTCCAAAAAATCAAAATTTTGTTGAGAAAACCAATCCAGGGCTTTGTTTTCAAGTAGCTTAGTCATCGTGCTCGATCTCCACATTCCAGTAACTAAAGTCGACAATATTCAAGAAAGGTTTCCAAACTTGATACAAAACTTTTCGGCTCGGCAAATCGACCAGAAAATTCCAACGAGGTTTGCTGGGCTTACGAATGAGTCGCATTCCAGCTTCACTGACACTCATTCCACCCTTTCTTCGATTACATTCAATGCAACTGCAAACTACATTTTCCCAGCTCGTTTGCCCACCTTTTACACGAGGAATCACGTGATCTAAATTCAGATCTGATCGGGGATAATGTTTTCCACAATATTGGCAGGTATTACTATCGCGCAGATAGATATTCATTCGTGAAAATCTGACATTCTTTTTGGGAAGACGGTCGTAGATGGTGAGCAAAATCACACGAGGAACACGAATTAGCTTGTCTACCAAGCCCACGCTTTCGTGATGCGCTTCTACTGAAAGTTCCGACCAACTCTTGTAATCGTAGGTTTGATATTGCTCATCTATGACATGCGCCACATTATGATAAAGAAGGATAAAGGCCCTTTTTACCGTGGTAACATGTACGGGCAGATAATTACGATTTAAAACTAAGACATTACTAGATAATAATGACACTCATTAACCCCACTTAGGTTAATCTTATCATGAAGTTAGCAATCAAAAGCAAGACTTAAGTTAACAATTTCATACAGCAAGCTCTAAGCTTTTCATTTCTCACAATTCTTAATCTTGTTTAAATTAAGATAACATAACCTATAAAATGTAACCAGTTAGCACATTTGGATCACAAGCCACCTCAAAAAGACAAACAATCTCACAAACATACAATCTAATTAAGATATTGTTTTTACTAGTTATATTCCGAAAATTCTTCTTGGCACAAAAATTGATATAAACAGGAGCATTCGTGTTGTTTTGCGATTTAGCATTAATCAATAAAGGAGAAAATTATGTCAGCTGTACTCACTTCCATTTTAAAAGTAATTCCATTTTTATCTGCTCCACCAAAAGGCAAAGC
>CAYYEM010000068.1:2423-6412 GCA_964470915.1 uncultured Pseudomonadota bacterium
CAATCAAGATGCTCGTGATATTCTTCCAAAGAAAATCAACGAACTTTAATTCTGGGAAAAGAATTTTGATCTCTTTTTAAATACCGGGTCGGACGCCAGGGGTATTTCATAAAAATAGCCCCAAAGCTAATTGCCTTTGCGCCCAAGCTGCGAACTTTGGCTATATCTTCATAGTCCCATACACTCGGGCCAATCACAGGGGTTTTTACAGATTCAGAAAGCTCTTTGACCATTTTCCAAGTGTAAGCTTGGGCTGCTTTTCCAGACACCCCTCCTCCGCCTAAATTCGCGAGGGGGCTTTCCTGATCAGGAAAAGCAATACGCCAGGGAACAGAGTTGATCGAAAGAGCCTCAGCTATTTGCTCTGTTTGCTTGGCGATCGAAAGATAATCCTGGTTCACAGAAAGTTTGAGCAGAATGGGATGAGAACTATTTTCTTTCATGAGTTTTACGGAAGAAATAACCTTATCCACATTTTGATGTAATTCTTGATGCGTATTCGGACAGGAAGCATTCAATTCAATTCCCTGAATTGGAATATTTTCAAAAGATCGAATCATTTCCAAAAGTTTTTGCGGATCATCTTCTGTCACTGAAACAATCAAAGAATAATTTCTTTTCGAGATTTGGGGGGCGATTTTTTCAAGCCACCAACGATATCCTGGATTTGTCAAACCGACCGCATTCACTGCTCCATTTTTTAAAAGCTGCACACAAGTCCACGGATGAGACCAACGCAAGTTTCCTGGACGGGGATCATAAGTGAGTGTTTTAGTCACAATCGTAAAAAGCTTTGGATCAAGCAGACCAAGCCAACGAAAGGGCCACTCCCAGGGCCAACCACGACCGTCGTAAGCTAGCGCTCCGCTTGCAGCCATATATTCAAAGGAATGTTGATTGCTTAACTGAATCATTAAAAGTGATCTAACTAAGATTTGTTAATAAAACAACTCTTTACGAGCCTTATCACAAATCGCTACCACAGCAGGATGCTTTATTTTACGTTCCACCGAGATAGCATAAAATCTGGCTTTAATTTGGGGCACAAGTCCTAACATTTTCATCTGATATTTTTTTTGGATCTGTTTTGTGATTAAAGTAGGGGCTGGAAATATACCTTCTCCTGTTTCCGCAAAAGCTTTCATCAGAGCACTATCTTCAAATTCACCCACCACCTTAGGAACGATATTCAATTTATCAAACCACAAATCCAATTCTCTCCTTAGAATCGTATTATTTGTTGGAAGTAATAAAGGAGCTTCCTTGAACGAATGAGGAAACTTATTTGCATAATGAAAGAATTTTTTTACCCCATAAAACGCAATTGGGCATTCTCCTAAAAGATGACTAAAAGAGCGAACTTTCAGGGTAGAAGGTACGGGCGCATCTGACAAAACGACATCGAGTTGATGAGCAGCAAGGTCTAAAATAAGCTTTTCAGGTTTATCTTCATGACAAATCAGAGAGATCTCTTCTTTAATTTCGAGAGCTGGACTCAACAAAATTCGGGCAACCTGTTTAGGTAATATATCAGCGACCCCTACCACGAATTTTATTTTATTTTGTCCGCCACCTTTTTTAACAACTGTTTGCAACTCTTTGCCTAATGAAAATATTTCATCGGCATAACGATAAACCACACGTCCTATTTCAGTTAAAACAAGCTGTCTCCCCTCTTTTCGAAAAAGCTTTTCACCCAAAGATTCTTCCAAGAGTTTTAACTGACCACTCACGGTGGGTTGAGAAAGCCGGAGTTGTTTGCCTGCTTTAACCACTCCTCCTTCACGCACTACCATCCAAAAATAAAGTAAATGATGATAATTAAGCCATTCCATCATTCAAATATATCGCTTATATCTATATAAAATCAAGAAAGTATCTATTTTATTATTAGGAGCCATTCCTTCATATTTATAAAAAGTTTAGAAATTGAAAGAGAGTAAATTTATGGAAATTCAAAGCATTGGCACCCCATCTTTATGGATTGGTTTTATTGTTTTTGTGATCGCGATGTTAGCAATAGACCTGGGCATCTTTCATCGCAAGGCGCATGCCGTGAATTTCAAGGAAGCTATCTCTTGGAGCGTTGTATGGATCAGCCTTGCCTTGTTGTTTAACCTCGGAGTGTATCATTGGTTTGGGACTCAAAAGGCTATCGAATTTTTTACAGGCTATCTTGTTGAGAAATCACTGTCCGTTGACAACATCTTTGTCTTCATCATGGTCTTTAATGCATTTGCCATCCCTTCTATCTATCAACATCGAATCCTATTTTGGGGAATTTTAGGCGCACTATTAATGCGCGCTGGAATGATATTTGCTGGTGCAGAGCTCTTGCTTAAATTTCATTGGATCATTTATGTTTTTGGCGGATTCCTTATTCTCACAGGAATAAAGATGCTGTTTGATAAGGGGAAAGAAATCCATCCCGATAAAAACACTTTGGTTCGATGGATGAAAAAAATTATTCCTATCACTGATCGTTATCACGGACAAAACTTTTTCATCATTCAAAATGGTAAAAGATTTGCCACACCCTTGTTTTTAGTACTTATACTGATTGAAATCACTGACTTGATATTTGCCGTAGATTCCATTCCAGCTATCTTTGCAATTACCACAGATCCATTTATTGTTTTTACTTCGAATATCTTCGCTATTTTAGGCTTAAGATCTCTCTATTTTGCACTGGGTGGAATTGTCGATAAATTTATTTACCTCAAAATCGGTTTAGCAACAGTATTAATGTTTGTGGGAGTAAAAATGTCGATCGTGGACATCTACAAATTAGACTCTCTAGTTTCTTTGGGAATCATTACGAGCATATTAGGAATTTCAATAATTGCCTCGCTGATAAAAGCTCGTTCTCAGGTCAAACAAACAAAAAAACTTTAAAACTTTCTTTCCATGACAATGGCATCTTCATTATTGTCTGAATAATATTTTTTTCGGATACCAATCTTTGAAAAATTAAATTTTTCATATAATGCTATCGCTGCCACATTGCTTTTTCTAACATCCAAAAAGATTTTTTTTACTTGTTTTTTCTCAGCCTGATTCACCAAATAATCAACAAACTTAGAACCTAAACCCAAACGACGATAAGAAGGATCAATGGCAATTGTTATCAAATGCATTTCGTCTTTTATAATCCAGTAATCCATAAAACCTACTAAAGTTTCGGAAGTTTTCATCACGCAAGGATGCGCCAAATCCAGCAACAACTCTTCTTCAAAAAGCTCACGGGAGTAAGGCTGACTGAAACTCGCTTGCTCTATTTTAAGAACTCGATCGATGTCTTCTTTTTGCATTCTCAAAATTTGAGGTTGAATCATTTGCCCTCCAACCACTTCCAAAGCGCCCCAAAACCTTCCTTGGTTTTGCTCGAAAAAATGAGGATGTCATTTTCAGGAATATCAAGTTCCTGTGCAACCTGCTTAAGACGCAACTTCCATTCACCTCGCTTCAGTCGATCACATTTATTCAACACTAAACAAAAAGGTTTTTTATGGTAGCGTAACCATTCAAGCATTTGATGATCCATCGCATCAGGATCTCGGCGGATATCATAGATCCAAACCGCGCCTCGCAAAGTGCGGCGAGTGGCATAGAAATTTTCGGCAAGTCCAGCCCATTGTTCACGCAAGCTTTTGGAAGTTTTGGCGTAACCAAATCCAGGAAAATCGACAAAAATAAGATTGCTTCTCACTTTAAAAAAGCACAAGCCTTGGGTTCTTCCGGGCATTGAACTAGTCCGCGCAATTTTTTGTTTGAGAAGAGCGTTGATAAGCGAAGATTTCCCTGCATTAGAACGACCCATAAAAGCTACCTCAGGAACTGAGGGCTTTATTAATGATTCAGGTTTGTCGGATAAAGCCAGAAATTCTGCCTTCATGAGATCACTATAAGCTTGAAATAGGGAAAGTGTTAAGCGTTTTTCAATGTAAACCGCTCTAAGACTTTGACTTCTTATATCTCCATGTTGCAAA
>CAYYEM010000069.1:0-4321 GCA_964470915.1 uncultured Pseudomonadota bacterium
AACCTGTTGAGAGACATTTCCAATCAGGTAATGTACTGACATTTTTGGAATTAAAGGTACCTGGTTTAAAAAAGCCTGCCCAGTATTATTGCTGAAGGTATATTGATATCCAAGCGTAAAATTAGGTTTTTTCAAAATTCTAAAATTCAAGGCAACATCGACTTGGTTCCCAAAACCTTGAGCACTGTTTGGGAGGTAATTGCGGTTCCATTCATAATCCCCTGAAAATGTTAACCACTCCAAAGGGCTATATTGCCAGTTAAAATAGGCAATATCTTCCAAGGTGCCTGCTGCAACCGCTTGAGGAAAGTCTACCCTCAGGCTCCTATATTGATAGCCCATGCCTAAATTTGCATTCTCTGCTATTTTGTATTGAGCTCCTACTTCCGGACTTAGAGTTGTACGAGGATCACTCACTCCAAAAGACAAGGCTCCTGTCAGAAGCCAATTTTGTAGATGAGTACGACTGAAAGAGACTTTGCCATATTCAGCCAAACCCTCATAATTAATCACTGTGGAGGTAAATCGTCCTACAACCATTTCAGCATTCATTTTCCAGTGGTTACGAAGATAGCCCTGGTAAAAACTTTTCCACTCCATAATATCATCGCTTCCCAAACTTAAGAAATGATAATTAAAACCTACTCGGTGGTCATAGTTTTCATGAATTTCACGAATCGCTTTTCGTACTTTAAATTCGTCACCGCTTTGTTTTTCAACCGACTCATATTCTCGTAGTGCTTCTCTCCATTGCCCATTTTGATAATAAGCTTCGGCCAAATCTCGACGATAGGATAGTAAGGATGGGTTTTTATCGATAAGTTGCCGCAACCCATTGATAGCAAGTTTCCAATGACGTTTTTCAAAAGCCATACGAATTTGATAGGGCAGAATTCTTTCAGAGTTTGGGCTGATTTTTTCAAGTTGATCAATTTGGGCTTGAGCATTTTTTAATTGGTGATTTTCTAGGAGAAGGTCAATGTAATCTGCCCGCAAATCCAGATTTTTAGGGTATTTCAAAAGGGTTGTTTTATAAGCTTCATTTAAATTTTTATTCCAGGCAATTTTTCCTTCTGATTTTAATTTCATTCTGCTTTCTTCTTCTGAAAGTTTTGTAGAAGTAGAGAGTAATGTAATCACCTTTTGAGCGGCTTCCTGAGCCTCCTTTTTTTGCAATTCATAGGTGTATACCTCAGAAATCCAAAACCAAGTTTCTGGATCTTTAGGATTCAGTTTTGCAGCGGCTTGTAAATATTTTAAAGCTTTTTTGGGAAAACTTTGGAAAAAAAGTTCCTTTCCAACCAATTTCTGGATTTCTGAATCATTTGTTTTGAGTTGGGCCAGTTTTTCAAAATATTCGAGAGCCTTTTCACGACTTCCTAGCATATTATATATTTCAGCAATGCGTTGAGTAATTTCTGAAGATGAAGGGTGCTTTTTTAAAAGCAAAAGTTGTAGAGCCAATACTTTTTCATAATCCTTTTTTTCATAGTAAAGTTCTGAGAGTAATTTGAGAATTTGTTCATTTTTTGGGAAGAGAGGCCTCATAGACTCAAGCCAAGTTAATTCTTCTGAATCAAGGTGTTTGTCAGAGAGCAAATAGGCAACGTCGAGAGCAAAACTTAAGGAGTGAGTTTTTTGAATAAAAATCTTGTATTCGGCTAAACGTCTTATGTCCTTTTTCTTATAGAGATATATTTCAAGCAGTAGTTTTTCTTTTTCAAGATCTTGAGGGAAAAGTTGTAGGTATTTTTCTAAAGTAATAAGTGCCTGATCTGTTTGGTCATGATCCAAATAGGCATAGATGATATTATCCCATGTTTTTTTGTTCAGAGGGTTTTGGGCGAGATGTTTTTGCCAGATTTCTATTGCTTGAGCAATTTTTCCAGTTTGAGAAAATAGATTGGCGAGGTCATCTTCAAAATCTAGTTTTTCTTCTTCATCCAGGTTTTTTAAACCTAAAATGGTTTGAATATCTTGTATTTGAGCCTCCTTATTTTGGACTTCATGATAGAGGAGGGCTCTTCTCTTGAGTAATACGAGATTTTTTGGGAATAACAATAGACCTTCATTAGCCAGTTTTAGCGCCTCATCCTGATTGTTCAACATGTCATAAATTGCAACGAGTTCAAGGCGTGCTTCGTAATCTTTTGGGTTGCGACTGAGATCTTGCTTTAAATAGGCGATAGTTTGATTAGTTTTTTGAAGTTTACTGTCAAGTTCTCGGATATAGCCTCGATAGTCCTGAGGATTTTTTGCAATGGGAATTAATTTTTCTAAAATTTGATAAGCTTCTTCATAACGTTGTTTCCAAAGGGCATATTCCAGCGCAGGATAAAGTAGCTCCGTTTCGACTTTTTTAGAAGATAAACGAGGGTTTGTTAGAAAATTGTCAGCAATCAGCAAACGGGCTTGATATAAAGATTCGCTGTCTTGCAAGTTTTCCAAGTGATCCAAATAGATTTGAGCAATTTTCCAATCTTTATTTCTGTGAAGATATAGATTTTTAAGCAAAGGACTTGCTTTTTCAGGTTCGGCCATTCTTTGGTAAAGATCTGCCAAACGAAGAACAGCTCTTTTGTTATTAGGATGTTTCTTTAAATATTTTAGGTAGTAGTTTTCAGATTGTTGAAAGTCATTCACGCCTTCGTAGATATATCCCAAGAAAAAATCACGAGGGTATAATAGCCAGGCAAGGATAGACAAGGTGAGAAAGAATAATAGGATTTGGGTTCTAGAAAGATTCAAGACTTATTTTAACTTTGTGTTTTAAATTTGAATTTTCAGCATTTTTAAATCTTATATCCAACTTGCCAAGTTGGTTACTTGTCCCATTTATTACTTCATTTTCGGTTTCAATGCGATATTTTTTTAGGGGGAAGAGACCTCCCAAAGTGATTTCGCTTCTGTACCAACCTGATTTTTCAAATTGAATCAGTTGAGGGCTGGCTTGCCATTGAGTAAGCTTAAATGAACTGCTTTCAAGATAGGGCTGTTGGGGAGGAGCGGCGCTCAAGAAGATTTTAAAAGGTCCGGGACCTTCTGCCAGATGAATATAGAGATTACCTTGAAAATGTTTAAAACCTAAAATCCCAAGAGAGCGCTTCAAATCCACAAATTTGGAATTGTGATCCATGCGAATCGTCTTGAGTTTTCCATTATTTTGGATCACCCAAGCGCCTTGGTCAGCATCAATTCGGGTATTGAAAAAATCTTGAGCTATTTCTACATATTCTGCCGCAAATACTGGAAATATATCTTGTTTTAAAACAATATCATAAACTTGTTTTAAGACCTCTATTGCAGCAAGTCGCTCGCCTGTATAAAAATGATAATAGATATTGATGGGTTTTACCCGTAGCGGATGTTCTGTGCTTTGAAAGGTTTCCAAGACACGACGAAATCCATAATAGGGTCCTTCCCAAAGATTGGTGTAAATGTTTTCGTTGGGAGCTACGGCGTAGATTTGACGAGATTGATTTCGCAGCAAGCCTATAGGATAAACAAATGAATAGCTATCTGTCGCTTGATCAAACTGGCTATTTCCTCCGTTCATGTTGATTAGTTTAAATTGTTCGCTTAAGGCCACTTGATCTTCTGAAGGAAAACAATCTCCAGTCCATTGGAAAAGTCTTGTTTGTTTTTGAATACCAAGAGATTTCAATAGATCATTCATGAGCTGAGTAGAATCTACAATTTCTTTTTTAGCATCAAATTGATAGCCAGGTATTGTGAGGGCGACTTTCCCTTTTCTCCATACGAGAGGGTGGGCATAGCCATGAGAAGCCGCTTCAATATTTGGTAAAGAGTAAATGTTTTTATAAAGATCTTTTGTCCGCTGGTTTTTATATTCCAGCATGTCAAAATAGCCTGTTATGAGAGAAGCCGTGATAGGAACTTGTGGGTATTTTTGGAGAATTTCTTTGAGGATGATTTCACCTGAAAATGATTTGCGATCTATCGCTGAGATATTGAAAATGCCATCGCCATCAATATGGGAATAAAAAATTCTTTTACCATTCAGTGTATTGGCATCTGGTTTAGGAAATCCGGTAGTATCAAAAGCTTCTTCTAAAAATTTAAAAGGATTGAGTCGCCATTGTTTTTTTTCAATATCCTTCATTTCAAAAATTACATAGCTGCTGTGAACAAAGCCGCCTTGGGGATTAGTAAACACCAGATCAGATTCGCTATCAGCAAGATCTTTTCGTCTTACCTTTAAATAGACACGTGCTTGTGGATCTGTAACACGGTAATGACTATATAAAAGGTTCTCAGCCAGGCTTAGTTTGCGTTCATATTCGATCATGCTTGAATCTTT
>CAYYEM010000069.1:4421-6229 GCA_964470915.1 uncultured Pseudomonadota bacterium
AAATAATTCAGAGGCATTTCTACTTGTTGATGAATAGTAGTGAAAAATGGGTCTTTGTTTAAATTCCGGTCATAGAGTGCAATGACTTTTCGAAGGATGGGTTTTTCAACAGAAGCGAAAGAGGAGAGGGGTAGAAAAAGTAAAATTATAGCAATCAATCGATTCAACCCGATTCTCCTATTTGGGTGAGTTCAATATTAGTAAGAAACCAGTTATAGCCTTTTTGAATGGAGCGTTCAATGGCATATTTGCCTAATGGGCTCTTGGGGGAATCAGCATATAAAATATTTAATACTTTTTTGTTAAAACGTTTTTTGAATTCATCCAAAAATTTTTCTTTATATTCTGAATCTATTGAAGGGGTTTGAATGCTTTTATTATTTTTAAAATCATAACGTGTGTAAAGGTCTTCCACGACCACCCCAGAGATTTCGTTGCCGTAATCCTGCAAGAGCTCCAGTGCATTGTTTGGGTAAATTGCAAGCGAAGGAAATTTGGATTTTATTTTTTTAACCAGTTGAACGGTAGCTTCTCTGGAGCCCTTAAATTTTTGAGAGTCTTTCGATTCTAGATAAAGTCCTGTATCAATAGTGTCTAAAAAAACACCCTGATATCCTTTTTGCACAAGATCAGGAATGATCTCGTTTAGAATCTTTTCTTGCCATTCAGATGAGCGTAGGTCGAGCCGAAAACTGCCCTTCCAATTTTCATTTTCTTCAATGACATAAGATTTGTTTTGAATCATGGGCCAGTAAGGTCTTGAATGGTGAATTTCTCCCACACTCAGGTAAGCAATCCATTGGGTTTTACTTTTGGAAAAATCATTTGCTTGGATGTGATCAGGTTCAACAATGGCTAATTGAATGGAGCTGAGTTGTTTCTCTGAAAGTGTAGGGCCATAATATACCAGCCAATGAAATGTTTTATTTCTGGAAAATAAATGAATGGAATAAGCCAAAGCTACTATTAATGTAAGAAGGAGTAATGTTTTCATAGAACTGATTTGATAACCTTTAGAAGGTACTCATAACTAAACGGTTTTTCTAAAAAGGCCACCGCACCTTTTTGCATAAAGAGCTCTTTGGTGTTTCCTTCTAAATGAGCGCTCATCGCAATCACAGGAATTGAAGAAGCGATGGGGTCATTTTTAAGAACTGTTAAAATACTGTCTCCGGTTCCTGAAGGAATTATATAATCAAGCAAAATAAGATCAGGGGCATGACTGTACACATATTCTAATACTTGAATTCCTTTTTGAACAGTATCGCAATAGTAATTTTCTTTTTCCAGGAAGGTTTTGATGCTTTCAGCCAAATCTTCTTCATCTTCAGCGATGAGAATGGTTTTTTTGTTCAGTGTATTGTTGAGGATACTATGTCCTCCGCCTGTCGCTTGCTTGCAGGGGAGCAAAATGTGAAACTCTGTTTTTTTATTTTGGCTACAATTTGCCCAAATTTTCCCCTGTAAGAGATCTATAATTTGTTTGCAGATCGCTAGACCTAATCCAGTTCCTTTGTAGCCAGCACCACCCGAAGGGCGATTAATTTGCTCAAATTTTTTAAAAAGCAGATGTATTTTTTCGTCAGGAATACCTTTCCCATCATCGATAATGCTTATTTGAATACTTTGCTGACCTTGATTCTCAATCAATTCAGCATTGACAATAATTTTCGATTGAGCATAGCGCATCGCATTATTCAAAAGATTATTCAAAACTTGCAGTATCATGTCGGGATCTGTTTCAATGGGGGGTAAATTGGGTGAAATGTTAAAGTGTAGATCCAGTTTCTTTTCAAGAGCTTCTTTAA
>CAYYEM010000070.1:0-5882 GCA_964470915.1 uncultured Pseudomonadota bacterium
GAAACCAATACAAGCTCTGAAATCTTAAGAATCTGGTACAAAAGGTCTTGAGGATGTACAAATGAACCATAAGTTGTGCAAACGAAGATTGGATTTACTCCAAGCTGAGTTTGAATATCAGGGGCACGGGGATGAGCATAGGGAATCCCCGATCTTACTGATTGCATGGAATGAGCTTTAAGAAATTTTGTCGATTTCTTTTTGCAAGGAAGCTTCCCCTGTTTTCATTACCCAATTGTGATTCCATTTAAAAATCGGCTTTAAAAAGAAAGATAGCCACTGGATGAGTGGTTTAGTGGCTTTTACATTCCACAAAAAAGTAACATGAGTGAAGGAACCGTCGGATTTTAGCTTCCAGAGCCCATTGCCTTCAAGTTCACCGGTCGACTTTATTTCTATTTCTTGATTGGTCATTTCATGAATGAGCTCAGTGTTGAAAGTGAGAGTGTAGGGAAGTTTTGCGCGTACAACGGCCTGAATTGTTTTTTCATCTAGCTTCCGAGTACTCACATAAGCAGGTTTCCACCATTGCTCATAATTTTGCCCTTCCTTTAATATCTTGAAAACTGCATCGACAGGGCCTTTAATTTTCCAATGGGTGATAAAATGATAATCATAAAAAGCCATATTAGTTTCTTGCTTTGGTTTTTATATATAGTATTTTTTACCCTTACTTAGGAAATGAATAAATTATGTCTGAAAATTATGATCTTATAGTCATTGGTGGAGGTATTAACGGTTGCGGTATTGCACGTGATGCGGCGATGCGAGGACTTAAAGTCTTGTTAGTCGAAAAAAATGATTTTGCCTCAGCCACTTCTGGTGCAAATTCACAAATGATTCATGGTGGGGTTCGATATCTTCTTTCTGATATTCATACGACTAAAACGTCTTGCCTGGATTCTGGTTACATCCAAAAAATTGCCGCTCATTTAATTTTTCGCATTCCTTTTATTTTTCCGGTTTTATGCGAAGAAGGTGATTCTCGTATTGCTAAAAAAATAGAACTCGAGTTGCTTGAAACTTTTTTTGAAGCTTATGATCGTTATTCCCCTTTTAAAAATGGCAAAGCTCACACGCGTTTAAATAGAGAGGAAGCGCTTCAGATAGAGCCAGGCTTGAATCATAAGACGATCGGTGCAGTGACTTTCGATGAATGGGGTTTGGATAGTGCGCGGCTTACTTTTTTGAATGCCTTATCGGCATCAGAACATGGAGCGGATGTTTCCAATCATACTGAAGTCTTGAAAATCATCAAAGAAGGCAAACAAGTGATTGGGTTGAGTTTAAAAGATCAGCTCAGTGGCGAAGTGAAAGAAGTGCGAGCAAAGCTTGTATTGAATGCTGCAGGCCCTTGGGTTCCAAAAATTGCCAGAATGGCAGGGGTGGAAATTAAATTAAGACCTGCCAAAGGAATTCATATTTCATTTGATCGCCAATTCATTAATTCGGCAATTCTTGCAAAGGCAATCGATGGTCGTTCGATTTTTCTAATGCCTCATCACAATGAAACTATTTTGGGAACTACAGATGATGATTTTTTTGGAGACCCAGATGATTTGAGTATTAGTCCGGATGAAGTGGAATATTTATTGGAAGGGATTGAAAAGGTTTTTCCAGCTATTCGTCAGGCTAGAATGATTCGAGCTTGGGCTGGGGTACGTCCGACACTTTATGAGAGAAATAAATATGAAGATGATCTTACCCGGGACTACGAAATTTTCGATCATGAAATTCGTGATGGCGTGAAAGGTTTGCTTTCTATTGCAGGCGGAAAACTTGCTAGTTATCGATTGATGAGTCAGGCAGCGGTTGATCAAGTATGTAAAAAATTGGGTCATTTGGCCGAATGTAAGACTCATGAAGTGCCTTTGCCGGGTTCTGAGCAAAAGATGAATGTCCAGGAGTTAGCGCAAAAATATCAAGTGCCAGTTTATGCAATGAATAGTTTGGTGTATCGCCATGGAAGTCGAGTGAAGGAAATTTTGGAAATTATGGCTTCGAATACCAATCATAAAAATATCATTTGTGATTGTGAGCCTATTCTTGAAGCTGAAATTCGTTATGTGATTCGTAAACAATGGGCAAAAACATTGGATGATATTAAACGAAGGACTCGATTTTCTTTGGGACCTTGCGAAGGTACTCGATGTTTGATGATGGGAGCCCAAATTTTAGGGGAAGAATTAGGGTTTTCTCCCCGCGAAGTTTTTTCACAGGCAGCTGATTTTTTTCAAATGAAATGGAAAGATCGGCGAACAATACTAGATCATTTTCAATTACAACAAGAAGAACTCAATCAAGCCCAGCACTTGAATGTCACTTGTTTAGACCAGAAGAGATTATGAATTTTTCAGCGGATATTATTGTAATAGGTGGTGGATGGGCAGGTTTTGCTGCAGCACTAGAATCGGTTAAGCTTGGTCATTCTGTGATTTTAGTTGAAAAATCGACAGGGGCTAGCTTTCTTTCTTCGGGAGCTATCGATGTTGCAGATTCATCAGAAGTATCTTTAGAAAAAAATCTCCAAAGTATTATTCAACATGAAAAAAATCATCCTTATACCACTTTGTCTCGTCAAATGGGGGCAGGTTCTTTTTTTGATTTTTTGAGAGAATCCTTGAGAGAAACAACACAAGCTTTGCCGATGTCTTGGGTGGGGGATCTTGAAAAAAACAGATTACAAATAGGTAGTTTTGGTAACTTGAAAGCTAGCGCCCTGGTTCCTCAAAATATGGAAGACGCCAATTTGCTTTCTATGAATCAAGCAAAGCTTTTGGTGGTGGGTGTTCATGGGTTTCCAAATTTTCGGAGCGAATTTGTAAAAAATTCTTTGCTTGATTTTCAAGCAGAGCAGGCTGTGCCCTATTTACAATTTGTAGGAAATTTAGATTTAGATTTTCCAAAACTTGAAGGAAAAAGTTCGCTTACAGATTTTGAAATTGCTCACAATTTTGATCAAGAAAATGCTTTTGTTCCTTTTACGCAAAATCTTTTATCTTACTTACAGGGAAAAGTTTACACCCATGTGTTATTTCCTCCTCTTTTAGGTTTAGTAAATACTGAACTGATTTTAAGAACCTTAAAGCGGATTACGGGTTTGAAAATTGCTGAAACTTTAGGCTCTCCGATCGTTGTGCCAGGCTTAAGGTTACGTAAAGCCATTCAAATGGCCTGTGAATCAAGAGGGATTCAGGTTTTAAAGGGAGAGGTTAAAACCGTGATTCAAGAAGATGCCCATGTTCAAGCTCTTGAATTAGAATCAAATCATAATATCATTCGCTTGCAAGCCAAGGCCTATATTTTAGCGAGTGGGAAATATTTGGGAACGGGCATCCAGGCTGGTCCTAGATTAAAAGAGAATGTTTTCGATGCAGAGTTAAATTGTCCCGAGGAAAAAAAATCAAGTCAGCTGAGTGATGCAGATTTTAGAAATAGCCAGGATTTGTGGAAAGTAGGAGTTCGTTGGAATGATTTGTTTCAACCTTTTATGAAAAGCGAAGGGAAAAATTTTCAAAATGTGTTCGCTGCAGGTTCGGTCTTGAGTGGTTATGATTATATTCAAGGAAGGTGTGGGGCAGGAGTAGCAATTTGCACAGGTGTGTTTGCAGGAAAAAATGCCTCATTTTGGATTAAACAGAGGCCTTAAATTTTTTCGAGATCAGATAAATTTCAGACGAACCTTTACGAGTAGATTTCGGAACATAAGTTTTGATTTCCTCAAAGTTTTCATAAAGCTTTTTCTTGAAGTCAGGTAACTCATCTCCTGGAAAAATTTTGACCACCATCGAACCGCCTTTTTTTAAAATCTTTTGGGCGACCTTCAATACATTCAAACAAAGCAGGTAAGAGTCGTAGTTGTCTTTAAATTTTATTCCAGAAAGATTGGGCGACATATCTGAAACAATCACATCGGCTTCGCCTCCCAATTTTTCTATGCAAAGTTTTTGCATGTCTTCCTGAGTGGCATCACCTTGAAATATTAAAATATTTGAGGGAAGCTTGGCTTTGACTTCTAAGAGATCAATCCCCACCCCTTTTCCTTGAGGCCCTATTTTTTGAGCAATATATTGTAGCCAGCCTCCAGGAGCACAACCCATATCTAAAACCTTATTTCCAGACTTGATGAGATGAAATTGTTGGTCAAGTTCCTCCAGCTTAAAAACAGCCCTCGAGGCTAGTCCTTTTTCTTTGGCCTTCTTATAATAGTGGTCTTTTCGATTGTAAGTTGGTGACATAACACCCCTTTTAACTATTTTTCTTGGAGTGAAGATTACACGCAAAAACCTGGGTAAGGCTACCGATAAGTTAATATAGCAGGGAGAAGTTCTTAAAAAGTTTAAGAATTTCAATATGCTAAAGAAAGTTAAGGATTGTTAATACTTGTTGGCATCTAAATTGCTTACCTTCAAATAGTCGTTTCAATCCTGAGCTAAAAAAGTTAAAATTTTTAAAAGGAGCAAAGTATGGCAAACCCGATTGATCGTAACAGAATAAATCCCGTCGTAGTTCCATCCAGTACTGAGCCTACACCTCGCACGAATCCTTCAAGCGCTCCAAGTACTTCAAACGCTAGACCCGATGGGGCAGCAGCTGCAGCTGAATTAAACAAGATTGCTCCTCAGCAAGGTGCTTTTAGAGTTGGGATTGCCGGAAGACATGTTCCAAATGCTGCAGAGAGAGCGTTGCCAGGTGGGTCAATTGCAGCAGCATACGGTCGTGCAGAAGAGTATGGTGATATAGCCGATGCAGCAGCATCGAGAGTAGCCGCAAATCATCCTGAAATTTTTGGAGCCTAAGGGGGATAAATATGAGTGCTAGTGCAATTAATTTAGAATCGTTTAGAGAAAAAGTATCTAAACTTCCAAAAGAAAAGCAGATTGAGTTAATAAATGAGCTTTTTGATACAATATACTCAGGACTTGATCAAAAAGTTTTTCGAGTGATGGCAACAGCGATTAAATATGCCAAAGAAGGTAATGTGGAAGGCCACGAAGATTTTCAAGTTCAAGATAAAGATCTCGAAAAACTGACTCACATTCAGGATAATAACCGCCTGATTCAGCAAAATAGAAAATAGTAAAATGTTTTTAAATCATTAAACCCTTTCGCCTTAAGCAGAAGGGTTTTTTGTTTCTTTTTTTGTCTTGCTCCCTTAAGATAAAACTATAATGACTAAAGTAAAAGGACCCATCCAAACCCCTCCGCCCACGACTTCTCCTGCAACAGAGATAAAGGCTCCCGCTGCCAATAAACCTACGACTGAGATCCCTGTTACCGATTCTTTACAGAAAGCAGCTCAAGGTTTGATGGGTTATAAATCATCTCCTTTAATGTCAGGAGCTTTTAAGATTTTTTCTGATGGGGTAGTTTTTCCAGCGAACTTACTGAATACAGCAGATCCTAAAAACGATGCAAAATACCTACGTTTGTTAGCAGCTCTTTGGGGAATGGATGATCTTGAAAAATACTTTGAAACTCTTACCGAAGAACAAGAAAAGAAAAGAAAAATAGAAAGAGATGAGCGTCAACGTAAAAAAAAGGAACAGGCTGAGACTTCTGAAGCGGAAGAAGAATCAGACGAAACCAAGTAAGTTTTCCTTTTATTTTCCCTGATTAGAATTTAATTTGACACCAGGGTGAGGAGTTTTTATAACCCAGCACTCTCCAATCTAGGTACTGCCCATCAAACGGGCTCTTCAGCTCGTTAAGAAAATGAAAAGTACTTTGCCAATGGGGAATGTCAGGGGTAGAAAGGTATCTTTCTCTGGCTTTAGCGAGTCTCAGCTTTGCTGGGATGAGCAAATGGACAGGTAGCTCAGTCGGTAGAGCGCAGCCCTGAAAAGGCTGGCGTGGGCGGTTCGATTCCGTCCCTGTCCACA
>CAYYEM010000071.1:0-5796 GCA_964470915.1 uncultured Pseudomonadota bacterium
CCTATTATTCTCACTAAAGAAACATTGAAAAAGCCAGAGACACAAGCTAAGCCAGCGACGAAAGAAGAAAAAGCTAAAGCCGATAAATTAGCAAAACAAGAGAAGTCGAAGGATAAAAAAAATAAAGCTAACGAAAAAGAAACAATTGAAGAAAAACCAAAAATTGAAGCCCCTCCTGAGCTGGTTGAAGTGGAACCTGGTTTGTACAAGGTTCCCAATTGGACCGGAAAACCTTTACGCGAAATTCTCAAAACTTGGGATCGGCAAGATGTGAAGCTAGTGGTGGAAGGTTCAGGGCTTTGTAGTGAACAAAAACCATCTCCTGGGGAAACTGTAAAATCAGGTTCGGAAATTAAATTATTATTTAAACCCCCTTCATCAACATGATCTCATGGAAATAAAAACACTGTTTCATGGAATTGAATTATTAAATCAGGGCTCCTTGCCTCCACTCGATGTATCGAGTATTTCTTATGATTCCAGACAAGTCAAACAGGGGACTTTATTTGTAGCTATCCAAGGAACAACTTCAGATGGTCACCAATTTATTTCACAGGCGATCGAACAAGGTGCTGTCGCTTTGCTCTGCGAAAAAAAAGCAGAAGATATTGAATATCCTGTTCCTTGTTTTATTGTGAAAGATTCGCGAGTGGCTCTTTCAAAATTGTCTGCTAATTTTTATCATTCGCCTGCTCAGTCGATGAAAGTGGTGGGCATTACTGGTACAAATGGAAAAACGACCATTTCTTATTTAATGGAAGCTATTTTACAAGAAGCTGGTTTTTCGGCTACGGTCATTGGAACAATTAATTTTAGACATGCTGGAAAAATTTTTCCTGCAACTCATACTACACCCGAGTCTCTTGACTTGAACCGTTTTATCTCCGAACGCCAACAAGAAAAATCGGATGCTCTTGTGATGGAAGTATCTTCTCATGCGATCGATCAACATCGAGTGGATGATTTGGATTTTGATGTTTGTGTATTTTCGAATTTAACTCCAGACCATTTAGATTATCATCAAAATCTCGAAAATTATTTTGAGGCAAAGGCTAAACTTTTCAGAAAAATATTGCCTGAAAGTAGAAAGAAAAATCCTTGGGCAATTTTAAACATTGATGATCCTTGGGTTGCAAAGCTTAAAAAGGAAATCAAAGTTTCTTGTTTTGCAATTTCTCTTTCTGCGGATAAGGGGGCTGATTTTTATCCTCTATCAAAAAAAATCACAGTGGAGGGTATCGAGGCTGAGATCCAAAGTCCGGATGGGAGATTTTTTCTAAAAAGTCCTCTGATGGGAGAGTTTAACCTTTCAAACTTATTGTGTGCGATCGCTGCTGGAAAAGCTCTAGGAATTTCTTTTGAGAAAACCCAACAAGCCCTGTCTCAATTTAAATCCGTGCCAGGACGTTTGGAACGAGTAGATAATTCTCAAAATATTCATGTGTTTGTTGATTATGCTCACAGCCCTGATGCACTGAAGAATGTATTGAAAACTTTTAAACAAGTGATTGGAACATCCAAAATCATTACAGTTTTTGGTTGTGGAGGTGATCGGGACAAAACAAAACGACCTCTTATGGGCGCCGAAGTTGCAAAGCTTTCGGACTTTGCGGTGCTCACGAGCGATAATCCACGTACTGAAAAACCCGAATCTATTTTGGAGGATGTTCGACCTGGTCTCAAATCTTTAGGCTGGAAAGAAAATGAAAAATTTTGGGTAGAAGTGGATCGTAAAAAAGCGATAGGGCTGGCTCTTTCAAAAGCGGAGCCAGGAGATGTAGTGTTGATTGCAGGAAAAGGTCACGAGGACTATCAGATTCTTGGCAAAGAGAAGATTCATTTTGATGATCGTGAAGTGGCAAGGGAGTATTTACAGTGAAATTGACTCTACAAGAGATTCTAGAAGCAACAGGAGGGGAACTACTTCAAGGGACACCGTCTTACTTGGTGACTTCTATTTCCACCGATAGTCGTACGATTCAGAAGGGTGATTTTTTTCTTTGTTTACGCGGTGAAAATTTTGACGGACATCATTATATAAAAGAGGTTTTGTCAAAAGGGGCTGAGGGGCTTATCCTACAAAGAGATTGTTTTAAGCCTGAAGATTTTTCTTCTGAAAAAATTCCCGTTATCGTGGTTTCTTGTACGCTTCATGCTTTGGGTAATATTGCTAGAGTCTGGAGGAGAAAATTTACAATTCCTTTGGTAGCCATTGGAGGAAGTAATGGGAAAACAACTACAAAAGATATAACCGCAGCAGTGCTTTCTTCCCAATATAAAACTTTAGCGACCGAAGGAAATTTGAATAATCTTATTGGTGTTCCTAAAATGTTACTCAAACTTGAGTCTAGCCATGAAGCTGCCGTCATTGAAATGGGGATGAATGATTTTGGAGAAATGGCTCGTTTAACTGAAATCGCAGAGCCTACGGTTGCACTTTTAACTAATACAGGTTTTGAGCATGTTGAAAAAATGAAAGATCTAGATGGGGTTGCAAGATCGAATGGAGAAATGTTTGCAAAACTCCCCTCAGGAGCTTTAGCTTTAGTCAATGCTGATGATGCATACATTTCAAAAATGCAAACACGAGCTTTCAAGATTAGTTTTGGCATCGAAAATAATGCAGATGTGTATTGTTCAAATCAAAATTTAAATGATCAGGGTATTCAATTAGAAATTTCATTTCGTGGAAAAAAATATTCATTTGCAGTGCCAGCTTATGGAAAGGCCAACGCTAAAAATGCCCTCGCAGCTTTATCTGTAGGTTTTGCTTTAGGTGTCGATCCTGCGAAGATGTCTAAAGGCCTCATGACTTATCGAGGCCGTGCAATGCGGATGGAAATTATTCAGCTTAAAAATAAAATGCTTCTTTTGAATGATTGTTACAATGCAAATCCTTCATCGATGAGCGCGGCTTTAGAAACTTTAGCTTTTCTTAAAAAAAGCAATCCTGGTCTCGCTATTTTAGGGGAGATGAGGGAGCTAGGAGATTTTGCCGAAGCAGGACATCGTCAAGTAGGAGAAGCTGTCGCTAAAAATCAGATTGCTTGTCTTGTTTCTGTGGGCCCTTATTCAAATCAGATGGTTCAAGCTGCTATTCAATCGGGTATGAATGAAAAAAAGTGTTTTGCATTTGCTACGCAAGAGGAAGCGTTTGAAACAATTTTTACTTGGGCGCCAGAATGTAAAGTGATTTTAGTAAAAGGCTCTCGGGGAGCTAAGATGGAAAAAGTGACGGAGTTTCTTCAGGGGAAATTTTCTTAAGAATAGGGGAATTCATGTTCTATCAATTTTTATATCCTTTACATGAAAGTTTTCAGGCTTTTAATGTTTTTAAATATATTACCTTTCGAAGCTTCGCTGCTTTCATGACGGGGATGCTTATTTATTTTATTTTTGGAAAACCTCTTATTCGATTTCTTGCTGAAAAACAATTGGGCCAATTTATTCGAGAAGAAGGACCTGAACATCACCAAATAAAAAAAGGAACTCCTACAATGGGAGGAGTTTTGATCTTGATTGCGGCTATTGTCTCAACTCTTTTGTGGGGAAATTTAACGAATGGTTATACTTGGCTTTGTGTGTCGGTATTCGCAGCCTTTGGCCTCATTGGTTTTATCGATGATTATAAAAAACAAATTATGAAGGATAACGAAGGTCTGAAAGGTCGTTATAAATTACTCTTTCAGTTCACTTTTTCGGGATTAGCAGGTTACTTTATGATTACCGAGTTGGGTTTTGATACTCAACTCTATATGCCTTTTGTTAAAAATATTCATCCTGACTTAGGTTGGTATTATATTCCACTCATTATGCTTGTAATGGTGGGAGCTTCAAATGCGATGAATCTTACAGATGGTTTGGATGGTTTAGTGGCGGTTCCTACTATCACTGCTTTTGGAACTTACGGAATTTTTGCCTATGTCGCTGGGAATGCCAAAATTGCAGACTATCTTCAAATTTCTTCGATTCCAGGGGCTGGTGAGGTTGCCGTATTTTGTGCTGCAATTGCGGGCGCAGTGATGGGCTTTCTTTGGTATAACTCCCATCCCGCACAAATTTTTATGGGAGATGTGGGTTCGCTTGCTTTAGGCGGCGTGCTCGGTTTGGTCGCCCTAATCACAAAAAATGAATTGTTGTTGATTGTGATCGCTGGAATTCCTGTATTGGAAACTTTATCAGTGATTGCTCAAGTGCTTTCTTTTAAAATGACCGGGAAAAGAATTTTTAGAATGGCACCGATTCATCATCATTTTGAGCTCAAAGGTTGGGCTGAACCTAAAGTCATCGTTCGTTTTTGGATTATTAGTTTAATTTTAGCAATTGTCTCGTTGGCAACTTTAAAAATACGTTAATGGAAAACTTAAAAGATAAAACTATTCTGGTTCTAGGCCTTGGAAGTACTGGCATTGCGGTCTGCGAGTTTTTATTGAATCGTAGTGCAAATGTAATAGCTGTGGATGATTTGCCGAAATCCCTTTTGCTACCCAAAACAGAAACTCTAGCTTCTCGTGGGGTTAAGATTTTTTCCCATAGTGATGAGTATCAGATCGAATGGGAAAAAGTTTCTTTATTGATTGTGAGCCCCGGAATTTCTCAAGATCATATTTTGGTTCAAGAAACTCGACGCAGAAAGATTCCTGTTACCGGCGAACTTGAATTTGCTTCAGCTTTTTCAAAATCGCCTATCATCGCGATAACAGGCACCAACGGGAAATCTACAACAACTGAATTGACGGGAGCTATTTTTCAAAATGCTAATTTTAAAATTGCTCTTGGAGGAAATTTAGGAACGCCTTGGGTGAAGCTGATCGATACTTCGGTGGAGCCTGTCCTGAGTAGGGTCGAAGGGCTCAGCACAGGGTCAAATCCAAATCCAGATTGGACCATTCTTGAAGTGAGTAGTTATCAGCTGGAAACTATCGAAAAGTTTCATCCCAAAATATCGATGATTTTAAATATTACTGACGATCATTTCGAACGTCACAAAAACATGGAAGGCTATATTAAAGCGAAGGCTTTGATCTGGAAAAATCAGAATGAAAGTGATTTTTTAATTTATAATGCCAATGATGTGCATGTTTTGAAAGCTATAGAGGGAGCCAAATGTAAAAAAATTCCTTTCAGTTCTACTGAGCACGTAAAGGGAATTTGTTGGGACAGTGAAGACACTTTGGTTTCTCATGTTTCTGGTGTTGAAAAAACTTATTCTCTCCAAAAAGCAAGCCTGAAGGGTTTGCACAATATTGAAAACATGATGGCTTCGATTGCGGCAGCAGAGTTGGCGGGAATTTCTCAAGAGATTATTCAGAAAACACTAGAAGAATTCAAAGCACTGCCCCATCGTTTGGAATTCGTAAGAGAGTTAAAAGGGGTAAAATATTTTGATGACTCCAAAGGCACGAATGTAGGGGCTGTTGTGATGTCACTCGCTAGCTTTGAAGATCCTGTAGTGCTGATTTTAGGCGGCAAGGATAAGGGGGGTGATTATAAAGTTTTACGTGCCTTGATTAAAAACAAGGCGCGAGCTGTCGTTTTGATAGGTGAAGCGAAAGATACAATTCGAGCTGCTTTAGAAGGTGCAGTGCCTCTCTTTGATGCCAGTTCAATGCAGGAAGCTGTAGCGCGTTGTCGAGATCTTGCAAAAGAGGGAGATGTGGTTTTGCTATCGCCGGCTTGTTCCAGTTTTGATATGTTCCGAGATTATAAACATCGAGGCGATGAATTTCAAAAGTGGGTGAGGGGGTTGTAATTTTCAAAAAGGTGCATTTTTTTATTTTTTAAAATCCTTCAATT
>CAYYEM010000072.1:0-1330 GCA_964470915.1 uncultured Pseudomonadota bacterium
AGCAGTTGAGCAAGAAAAAAAGAATTTTATTTGAAGGCGCTCAAGGAACTTCCCTCGATGTGGACCATGGAACTTATCCTTTTGTCACAAGCTCTAATACGGTGGGTGCTTCAGCCTGTGTAGGTTCAGGATTAGGGCCCGGAGTGATTTCACATGTTTGGGGTGTTACAAAAGCTTATACAACTCGAGTTGGTTCAGGTCCTTTTCCTACTGAGTTAGAAGATGAAATGGGTCAACTTTTGCGAGACAAAGGGGGAGAGTATGGCTCTACAACAGGTAGGCCGCGACGTTGTGGTTGGTTAGATTTGGTTGTTTTGTCTCATGCCGCACGAGTGAATGGTCTTACATCTTTAGCAATTACGAAACTAGATGTGCTTTCTGGGCTTTCTAAAATCAAGGTTTGTACAGGCTATAAATTGAGAGGCAAGCTCATTCATCATATTCCTTCAAAAGTAGCTGATTTGGCTGAGGTGAAACCTGTGTATCAAGAATTTCCTGGATGGCAGGAAGATATTTCAGGAATTCGCAGTTTTGCAAAGCTTCCCAAAAATGCCAAAAAGTATCTTCAGGCCATTGAAAAAAAACTAGGTCTTCCTTTAGTCTTAGTTTCGGTGGGTCCTTCCCGTGAACAAAATGCTTTATTAAAAACGCCTTTTCAAAAGAAAGCCTGAAATATTTTCTTTCAAAAAATAGGTAGAAATTGATTGAAAGTCATTAAGATTAAACTATATAGGCCTTTCTTTGCGCGCATGATAGGATTTTACTATGTCAGTTTCAAACCAAGAAAAGCATTCTATTCATTTTCGACTGTGTGATTATTTGTCACCGCAATCTATTGTGATCGAAAAAAACGCACTATCTAAAGAATCTTTTTTAAATGAATTAATTTGTAAGCTTCAAGAAGTGGGAGGCTTGAAAGATATTGAAGCAGTTAAAAAAGCAGTATGGGATCGTGAGAAAGAAGGGAGAACAGTTTTAGAGAATGGTCTTGCCATTCCTCATGCTCGTTTTGAAGGGATTCGGGAAATCAAAGCTTGTTTAGGAATTTTGCCCAATGGCTATGAAGACCTTGAAGAAAAACTCTCTGTAAAATGGGTTTTGTTGTTTTTATCCCCTCAGGATCAATTCCGAAGTCATCTCCAAATGTTGGCCTGTATTTCTAGGGTTTTTCAGGATAAAACCTTGATGCAAGCTCTTTTAAAGGCAGAAAATAACCAGGAAGCTTTTCAGTTAATTCAGCACAAAGAATTGTCAGAAATTTAATAACCTTGTCAAAAGTGAATTTTTTCATTATTTTTTAGCAACCACTCATTATGGATGCCGATGAGCT
>CAYYEM010000072.1:1430-3963 GCA_964470915.1 uncultured Pseudomonadota bacterium
ACTAGTCTTCAGGGCAGGAACATGTATCTGCAGAATGGTTTACCTGGTTATTTAGATACAGCGGCAGACATGGATAATATTAATTCGGCGCAGGCATGGCTCAATTATATTGCTACCGTACAAGCGGATAGTAACCCAAATAGCGAAGCTAGTTGGTTAAGAAGAAATTGGGATCGTAATAATATGGTTGTTAATTTTGTAGGATATCGGTTTTTTCCAAATGAGATCAATCAAAGTGCTCCAAATGGAAATCCTCTTTTTAGAATTGTCACTAAAGACAATTTTGCCTCTTTTAGGACCCCCGATGGAGGTCCTCTGATGAGTTTTCCAAATAATGGGGCAGGTCCTTGTCGATTAAATGGAGTCGAGGGGATTACAAATGAAGAATCGAAAGTGTCGCCCCATTAACTTGAGGGAACAATGACCAGAAAAAAACATAATTCTTTTTTCCTGGAAAATTTTCGTTGCTATGAGTCGGATCTTAGAAGGCTCCGTTCTGTTATGGGGCAAATTTTAGATTTAAATGATACGGCGACTGTTCGTAATGGTTTAAGGGGTGATGTAACCCAACAAACAGTGCAACCAAATTCTGAAAATCCTACGTCTGTTTCTTTTTCTAGAAATTCAATTTCTACTCAACATGTTCAGAATAGCAATGGCACTTCTGATAAGCTTCCTAAAGCCGATCCTTTACAGTCTTCAAGTTTTGGACAGGCAAAACTAACTGAAACTTTCAAAGAATCGCAGCCTGGCTTGTATTCAAATCGTTCTAGTCTTTTGAGTAGTCTTCAAGGCGAAGTTCGAGAATTATTGAAAGTTTTCACTTCTTCAATCACATCAAGTTCGACACATACTAAAAATTCTCACCTGTTATTTTCAACTTCAAAAACACCAAATATTTTTCAAAGCCCGGAAAGTGGGAAGGTTGGAACAACTTTTCAAGAAGCTAAGTTGGCAGCTCCCTTAGCCCTTTTAGAAAGTAATGCTTTTTTACTTAAAACGGAATCAGGTTTGCCTTTATCTCAATCAGTGGTTACCTCTTTGAATACTTCTTTAAATTTAGACTCATCAAGAAACGCACCCCTACATTTAGCTTTAAAGTCTGTGTTGGGTTCTCTTCAAAGTTTTTTCCCTAGTGAAAGATTGAATGTTCAATATAACAATGCTTCATTAGGAAATATTTATCCCAGTTCTTTGGGTCAGGAAGAGGGACTACACTTTATACAGTGGGCAGCCAAGTTAGGGGTAAGCCCTCAAAATTTGGCAATACTTTTACCTTTTGTTGCCCATTTTAATGAAGCTGTTCCCCATGAACAGCCTGTTTTGCAAGGATTGTTTGCACTTTTAGGAATATTGACAGGATCTTCGCAAATGAGTTTAGCAAGTTTGACTTGGCCTTACCTTAAAGGAATGATGATTTTTGAAAATTATGCCAAATTGAATTCTTTTCACTCCCCCTTGCTAGATGAATTAGGTGCCTTACTTTCTACTTCCCGAAGGCGTTTGCGCAAAGAAGCAAAGAAAAGAATATCTAATTTAGATAAAGTTTCACGCAAAGATGCTTATCTGGCTGAAGCGGATCCTCAGGAAAAAGAAGAGGATATGGAATCTTTGATTGATCTCTGGCCTAAGAAAGAATCTAATAACTCCTCGTCATCTTTTTATTACATGTAGGTTTGTAAGATTAAAAGACCTAGAGTCATTTTTCAAAACTTCAAGACGCTGCATTGTTAAACAAGTAGTTATTTTTTTTCAGAAGAACCGCCTTAAAGTTTTTCAAAATAAATCTAGGTCTTTTAATAATTTTTAGGAGATTTTATGTGGGAATCTTTTTTAGCGTCGGATCCTTGGATTCGTTTTCCAATTTATGCTTTGCTGGGTTGGATTTTAGAAATGGTTTATACTGCATTTTGCGATTTGATTAATCCTTATTTCCTTTGTTCTTGGAATGTTCACTCCAAAGGACCCATCACCCGAGTAAAACCTGATTGGGTATTAGAAGGACGAGATCCTCGCTTGTGTGGTTATACCTTTCTATGGATGTTTCCTATCTATGGCTGTATGATTTTTTTGGAGCCTATAGCCTTAGCTATGAAGACCTGGCCTTGGGTTTTTAAAGGTTTAGTTTATATGCTCCTGATCTGGATCATGGAATATTTTACGGGCTGGCTTATTAAGAAAATAACAGGCAGATGTCCTTGGGATTATTCTTCTTCCCGTTTTTCTTTTCATGGATATATTCGCTGGGATTTTGCACTGACTTGGTTTTGCTTTGGTTTTATATTTGAGTATTTATATCCAAGGTTTTTGGCGCTGACGCCACATATAAAAGGAATCTTCTAAAAAAATTTAGACGAATTTTTCAAAACTTCAAGACGCTACGTTTTTAAACAAACGGTTCTATTTCCAAAGAGAACCGCCTTAAAGTTTTTCAAAATTGTTCAAATATTTTTAGAATTTAAATGGAAAGGATTTTTATGAACTACGGACTCGAAGGAAAAGTGGCTTTAATCACGGGTGCTGCAGGAGGAGG
>CAYYEM010000072.1:4063-5698 GCA_964470915.1 uncultured Pseudomonadota bacterium
TTCGGCTACAAAGCGCAAGGGAAGTCCAACCGCGGATAAATAATCTCCTTCCAGTTTGGAAATGAGAAAGCGTCCACGTCCTTGAAGGGCATAAGCACCGGCTTTATCCAAGGATTCTGCTGATGCGACATAAGTTTCAATTTCATCATCACAATAATCTCTCATTTTGACTTGAATAATTTCTACGGTCGATTCCGCAATTTTATTTTGAGTGTTAAAAATGCATGCTCCTGTGAGAATGTCATGATTTTTATCTCGAAGTTTTTTAAGAATTTCTATGGCATGCTTCTCATCTTTTGGTTTTCCAATTTTTTCACCCTCACATTCAATCAGGGTGTCGCTGCCTATCACAATAGAATCAGGATATTGCGATGCAATCGACTTTGCTTTTTCTAATGAAAATCTTAAAGCTTCTTCATAGGGGCTTAATTCAGATAAACTTTCTTCCTCATAACGTGGTGGGATCACTTCAAAAGGAATTTGAAGAAGTTTTAAAATTTCTGTTCTTCGGGGTGATGTCGAAGCTAAAATGATTTTATACATTTGATGGTTCGACGAGCTCACCATGAACGGTTTTGAATATGCCGTTCGTTCTGAGCTTGTCGAAGGATAAAATTTCTTCTAATTCTGGGTAAGTGCTCACCCTGACAAGTTTGTTGCGCAATTCCGCTGCACCGTCAAATCCCTTTATATACCAACCACAATGTTTTCGGATTTGAATGAACTGACGGGGATCTTTATGTTCCCATAAGAGTTTTGCATGTTCAAGGAGAGCAGTGATCTTTGTTTCTGTTGAAATTGTTTTCTCACTCTCATTTTGTCCCTTACGATATCTTTCCTTCTCTCGAAACAACCATGGGTTTCCATAGCTCGCACGACCTAATAAAACACCATTTACTTTATATTTTTGAATTCGTTCCAGCGCATCCTGCAAATTTTTCACATCTCCATTTCCTAAAATGGTTTTGCCAGAACCTTTAGCAAGTTCTGCTGCTTCAGCAATGGCTTCCCAGTCAGCTTCGCCGGTATATGCCTGTTTCAAAGTGCGACCATGAATAGAAATATTTGAAAGTTCCTTGCAATCCAGAAGTTGGCCAATCCAATCTTTTACCATTTTCTTTTCATAACCCAATCTTGTTTTTACAGAAAGTGGGAGAAGTTTTCCTGTTTCCTCAAAAATTCCTTTTAAAGTTTCCCCGCAGGTTTTGATAATCGTTTTGGCATGAGGACATTCTTTGATGAGGGCTGCTCCGCCGCCGCTATGGACCACTGATTTCGCTGGACAGCCCATGTTAATGTCCACCGCATCAAAGCCTAATTCTGCCACAATTTTCACGCTCGCTTTAAAGGCCTCAGGTTCATATCCGTAGATTTGAGCAATCATGGGACGTTCATTTTTTTCATATTTAAGGTCATTGAAGAGAGCAGGAATACGACGAGATAATCCTTCTACACTGACGAACTCTGTAAACATGACATCAGGAGGGCCATAACGATACACGACTGTACGAAATATGTGATCCGTGACTCCATCCATGGGAGCTAGGCCAAAGATAGGTTGTGGAAGCTTTTGCCAGTTAAACATTTAAAAGGGATAAAACAGCTAAGAAAAGAGCTCAAGAGGCTTTTTTAGAG
>CAYYEM010000073.1:0-5642 GCA_964470915.1 uncultured Pseudomonadota bacterium
CGAACCCACCACACATTACTCAACCATTTTAGGTTGGCGAAAAAGTAGATCGCAAAGCAGGCCAGAAAAACAAAAGTAAGCACCACAGTACCAGGAGTTTCAATGACTCCCACATGCCCTATAGAGCTTGTTGTGCTTGCTTTTGGCACAAACACCGTCTGCAATACTCCACTTTCTTCTTCACCCAAAAATACAGAGCTTACTGCAACTAAGATATACATCATAAGACCGACAAACGCGATGCTAGCACCGATACCCACAATCCCAAGCATGAAGCTCGCCATGGGTCCTAAATCTACAGGAACCACTGCACCACTAAAGTTCACATCCCAATGTCGACGAGGCACACCTGCAGAACCGGCAAAAGTCATTGCAACCGACATCACCGTAATTCCCAATCCAAAGACATAAGGCTGCAACTTCGCCACACCTGGAAATCGAATCTTTTTACGAAAGATAAGTGGGATCACATAATAAGTTAGCCCCATGAATGCGAGCGTTGTGCCTCCCACAACCGTGGTATGAAAATGTCCGGGAATACGCAAAGTGTTGTGAGCAATAATGTTGATTTGTTGCGTACCCAAAGTCACTCCTGTAATTCCACCCATGAATCCAAATATGACGATACTAATGATAAGCGCTGAGAAACCTGGATTTCCCCATGGTCCTTGTCGAATCCATTCAAACAAACCTCGCACATAACCATTGCGACGTTGCGCCACCTCAAGTGAAGCTGGAACGGTAAACCCATGAATCATGGAAGCTAAAACAGCAAGATACATGGCGTAAGAGGTATTCCAGATTTTCCAACCTGCTCTCACCCCTGGATCCACAAGTAAATGATGGGCGCTCGCAAGATTGATAAAAAGAATATAGAGAAGAAAAGCAGTTCGACAAACTTTCTCATTAATAGGTTTAGCACCCACTGTAAGTGTCCCTAAAAAATACCATACTGCGACCATAGCACATACGTTGATTTGCTGAGATTGATGACCTAAGCCCCACCACATCAGTCGATACCATTCTGCATCAGGCTGACCAATCCATCCCATGCTCCATAATAAAGTGGGAACCAAGGCAATGGCACCATGCAGTAAAGTAGAAACTCCGATAATTGCTGCAGCTAAGGCTCCAAAAGTAATTAAAGGCATGCTACCTTCGTAAGTTTTTTCTCTCTTCGCTAAATATAAAGTGCAAAAGAAAACCAAAATATTAATTAAAGCACCCACCGCAACAAGAATAAGTCCCAAATAAAAAAGCGGATGTGCTTTTAAAGGAACATAAGAGGTCATCATCACATCCCCTTGTCCCCTTAAAATCATCACATTGGTCATAATTGCGCCGCCCAACATCATAAAAAAAGCAGTCCAAGCAAGCTTGGGCAAAGCAAGACGTGTTTTCAACAAAACTGAACTCGCGAAAATAAGAATGGCCATCTCAAAAAATAATATCCAGAAAATGAGCATGTTGATCCCATGCAAGGTGACACCTCGGTAAAACCATTCTGCTGAAAGCAAATGAATCGCTGGCCAACGGGTAAGGCCCAAGAGTAAGGCCATAATCCCCCCAACGAGTAAAAAAACAATCGCAAGCACTGCGTTTATTTTGATAAGATTTTCTGTAGTTTTATAAACCGTAAGACCTGTTGTTTCACAAATTCTTTTCTCTAAGACTTGATCCGCCATATTCTCTCCTTTGTAAGGATTGATGAAACTTTAATTTTCAACAATAATTCTTCCTGTCATCATGTGATGACCAATGCCGCAAAATTCATTGCAAACCACCGCGTACTCACCTGCTTCGGTTGGCGTAAGAGTGAGCACATGATCGTAACCCGGCACAATTTGGAAATTCATATTCATGGGTTGCAAACTAAAACCATGCTGTAAATCGGGAGATGAAATATGCACTCGATATGTTTCTCCCTTTTTCATTTTTAAAATGGGATAGAAACGCCACATTTGTGCAAGCAAATAGACATCTGTATTGGGAGTAGTTTGAACAATTGGAATCCCATTCAACTCACCCACCTTATTTTTCTCAGACCAATCAAACACCTTCGTCATAAATTGTTGGGGACTGACTTTATAAGCTTCCCCAGTACTGTTTTGTTTTCCAAAAATATGCTGAAGAGGCATGACAATAAAAAGTACCAAGCACCAAATAATTGAAAAACCAATCCAAGTGCGCTCTGCTTTATCGATGGGTTGCCACCAGTATTTTTCAGGGGGTTGAAAACTCATAGTTCACTCCTTCATTAAGGCAGGTTAGAAAGAGGAGTTTTTGCTAATTCGAAGACTCCCCATATTGTGTAAGATGAAAAAACAACCAACAGAGAAATCAACAACAGAATTAGAGGACTATCGAGTAGTTTTCTGATGATTGAGTTCTCATGCTCTTTCTTGACATTCTCCAATGTAGGTTCCATTCACGCACCTCCTTTAATCGATTAAGATGCCAGCAACGCTTCAAAATTTTGACGAAACTTCTTTTCCAAATGACAATTTTTCTCTTCAGAAACCCATTGATTCATTTGATTCAAAAGTTTCTTTTTCTCACTGATCGACAAAAGTTTTTCTGCCATTAAAAACAAAATTTGATTTTCTTTAGTAATATGCTGGCGCAAAAGATAAATATATTCGCTCGCATTTTCGATCATCTTGAGTCTGGCTGATTTTTCACCTGCCTGACATTGTTCTAGGGCCAAAGCAATATTTCGAATGTACTCACGACCCTGCTCATGCTCACTTAACATACAGGCAATAGGACCATCCTCCGAAGGCAAACCCGCCTGCACTAAAGCGGGGAACAGCAACTCTTCTTCTTTATGATGATGCAAGCCATCTGAAAACTCTCGGGCAAACTGAATAAAATATTCCCAATGAGCAAACTGAATTTCTTCACCCTTGGCTATTTTTTGAGTACTTCTCTCCATGACATCAAGCACCTGAAGAATTAACTCATGATCTTCCATCAGTTGCTGGGTAGGGCTTAAAAACATGTGAATATCCTTATCATTTTATTTGTAATCATTAGAAACTTTTTTTATCCATGAACCCTATTTAAAAAACTTTCTTTGCGCTAACGCAAAAAGTGAATTCTCAATTAACTCCAAAGCCCCCAAAGAACTCTCAGGCTGGTAAACAAAAGAATCCCCGCAGAAACTCTTTGAAGCGTAAATTTTGAAATCTGGAAGGCGCCCCAGCGGGCGCCAATTTGCGAGCCCACGAAAACAGCCACCAAAAGAGGTAGTAATAAGGGTAAAGATTCAAAAGAAGCCCCCTTGGAAAGCTGGCCCAACAAACCTGACACCGAATTCACTAGAATAAAAAGGCTCGCCGCCGCTGCTGCCTGTTTGGAATTCGCCCAGCACAACAAGAGAAGTAAGGGGCTTAAAAAAATTCCCCCCCCGATTCCGATCAATCCCGACAGAAAACCCATCAAGGCCCCCACTGGCAATCCCAGTGTCCAAGCTTCTTTCCAAGATACTTCTTGAACCTGTTTTGTCTGGTCCCTGAAAAAAAGTCGAAAAGCAGCACAGGTCAGAGAAAAAGCCAGCAGCATAGAAAATTCTTTCTTGCTGATACTCAAGCTTCCGCCCAGATAGGCAAAAGGAATGGAAGTAATCAAAAAAGGAAGCACATTTTTTAAACGAAAATGCCCGGCCCGATAAAAATGCCAAAGGCCTCCACTCACTACCAAAATATTGCAACTCAGCGCAAAGATCGGAATACGGGTGTAAGAAAAACCAAAGAGGGCTAGCAAAGCTAGATAGGTCGTTCCTCCACCCAGGCCTGCAGAAGAATAAAGGATGGCGGTCAGAAAAAAGAGTGGGATCAAAATGTAGATGGAAGTTTCCATTTCTTAATGTCCTCCTCCCCGGATCATCGGATACAGATGCAGAACATTTGGAAAAATCGCCGCGAGGCTTTCTTCGACTCCCCGTGAAGATCCCGGCAGGGTCACAATCAAAGTGTTTCCTTTCAAACCCACCACACCTCGTGAAAGCATGGCATAGGGCGTACGCCGTTGACCGTAAACACGCATGGCTTCAGCAATACCTGGAATCTCCCGATCGAGAATTGCTTTCACTGCTTCGACAGTAATATCTCGCGGCCCCAAACCCGTTCCACCCGTTGTGAGAATCAGTTGAATGCCCTGCTCACACCAGGCACTGATCTTTTCTTGGATCAATCTTGTTTCGTCCGGCACAATTTCATAATGTAAAACTTCCACCGGAAATTTTTTCATTTTTTCTAAAATGAGTTTGCCCGACTTATCCGATTTTTTTCCGGAAGCGACCGTATCCGATGAAACCAGCACCGCCGCTGAATAATCTCTTGCTGTCTTTTCTTGAAAATCACTTTTTCCTCCCTGCTTTTCGAGAAGTTTGGTTTCACCGATCCATACTTCTTTATCAATGCCTTTGAGCATGTCGTAAACATTGAGCGCAGCGATGGCAGCTCCGGTTAAAGCTTCCATCTCAACCCCGGTTCTGCCGATGGCTTTCACTTCCACACGAATGATCATTTCGTTTTCTTTCGTTTCAAACTCCACCTTCACGGAATCAATCGCCAAAGGATGACAATAAGGAATTAAATCCGGTGTCTTTTTTACGGCCAGCACCGCTGCAGCACGCGCTACCGGCAAAACTTCACCCTTCGGGGTTTCACCGCGGAGGGCTTTTTGCAGCGTTTCACTTTTTGCCAATACTTTGGTTTCAGCAATCGCGGTACGCAAAGTTTCAATTTTAGATGAAATATCGATCATAGTTTTTTCTCCTTTTCCCGCTTCTTTTCCCCCTTTGGAAAAGGGGGATTCAGGGGGATTTCCTAATAGACATCCTTATTAAAAGGTATTTCTCTATCATAAAATCCCTCCTACCCTCCCTTTTTCAAAGGGAGGAACTAGTTGAATTATCCTCCAATGCCATACATGCAGGGAGTTCGGTCTTCCTCCCCTTGTTGAAAACCTTCATGTCCATCCACCTTGTAAAAAAGTCGTTTCCGAATGCAACGCGAAATTTCTTCATCACTCAAAGAGGGGTCTCGCAAATAATCCCTCAAAGAAAGATCTCCATCGTAAGCTAAACATGCTTGCAAACGTCCATCGCTAGAAATTCGAATCCGATTACAAGTATCGCAGAAAGGCTGACTCATGGGAGTGATGAATCCGATATCAGTTTTGAGTTCTGGCAAATGATGGTAGACAGCAGGCCCTCGTCCCCATTTGGAAAGAGAGGGGAATATTTCAAACTGATTTTTAAGTTTTTCGAACACCGCTTGCACGGATACAAATTGACTTTCTCTGGAGCGGGCTTCTCCAATGGGCATGAGCTCGATCACTCTGAGAATCATGCCTCTCGAAGCAGCAAAGCGAAGCATGTCCGGAACTTCTTCTTCGTTGACACCCTTCTGCAACACCATATTGAGTTTCAAATTTGAAAAACCCGCCGCCTGGGCTGCCTCGATACCCTCAAACACCTGCTCAATTTTTCCCCAGCGAGTAATCTGCAAAAATTTTTCGGGTGAGAGGCTATCTAAGTGAATGTTGATGCGAGAAAGTCCGGCACTTTTCAAATCTTTGGCCTGATCTTTCAATAAGAGCCCATTGGTGGTGAGCATGACCTCTTCAATACCTGG
>CAYYEM010000074.1:0-5511 GCA_964470915.1 uncultured Pseudomonadota bacterium
GGAATAGAACTAAATTTGTATGAAACCCCATGTTCTTGCTGACTTGTTTGTATCAAGGGAATGAAAAAACCCACGAAGTAAAAAAACAGGATGGGTATCGCTAAGAATATTTTTCTGGATATTGAAGAATGTTTTTTATCAAAGCTAAGTAGGAGTAAACAAATGCCCCATATAAAAAAAGGAAAAGGATGTGCTAGAAAACTGAGCCAACTAATCAGAGTAAATAATAATATATCAATGGCGGGTTTGGGCTTGTAAAGTCCTCTTTTTAAATAGATCAGCCCTACAAATGTGAGAGGAACACTGATCATGTAATTATACATTCCCATCATAAAGAGAGAATAGAAACTTAAAGGTAAAATAAAGATCCAAGCATCCAAGCTCTGAGGGGACCACTCTTTTAAAAAGTACCAATAAGATCCAAGTAAAAAGAGTAGACATAAAATGAAAAACACTTTTTCGTACTGATCGGGAGTCATCCAATGAGAGAGAGTTAAGTAAAGCATTGGAAATAATTCGTTGGTCTGAAGAGGGTGTAAATTATATTGATAAACTTGATGTTCGGCAGGACTTTGAGAAAGTCTGGAAAGAATCAGAGCTACTTTTTTATGATTAGGACCATCTTGAGTATGCAAAGGGGTAAAAGTCCAATAAAAGCTTAAAAGCAGCGAGCAAAAGAACAAGAGTTTTTTGGAGCCAAATCCAAAGGTCATTTTGATTTGGATATATACTTTCCGATGGGGAATCAAGCTAAATTCCTAAATAAGATTGATGAGTTGCGAACTGTAACCTGAAAAGTTATGATAGGACTCATATGTCTCCAAAGCCTCTTAAAAGTAGCCCCCGCGAAGAGCTTTTGGCCATGCAACGCCAGATTTTTCGTCTCAATCAAAAACTGATCGAGGATTCTATTTCTATTCGTGAAAAGGGTTTTGAGGCTTATCAAAAACGGTATCTGAGACAAGTAGCAAGCTATCAGGCCTTGTCTTCTGTGGAAGAATTAAAAACTGCCCTCAAAAAAGCAGATATTATTTACATGGGAGATTATCATACCAATCCACAGTCGCAGCGGGGCTTTTTACGTATTTTAAAAATGCTCAATGAAGAAAAATCGTTTCCAGTCATTGCCTTGGAACTCATTCATAAAAATCAGCAAAAAACGATTGATGATTATATTCGTGAAAGAATTCCTCTGAAGACTTTTCTTAAAAAATTGAATCTGAAAAGTCGCTGGTATTTTGATTTATGGCCAAACTTTCAGCCTATTTTTGATTTTGCTAAATATCATCAACTGAAACTTTATGGAATAGAGTCTGCCTCTTATGGAAAAGCAAGTTTACAAGAACGCGATCAAGCCAGTGCTGAGGTGATTTTAAAAATTATTCAGGAAAATCCTCAATCAAAAGTGTTGGTGTTTACAGGGGACTTGCACATTGCTTCCCAACATCTTCCAAAAGAAGTAGATGTTTTGTTGAAGCAAAACAAGCTGGCGAAGAAAAAGCTGCTTCTGTTTCAAAATTCCGAAAAAATATATTGGAAATTGGCTGAGGAAGGTTTGGAAGTGAAAGCGGAGCTTGTAAAGCTCAATGAAAGTAGTTTTTGTATCCAAAATACCCCACCTATTATTTGGCAGCAAAGTTATATAAATTGGCTAGAGCATGAAGAAGGTGAAATTGATTTCGCAGATGCCAAACATAGTTTTTTGGAACTCACTCAGCGTATTGCTCAGTTTTTGGAAATTTCTTTACCCAAAAAATACGATGAAGTGGAGGTCTACACCTCCGGAGATTTGAGTTTTTTGAAGCGTTTGGAAGAAGACCCCCAATTTACTAAAAAGGAAATTAAAATTATCAAACGCCAAATCATGGCAAGCGAATCCTATTATATGCAAAAAGGCCGCATTGCTTATTTGGGAAGTATTTCGCTGAATCATGTTGCAGAAGAAGCTGCGCATTATGTTCGTCATTTATGTGCTGGAAATGAATTTCCCCGTCTGCCGGTAGATGCTTTTTATGCGAATGCTTTGCATGAAGCTCTGGGTTTTTTTGGTTCCAAAATTATCAATCATCAACGTAAAGCGTCTCATGAAAAGGAGTTTAAATCTCTTTTGATTTACTTTCGTAACTCGCAAGGCCAAGTGCCTCGTGATAAATCGAAGGAAGTTGAAATTGCTCAGCTGGTTTTAGAGTTGAAACAAATGGAAAAACAAAACCGACTGATCACTGAATCAAGAGTGATGAAGCAGGATATGGAATTGTTTTTAGGAGTGACCCACGCTTTAGGTTACATGCTAGGAGATCGGCTTTATTACGGAATGATTTCACAAAAAATTAGCAAAGAAGAGATTACAAAGTTATTCTCAGATCCTTTTAAAAAGGATGGAACAGTGGGAGAGGTTTATCTAAGTTTGAGTAAAAAATTAGCTAAGGTGAAATTGCCGAGGCGGGTTTGATCGCTTTCAGTATGTAGAAGTTGCCAATCTTTTTTTCTTCCGAATAATTTTCACGTATCATCAATAATATTTGTTTGCTCCATCGTTCTGTTTCAAAAGTGTTTTGGATATCAAACGGAAAAAGAACATAATCATAACTTTTTCTTTGAATATGACTTTTTAAAATTTCTTCATTCCATAAGCCTTTTTGAGCGAGATTGTTAAAAATGAAGGGTTGTATGGCAGGTGTTTGACCGCAAGCTCTCACCAAACCTGGGTCATCTGATAAAATGAAGTGGTTGGTGTTTTGAATGCTTGAACAAATTTCATGTAGAGAATTGTTCAAGCGAATCAAATAGCTACTATGATAGCTTAGTAATAGGCTCACACCGATTACACCGCCTATGTATTGAACTTTAAGAAGTCGAACGAGCCAGGGTGGCGTTTGTTGAAATAAGGCGGGGGCAATCCATAGAAGAGTAGCAAGAGACCATTCCATAAAGTATTGATAACTAGCACCTTCACGAGCTGAACTTAAGAGCCAGAAAGTTTGCCCAAGAAAATAAAACCAGATAATATCTTTTCTCTTTGGAGTTGAAATCCGGGCTTTCCAAAAAGCAAAAATTAAAAACCCTATCCAAGGAAGCAGGTGAAAAAATATTTGTCTGAGAAGTTGTATCCAAGAAAAGCTTCCCACCGTATAAGTTACAAGATGTTTGATCATCTCAGAACCGAACTGCAGTTCAAAATATTTGAAAATTCCAAAAGACACTCCTCCGAAGCAAAACAAAAACCAAGCTGATTTCGGGAGGGAGTGGGTCATGAGCCAAAGGAACACGATGAAAGCCGTGATGACTTGAGTTTGCTTTGTGAAACAGCCTAAGCTTAGCAAAACCGCTCCTAAGAATAGTGGAAACATCTTCTTAAAGCTTGCTAGGTAAATGCCTGAAAAACTTAATAAAACTGCTAGCCATTGCAAATGAAACTGCGGGAGTGGATAGAGTAAAGGAAAAGAAGTTGCACATAAGGCGATAAGCCCCAAGTTCTGAGTTTTAGAAAGCCCCAGTTTTCGGCACCACTGACCTAAGAGAATCAAAGAAAACACTGCAGAGAGGAGTGAAATGATGCGCCCCGCTAGCAAGGCAGGCACTGTGAAAATTTGTGTAAAAAGTTTTACTGCATAAAAATAGAGTGGGGGGTAGTTCAAGACTCTGAAAGGTTCAGTGCCGAGAGTGGAATAGAGTGAAAAACCTTCATTCCAAGCGAGATAATGATCATAAATTTCTCCTGAAGTATAATCCGGATTCCAGAGAGAAGAAAAAACAAGGAAACTCCAGGTGCAAGCCAAAAGCAAAAAATAGATAAAAATTCCGACTTGGGCTTTAGGAGAGCTTAAAAAAAACATTTTCTTTTCTGCGAACTTTGTTGACACTTCCTTCACCTCTATCTAGTTACAAGTTTATTTTTCTCTATGGGAGGCAGTTTGGCAATCAAGCATTTCAAAAAAATTATTTTTTTCATTATCATGAGTCTTTTGGTCGGGGAAACTTCTCTTTTTGCCCAAGCTTCTGTAAATGTGAATACTTTGGAGCCTGTCTATCGTGATATTGATAAACTGGTAGCCCATGGTTTAGTTTATAAGATCATCATGGGGCAAAGACCTTTTTCGAGAAAAGAAGTGGCTCGAATTACAGCCGAGGCTTTGCATAACTTGCCTCGATTGAAAGAAAAACTTCAAGACCCCAAGTTGTCTGAAAAAGAAAAACAGAAAATTCAGGATAAACTGGATTATCTTGATCCGATTTTAGATCGTTTAAAAAAAGAATACCATGAAGAGTTGATTCAGATTGATGCAATTCCTGGAGAAAAATATAAATATTCTTGGCATTTGGCGGAAAAAGCAACGGTAGATTTAACGGGTAGCAATAGCAAACCTAGAGCAGTCATTGCCCAAAATGGTTTGGGAGGTGTGGATGCGGTGATTAATCCCTTGTTGCAATATCAGCAAGGTCGACATCTGATCGAAGGCACCAACCTTTCTTTGGAAACATCTCATTGGGCACGTTTAACAGATTATTTTGCATTTTATTTTCAACCTCGTTTCCAAATGGCGATGGCACCTGATAATGGTCAACCCAATGACAACAATATTTATGTGATGAATCTCTATGGTAAGTTTAACTACAATAATTTTGAAGTAGAAGTAGGACGTGATAATATTTTGTGGGGGCAAGGTTATAATGCGGGGCTTTTGTTTTCAAATAATCCTCGTGGTTTAGATATGGTAAAGCTGTCTAACGATACTCCACTTATTCTTCCATGGGTTTTTAGATATTTGGGAGCCAATAAAATTTCATTTTTCTATTCTGATTTGGGGCCTGAGCAGCATTTTCCCCATTCATATATTACAGGATTAAAATGGAGTTGGGAGCCTCTTTCGTTTTTTGAATTTGGCTTGGGTTATTATGTGGAATCGGGTGGACAAGGTTCGCCTTCTGGCTCTTTTGGTGCACGGGTTGCAGATACTTTTGCCTTTACAAATCAACCGAACGGTCAAGATTTAAGTCATAAGCAGGGTGTGATTGATTTTAGATTTAGAGTACCTCCAGCACGAGGTCTTGAAATCTATTTGGAAATGCTTGCGAATGATCAACCCCAACGCATTACTAATAGGCAATTTTTACAAGCTGATGCGAGCTTTTTAGGGGGTGTATACGCGCCACGACTCACTAATGCTGGAAACCTAGATCTTAGAGTAGAATATCACCGTATAGGAAATCGTTGTGGTCGTCATGGAAATTTTACTTCAGGTTTAACCCTCAACACCTTTTTATTGGGGGATAATTTGGGGCCCGAAGCTCAAGGAGTTTATATTACTTCAGGTTGGGATATTAATCCTAAAAATTTACTTACATTTAATGCTGCTTTTGAATCAAGAGGGGGAGATCTTTGGACAATAGATCCTAATTTTACTTTTCTGGTTGTTCAATCAAACCCTGATGAAAATAGATTTCGTGGAACTGTGGAATGGCTACACCGCTTTGAGTCGTTTCCTCTCGATATAAAAATGAAAGCGGCCT
>CAYYEM010000075.1:0-5484 GCA_964470915.1 uncultured Pseudomonadota bacterium
GAAGCTGAGATAGCTGCTCTTTCCCAAGATACAGCAAATCCTGCACTGAATCTTCGACAAAACACTCAAGTGGTAAGAGCTCAAAGAGAAGAAGCTCAACGAAATCTTTATTTTGGTTTTACGGAGCCAATTGTTGCCCTCGCTTGTGCTGCTGACAGAGATTTTTGGAGATGGCTATTTCAAGTGCCACGCCTCTCTCATTTTGGCGAATATTCCATGCTGGGGGCTTATGCCAGAAATGCTTCGCAAACCTTTACAGCTCTCACTGCAGAAGCGAGTGCTTCAGGCGCTGGATTAAGAGCTTTAGCAAGTGGTGCTGTGGTGGCTGGGAGTAGCTTTCTGTCTTTTTATGAACTCACTCAAATTTGGTATGAAAGTTATGGTCATCTTAATTATGGAAGTAGGGAGAATAAAATCACTTCTTTTATTTCGACTTTTTTTACTCAAACCTGGTTTCTCTCTAGAGCTGCTCAACAAGTGAGGGATGCAATTGCCTCCTTGCCTAACTCTTCATCACCCTCTGCTTCTTTAAGTTTGGCAAATATTGCAAGAGCGAGAGTGCCTTTGAATAATTGGAATGAGTGGAGAAGTATTAACTTTCAAATTGTAGATTTGCTTCGGGATTTTTCTCGAAATTTTCCTCTTGCGAATTTACTGACTCGTCGATTGTTCGACCCAAGTTTGGGGGAACTTTCTCGAAATATTCAGAAAGCAGCACAAGAGTTAGAAGAAGCTGCAGTACGCCGAGATTTTGTCACAGCTATTCAATCCGGTACAAGATCAAGAACGTTTTTTCAAAATCTTTTGCACGGAGTAAATTCTAAATGGTATCAAGATTATTTAACTAGGATAGATACTTCAAGTGCAACTTCTCTGACGCGGGCCCAAAGAAGCTTGCTTGCGGCCGCTGAAACAGCTGAAACCCATTCGTCAAGAATAGGAGATGCAGCAGCTTCGTCTCTTCGCATGGCATTGCAAGATCTAAGAAATCTTGCTCAAACAACGAGACCTGTAGTTCAACCAACACCCGTTAGTAGTATGCCAGCAAATGTGGGAACGGCTATCGCAGAAGTAGCCGAAGGGGTGGAGCATGCTATTCCACCTGGTGGATTTCCTCAAGTCGTGGAAGAGCTTGAGGAGGTAGTGGAGCAAAGAACTATTAATTTAGCAAGGCAGGCTCTTGGCGTTGCAAGAGCGAGCGCCACTACTCTGAGAGCTGGCGTGGCTCCAGTCGTGGCAGAAGTCGAAGCAATCGTGCCTGTTGTAGAAGCAGAAGTAGCAGTAGCAGGGCAAGTTGTTCGAGATAATCGTGGTGCCGTGGTGGGTGGGGGCAGCGCAGTGGCGGCAGGGGCATCTCAAGCTAGCGCCGCAGCCTCTACAGCAAGAAATGCTATGGCAGTAGTACAATTATACAGTCGTGCATTGAGCACTGCGAGACTGGCAGCCACTGCAATTTCAGGAGCTGCTGGGGTAAAAGTGGGTTTAATGCTTGCGGGGAGCTTTGCCGTGGGTGTGGGAATAGGAACAGGCATTGCTTACGCGACCGGTATTTATGATGAAAATTATAGCCCTCGTGATGCTTTGAGAGATTTTATTCCTTCAGTGAGAGTTTGGTGGAATGATTTGTAGGTATTTCTTGATTCAATAGTCTCATTGCCAAGTAATGGAATCCATGGCATAAGCCGGCCGATGCTTATTGTTCGTATTTCTAAAAAAATATTTAATTTTCTTGCTTCTCTAAAATTAGCCGTCATCGTGATTTTGGGCTTTGCCTATGTGCTTGCCTTGGGCACTATTTACGAATCACTTTACGGCACTCCGATTGCCAAAGAAAAAGTTTACGGCACCATTTGGTTTTCCCTTCTTTTACTTTTGTTGGGAATTAATGTTCTTTGTGCTGCCTTATCGCGGCTTCCCTGGAAAAAACATCACATCGGTTTTGTAGTAACTCATGCTGGCATTATCGTGATCTTGATTGGTTCTTTTATCACTCAAAAATGGGGGATTGATGGAAGTATGGCATTGGCAGAAGGTGAAGTGGGAGACAAGGTCGTATTGAATGATTCTTTACTCCAGGTGGCTATTCCGGATTTGGGATTAGTGGAAACATGGAGTGCTAAATTTAATGAAAAAAATGATGATAAAACAAATGTTTGGACAAAAAACTTAAAAGATAAGTCGAAGTTGATAGTAGATCGATATTATCGCCATGCAGAAGCGAATTTGAAAGTGATCGACGGCGCAAAGGAATCGAATCCAGCATTAAAAGTGACTCTGAGTAGCCTTCCCATGGGAGGAGCCCCACTCAGTGAATGGATTTTTGAAAAAGAATCTTCACTGGTTCCTAAAACGGTTCAAATCGGACCTGCCCAAATATCTTTTGTTTCAAAAAATGATTTAGAAAAACTTCAGAGCAATGCTTCGACTACTTCTTCGGATAAAATGGGGAGCATTGAATTAAGTTTACCCGATGGAAAGAAATTTGAGTTTGAAGCTTTGAAAGCTTTGAAAGAAATCATTGAGATTGAAGGAACTCCTTATCGTGTCAAAGGCACTCGATATATTCCTGATGCGGTGGTGAGAGAGAACAAACTCGTCACCCGCTCAGAAAAGCCAAACAATCCGGCTTATGAATTTGAAATTTTAGGACCCGACTTTCAGGAAACTCATTTAGTATTTGCTCGCTTTCCAGATCTGGAAGGAGTCCATGGTAAACAGCAGAAGTCAGGAATTAAAGCTCTCTACAAAATGGATGAGGCGATGTCGGGGATGGGAAAAGCAGAGTTGTATTTGGCGGTTCAGGGAGAAGAAATTTTTTACAGGATTCGTAGCAAGTCAGGTCTTACTGAAATCAGAAAAACAAAACTAAGTGAAACTCAAGCCACAGGTTGGATGGGTATTCAGTTTCAGGTTGAAGAATATATTCCCAATGCCTTGGCAGAAATCAGCTATCGTAACATTAAACTCAAAAAAGGAATGAAAGAGGGTCCCCCTCCTGCGATTCATGCAAGAGTAGAAAAGGATGGAAAATTTGCGCAAGCTTGGTTGCAACAGGGGGATATGAAGGTTTTAACCGTCGAAGGAAATCCTTATGTGTTACGCTATGGATTGCGTAGCTATCCATTAGGTTTTCAGGTGAAGCTCGAGAAGTTTCAAGTGCTTCGTTACCCGGGTAGTGATAGTCCAAGTGCTTTTGAAAGTTTTGTGACGGTAACAAATGAAAAAACAGGCGCGAAATTTGATACTAAAATTCACATGAACAACCCCCTTGATTATGAAGGCTATACCTTCTATCAATCGAGTTATCAGGAAAACCCAGGGCAGCCGACAATTTCGATTTTTTCGATAGCAAGAGATCCTGGCACTCCGGTGAAGTATGCAGGTTCTATTTTACTTGTGGGTGGTATTGCATTGATGTTTTGGTTTAAGCCATTGTTTGTGCAGAAGAGGTTGCAAAATAGAAAAGAATCTTCATTCAGTTAAAAACCGTTCGTGCTGAGCTTGTCGAAGCATATGTTGTTTTGGATTTACATACTTAAATGTTCAGATGGTTCCTATTATACAGGTCATACAGATAGTTTAGAATTAAGAATTGCACAACATATGAATGGAGAAGTAGCAAGTTATACATCTGAAAGATTACCTGTAGAGCTTGTGTATTGTGCAGAATTCCATTCTCGAGAGGAAGCTATTTCAAGAGAGTTGCAAATTAAAGGATGGAGTAGAAAGAAAAAGGAAGCTTTAATTAAAAATGATTGGGAAGAAATAGCTCGTTTGGCTAAAAGTAAAAGATGAATCTCAATTGTCCTTCGACAAGCTCAGGACGAACGGAACTTTATATGAATTGCAAGTGGACACAATATCTTAAATTTTCATTAATCATATTTTCTTTGTTTTTATCACTTCCTTTATTTTCTTCTGAAAAATTTGATTATTCGCATTTCCGTCAAATTCCCATTCTTGATCAAGGTCGAGTGAAGCCCCTCGATACTTTTGCCAGAGAATCCGTGCGTGCCATTACAGGACAGGTTTATTTTGAAGATAAAGATCCTATCGAAACCTTGATTGCTTGGCTTGCTCAACCTGAAGCAGTTATGGAAAAACCGCTCATACTTTCACGTTATGAAGCTTTGAATCAGAAAATGGGTTTTCAAGTGCAGAAGGGAAGGCTGACACCCAAGTCTTTATCGGATAACAAAGAGTTTCAGCCTTATTTGAAGGATGTATTTTTAAAAGAACAGGCCGGAGAAAGTTTAAGTGAAACCGAAAAAGAAGCGGCTTTGGTTTATCGTCGTTTGGATATGTTGCTGAAAATACTCACGGGAGCTTCTTTGCAAATATTTCCAGATCCTCTTCAGGCGGGAGGGTGGTCAAGTATCGATAGCATGTCTGGACGTGACAAAGCTGAGGATTTGAAAAAAATACTGAATGATTGGTCTGAAAAAAAATATTCTGCTTTTAATGAAGATACTAAAAAATTTGCAGAAGCTCTGAAGCAAATGACAATTACAGCAGGAAAATACCCAGGTGAAAAGATTTTAGAGCGTGAACTTTATTTTAATAAATTTCATCCTTTTCAAAAGGCCTGGATTTTATTTTTGATTTCTTTTGTCTTGTTACTCGCAGCCCTTGGAATGCAAAGTAAATTGCCTTACTTTTTAGCAATAGCCGTATCTTTGTTGGGAGTAGGAGTGAGTATTTATGGTTTTGTACTGCGTTCTTTGATTTCGGGGAGAGCGCCTGTTACCAACATGTATGAGTCTGTGATTTGGGTGAGTTTTGGAGCGGTAATTTTTGCCTTAATTTTTGAGGCGATTTATCGGTCACGTTATTTTCTTTTATCGGCGACCGCATTGAGTACTATCGGATTAGTGTTGGCTGATAATTTACCTAACGTCATGAGCTCAAGTATTCATCCATTGGTGCCGGTGCTACGAAGTAATTTTTGGCTTACAATTCATGTGTTGACCATTACACTTTCTTATGCGGCTCTCATGCTTTCTATGGGAATTGGTCAGGTCGCACTCGGTTATTATGCTTTTAAGCCCCAATCAAAAGAGAAAATTAAAACTTTAAATTTGTTTGTTTATCGATGCATTCAAGTAGGGGTTATCTTACTTGCGGCAGGAACTATTTTGGGAGGGGTGTGGGCCAATTATTCCTGGGGAAGATTTTGGGGCTGGGATCCCAAAGAAGTTTGGGCGCTGATCGCTTTGCTGGGTTACATCGCTATATTGCATGGCCGCTTCGCTGGATGGCTTCGTGATTTTGGCTTAACAGCATGGAGTGTGTTAGCATTTCTGCTTGTGATGATGGCTTGGTATGGAGTGAATTTTGTATTGGGCGTTGGTTTGCATTCCTACGGATTTTCCAGTGGGGGTTCTAAAGAAGTGATGGGTTTTATTATTCTGATGTTTGCCTGGGTGGGTTTTGCAACATGGAGATATAAGAAGTCAAAGTCTTAGAGCGGTTTACATTGAAAAA
>CAYYEM010000076.1:0-3158 GCA_964470915.1 uncultured Pseudomonadota bacterium
CCGTTCCAAACAACGATATCTAAATCAATAGTTCGTGGTGCACTCCGTTTGTCAAATCGAGGTCTGCCTAATTTTTCTTCAATACTGTGGAGGTGTTCTCTGAGTTGGTCTTGGGAGAGTTTTGTTTCTAGTAAAAGAACTCCATTAATGTAGTCAGGATGGTCAGGGGCATCAACAGGCTTGGTTTTTTTAAATTGAGAAGCCTGCAAAAGTTTAAATTCAGAAGAGAGTATTTTTTTTGCTTTAGCGATGTTTTCTTCGGGCTCGATATTGGAACCTAACCCAATGACGACTCGGTTCATGATTTTTTCTCTGCTTCACATTCAATGGAAACAGAGTCCGCAAATCTTAAGGCGCCAGGTTTATCAATTTCAACCTTTGCGTAAAGTACACGGGGATTTTCCAGGATAATTTCCAATACTCTTTGTGCTAGTTTTTCGAGAAGAAAAAATTGGGAATTTTCTACTTCCGAAATAATATTTTTATTAATCTTTTTATAATCTACGGTATCTTCGATTTTGTCGCTACTCGCAGCTTTAGATCCATCAAATTTCATTTGAATATTGAGGATGAGGTCTTGTTTGTGCACACGTTCCCAATCAAAGATTCCAATGATGCTACGTAAACGTAAATTTTTGATTCGAATCATCATAATAGATGAAGACCTCCATCTAAAAATAAACATTGTCCAGTGATATAATCATTTTCCAACAGGAAAGAAGTAGCTTGTGTCACTTGCTTGAGGTTTCCTGTTTTTCGAAGTGGAATAGTTTGTGCTAACTTTTTTAAGTAGGTATCTGTTTGACCTTGAGGTGGCAAAATAAGCCCCGGAGCAATAGCATTAACCCGAATCTGTGGGGCCAATTCAAGGGCTGCCATTTGAGTGAAATGAAGCAGAGTTTTTTTACTCAATAAATAGGCAAAATATTGGGTTTGATTTTGAACAATTTTTGCATCCAGCAAATTGATGATATTTCCATTTTTACATTTTTTGGCAAAAGCTTGTGTGAGAAAAAAAGGGGCTTTCACATGAAGATCAAAGTTTTCATTAAAAATTTTAGAGGAAGTTTTAAGAAAATCATTTTTCTTAAATACTGAAGCATTGTTGATTAATAAATAAAGAGCGGGAAAATCTTTGAAACTTTGAGAAACTAATTTTTGTGTTTCATGTTCTTTTAAAAGGTTTGCGGAGTATAATTTGCACTTTCTTCCTAACTTTTTTATTTCAAGAACAGTTTGTTGAGCTTGGGTTCTGGATTTATGATAGTGCAAAGCAATGTCATAGCCTTTTTGGGCTAAAGCGATGGCAAGAGCTTTGCCAATACGTTGAGCACCGCCAGTTATGAGAGCTGCTTTATTGTGTTTCGTCTTTGTCATGAAGTTTGGAGTATGAAAACTTTGGGAATATTTCCTTCTTCAAGTGTTTTAATAAAATGATGCAGAGAAAAACCCATATAATGAGTGGCTACTACCTCTTCTGCTAAGGAAAGATCTAGTAGGATTTTGCAGGCAGAATGAAGCAGTCTTTCAGCAGGTTTTTTTTCTTGGAGTGAGACTTTGAGCTGAATCGCTGAAAGTTGAATCATGGCCTTGAGAAATTTTCCTTCGAGTGTATCGTGGCCAGTTACATGCCACAACTCTTCCCACACTTCGTGAGCTTCGTAGTAAAATTCGTGATTAAATAAGTCGACGCCGTAAAGGTAAGCCTCGTTTTCTTTCCAATTTTCCTCACTTAATGGAATGAGTTCAAATTTTGGAATGTCTTTACGTTGCTCATCTTTAGGGCCTTTGCCTGGGATGTAACGATAGTCGGGGAGAGAAAGATGATTGAGATATCGTTTGGGGTTTAACATTTAGGATCGTTTTTTTACCTTTTTAAGGATTTCTAGATCTGCTTTGTCTTGAGCGCGACCTGCCGCTCGCTTGTTTTGAATCAATTGCCGAATACCAATATAATGAACTGAAGTAAAACCCAGTCGACCTTTCCTTTTTTCCTTCCAAACCTCTTTAAAATTACACCCGTCAATTTTATTAATGACATCAATTCGAACAGGTTCGTAACCCAATTGAATAATTAAACCTTCTTTTGCAAATTCTTCAGGGTTTAAATTGGTAATCGTGAATCCGAACTCTTGGAGAGCTTTCAATATTCTTTTGCCATTTTCAAAATTAGCTTCTACGTAGAGATCGAGATCTTTCGTGTAACGAGAGATGGCATGAAAAGCGACAGCAAAGGCACCCACAATACAGTATTTAACTTTGTGCTTGTTGAATAATTTTAAGAGATCCTCGAAGTCCTCTTGATTTCCTGCCATGTTTGCCTCGGTGGATTTTGGAGTCTATTTCTCTCAGGTAAAGAAGTTCTGCAATGCGTTCAGAAGATGTTTTAGAAAGAGCTTCGGCAATAAAATCTTGAGTAACTTTCTTAAAACTACGGGTTTTCTTTAGCCAAAGTTTTTTTTTCATGTGTCTACTATAGCATTTTTAATCAAAATTTGAAGGAAAATTACTTGTTGTTTTCATCCGAACTTAATTGCCTACCCAGTTTTTAGGATCATTGCATTTAGCAGAATTGATTCTCTTGGTGATCAGCGTTTTTTCATAATCAATACCAGTGCATTCTCCCAGTTTTCCGCCCCAATAGGCGCCTTCAGAGGAGAGTTCTTTAGTCCCTTTTTTTCCAAATTTTTGATATAGCTCAGCTTTAGAAGGGCTAAGGCATTTGTTGAAAGACTGTAGTGCTTGGTTTTTGCATTCTATTTCAGTAATTTGAAAGCATTGGCGAAAATACATTTTTTCAACACACAGTGCTTTAGGTAATTCTTGATTCATGCCTTCTACCCATTTTTCTGCAAGTTTGTTTTCTTGGCTTTTGAGTGGAGCTGCCATTGAAAAAATAAGTAGTAGCATCATTCCAGAAAATATTTTTTTAGTCACGGTAGTCTCCTTGTTTATGTGTTAAGAGGGTTTCTTTTTGAATGATAATAGCTCAAATCTCTTTGTTTTGCTTCTGCTAAAAGTGAAGTTTTAAAATCTGGATGTACAATTTTTAACAATTCATAGGGTCTTTCTTCATCGGTGAGACCATAGAGATTTGCGACTCCATATTCACTGACAACATATTGCACATAATGACGTGGAGTTGAAATGATGGAGCC
>CAYYEM010000076.1:3258-5437 GCA_964470915.1 uncultured Pseudomonadota bacterium
AATTCAGAATGAACTCCAAAATTGTCTAGTTTACTTTCTGAAAGAATGCGTGCCACCTCATTGGGAATGGCACCAATGCCAAATTGCAAAGTATCACCAGAGCGAATCAAACCAGCTACATTTTCTGCGATTTTTTTTTCAACTTCACTTAACTCAGGCGGGGGTACTTCTGCTACTGCTTGATCGCTTTCGATAAGTGCGCTGATTTCTGAAATATGAATTTTGTTCCCACCGAGTTCCGCTAAACCTTTTACTACTGGCATTTGAGGATTTACTTCGGCGATGGCAAGTTTGTTTGGATTTCGAGCAGCTTCAATAAAAGGAATATAAGCAGCTTCAGCATCGATTCCGAAAGAAAGATATCCCGATTCATCCATTGCCGACAAAGTCGTCATGACGATACGAGCATCAAATTTTTTAGCGTAAGTTTCAAAAGCGTTGAAGGCAAGTGGGAGGTAAGCCACATTGGCACCCATTTCATTAAGCATTCTTTCAATGGGCCCATAATAACCGCTGAGCACTTTTACCTTGGGATTTGTGAAAATGGGGTAGGGGAAAGAACATAAACCGGTAAAAATTTCTAAATTTTCCCAGTCCTCCCGGTTGCTTAATGCATTCAGTAAAGTACGGGGTTGTCCACCAGCGATAGAGGTAGAGATTTTATCCTTTGCTTGGATGAGTTTTAGAAACTCATTGAGAGATTTCTTTTTAGATTCGTAAATTTCCTGAAAATTCATGTTTTTTTTGAACCTATTGTCATTTCTTTTTAAATTTACTAGAGGCCTTAGCTACCTATGATGCAACGAGATGAGTGTTTAAAGCAACTCAAAGAAAATAGCTTTGATATTTTGGTAATCGGGGGAGGTGCGACGGGCGCAGGAGTAGCCTTGGACGCAGCCACCCGAGGTTTGAAGGTGGCCTTGGTAGAACGTGATGATTTTGCCTCAGGCACTTCGAGCAAATCGACTAAACTCATCCACGGTGGAGTTCGCTATTTAGAACAGGCCGTGAAGGGTTTAGACAAAGACCAGCTACATTTAGTGAAAGATGCTTTGAAAGAAAGAAGCATTCTGCTCAAGAATGCACCCCATTTAACTCGCACTTTGGCTTTATTAACACCTTTATATAAAATGTTTGAGAAACCTTACTATCGAATGGGTCTTAAAATGTATGACTGGTTAGCGGGTAAGGCAAATCTCTTTCCCAGCAAGGGAGTGAGCCCCAAAAAAGCACTTCAACTTTTTCCAATGCTAAAATCTAAAAATCTCAAAGGGGGAGTGATTTACGCGGATGGTCAATTTGATGATGCCCGGATGAATGTAGCCATCGCCATGACTGCTCTTGAACAGGGTGCTGCTATTGCGAATCACATTGAGGTGATTGAAATTCTCAAAGGGGATGGAAAAATTTGCGGCGTTCATGTTCGAGATTTAATCAACGGAGAAGAATTTTCTATTCATGCTCAGGTGGTGGTGAATGCGACGGGACCTTTTGTTGATGGTATTCGTAAACTGGATGATTCAAAAATAGCTCCAATGCTCAAAGCGAGTTCCGGAATTCACATTGTGCTCGATCAACGTTTTTCTCCGCCAGACACAGGTTTATTGATTCCTAAAACCGAAGACGGGCGTGTTTTGTTTTTACTGCCTTGGCTGAATCATACTTTGGTGGGTACCACCGATAATCCTGCAAAAATTGAAACAAATCCTAAAGCAAGTGAAGAAGATATTGAGTATATTTTGCGTCATATTAAACTTTATTTTGATATTCCGATTGAACGCAGCGATGTGCTTGCAGCGTGGTCTGGCTTACGCCCTCTTGTTTCGAATCCAAAAAAATCAGACACTGCTAAACTTTCACGAGATCATGTGCTTGAAGTTTCTCATTCGGGACTGTTGACAATCACAGGGGGTAAGTGGACGACCTATCGAAAAATGGCACTGGATACAGTGGATTATGCAGTAAAGCAGGCAAAGCTTAAAACTGCAAGCAGCTCTAAAACAGAACATACAAAACTGGTCGGAGGGCGGCGTTATAAAAAGTCTCTCCGTGAAGAGCTTAGCCAAGAATATGGGTTTTCAGATTTAGTAGCACATCATTTGGCTTTAGCCTACGGCGGCCGAGCAAGAGATGTGGCTGATCTTTCAAAGAAAGGATATTCCAAATTATTAGCGGAAGG
>CAYYEM010000077.1:0-4992 GCA_964470915.1 uncultured Pseudomonadota bacterium
GTTAAAATTCCTTTATATATTTATAAGTTGTTGAAAGATAAAAAGAAAAACTTGATTAAGCTTGTAAAGAGTTTTGGTATGAAAATTGCTTAATCTTTACTTAGGGACAATAATAACACCTATGAGAGGTAAAGATTATGAGTAATTTTTATGAAGATCGATGTGGTAGGGTGGCTTTTGAAAGAGTGTTGGAAGTAAATGATGAAATGAGCTTTTTAGAGCAATCAGGACATTTGTTGAGTTGTGGTGGTGTTTACGTTTCTCGTTCAGCAGCCATGTTACCTACTCAAAATCATTATGATTTTCTTGTTTTGCCTAGTCGAAAAAAATCCGTTTTAACTCTTAAAAATCATGCAATAATGGAAAATCCAGAACAAGCTCTCTCGATGAGTGGAGAAGAAATTGTTGATCAGGTGGCTAGCAGTGGAATGAAGAAAATGATGAGAGAACATATGAATTAAGTTAATAAAGGTATTATGAGTACAAAAACCCTCTATCTTGAATAGGTAGAGGTTTTTTTTTGCTTTTAATTCGCAATTTTAATCGCTCATTTGATCGATAAACTATGCTAGAATATAGGATGGAGGTTTTTATGAATGGTGTAAAAAAAACAGGTTTTCAAAATCAGGATTCTGGAAATGTAAATACAAAGACTGTAGCGGGCAAAACAATAGTAATCCACACACAAAATAATTTTCAGGCAGCTTTAAATAGAGTGAAAGAACGTCAGTTTAAAGAAAAAAAGACGGATAATATTGCCCCAGCTCCAGCTCCTATGCCTTCAAATACAACTGCACCGTCGTCAGCTCCTAGCGTAGGTGGTTTTGCTTCTTCTGCTAATAATTCAACAGGTGGCACTTTAAGAGGCAATATGGGTGCTGTAGGTAGCGGAGGTTTTCGGGATAATCGTGGTCAAGAGAGAGTAGAACAAGAGTTAAGTAATCAGCTTATTCAGAGCGGACTGCAAGCTCAAGTCTTAAAGAATAATTCCTCATCGGGTCAGGATAATAGTTAGTTTTTTTGAAGTAGTAACGCAGACCAGCCTTTGTGATTTCGTCTTTCAACTAAAACAAGGCCTGCCTTTTGGTAGGCCTTAATAATTTCTGGGCAGTCTTTGTAAAGAAGACCGCTGAGAATGAGTAAACCTTTAACAGTTAGATGGGAAATGATCTGGGTTTTAAGTTGTAGAAGAGTTTTAAGAAGAATATTTGCGACGATCACCTGATATTTTATGTTTTTAATTTCTTTTGCCAAAATAATATTCTTAATTTTATTTTGAGATAAATTTTTCTTTGTTACTTCGAGAGCAATGGGGTCTAAGTCCACTGCCCATACTTTTGAAGCTCCTCTTTTTTTTGCAACCATTGCTAAAATGCCGGTTCCACAACCCAGATCTAGAACCCGAGCATTTTTTTTTGTTTCAAGTGTTTCGCAAACTAATTGGGCTGCCATATGGGTAGTAGGATGAGAGCCCGTACCAAAAGCAAGGCCGGGTTCAATGTAAAGGGTGTCTTTTTTTTGTTTTTTAGATAGTTTTCCCCGTGGATCAATCCATAAAACTTTTTTTCCATTCGTAGAATTAAGCGCAAAAGGTTTTAGACGTTTTTTAAATAGATGAGCCCAATTCCCTTCTATAATAGTTTGATAACGTAAACGAATAAAAATTTTTCGTTGAGTGTCTGCTGTTTTGGAACCAGAGAGTTTTTTTAATATAACTTCAGGATTTTTTTGAGAGGGAATTTGAGCGCTGAGCCATGTCCCGCTTTTATTTCTTTTTTGTTCAACAGTAGTGAGCCCCTCTTGGTAAAGCACTCCTAGAGCCACTTCTAAATCTTTTGGGTGGATTTGTAGAATGAGGATTCGATAACTGCGTTTTGATTTCACGAGATGTAATCCAACCACTCTTTATGTTTGGAATTTTTGCCTTTCACCAAATCAAAATAAAGCGATTGTACTTTTTGAGTAATAGGTCCGGGTTTGCCCGTTCCAATTTTTCGATGATCTAATTCACGGACAGGAGTAATTTCAGCGGCAGTACCTGTCATGAAAATTTCATCAGAAATATAAAGCTCATCACGAGTCATGAGAGCATCTTCTACCTGTAATCCTTCATCTTTGAGTAATTGAATAACAGTATTTCGAGTAATGCCATCCAAAGCATTTGTGATCGGAGGAGTTTTAATTTTTCCTTTCCTCACGACAAAGATATTTTCACCGCTGGCTTCTGCAACAAAACCTTGTGCGTCCATCATGATGGTTTCTTCGTAGCCAGCCATCATCGCTTCACGTTTGGCAAGAATAGAATTTACATAATTACCGACTGCTTTTGATTTGGTCATCATGGCATTGATGTGATGACGGGTATAGCTGGAAATTTTTGTGCGAATTCCATTTTTCACACCTTCATCTCCCAGGTAGGTTCCCCAAGGCCAAGCGATGATAGCTACTCGTACAGGGTTTCCTGTTGCATAGAGGCCCATTTCACCATCTCCCAGAAAAACAAGAGGTCGCAGGTAACCAGCTTTGAGTTTGTTAACAGTAAAAATATCTTTGCAGGCTTGAATAATTTGTTCTTTTGGAAAGGGGACATTCATCAATAAGATATGTCCTGAGTCATAAAGACGATCAATGTGGTCTTTCAATCGAAAAATAGCAGAGCGTCCATCAGCACATTCATAACAACGGATGCCTTCAAAAACTCCCAGGCCATAATGCAAGGTGTGGGTGAGCACATGAACATTCGCATCTTCCCAATTAATCATTTTTCCATCGAGCCAAATTTTGGGTACTTTTTGCACGGGTGGCATACATTTGTCTTTCTCCCCTCCTTTGTAAGGAGGGGTTTGGGGGAGGCAGAGCGGCGATGAGGTAAATGCGGTAATTCTACCTCACCCTAACCCTCTCCTTACAAAGGAGAGGGGATTGTTCTACTTTCCATGAAAGTTTTTTATCATTAAGTTTTATTATACAAAGCCTTCAAGTTTTTGTCGATCGGTGAAGTGACTACTCCTTTTTCAGTAATAATTCCTGTGATGAGGGTATGAGGAGTCACATCAAAAGCAGGATTTCTTACTTTCACGCCATCAGGAGCTATCTTCTGATTTAAAAAATAAGTTACTTCATTTTCAGGACGTTCTTCAATGGGAATTTCGCTTCCACTCTTCATTTGCCAGTCTATTGTAGAAAAAGGAGCTGCCACATAAAAGGGTATTTTATGTTCACGAGCCGCTAAGGCTACGGAATAAGTACCAATTTTATTGGCAAAGTCTCCATTTGATACAATGCGATCTGCTCCTACGATTACTTTTTGAATGATGCCTGATCGCATTAAACTGGCTGCTGCGACATCTGAGATGAGTGTTACTTCAATTCCATTTTTAACCAGTTCCCATGAAGTCAGTCGAGCCCCTTGCAAGAAAGGGCGAGTTTCATCTGAGAATACCGAAACTTTTTTACCCTGTTTTGCAGCTTCATAAATGGGGGAAAGGGCAGTGCCTTGACCCGCTGTAGCGAGAGCACCTGCATTACAGTGAGTGAGAATTGTATCTCCATCTGCAATAAGCTTTGCACCTTGTTCACCGATTTTTTTGCAAAGTTCAATATCTTCATCAAAAATTGCGAGGGCTTCTTTCAAAATAACTTGCTTAAGTTGGTCAATGCTTAAGTCAGCTTTCGATTCATAAACTTTTTTCATTCGGGCGACGGCCCAAGGAAGATTCACAGCCGTAGGGCGAGCATCGATTAAAGTTTGGCAAACCTTTTCCATTTTTTGCACGAACTCTTCATGGCTTTTTGCATCAATTCCTAAAGCACCGAGTGCAACTCCCATTGCGGCAGCAACCCCAATGGCAGGTGCTCCACGGACGACCATGACTTTAATAGCATCCGCTAAACTTTTATAGTCAGAGTATTCCACATATACTTCTTCGAGGGGTAACTTGCGTTGGTCGATGAGAATGACTTTATCGTTTTTCCATTCGATGGTTTTGAAGTTCATATCTTTTTCTCTTAAGACAATTTCTTTTTTAATAAATCATTTACAATTTGAGGATTCGCTTTTCCCTTCGATTCTTTCATGACTTGACCCACAAAAAATCCGAAGAGTTTATCTTTGCCGGATTTATATTGGGCCACATTATCAGGGTTAGCAGCAATGACTTGATCCACAATCGCTTCAATAGCGCCGGTGTCTGAAAGCTGAGTGCCCATTTTACCAACGACTGAATCGGCACTTTCCTTATTTTGATGCATCGCCAAAATAACGTCTTTTAACATTTTTCCGCTGATGGTGCCTTTGAGAGAAAGCGCGATGGCTTTACCTAATTCTTCTGCTGGAATGCTTTCGAAAGGTTTTTCACCTTTGGCAGCTAAAGCCATGAGTTCGGTCATGATGATGTTGGAGCTTTTCTTGGGATCACCCGTAATTTTGGCAACCACTTCGTAATAGTCTGCAACAAATTTTTCTGCGGTGAGCACGCCCGCATCATATTCAGGAAGGCCATACTGAGAAACAAAACGTGCAGATTTTTGATGGGCGAGTTCGGGAAGCTTTGATTGTATGTCTTGAATCCATTTATCTTCGACGATCAAAGGTAGAAGATCCGGATCAGGAAAATAGCGATAATCATGGGCTTCTTCTTTTGAACGCATCGATTTGGTGACGCCTTTTTCATTGTCGAAAAGTCGGGTTTCTTGAACGACTTGTCCGCCTTCATTAATAAGCGTTTCTTGACGACTTACTTCGTATTCAATGGCTTGTTCAACAAAACGGAAGGAGTTGATATTCTTCAACTCAACTCGTGTACCAAATTTTTCTTGTCCGACGGGACGAATCGAAACGTTGGCGTCACAGCGGAAGGAACCTTCTTCCATATTGCCGTCACACACTTCGAGATACATCAGAATATCGCGCAGCTTTCGAAGATAAGCTCCTGCTTCTTCTTTCGAACGCATATCCGGTTCGCTGACAATTTCTACAAGAGGAGTACAAGC
>CAYYEM010000078.1:0-4902 GCA_964470915.1 uncultured Pseudomonadota bacterium
GAGCCACCAAGCAGAATCGAACTGCTGACCTACTGATTACGAGGCATTAGATCGGGGGCTTCAGTATACTTTCGCCCCCGCGCCCCCTTTTCTTGTTCACTCAAACAGAATGAATCTGTTTTCGTTCACGAACGACTTGATTTGCTAACAGAGCCACCAAGCAGAATCGAACTGCTGACCTACTGATTACGAATCAGTTGCTCTACCGACTGAGCTATGGTGGCAAATGCTTGAATCTTTATTAGTTATTTTTCACTTACTTATCAATTTTTTTATTTTATAATCAAATTTCGTGAAAACCAATACTTCTGACAACTGGGTAAATTTATCCGACGAAGATTTACTCGAAAAAAGAATTTGCGATTTAAAGCTCAAGATTGAAGAAAGCGATCTTCAACATTTTGTGGAAGCGCTTTATCAAAATCTTCAGGCTAAAAATATCCTTTTAAAACCAAAATGTTATCTAGGAGATGAGTGGTTTGTGCTTGAAGGAGAAACAGCGATTGGAATCCCATTCTTTTTGTCGCATCCTCGGCTTAAAAAAATAGAAGAAAAGAGGATGCTTGAGGTAGAAGGTGGAAATCCTGAATGGTTTATGAAGCTTCTTCGTCATGAGGCGGGTCATGCCGTTTATTATGCTTATCAGTTATATAAAAATCCTGATGTGAATAAAATTTTTGGGCCCCCATCTTCGGAAGAAACCCCCCAATATTATCGCCCTAAACCCTATAGTAAAAGTTTCGTACGACATCTGGACCATTGGTATGCACAGGCCGAACCCGATGAGGATTTTGCTGAAACCTTTGCAGTTTGGTTAAGCCCCCATATTGATTGGAAAACTTATTATAAAGGTTGGCCTGCACTCAAAAAACTTCAGTTTATGGATCAGCGCATGCAAGAAATTGCTGGAAAAGAACCTGCTCATGTGTCGAATTCTAAAGACTTCTCAGTTCAAAATCTAAAGTTAAAACTCAAAACCTATTACCAAAGAAAACAAAAACTTTTTGCTCAGGACTATCCAGATTTTTACGATCATGATTTAAAAGAAATTTTTTCAGAAGGAGATTCTGCGACCGGATCAAATTCTGTAAGATTTATGAAGCAAAATCGAAAAATGATTGTGGATCAGGTTTCTGAATGGACCGGTGAAAAAAAGTTTATTGTGAATAATTTATATAAAAAATTGATGGAACGTTGTGAAAAGATCAAATTAAAATATAACAAAAATGAAAATTCGATTTTGATTGAGCTAGTTGCTTATCTTACTTCGATGGTTTCAAATTATTTATACACAGGAAAATTTAAGCCAACGGTGTAGAAAATTATGAGCAAAAAAATGAAAGTGTTGTTGATTTACGATGCGGCCAAACCTTTGGAAGAAGGCGTAGAATACTCCAAAGTTTTGGAAGCTCCTGAAATGAAGGCAGAATCTAATGTGTATGATGCGCTTTGTCATTTGGGGCATGATGTTCGGCTGTTTGCACTCACAGATAGTGTGGGAAGTATCGTCGAAGAAGTGAAGTCTCATCCTCCAGATGTTGTATTTAATCAAGCAGAGCAATTTTGTGGAGATTCTGCTCAGGAAAAAAACATTATAGGTTTTTTTGAAATGTTACAGATTCCCTATACAGGCACAGGTCCTGTTGGACTCATGCTTTGTAAAAATAAGGCACTTACCAAAAAAATTCTGACACATCATCGTATTAAAACTCCAGATTTTGTGGTTTTTCATAAAGGTGCGCGCATTTACGCTCCCAAAAAATTGCAATATCCTCTGATTGTGAAACCTTTAAGGGAAGAAGCCTCTTATGGAATCTCGATGAACTCTTGGGTAGATAACGAAAAAAGTTTGTTAGAAAGAATTCAATTTGTTCATGAGTCAATGAATCAAGATGCAATCGTTGAAGAGTTTGTGGAGGGGCGAGAACTTTATGTGGGTGTGTTAGGAAATCAGCGTCCTCAAGTTTTACCTGCACGAGAAATGGTATTTGGTAAAATGCCTGAAGAAGAACCTAAAATTGCTACTTTTAAAGCCAAGTGGGATGAAAAATATCGCGAGAAATGGGGGATCAAAAACAAGTCAGCAATTCTTTCAGAAGTGCTTGCTAAAAAAATTGATCGATTGGCTAAAAGCGTTTTCCATAATCTTTATCTTAAAGCTTATGCGCGTTTAGATTTAAGGTTGAATGCTGAAAATGAAGTGGTAGTGATTGAGGCTAATCCCAATCCTTTTATTGCTAAAGACGAAGATTTTGCAAAAGCAGCCTTGAAGGCGGGCATTGATTATGAGTCACTGATCCAAAAAATCCTAAATTACGCCTTTCATTAAGCCTGTTATCTTTTATCTTAAAAAAGTAAATAGTGTCATGTTTTTGTCACTTGCCGAGGTAAAAAGTACCTTTTTATGGGTTTTTGGGCAAAAAAATTAAGAGATGTTTTTTGTAAGTAATTGAAATAACTAAAACTATTCATTTTCCATAAAAAATTGATTTTGGCATGCAGCTTGCTACTTATTTTGTCAGTCAGACAAAATAATGAGGAGGTAAGTATGGATAAACATCCTGAGTTAAATGGTCTTAGTGCTAAGGAATTCTTAAGTATTAAAGAAGTGGCACAAAGACTTAATCTTCATGAAATGACCATTTATCGTTTGATAAAGAGTCGTGATTTGCCAGCTTGTAAAGTGGGAGGTCAGTGGAGAATTAATAGCCAATTTTTAGATACTTGGCTTACAAATCACTCTAACGGTCCTGGACATTAATCTTCGAGGGTTTTGGGGAGAGAAGTAGGGTCAACCCTTACTTTTCCAGCTGCAATCTCTCGTAAAGAACAGACAATATCTTTATTGTCGTTTTCTACGAGGCGAGCAGAGCCTTTGTTCAACTGGCGCACTCGGCGGGCTGCCAGATGGACCAGGCCAAAACGGTTGTCGACGAATTCGAGGCAATCTTCAACGGTAACACGGGCCATGACATGAACTCCTTAAATGGGTATAATGAAACATGGCTCTAACAGAAGAAGGAAGCCTTTGTCAAATTGACATATTATTAGTTTTCTCTCCTTGAAGCGTAAAAGTCCCGGGGGCATTTCGAGAGTCCCGGGACTTTTTTTATTCGTTTTATTAACCCCTCATGCTGCGCACTATACTCATGGTCGTTTGATGTTCATTGTTCAGGAATTGATTAGAGAATTCTACGGTGCGATTCTTTTGATCCTGGATATCTTTTATAAAGCTTGTGAGCATTTGGAGCGTATCGTTCACCGCCTGTATATCCCCTTGAATTTGAGTGATTTGCCCTTGGTTAGCATCTTTTTGGCCTTGGGCTTGTGCAAGGCTTGCAGTGAGCTGACGGCGTTCATTTTGAGCTTCTAATAGCTTTTGGCCCAACATTTTGGTGACTTCATTCGATTGCCTGGTTTCAAGAGAAGCAAAAATCAACATGGCGAGATCAATATTTCCTGTTTGTAAAGCGAGCATCATCATTTGAATGAGTGCCTCGGTTTTTTGATTCGAGTCTTGAATTTGTTGGCTGGATTGTAGCCGGCTCATTTCATCCAAAATAAAAGTAGGAGAACATGCAGCGGGGAGAGGGCTTCGCTGTTCCACTTTAGCTAAGTTAATGACTTGAGCTTGAGCAAATTGTGTATTGGGAGCTGGAATCACTTTTTGAGAGATCGCAGGAAGTGGAGAGACAGCGACTTTATTTTTAAAAAGACAGTGGTTTAAATTGGAAAATAACATAAATGCTCCTTTAGTTTTGAATTAAATTTCGTAGATAAGTGCTAGTTTGATTGAGCCAGGGTTGAACCATTTCACCGATGGGGCTGCTCAGAAAATGATTAAAGGGTTTTGCTACTTTCGAGATTTTATCTTTGAAAAACTGAAATACTTTTCCGAAAGTACTGCGAGCTAGAACAGCGATTTGTCCAATGCCTGGAATGAATTTCAAAAAAGGAGAAACAAAGTTAACAATTTTAAAAATTCCTCCTGCTACTTTTTTGAAAAAGCCCCCGATTTTTTTAAAAGCAGCTCCTAATTTACTCCAAAAACTTTTGAACATGCTGTTGTAGAGCGAAGCTTTAGATTCATAGCTTTGTAGTAGGGTTGTGAGTCTTTGTTTTTCGACAGGGTTTGTTGTGTTTTGAAGCTGAACTTGAATTTGCTGAGAAGCTTCTTGATAAATAGTTTTGAGGCGTTGCGTAAAAAGCGTTTTCATATCCTTTTTGCCTAATCCCAGTCTTTTTCGAATAGCCCCAATTTGTTTTTTCTTTTCTTTGTCGCTTAAGGCCGCATTGCTCATAATGTTTTCAATTTCTAATGTGACGGCTTTGAAATCTAGCGCGGGCTTTCCTTGTTGCATTCTCTTATGGTTTATTTCTTGGAGCTTTTGAGCCACTGCGGGTTCTGGGTTTAAAATTCTTTGTTTTAAATTTGCTTGGATTTGCTTCTCGGGAGAAGTGCTTGGTCGGCTTTTATTGGCTACAGTCCCTTGTGTGATGAGGTTTTGAAACAAAGCTTGCAGGTTTGGAGAACTTTGAAAATTCTGAATAGAAAAACGAGAAATCCATTTAGCTACATTCCATTGAAAACCCAGATTGTGAAGAAGTCCTAAATTGAGTTGAATATGTTGAGTAGGGATCCAAGAATAAAACTGCAGCGGAGTATTAAAAGAGCTTTGTTGGGCACCGTTGAGTAAACTTTGGAAACGTTCTTTGACTAAACTTAAGATTGGATTTTGAGTAGAAACAACACTACTTTGAACGTCCGGAATTCGAAAGAGAAGGGGTATGTAGGATTTAGATTGAGTAGATAAAATTTCTAAGCCCATTTTCATTCAGTTGCTAGCTTTCAGATGCCGGTCTTAGTCAAAAACACTAGACACTAATCACTAGCGACTGCCT
>CAYYEM010000079.1:0-813 GCA_964470915.1 uncultured Pseudomonadota bacterium
CTTTGGGAATATAAGCGACATGAGCACGACCCCAAAAAGGCAAAAGATGATGTTCGCACAAGCTGTATAAAGCAATATCCTTCACCACAATCATCTCGGAATATTTCTCAGTAAATTTGGCTCCGTTAATCACTTCTTGAGGGTCTAGCGAATAACCTTGAGTCAAAAATTTGAGAGATTTAGCCACACGACTGGGAGTTTTTTGCAAACCTTCGCGTTTGGGGTCCTCACCCAATTCTTTCAGTAACTCTGCTACTAGCTGTTCTATTTTTTCACTGCTCATAAAGGCGAAATAACTCCATTCTCATGGGAGCGTCAACCCTTGATTTGCTCCAAAGCCCAAGCTGCATGTTCGCACACTAAGGGCTCTGGATCTTGCAAGGCTTGCTGAAGATAAGGCACAGATTCTCTGCAGCCCATATTCCCCAACACCACACACACATTTCTCAAAAATCCTCTTCGTTTTGAACGCAGTATAGGTGAGCCTTTAAATTTTTCTTTAAATTGATTTTCATCGAGCTGAAGCCATTCGTGCAACTCCTCCACCGAAACGTTTCTCAAAAATTCTTCCGGCAATTTAGCGTGGCGATTCCAAGGACATACTTCCTGACAGTCATCGCAGCCAAAAACATGGGTCCCGATGCCTTTACGAAGCTCGATCGGAATGGAGCCCTTCAGTTCAATCGTCAGATAAGAAATACAAAGTCGTGCATCCAGCTCATAAGGTGCAACAATAGCTCGAGTGGGACAAATATCGATGCAGCGAGTACAGCTACCGCAGCGATCAATCACAGGGGCTCGCGTCGCCCCCTC
>CAYYEM010000079.1:913-4876 GCA_964470915.1 uncultured Pseudomonadota bacterium
CACCAGCAAAGCTGTTGGAGCCTCCCCCTCAACGGCTATCGCCTGATCAACCTCAGGGGCTCGCGTCGCCCCCTCCACCAGCAAAGCTGTTGGAGCCTCCCCCTCAACGGCTATCGCCTGATCAACCTCATTGTCTGTTTCTAATTCAAGGGTGCTGAGTAAACTCGCAAGAAAAAAATAAGAACCCCGTTTCTCATCAATCAAATTAGTATGCTTTCCTATCCAACCCACACCCGCCTTGGCTGCCCAATCTTTTTCCATTACAGGGCCCGTATCCACATAAGATTTAAATTCAGCTTCTGGAAAATTTTCTTTTAATTTTTCTTCTAATATCGAAAGCTTATCTCCCAAAATTTCATGATAATCTTTGCCCCAGGCATAGCGGGAAATGAAGGGGGAAACATTTTCCCTTCTCCCTTTGGGGAGAAGGTGCCCGAAGGGCGGATGAGGGGGAGAGTTCGAGTTGGATTCAATTGAAGCCCTCCCCCTCACCCCAACCCTCTCCCCAAAGGGAGAGGGTGAATTTATTCCTCCTACACCCGAATAATCCCAGGCAAACACAATGACTGATTTAGCAGCTGCTAAAATCAAATGCGGATTTTTTCTCTTCTCCAATCCCCTCTCTAAATATTTCATATCTCCAGCAAAACCTTTTGAAGTCCAAGCTTCAAATCGCTGGGCTCCAAGAGAATTTTTTTCCAAAACGGCAAAACCCACTTTAGAAAAACCTAAATCAAAAGCAATTTGTTGAATGAGTTTCTTGTTTTCCATAGTAAGTATTGGTAAAAATGGAATCGCTTATGAAAAAAATTATTTTATTTCAAATTTTACTTTTTATTGGAATTCATGGCTGTGCCATTGAAAGCAAATCCAGCAAAATTGGGGGTGAAGTGAACCTGCCCAACAATCTTGCTAATAAAGTAGGCCCTTCTGATACTCTTTATATTCTGGCCTACCCAAACTCAATTTCTTCAAATACTCAAAAGCTAAAGCCTGAAAGTCAAGCAAGCTCTGAAACAAAGCCTTTGGTCGTTCAAAAGATTGCTCCAATTATTTTTCCAGTAAAATATGAGCTGAGCCAAGAAGATATTATTTTCCCAGAAGAAAAGTTTAAAGGACCTCTTAATATTATCGCACGGGTTCATAAAAACCCTGAAAGTTTGCCTACTCAAAAGGGAGAATTGGAAGGATCAGCCAAAAAAAACCCGGTAGAACCGGGTAGTAAAAACGTCGATATTATTTTATCAATTCCCTAAATCAAGAAGCGCCATCATTGCCAATAGCTTCTACTGGGCAAGCTTCCATCGCTTCTTGGCAAAGTTTTTCTTCTTCAGGTGTTGATGCCTGTTTATATACGTAAGAATAACCTTTATCATCATCTCTCTTGAAATTTTCAGGAGCGGTTTCTCGACAAAGATTACAATCGATGCATTGGCTATCTACGTAAAATTTACCATCAGGTTGGTTAGCAAGCTTATCATTTTTATCGGCCATTGAAATTCTCCTTTAGATCACTCCAAATACAATGTAAAAACACGAGGGATATCCTTATAAGAAAAGACTAATTCTTTTGCAAGGGGGGAAATACATGAAAAAAACTCTTTTAATCACTGCCCTCTGGGCTCTTATTTTCTTGTCTCATACTACTTTTGCCGAGCAAAACAGCCCTTTAGGAACGCTAGAACTCCTCCAAAACATTATTCGCATCGATACCAGCAATCCTCCAGGCAACGAAATTGAACTTGCACGCTATATTCAAAACTACCTTCAAAAATTTGCGATTGATTCTGAAATCATTGAATCGAGTAAGGGTCGAGCCAGCCTCATTGCTCGCTTAAAGGGAAATGGAAAAAAGGAAGCCATGATTTTATTAGGGCATTTAGATGTCGTTCCAGCAGACCCTCAAGAGTGGACCTATCCACCTTTCGCTGCTGAAATTCATGATGGTTATCTTTATGGTCGGGGAAGTCTAGACATGAAAGGATTAGTCGCTCTTGAAATCAACACCTTTATTCAACTTAAATTACAAAATTTTCCATTAGAAGGTGATGTCATTTTAGTTTTAGCTCCTGATGAAGAAGCCGGAGGAGATGCAGGAGCCAAATATCTGGTAGAAAAACACTGGGATAAAATTGCCGCTAAATATGTTTTTAACGAAGGAAGTATTGGCAGTGTTCGAAACGGAAAACATTTTTATTCAATTCAAGTGGCCGAAAAAGGAGTTGCGTGGATGAAGCTGACTGCCAGTGGCAAATCAGGTCATGGTTCTATGCCTTCCCAAGACAACGCTGTATTGAAATTAATAAAAGCACTCAACAAACTTACTCGTGAAGCTCAAAGCATCACAGAAACAGCAGTAGTAAAAGTTTTTTTTGAAAAAATAGCCAGCACCGAAGAATTTCCGGATTCTTATATTTTAAAACACTTTTTCTCTTGGCCTCTTCAAACTTTTTTCAAATCAAGCATTCACAAGAAGCTCCAAAAAGAAAAAGCTTTCAATGCCATGGTACGAAATACCATTACCCCCACCCAATTGGAAGCTGGCTACAAAGTGAATGTCATTCCCAATGAAGCGACAGGAAGTATTGATGCACGCATTTTGCCTGGCTGGACGCCTGATCAATTCAAACAAGTCGTGGAAGAAAAAATTGGAAACGACGATATTAAAGTCGAACTTTTACAAGCGAGCATGCCAAACGGTTCTGACTTTGAAACAAACTACTTTAAAACCCTAGAAGAAGTGATTCTTAAAAACGATCCCAAAGCACTTGTTTTACCTTATATGTCACCCGGCGCAACAGATTCCCGTTTTTTTAGAGCCAAGGGAAGCCTTGCTTATGGAATTATTCCTTTTGTGGTTGATAAAGAAGAGCGTGAAAGTATTCACGGCAAAAATGAACGTCTGAAAATTTCTGAAATTGCACGGGGTGAAAAAATTCTATGGGATTTGGTGACGAAGATGCAGGGGGAAAACCTGCCCTGAGCAAAGTCGAAGGGCTAATCTACAAACTCCAATTTCACAGGCGGAATAAGTTTGCGCTCCATGGCTTCATCAAAGAAAACTTTCAAAGCTTTTCGGCCTCTTTCTCCGTAATCCACGGTGAGCTCATTCACATACATGCCAATAAACTGATCGGCGAGATCCATATCTAAACCACGTCCAAACTGAAGTGCATAGGCCACAGCTTCTTTGCGGTTATCAAGGCTCATTTGAATGCTTTGCTTCAAAATGCGGGATAAATCCTTCATTACCTTCTCACCCAAATCACGTCGCACTACATTTCCACCCAAGGGCAAAGGTAAATGATGTTTTTCAAACCACCATTTTCCTAAATCAACGTAAAGCTTCAAACCTTCTTTTTGATAAGTCAGCTGTCCTTCGTGAATGAGTAAACCCGCATCGTATTTTCCTTCCGCAACCAAACGTGGAATTTCATCAAACACTTCGACTGAAATATTTTCCAAATTTAAATTTGGCTCAAACAATTGCAAAGCAAGATATGCAGAAGTTTTCTTGCCCGGAATGGCGATTTTCATTTCAGAAAGTGGCTTATCTTCCCCCCTCACCCCTCTCCCCTCACTCCTCACTACGACCATAGGCCCATAATTATCACCCATGCTAGATCCTGAAGGAAGCAGCGCATATTTATCTGCCAAAAAGGGATACGCATAAAAAGAGATCGCGGTAATTTCGTATTCCTTATTTTCGGCTTTTTCATTCAGCGTCTGAATATCGGAAAGTATGTGTTCAAACTGATAGGGGGAATAGTCGAATTTGTCTTTAGCCAGCGCCCAAAACATAAAGGCATCATCGGGATCAGGGCTGTGGGCAAGTTTAATGGGTGTTTTTGAAGTCATGAGAGGGGCCTATCAGGCCTTTTACTGCATTGTCAAGAAAGCAGCACAAAAGCAAAGGCCCCGTAAATTTCACGGGGCCTTTCTTGTTCTCTTCTCTCTCGACAC
>CAYYEM010000080.1:0-4864 GCA_964470915.1 uncultured Pseudomonadota bacterium
AAAACCCCCATTGACCCACTTTAATCACTATGTTAGCTGGCTGCCTCCATATTTTTATTAATGAAGGAGTCACTTTATGGCTACAGTTTACTATGATAACGATGCAAATCTCGAAGCACTTAAAGGCAAAAACATTGTCATTTTTGGTTTCGGTTCTCAAGGTCATGCACATGCTCTCAATTTAAAGGATAGCGGACTGAACGTTCGCGTTGCTTTAAGAGAAGGAAGTGCAGGCATTGCCAAAGCAAAAGCTTTTGGTCTTGAAGTATTTACCAACAACTCTGAAGCTGCAAAATGGGCAGATGTGGCCATGATCGTCACTCCTGACGAAGGTCAAAAAGCTCTCTACGACGAACATTTAAAAGATAATCTTAAAAAAGGCGCTGCTCTTTTCTTCGCTCATGGTTTTAACATTGTATTCAAAAGAATTGTTCCCCGCTCTGATTTAGATGTCATTTTGATTGCCCCTAAGGGTCCTGGTCATTTAGTGCGCGATCAATACAAAGAAGGAAAAGGCGTGCCCTGCCTCATCGCCGTTGAACAAAACGCTTCTGGCAAAGCCAAAGAAATTGGTTTGGCCTATGCCAAAGGTATCGGCGGTTCTCGTGCGGGTGTCATTGAAACTACTTTCAAAGAAGAATGTGAAACCGATCTTTTTGGTGAACAGGTTGTTTTATGTGGTGGACTCAGCGCCCTCATTCAGCAAGGCTTTGAAACACTTGTAGAAGCAGGATATCAACCTGAAGTCGCCTACTTTGAATGTTTGCATGAAGTAAAATTGATTGTGGATTTGATTTACGCCGGTGGCATCGCTAACATGCGCTATTCTATTTCAAACACCGCAGAATATGGTGATCTGACTCGCGGACCTCGCATTATCGATTCAAAAACCCGCAATGAAATGAAAAAGATTCTGGGTGAAATTCAATCCGGCGCTTTCGCAAAAGAATTCGTGGAAGAAAGTGAAAAAGGTAATCCAAACTTCAATCGTCTCCGTAAAATCGGTGAAAATCATCCCATCGAAAAAGTAGGCGCCAAGCTACGTAGCATGATGCCTTGGTTGGGTGGCGGCATTGATCGAAGTAAAAGATAGTTCATTTTTAGTTATATTTATATAAAAAGGCCCTTCAGACTCGAAGGGCCTTTTTATTTTGTAAATTGACTCGCCATCCCAGCTTCCTTCAAAATATGCCTATGCAATTTCAAAAGTTATTTTTTATTTTTGTAAGCGGCTTATTATTAACGATGGGGTCTTGTTCTTCAAATTCCAACAACGATAATTCTGCAACAAATGTTTTCGGTGACGATACTCCGAGCAGCAATTCCACACCTGTAGGTCCCGCAAACCCCAATACTACTTTGAGCATTGTGTTGGGACTTGCACGCAACCAAGAAGGTCTTTCAAATCGTGTGGAAGAACTTCACACACCTGGTGCCACCCATTATCGCAATTTTAAAAATATCGGAGATATCGCCTCAGAATTTGGGGCTACTCAAAACATTCAACAAAAACTACTTATCTACATGAATGCTCAAGATGTATCTCTGACTATCGATGCAACAGGCGCTTTTGCCTCGGGCGAAGCAAGTGTTTCACAACTCAATCAAATTTTTTCTACACAACTCTATGAATATACTATTCCTGGAGTAGGCAATTTCATTGCTCCAGCAAGTAACAGGCCCCCGTCTCTCCCTAAAAACTTAATTGGGGTTGTCACCGAAGTTTTAGGCTTAAACACTGAACCTTCCACTTGGGATAATTTGCAACCTAATCCTAATCCACCCACTCCACGACCTAGCAATCAGGTAAACACGCCGGGCTCTCCTACAATTTCAGGAACTCCATCGGGCTGTTCAGAGGCTCTTGCAAAAAATGGTTTCACACCCAATCAGTTTTTGACGGCTTTTGGAGTGGATGCCCTTCATCAAGCAGGTTTTGAAGGCCAAGGAATCTACATGGCACTCGTCGAATTCAATGCCTTTGACCAAGAAAGTCTCGATACGTTCAAAAGTTGTTACAATATCGAAACTTCTTACACACCTCAGGTGGTTCAAGTGGGAAAACATGTCCCCGAAAAAAACTCAGGAGAACCTTTCCTGGATAATGAAGTGCTCTCAATAGTGGCTCCCAAATTATCAGGCTTGTATGTATTTCAAACTGTCCCAAAATCCTATGCAGATTGGGTCAAACTTTATGCCGCACCTCTAGACCCCAAGAAAACCGACGATCATCCCATCAATGTTTTATCATCGAGTCTCGGAAACTGTGAATTGGTTTGGACTTCTACTTTTATCAATCTTATGGAACATGTTTTCATGACCGCTTCGGCAAATGGCATGCATGTGTTTACATCCGCAGGAGATAGCGGAAGTTCTAATTGCTATCACGATAACGGAGTCACCACCACAAAGTCCGCCGGATATCCTGCCACTTCGAAATATGTAACATCCGTAGGCGGAACCGATTTGCTTCTCAATACGGATAATAGCATTTCAGGCGAAGGCGTTTGGAATGATTTGGATTTTCCTGCACCTTACAATACCGGCACCGGAGCGGGTGGAGGAGGACCTAGCATTTATAACACTGCTCCTTCTTGGCAATCGATTACAAACCAAGGCACGAACATGCGTACTACCCCAGATGTTGCCTTCTTCGCAGCACCTCGCCCTGGCTATACAATCTACACTTCTCTACAAGGGTGGTATAACGATGGTGGCACCAGCGCTGCCACTCCTTTTCTTGCGGGATCGACTGCTCTCTTATTACAAATGGCAAACTCTCAATCCAAAGTTTTGGATATTAGCCCTGTTTGGATCTACAATCTTGCAGGCGATTCTGCGACTTACAATTCAGCGTTTCAGGATATCGTCGATGGAAACAACGATCTCTTTAATGTGGGTTGTTGCTCTGCAGAAGTGGGTTACGACCAAGCTAGTGGTTGGGGATCGATGAATATCACTGCGGCTGCTCAAGCTCTTGGGTTACAGTAAAAGAGATGGACGAAAGCTAAAAACCCAAGGCATTTTAAATACAAAGCTTTGTTCTAGAACTATGGAGCATCATCAGTATCCTAGCATCCCCTACTTTCAGCTCCCTCAGGTTCATAAAATCATGCGTGAAAGAAAAAGTTTGCTGGAACAAAATATTTATTTTGGATACGGAAAAATTTTATCGGAAATTTTAAGATAGATGGTCCTGCGTGCCGGTTGAATTTTGAAAAACTTTAAGGCGGTTCTTTTTGTATGCTGGACCGTTTGGATATTCAAAGTAGCGTCTTGAAGTTTTGAAAAATTTGCTTGGCGCGCAGGACGAAGAATCTATACTGTCTGAGCATGAGTAAAGTTTTAGTTTGCCAACACGTTCCCCATGAAATTCTGGGGACCTTTCATCCTCTTCTCAAAGACGAAGGCATTCGTATTCGTTACGTGAACTTTAGCCGTCATCCTCATGCAGAACCTCAAGTCACAGGCTACGACGGACTCATCTTGCTCGGTGGCCCCATGAATGTAGATGAAGAAGGCAAATATCCCTTTCTCACTCATGAGCTCAAAATGATTGAAGAGGCCATGAAAATGGAAATTCCTGTTCTTGGAATTTGTCTCGGCTCTCAACTCATCGCTAAAACACTGGGAGCCAAAATTCATGCAAACACTCATTCTGAAATTGGCTGGCACAAAGTAGACTTAACAAAAGAAGGACAAGAAAACCCTCTCCTCAACCCTCTCTCCTCGCACCCGTATTTATTTGAATGGCACCATGATTCTTTTGAGCTTCCTAAAGATTCGCACTGGCTGGCAAAATCTTCCCGTTGCCCCCATCAAGCTTTTCGCTATGGAAAAAAAACCTACGGCTTTCAGTTTCACCTTGAAGTGGATGAAGACATGATTGAAAAATGGCTCCACGATCCCAAACACCAAGCTTTTTTAAGAAATTCCTCCGAACATCCCTCTGAAAAAAAAATCCGACAGGAAACCCAAGAACATATCTCAGCTTTAAAAAAAATCAGCATTCAAACTTTTTCTGAATTTATTAAATTGTTTGGATCTGCTAGAAAGTTTTATACTTTACCTTCTCGTTAAAAAAGGAGTGCGCTATGAAAAAACTTTTCTTTTGTCTTGGATTATTACTTTTTGTTTTTAACTTGATGGGTTGTGGTCCCAAGCTCAGCCGTGAAAACTATGTAGCTCTCATGACTGATTTAGGTTGTAAAATGACTTTAGAAAACACTCCTGCCGCAGAAGAAGTTTACAAAAAATTTGGAGCTACTCCTCAGGATGTACAGGAATTTCGTCAAAAAACTAAATCAGACATCATGATGCAAGTCGCTACTCAAATTGCTACAAATGTAGCTGCTTGCCATGGAAGCCACTAATTCATGAGCAAAGCCTTCATCAATGAAGATCAGCAAAGTGAGCAGGATGAAGACAGTCCTGAGGCTCCAGCTTTGCCTCAAAACACAAAAAATTACACCACTCCTCAAGGTTTTGCCAAACTCCAAGCAGAACTCCAACATTTTTTAAACGAAGAACGCCCCAAAATTACTGCTACCGTGGCATGGGCTGCTTCCAACGGAGATCGTTCTGAAAATGCAGATTACATTTATGGCAAACGACGCCTGCGAGAAATCGATAAGCGCATCCGTTTTTTAACTAAAAGACTTGAGTCGGCTGAAGTGATTGATCCTTTGAAAGTCGAAAAAAAAGATCAGGTATTTTTTGGCGCCACAGTAACTATTGAAGATGAAGAGGGAAAACAAAAAACTTACTCCATCGTCGGCATTGATGAAGCTGAACCTGCCAAAGGTAAAATCAGTTGGATCTCCCCTCTTGCCAAAGCTCTCTTGAAATCAAAAGCAGGAGATTT
>CAYYEM010000081.1:0-4823 GCA_964470915.1 uncultured Pseudomonadota bacterium
GCTCTGAGCGAAGGCCAGCTACGTATCGATGCAATTACAAAATCTTTTACTTCACAAGTCACCGATCCTTCTTTACTGGCAGGAATGTTTCTTGGCGGAATGGTAGGCCGAGGCTTGGGAATTTTAGCAAGGCCAAGTTTGGGTCGATTCGGTGGTTTTGCTGTGTCTTTAGCTGGCGAAGCAGCCACATTTACTGGCACCGGTCGATGGATGAATGGGCAAGGTGTAGAGGGTTTTGGGCATGATTTTCTTCATTCATTGATTAGTTTGGGTAGTTTGAGAGTAGCAGGCTATGCAGGCGCTGGACAAAATCAGGTTTTTCAAAGATTCTTGAATAGCTCGGCGATTGTTTCTGGAAATCAAGTGGCAGGGGCATTACATATTGTGGATCAGCCTCATGGCTCTGTTACAGATCAATATGCTCAAGCGCTGGTAATGGATGTGCAGTCGAGTTTTAGTCGTGGGCTTTTAGATATTGCGGTTCCTAGTTTGGGTCGATGGGAAAGATCGATGGATCTTGTGATAAGTAGTCAAGATCAAGGATTGGCTTCTTCCATGAAATTTAAAGAAAAAATTCTTGCTCCATTGAAGGAGAGTTTATCGAAGCAAATGATTCCACGCATTACGGCAGCGAGTGCAGTTTTACTCCATACGGTGGAAGGGGCTGCACAGCCTATAACTCCTCGATCTTCAGTCCACTCCGATTTTCTTTCGACCGCTTTGCATGGGCTTGCCACGACTGGATTTACTCTGTCAGGACTCGTGGCAGGTGCTTTACCTGGTTTGTTATATCCTGTTTTGAAAGGTAAATATAAATTATATGTACTTCTCCCTATTGTGGGGGGAGGGGCTTTGTTGGCAACACGTTTGGGAACAGACTTTTCATCTTTGCGAGAAGCAGCCGGAAATATTTCCTTTTTGGGATCTGCTTTAGCGATGAGTTTAATTCATGAAGTGTGGTTAGATCGTCGCGTCAATGATCGAGAACGCATTCATTACTGGCAGCATAAAACTTCTCGTGCAGAATACCTCAAAACACATGTAAAGGAAAGAAGCCCTGAAGAATTTCAAACTATTTTGAAGGCTGATCCTGTCAAAATTGATCGGGAAGATGCTTCATGGTCTCATGAATCTATTTCACGTCATGACGATGGGAGTATTCGTAGAGATGTAGATGGATACCCTGAAACTTTTGTTCGATTTGTTCATGATGCGCCTCGCAAATCAGCAAGTTTCTTGAATGGAAATTATTTATATAATCGTATCTTCAATGGGCCCCGTGTGACTGCTTTTTTCGAAGGAGTAGTTTCCTCTCTTCCTTTGAGTTGGATGTATCAAAAATGGAATAAAGTGCCTGGAAGAACACTGAGAGATTTTTTAGTACAAAAGTTTGATATTAGCTATCCTGATCGTTTCGATTGGAGTGCCTTAGATAAACCTACTGGAAGCTTTAATGATTTCTTTACGCGCCCCTTGGTCACTCCTCCAGAAGGTTTGGAAGTGAAGGCAGGCCAAACTTTTCATGATGGAGTTTTAGATGTGGTCGCTCGAGGAAATTTGCTGGATCAGGGAATTCGATTGGCAGGCAAAGGGCCGATAGCAAACCGTTTAGTTACAGAGGCAGATGGTAGACAACGTGTAGTAGATGTGATGACGGATGCTGTTTTGCCTTTGCGAAAAATTTTGGGAAGAGCTGCTGCAAAATTTGAGGGAGGATCTCAAACTCTCATTGCAACTTATCTTTCACCCCGCCATTGGCATCAAACATTATCGCCAGTATCCGGTAAAATTTTAGATATCGAAGTCATCGAAGGTTTTAGGCACACTGTGGACCCGGGTGTGAGGCAGGTGAAAAAAGATACTAACTTTAGCGGGAGTCCTGGCAGTTTTTTCCAATCTGAAAATGCGAGAGTTGTGCTGACGATTGATACTCCCGAATATGGGCCTGTAGCAATTGTGTTTACTGCTGCGGCTCTCGTAAGCACCTCGCGTGTGTTTCCTCGTATCGGTGAACAAGTGAGATTGGGCGAATTGCTCCACGAATATCGTTGGGGCTCTCATAATACTTTGGTAATGAAATCAAGCAGGGTTGCATTGGCACCAGGATTAATCCCAGGTCAGCAAGTATATGTGCGGGGTACTAAACCTGAAGGTGCGGATGGCATTACGGAGCTCTTTGTGCCCCGGTCAGCAACTCGTTAAGACTTTAAAACTTTCCCATCCATCATCATGAAATCGACTTGATTTGCTTTCAGAATTTGTTCCATGGCTTTATCGCGACTTTTGAGGATTTCAGAAGACATTTCGAATCCAATGATATCTGCTTTTTTTCCTGGAGTGAGAGAACCAATTTCTTCTCCCATTTTTAGAGCATGAGCACCATGTAAAGTTGCCATTCGTAACCATTTGGCAGGAGGAATTGCGGGGCATTCTATTTGTCCCATGCGAATTTGTTCCAGCATTGAAAGACTTTCACCTGAAGCGAGAGAGTCCGTGCCAAGTGCAATGTTTATTTTCTGAGCTCGTAAGGCATCAAAATCGAATTTGCGGTGATGAAAGTAAGCATGAGATCCAGGACAGTGCACGACACTCGCCTTTTTTTCTCCTAGACGGCCAATATCCTCTTCATCCACATAGTTGCAGTGAATAGCGGTTACACGGTCGGATAGAAAATTCTTTTCTTCCAAATAATGAATCGAAGAATTGCGGAGCGTAATTTCTTGGTCGGGAATTTCACCCTTGCTTTTAATAAGATCGTAGAGTGGCCCTTGTTGTTGTTTAAAGTATTTATCTTCTTCAGCACTTTCAGCCAAATGAATGGAATAGACAGGTAGATCTTCATCCATCACTTCTTTAAAAATTTCAGGATGTACAGCATGAACAGAATGGGGAGTAGGAATGACTTTGAGCAATGTTTTATGTTTCTTAAACATTTTTTGAAATTCTTTGGCAAAGCCAAAGGTTTCTTCCGCCATTGCTTTACGGGTTCCCAATACTTCCACAAATAGATAACCTCGGAAGGGACTATTAAGTAAAGTCACCAAATCCGTGTTGAAACTCACATGATCGCCCAGAGTGGTGATGCCACTTTTGAGCATTTCATCGATGCCTTCTAAAATTCCCTTTTCATAATCCACCGCAGAAATTTTGTTTTTAGCTTCCACTAATTTTTCAATCCAGCTTGAAAAAGTGCCTGGATAACGAAAACCACGCATGCAAGTGAGTTCTAAATGGGAATGGGCATTTACAAAGCCTGGCATGAGAACCGTATCGTTTAAGCAAGTAATCTGTTTGATTTTTTTGGAGTAGAGCTTTTCTAAATCTCGGGCAAAGCCCACATCGTGAATGCTGTTGCCTTCAATTAAAATTCCCCCATTTTCGATGGGGGTAGAATCCATGGGTAAAACTAAAGAAGATTCAAGAAGTATCATGCGACTTTTTTCACTGTATTATAGAAGGTGTCACGTTGTCGGGGAATATAGCCCCACTCTTCGATAATGCGGTGAAGTTCATTGACGTTAGTTTGATTGGGTACTCCAGTAGATCTTACCACGTTTTCTTCGAGCAAAGTAGAGCCCAAGTCGTTTCCACCAAACTGCAAGGCAATTTGAGCTGTTTTTAAACCCTGTGTAAGCCAAGACACTTGAATATTTTGAAAATTATCCAAAAAGATTCTGCTGATAGCCAAAGTCTTTAGATATTCATGCCCACCCACTTGCTCACCTCCCATAGGAGAGTTTCCAGGCACATAGGTCCAGGGAATAAAAGCCAAGAAACCTTGAGTTTTATCTTGAAGCTCGCGAAGTAAATTTAAGTGAGTGACCCTATCTTCTACAGTCTCTACATGACCAAACATCATGGTAGCGGAACCTTGAATGCCTAACTTGTGTCCCGTTTCAGCTACTTTCAACCAGTTTGCCGCGCTTACTTTGCCCGCAGAGATTTCTTTTCGGATTCGATCCACTAAAATTTCAGCTCCACCTCCAGGAATAGAATCGAGTCCCGCTGCTTTTAAGGGTTTCAAAACCTCTTCATAAGATAGCTTGCAAACCCTTGAAATATGATCAATTTCAGGTGGAGAAAAAGCGTGGATGGTGATGCTTGGAAATTTGTTTCGAATGTGGCTTAGCAAGTTAACATAATAGTCGAGTTTCCATTCAGGATGATGGCCCCCTTGCATTAAAATTTGAGTTCCATTGTTTATCAGGAGATCTTCAATTTTTTCGTCGATTTCAGCGAAGCTATGTTCCCAGGCATCGACGTCTTTTTTATCGCGACGGAAGGCGCAAAACTTGCAACGTAAAACGCAAACATTAGTATAGTTAATATTTCGATCAATTACGTAACCAATGGTATTTCCATTTTTGGCTTTATTGAGAGAATCTGCCAAACGGCCAAGGGAAAGCAGATCGCCTTCTTTAAATAAAGTAAGACATTCCTCGGGACTTATGCGCTGGCCCGCCTCAATTTTAGGATACAAATTTGAAATTAAGTTCATGGCTATATCCCTGGATGGGTTTTAATAATTCATAGAAGCGCCGAATGCCATCCAGTTCCAGAGCTTCCATAGTATAATGGATATTTTTTGTGAAGTAGTCTTTTAAAAGGGCTTCCTCAAGCACCCTCTCCCTTTTTTCAGCCAGAGGCTGATCCATCCTATGGCGGAGGGGAGAGGACTGGGGTGAGGGGGGGTGTATCAGTTGATCGATAATTTTATCAATATTTTGCAGCCCCCGATTTCTACTTTCCAACAGCAAGTCTGTGAGCTTGTTTTTTGGCTGGAGAGTCATCCAGGCCGCAAATACGAAGGGCTTTTGTTGCCA
>CAYYEM010000082.1:0-1188 GCA_964470915.1 uncultured Pseudomonadota bacterium
CATCTAGCTTCAGGCGTCTCTATTTTCTCAACATCTGCTGAATTTAAATAAAAACGTAATACCCTTCCATCTCTCAAACGATAAACTGACTGAGACTGAGAAGTGGCTTGAATTCTGTGAGCTCCATATTCAATATTTCTTGCTCGCTCAACCTGCGGATCTGGATCTTGTCTCAGCAGCGAGGCAATTGTTTCTGAATCAGACCATGGAATATCTGCATGATGCGTTGGATAACGTTTTAAATAGGACCGTAATAAAAAATTAGCTTCGCGATCAAACTGAGGAAAAAAACCCTCCATAGAAAAATGAAAGGGTACATCGGGTGAAACCCATTCTATCCCCTTCAATTCTCCTTCTGCAGGCAAACGAATCTCTCCCTTGAGACGCGCCTCGAATATCACTGTGTTCCAGGGAGAAATAGGAACATTCTTGTAGTACATGACGCTTTTGTACCATGCGACCTTTCGCATCACTTCAATAGACGTGCCCAATTCTTCTTGCATTTCTCTCAAGGCCACTTCTTCCAGATTTGTATCCAACAACTCAGCCCCACCCGAAGGAATTCTTCCTTTACCATTATTGCTTTTTCGATCGTAGCTAATCAAAATTCTGCCTTGGGCATCCCGAATAATAACAGACACACTCAAATTACGTCCTGCTTGCACCCACCTGGCCACATGCCCCAGTTCTTCTTCCTTTAAGACAATTTTCAAATCTCCTGAAACATAATGGAAATTTCTTTCCACTTCTCCCAATAAGAGCCTTCTTTGATGTTCTTTGTAGACCGCAACGAAAGGGTTTTGACTCGAAAAAACAGAAATCCCTTGTTTCTGAGAAAAAAACCGGGAATGAAAAGTTCTGGAGTTTTCTGAATTGAAAGCACGAAATTGATGTTCAAATGTTTTTTCTAAAGCTAAGATTTTTCCGCCACTGATTCTATGTAAAAGAGCCATCCCGGATTGCATCTGCATAGTCATGATTTCCGCATGAGTCAGCTGTTGTACAATCGTTCCTTCAGGTCGACCGGCTAAATCTAGCCTATAAGCCAAATGATGACCTGCGACCATTCCCACATCTTGCAGTGCATGAGATAAAATAAGATTCTGATTTTGAGAAATATTTCCAAAAAATTTGAGAGAGGCAAAATTGACGAAGTCGGTGGACCAAGAAACATGATGAGTGAGAGGT
>CAYYEM010000082.1:1288-4812 GCA_964470915.1 uncultured Pseudomonadota bacterium
TGTGGCCAACGCTGCAAATGTTCTTTCAAGCTTCTCACCATTTCCGAAAAAGAAGGCGCTGCGAAATAGAAAGGTTGCATACGGGTGGGATCGTAGGGAGTACGTTCCATGAGAGACAAATTAAAAGGCAATAATCGACGTCTTGCGACTTCAGGCAATTCTCCGGATGAACCAAAATGCCCTGCTCCATAGGCCTTGGGAACTCCATCTTCCATCAACACACCATACTCAATGGTATACCAATAAAGATTTCCTAAACGAATCACCTCTTCTGTATTTCTTGCCCTGAGAATTGCTTCACCAAATAAACGGCTGATTTCGGCAATATCAGGATTCGACAAGAAAGCCGCATGACCCGTAATTTCATGGGAAACATCGGGCTCTGGCGTATATCCAGGCCTTGAATGATGACGAACATATTGAGTCGATAAAAAGATTCTTTTAGCAAGTGTTCCAATAAAAGCTTCCGTGGTCACCAAACCTTCAACAGGCACCATTTGAAAGCCTGTTAATTCTCTCAAGCGTGGATTCAGATCTCTCAACTGAGGAATTTGATGAGTGCTAACTGTTAAACGTCTACGAGCTTCCAAATATTCTCGGCAGGCGTATTGTTCGTGAAGCGGGGCAAGCAGTCGATTAATTTCCTGCCAAAAGGCATGCTCTTCAGGAATATAGGGTGCTGTTGGAACATCCGAATAATCACGATCAGCTGATAAAGTTTCCGGTGCATAATCTCTTGCAATGCGGGCGATTATATCGCGTCTTGCTCGATAAGCTAGATCTTTAAAACCGGGGTGATCTGGGGCCAATTGCACCACATGTCCTACGGTGGGAATCATTTCTGCGGGTGGCGTGGGTAATACATAAGGGCGTTCAACAGAAGTATCCTCATAATCTCTGATTGTATCTTCTGCAATGGCCAAAATTTGCAAAGCACCCATGCGAGAGATTACTGGATCTCGTGAATTAAAAAATCGAACTGCATTTTCGGCTTGATCAATCGCAAATTGAGAACCTCGTCCCTTTGCAAAGCCTAAAAAGCGGGTTACAAATTCGATTCTTGCATGATTTTCATTAGGCGCCAAAGGAATCTGACTATCTCGGGGCACATCACCAGACGATGCCAATACTTCTCCCATTTGTGAAGGCTCGCTTCTCAATGGAAAATGAGGACCCTCTACAAATCTTCTCAAACCCGCCACTCCCTGAACAAAACGTTTAAAGCTTATTCTGATATCTTCTGGCATTTTACGCGGATCATCTAACAATTTATTAAGGGATTGACCTGCCATCGAAGGGAGATGGAGTTGCCGAGAACTCAGTTCAGCACGATGAGTTGAAACCTGTCTCATCCTTGAAGAAGTTTCTAAACTTCGTTCAAGGAGTCTTATTTGATTTCCGCTGGCAAGACCTGTTAGCAAAGCTCCCACTTCCATTTGCATACTGCTCGCAAAAGCATGTGCATAACGCGAAGAAAAACTTTCAGAAGATCTTTCAAGCAGATTTGCTGACACAGCCAACTCTTCAGCCCCCAACATCGCAAAAGCCTGGCTGGCATTTCGAGTGATGAAATTTGTTCGAGGTAAAATTGAACCCGTGAGTTTAAAAACTCCTAAATCTAAAGTAGTTCGCAAGAAAGCTTTTCCATCCAAGAAATGTTCAGAATGAGAGCCTAATAGATGGGAAAGGAGTGAAGAACTCCCTCTCAAAGCAGTACTTTCCAATCCAAGGGCTAAAATATTCGAAAGAATGCGTCCTGCTCCCATGGTTAGCAGACTTGATCGGCTCAGTTGAAAAGCAAAACTGGCACTCGCCATGGGAATTAAAGTAAGAGGATTGGAAGCCTCTCTGGAAAAGGACACCACACAAGAATCTATTTCTAGTTGAGAGTTTGAAAAATGAGTTTGAGTGTTGACCGTTTCTAATACTGAACGAGACTCAATACGCGACATAGTTACCTTCTCGTGAGCCCCACAAGTAAAGTAAATATGAGTATGAAGCCGTTACGATCGGCACATGAAAAAGTTAGTTGCTACATTTTTAGGGGGTTTTGCCAAAAAATCAGGCCACCCGACTGAGGGTATTATAGAGGGTATCCCGCTCTACTGGCTCACGGCCGGCTTCACGGATAAGTTTTTGGATGGTTTCAGAACTGAGTTTTTCAGGAGTTTTAGCCCCTGCCATGTGCACAATACGCTCTTGAGTGACCGTGCCATCTAAATCATCCGCACCAAAAGAAAGAGCGAGTTGAGCAATTTTAAGTCCACTCATGATCCAATAAGTTTTTACATGATCAAAATTATCGAGGTAAATTCTACTTACCGCGATTTGTTTTAAATCAGTCAGTCCGGTAGGTTCTGGCAAATGAGCCATGGGCGTATCAAAAGGAATAAAGCTCAAGGGAATAAAAGTTTGAAAACCACTCGTTTCATCCTGCAAATCGCGTAATTTTTTCAAATGATCTACACGGTCTTCATCTTTTTCAATATGACCATAAAGCATGGTGGCATTACTTCGTATTCCCATCTTGTGTGCAATGCGATGAATCTCTAACCAGCGTTCACCCTTAATTTTATTTCCACAAATTTCTTTGCGAACTTTCTCCGCAAAAATTTCTGCGCCTCCGCCTGGCAGCGAATTCAAACCGGCTTTACGCAAGCGATCCAAAGTTTCTTCCACTGAAATCTTGCTTACTTTTGCAAAATAATCGATTTCTACCGCTGTAAAAGCTTTTAAATGGAGAGCTGGAGCGACTTTCTTCAGTTCACTTAAAAGGTTTTCATAGTACTCAATTTTATAATCCGGGTGCAAGCCACCGACAATATGAAGCTCAGTAGCCCCTTCGCTGGCAGATTGCTCTGCAGTTTTTTTCATTTCTTCCAAACTTAAAAGATATGATTTGGGAGAACTCTTCGGCTGACCAAACTCACAAAACTTGCACTCCACATAACAAACATTCGAATAGTTTAAATGGCGATTGATATTGTAATAAGTTCGATTGCCGTTTTTCCGTTCACGAACAATGTTGGCAATTTGACCAAGACCAATCAAATCGTTAGATCGATAAAGTTCCAGACATTCTTCATCGCTAATTCTTTGAGAAGCCAAAACTTTATCTTTTATTTTTTGAAGTGTAGGATTCATTTTTTCTCCCCCTCTCCTTACAAAGGAGAGGGCCGGGGTGAGGTCTATCGATTAATCTTAATAAAAGTCATAAACTCCTGACGTGTCGCTGAATTATTTCTAAAAGCTCCCAACATTTCAGAAGTGACCGCCACAGAATTTTGTTTTTGAACTCCCCTCATCTGCATACACATATGTTCTGCCTCGATTACGACAGCTACCCCCATCGGATTCAGCTCATCCTGAAGCGTTTGAGCAATTTGGGTAGTGAGTCTTTCCTGAACTTGCAAACGCCTTGAAAAAATTTCGACCAAACGAGCCACCTTTGAAAGACCAATAATTTTTTCTTTGGGAATATAAGCGACATGAGCACGACCCCAAAAAGGCAAAAGATGATGTTC
>CAYYEM010000083.1:0-2369 GCA_964470915.1 uncultured Pseudomonadota bacterium
ACATCAAACTCACCCATCCGCAAATCACGTAAAATAGCAATTCTTTCAAGAGTGTCTACTTCTGAATGTAAATAGCGAACCCTCACTCCCAAATCCTGATAATACTTTGTAAGGTCTTCTGACATTCTCTTCGTGAGAGTCGTCACTAAAACACGCTCATTTTTTTGAACCCGCTTTTTAATTTCCTCAAGCAAGTCATCTACTTGATTTCTCACAGGGCGAATGTGCAAAACAGGATCCACTAGTCCTGTCGGACGAATGACTTGCTGGATATACTCTCCTTCACATTTTTGGAGCTCATATTCTGATGGAGTGGCAGATACATACACCACTTGATTCATAATATTTTCAAATTCATCAAAACGAAGCGGACGATTATCCAAGGCTGAAGGAAGCCGAAATCCAAATTCCACCAAAGTTTCTTTTCTAGCTCGATCTCCCTTATACATACCATTCACTTGAGGAATCGTAAGATGCGATTCATCTACCATCATCAAAAAGTCTTTTGGAAAATAATCAAGCAAGGTGGGAGGGGCCTCACCCGGTTTTCTTCCTGTCAAATGGCGTGAATAATTTTCAATCCCCTTGCACAAACCAATTTCTTCCATCATTTCTAAATCAAATTTGGTGCGTTGTTCGATACGATGTTGTTCAAGTGGTTTATTATGTTCGTGATACCATTGGATACGATCCTTCAATTCTTCACGGATGCTCACAATGGCTTTTTTCATTTGATGATCCCAAGTCACATAATGACTCGCGGGATAAATGGCTATTTTATCCAAATCTCGCAAAACATTTCCACGCAAAGGATCCATTTCAACAATACGATCGACTTCATCTCCAAAAAATTCAATTCGGATTGCTTTTTCTTCTTCATGTGCTGGAAATATTTCTACCACATCGCCCCGCACGCGAAAAGTACCTCGGTGAAAATCGTAATCTCCTCGTTGATATTGAATTTTCACCAGATCTTTGAGCATTTTATTACGCTCAATCGAGGAACCTTTTTCTAAAAATACCAGCAAATCATGGTAAGCCTCTGGAGAACCCAAACCATAAATGCAAGAAACGCTAGCGACGATAATTACGTCATTTCTTTCGAGCAGTGCACGAGTTGCGGAGTGACGAAGCTTATCGATTTCTTCATTAATGGCTGAATCTTTTTCGATGAACAAATCTCGAGCAGGCACATAAGCTTCAGGCTGATAGTAATCGTAGTAACTCACGAAATATTCGACGGCGTTTTCTGGGAAAAAGTATTTGAACTCGGAATACAATTGGGCAGCTAGAGTTTTATTAGGTGCCAATACTAAAGTGGGTTTATTCACCTTCGCAATCACATTGGCCATAGTGAAAGTTTTTCCGGAACCTGTCACCCCGAGTAAGGTTTGATGTTTTTTTCCCTGAAGAATTCCTTGGCTAAGCTCTTCGATTGCCTGAGGCTGATCGCCACAGGGTTTGAAGTCGGAAATGAGTTTGAAGGGGTTCATGGGAATTTATGACTTCACACTCCACTCCGTCGTTCCATCAGGCTTATCTTTGAGGAGGATATTTTTGGCGAGGAGTTCATCTCGAATTTCATCGGAGCGTTTGAAATTTTTGTTTTTACGGGCTTCTTTACGTTCTGCAATTAAAGCAAGAATTTCGGTTTCATTAATTCCAGTTTCTGAAATAGCCTTTTGCTGATTCCGACTGAAAAAACCCTCAGCATCTGTTCCATAACAGCCCAAAACAGAATGAATTTTTTCGAGAGATTTTAAAAATGAATCACATAGAGCAGCAGCAGTGGAATCTTTTGAATCTAAAACTTTATTAATCACGCGTACTGCTTCAAAAAGTGAGCCTAAAACTTTCGCCGTATTAAAATCATCATCCATCGACTTTTCAAAATCTTCGAGAAGCGAATCAATCTCTTTTATGCTTGTTTTTACACTTTTTGGAAGCTGCGTCTCTTTTAGAAATTCTTGGGCTCGCTTTACGGTAAGATAAAATCTTTCCAAGGCTTGAAAACTATCCTGAAGATTCTGATCTGAAAAGTCGATAGGAGAACGATAATGAACCGAAAGTAAAAAAGCTCTAACCACTTCCCAGTCAAATTTCTTTAAAACTTCCTGAATCGTGAAAAAATTACCGAGAGATTTGCTCATTTTCTCTGTATTGATATTCACGAAACCATTATGCAGCCAATATTTTACAAATTGCTTTCCGGTCGCTCCCTCGGATTGGGCAATTTCATTCTCATGATGAGGAAAGATAAGATCACGCCCTCCTCCATGAATATCAAAACTCTCCCCCAAATATTTCATACTCATCGCAGAACATTCAATATGCCAACCGGGGCGACCTTTCCCCCAAGGTGAATCCCA
>CAYYEM010000083.1:2469-4788 GCA_964470915.1 uncultured Pseudomonadota bacterium
CCAATCATGTCAAATACGATATTTGCTCTGGCATGACCCACATGAGAATAATCATAAACCGTTACACCACAGACATACATTTTTACCTGAGGTGGATTTAAAGGAAAAAAATCTTCCTTTTTACGAGTAAGTGTATTGTAAATTTTAAGCGTCATCTTATTTTTTCTGAAGCAAAACCACTGCCTTCGCAGCCATTCCCTCACCTTTTCCAATAAAACCCAAACCTTCTTCACGAGTGGCTTTTACACTCACTCTATCTTCTGAAATTTTTAACACACGAGCAATATTTTGGATCATTTGAGGTATATAGGTTGCCATTTTTGGTTTTTCGATCACAAGGATGCTATCCAAATTACCTACTTCGTAGCCCTTCTCAAGTACCATCTTATTTATTTCTTCCAAAAGTTTACTGCTTGAAACCCCCTTATATTTTGGATCTGTATCAGGAAAGTGTTTTCCAAGATCTCCTAAAGAAAGCGCACCTAACATGGCATCCCCAATGGCATGCAAAAGAGCATCCGCATCTGAATGACCCTGGAGACCCTTTTCAAAAGGAATTTCTACACCTCCTAGAATCAGTTTCCTGCCTTCAACCAAAGGATGTACATCGTAACCTAATCCAATTCTCATAATATTCCTTATTTTATTTCCTTCAAAATTGCTTCTGCAAAAATAAAGTCAGAAGGTCTGGTTAATTTGATATTGTTTGAATCTGTTACCACAACCTTAACGAGCTTTCCTATTCTCTCAATGAGACTTGCTTCATCGGTTCCTTGAAATCCTTCTTGATATGCACTCTCTAAAGCTTCTTTTAAAATTTCATAACGAGCAGCTTGAGGGGTTTGCGCCAAAAAAATTTTCTCTCGAGGATGAGTGGCAATCACCTTACCTGCTCCATCACACTCTTTAATCGTATCGCTCGCTGGAGTCGCAGCCAAAGCAGCACCCTCTTTGAAAGCGATCTCTATACATTGTCGAATTGTTTCCAAGTTTAATAAAGGACGGGCAACATCATGAACAATCACTACATCAGGATTTCCATCAATTGCTTTAAAGCCTTCATAGGTTGAATCTTGCCGACTTATTCCTCCGACAACTTTATTTTTCAATTTAGAAAAATTTCTATTTCTTAATACTTCCTGTTCAACAAAATGTAGCTTTGATTCAGGTAATACAAGAATTATCTCATCGATCCAATCTGAAGCTTGAAACTTTTCAAGGGTATGTAAAATAACAGGCTTACCCGCCAAAGGCAAAAACTGCTTGGGTGTCCCTGTGCCCATGCGAATCCCTTTTCCTCCTGCAAGCAATATGGCTACTGTTTTGGGTTTCATCATATAAAGCTAATGAAGTTTAAGTGGGAGTGCAAATAAAAAACCCTCCGTCAAAAAACTTGGCGGAGGGTTTGTAAAAATTCCGAAATAAAAACTACAAGGATTTAAAAATTTCGTTAATTTCTTCGTCAATTTCTTCTTCGTCTCTTTCTTCACAAATTGCGAGTTCTTTTACCAAAAGACTTTTGGCAGTATCGAGCATTTTTCTTTCGCCAAAAGAAAGTTCTTTTTGAAACTTTAACAAGGAAAGATCACGAAGCACTTCAGCAATTTCATAAACAGAACCAGTTTTAATTTTATCCATGTACTCGCGATAACGACGATTCCAAGTTTGATTATCAATCTTCACATCACGTTCTTTCAGAATGCTATAAACATCATCCACTTCTGATTCAGAAATGATCTCACGAAGACCGACAGCGCTCACATTGGTAGTAGGCACCATGATTTTCATACCACTATCTAAAATCTGGAGAACATAGAAGGCTTGCTTACTTCCCAAAATCTCACGGGTTTCAATACTTTTCACTTCACCTACTCCATGAGCAGGATAGACCGCCATATCACCCACTTTAAATGGAAGTTTTTCTTTCTTATCTACCTTCACTGTCACTCTGGCCATGGAGACCTCCTAAAATTAGTAAAATAATTACAATAACTTAGACTACTTTATAAGCTCAAACCACTTTTATGCAACACGTCAAATATTAAGGATGTGCGTGTATAGCATAAAAATTAGCAAGGGTCAACAATACCAACTATTTATGTCTGACCCTTTGAGAAAAAGCGCCAGAAGACATTAATCAAGGCATTGAAATAATTGAGAAAAAAATAAAACTCAATTCCTTGTTTTTTTCTAAATCTGTAAGAGAATGATCGGCTAGAATTATAAATAGTTGCTAAATTTTGATTAAATGAAGGGCAAAATTCTCATGCAACATGGGAATGGTCATAGGGAAAGAGAACTTTCCCCATGAATTTAACC
>CAYYEM010000084.1:0-1902 GCA_964470915.1 uncultured Pseudomonadota bacterium
AAGAGCTCAAAAGAAAAGATCAGAGATTCATTGGGATCAAATAGGTCCACATTTTATGGAAGAGGTGATGGTTGAAAATATTCCGGATTGGGCGGGGTTTGCAGATGAAATTTTAATTAAAGAAGAGGGACGCCGCTTTATTCAACAGTGTATTGATGAATTACCGGAAGATTATAAAATGGCCTATATTTTGAAAGATGTTGAGCAGCTTTCAGAAGAAGAAGTGGTGGATATTTTAGAGATTTCAAAAGCAGTCATGAAAATTCGTGTGCATCGAGCCAGATTGTTTTTAAGAAAAAGAATTGAAGAAAAATATGTCACTCGCAACTAAAATTGAAAAATGGATTTGTAGACTTTTGCAAATGCCTACTTGCCAAGAGTTGGAGACGAATTACTATGACTATTTGGCGCAGGCGCTCGATGCCAAATCTCTCAGAAAAGTAAAACGACATCTAATGCTTTGTAAAAGATGTCGAAAGTTTTTTGAATCTTATCAGAAAATAGTTCAAACAGTTTCTTCCTTGCCTTCTCCTTCTCTGGATCCGCTGACACACAAAAGGTTGCTGGATACAGTTTTTATCCGATTAAAATCATAAAATTAAATTATTTTTTCGATGATAATACTTGTTCGGCACTCCGTGCATAAATCTGAAAGAGGCCATTGGTTGGAGCCTTTTTCGATATGGAAGGCAACATGACATTTGGGGCATGTAGATTCTCCACCTAAGATTAAGCTTTCACGTAAATAGATAAATCCTGGCACGATGAGTCCTGCTAAAATCAAAGTAGGGACTAATACGAAATGTATGATTGGTAAGAAAATAGCCAGGACAGCAGCTCCCCAAGCAAGCCCGAGTACTTTCAAACTTCGGATTACCCTTTGTTTTTGGCTGAAATATAGGATTTTAACAGTTCCTTCGCTTTGATGATCTGAGTCACTTTTTAAAATTACTTTTTGAGTGACAATTTCAAAAGAGGAGTGAGAGTGGGCCATACGAAATAATAGAGAGTATAAATTTATTTGCAATCAAACTTTATAGAACGCTAGAAGAGGGGGCGATGCGAGTCTCTGTCAGTGAAATCAATTGGAATGAGCGTGACTGGAGTTAAGCGAATAAGTACAGGGGCGCGGGGATGACCCTAGGGAATCCTCGATATCAAGGAAAGGTGGCCGAGTGGTTGAAGGCGCTCGCCTCGAAAGCGAGTTTAGGGGAAACTCTAACGCGGGTTCGAATCCCGCCCTTTCCGCCAAGTCTTAAACAAAAGCCGGGGGGCGATAGCTATCGCTAGCAAATTAATCATAAAGGAGGATTCAATGATTAAGATTATGCGAGGGGCAGTAGCAATTCTATTGATAATATTTTCTGTATTTCCTGTACTGGCGGCGGGGACATCATACCATGCACCCATCTCTCCAGCAGGCACGCCGGTCAATGCCTATGCGAATCCTGGCGGCAATCAGTCTGGCTCAGCCTGGTATGCCAACGGTGGAGTCTGGATCGGCTGTGCTCAAAATTCTGGGTATTTTGCTTTCAATCCTGATGGAACACTTGCCGGCTCTGGAACAAACCATGGTATCTGCACCACAGGAAATTGCAGCCATTGCAACGGTGGAGATTGTGAAGGGCTCGCAATCGTCGGAGATACCTTGTTTTGCATCGGTGAATCTAGTGGAGATATGGCATCGTATAATCTCGCGGATTGGAAGGCGAATAATTATGATAACAACGGGCTCGATCGGATTCACACTTATGATACAAGTCCACTTTTAGGAACAGGAAATCTAGAAGGGCTTGCTGTAGTTCCCTATGTATGCACAGGGTGTGAGGGTAATGTTGCTTTTATTCTTGGTACGCAAGTAGGTTCAGCATTCGTTTTTACACTTTCAGACTCTGGCCCTGA
>CAYYEM010000084.1:2002-4719 GCA_964470915.1 uncultured Pseudomonadota bacterium
AGTTGAGACTAATGAAAGTTAGAAACAAGATAAGAAAGCTATAGATTTTTTTCTTCATGAAGAGCCTCGTTAAATTTGCACAGCTAAGGAATTATAAAAGAGAGAAAATATAAAAAGAAAGGATTATTTAAATCCTCCTTGCGCTTTGAACCTGAAAATAGATAGAAGTTTTAGCTTGTCAGGTCCCACGCAAACGAGGCCTATGAACCCCGCCAGATCCGGAAGGAAGCAACGGTAGTAGTCACCTGTTGTGCCGTGGGGAACCTGACATTTTAATACAGTTGCTAGTGATCAGTTGTTAGTTGTCAGTAAAGCTAACAACTCATAACTAACAACTCACAACTGGTTTTTTTTATGTATCAAGTCATTGCTCGAAAATATCGTCCACAGAATTTTGAAAGTGTGGTGGGTCAGGAAGCTGTAGTCACCACTTTAAAAAATTCTATTACATCCAATCGTTTGCACCATGCCTATCTTTTTTCCGGAGCGCGAGGGATTGGTAAAACTTCTTTAGCACGTATTTTTGCTAAGGCGATTAATTGTGAAAAAGGGCCAACGGTTCAGCCTTGTAACGAATGTAGTCAATGTCGAGAAATCACTCAGGGTTCATCCCTTGATGTTCAAGAAATTGATGGAGCTTCAAATAATTCAGTCGATGAAGTTCGAGAAATACGAGAGCGACTCAAGTTTTTGCCAGTTTCTGCCAAAAACAAAATTTACATTATCGATGAAGTGCATATGCTTTCCACAGCTGCTTTTAATGCTTTGCTTAAAACTTTAGAAGAGCCTCCTCCTCACGTGATTTTCATGTTTGCGACTACCGAAGTTCACAAAATTCCAGCGACAATATTATCGCGTTGTCAGCGTTTTGATTTAAGGCGCATTGCTTCTGATTTACTTTTGCAGAAACTGCGAAGCATTTGTGAGGCAGAAAAAGTTCAAGCTAATCCGGATTCACTTTTACTGATTGCCCGAGAATCAGGGGGTGCTCTTCGAGATGCTCAGAGTTTGTTAGAGCAAGCCATTGCTTTTACTCAAGGTAGTCTTGATTTTGATGCAGTTTCTTCCATGTTGGGATTAACAAATAATCAAGATGTGTTGGATGTGACAGAAGAAGTTTTAAAAGGTCATTCTGCCAAAGCCCTTGAGAGAGTTCAGAAAATTTATGAAAGAGGTCATGATTTAAAACAATTTACTATTCAATGGCTGACCCATTGGAGAAATTTGCTTATTTTTTCTTCCACTCAAAGTGAAGAGTTTTTAAAAGACCTCACTGATCATGAAAAAGAAACAATCAAAATGCAGTCAGCTTTGGGGGCTTTGCCCGCTTTTGATTTAGGTTTCCATATTTTACATCGATCGAGCGAAGAAATGAGCCGAAGTGAATTCCCAAAAATTTTATTAGATGTTTTGGTTTTACGTCTTTCACACTTAAATGAGATGGAAAAGATTACCGATCTCATTGAAGAGATTCGGGGTGGGGTGATTTCTGGGAAAGCGCTTCCGCTCAGCAATTCTGTGCCTGTCGCTCAAAATCCGGTGACATTGGCTCCCAAGAAAGCACCGATAGATCCTAGTTTGTCTAATTTTCTTCAACAAATTTCAATGAAACGTCCTCAACTTGCTTCTCTTCTGAATCACTTAACAGCTTCAGGATTTTCTGGAGACAATATCTTACTTCAATTTGAAAAAGGTGGAATTTGGATGGATTTGCTCTTAGAGAAGAAAGATCAGTTGGAAAGCATGGCCTTAGATTTTTTTGGCAAGAAAATACAAATTTCTATTCAAGATAGTCCAATTCCTGAAGGAACAGGAATGGAAATATTAAAAAATAAAGTTCGTGAAAATCCCACCGTTGCTCCGATGGTGGATACGGCGATCCAAATATTAAATGCAAAAATTGAAGAGGTAAATCCATGAATATTCAACAAATGATGAAGCAAGCACAACAACTTCAGAAAAAACTCATGCAACAGCAAGAGGAGATGGCTCAAAAAACTTTTGAAGCCTCCAGTGGTGGTGGCATGGTGCAGGCTACAGTCAATGGTAAAAATGAGTTGATAGCTCTCAAGATTGAAAAAGATGTGGTGAACCCTGAAGATGTTGGTATGCTCCAGGACCTCATTGTTGCGGCTGTCAATGAAGCGAATGGTAGAGCTAAGGAAGAGATGGAGAAAGTGATGGGGGGATTAATGGGCGGAATGGCAGGAAAGATTCCTGGCATGTTTTAGGATTCACGAAAGATAAAGTGACATCTCCAGCGTTGCCTTCGTCAGCACCTCCCTCAACGTACTTTCTAGTACGCCTCGGTCGGACTTCCTAGGCTGCCTTGGATCTGTCACTTTCTTTTTCGTGAATAGAAAATTATCTATGTCTTCTCCTTTAGAAAAACTTATTCAAGATTTTGCCAGGCTTCCTGGTATTGGTGAAAAAACAGCTACTCGTTTAGCTTTTTTTGTTTTGCGTTCACCGAAAGCCTATGCCGAAGGGCTTTCTCAAACCTTGCTTCAGGTGATTAATCAAATTCAGTTTTGTTCGCATTGTCAAAATTTTACACAAGTTGATCCTTGTAATATTTGTGCTGATTCCCAGCGAGATCAAACTTGTATTATCGTAGTTGAAGGTCCTCAAGAGATGCGTAATATTGAACAAGGTAAAAACTATCGAGGGCTTTATCATATTTTGCACGGGGCGCTTTCGCCTTTGGATCGTGTGGG
>CAYYEM010000085.1:0-2861 GCA_964470915.1 uncultured Pseudomonadota bacterium
GAAAGAATGTCTAGAGCGGGCAAATCAGGATGAGCCAGATCAGGAATAGGGAAGGCAAGCTGGACATAGTAACCTTCAAAGTTTTTGGTGGTGAATACAGAACGAGGTTCGCGTTGTGTTTCTTCAATCGGGATTTGAATTTGAGGAGGCTTTGTATTTGGAAAATGGGAGAAAATCTGACTGATCTTTTCCTGAGCTTTTTTAGAATCAAAATCTCCTGCCACTACAAATACAAGATTTTCTGCGACATACCAACGTCGATAAAATTCCATGAGTTTTTCATGAGTAAAACTCAGCACCGTTTCTTTGCTTCCAATAATTGGAAGTCCGTAGGGGTGACGTTGGTAAACGGTTTTAAAGAGAGATTCAGATAAAACTTTTCCAGGGGTATCTTGAGATCGATTGATTTCTTCAATCACAACAGGCTTTTCACGTTCTAACTCTTCAGTTTCAAAGAGAGGGTTAATGACCGCATCACTTAAAATGTCGAGTCCTTCTTCAAAATAACGTGAGGAAACCGTGCAATAGTAAACGGTTTCGTCAAAGCTGGTATAAGCGTTAATATCTCCCCCCGCTGCTTCAATGGAGGCTGCGATTTGGCCTGCTTTACGGGTGGGGGTGCCCTTGAAAATCATATGTTCAATCAGGTGACAAATGCCCGCCTCATCTGGCTTTTCTACCACGCTTCCTACGCGAAAACAGGCATTCAAGGCCACGACGGGGCTATTATGATTTTCAATTAATAAAAGTGTGATTCCATTTTGCAAAACTATTTTTTGTGGTTTAATCATATCTCTTAAACAAAACAGTTCTATTCAGAATAGTAAATGATAAAATAATAAAACTTATGCTTGAGATTTTATTAATACGACATGGTCAAACAGATTGGAATGTTGAAAAACGAATTATGGGGGACCAGCCCATTGCATTAAATAAGACGGGTTTATCTCAAGCACAGAGTTTGGCAGACTATCTTAAAACGCATACCCTCGATAAAATTTACACTTCCCCTCACTTACGCGCTTTGCAAACTGCTCAAAAAATTGCTCAAGACAGAAATTTAGATTTGATTGAAGAGCATTCTTTGCGAGAAATTGAACATGGTGAATGGGTGGGTAAAACTTTCGCAGAGATTCGAGCTCTTCCAAGTTATGTGCCCTATTATACCGAACCTCATCGTTCTATGGGTACTACAGGAGAATCTTTGGAGGAGGTGAGGAAGAGAGGGGTGGCTTTCATTGAAAAGCTTCGTCGTGAAAATATTAAGGGACGCTACGCCTTGGTGAGTCATGCGGATTGGATCAAATGTGTCCTTTTGCACTACATGAAAATGCCGCTTACTCAATTATCTCAGTTTAGAATTGATAATGCATCGATATCTTGTCTGCATTTTGAAGCGAAACATGAACGAGTGATTTGTGTGAACCATGGAGTAGAAGCGGAGAGATTATTCGGCCCCAAGGAATTTTTATAATGAAGAAAATTTCTCAAGAAAAATTGAATTCTATGAGTGTTGAAGCGCTCGAGAAAGAGATCTCTCACCACAACGAGCTTTATTTTAAAAAGAACAAGCCTGAGATTTCGGATTATGATTTTGATCGTTTGGTAGAACACTTAAGAAAATTAAACCCTCATTCTGCTTTGCTCACTGAAGTGCCAACAGATTACAGCCTTAAAGAGTTTAAAAAAGTAACACACCATTCACCCATGCTTTCTCTTGATAAATGCTACAATTCAGAAGATTTAACGTCTTGGGCGTCTAAATTTTCAGGCAATGTAGTGGCGAGTCCTAAAATTGATGGTTTAGCGGTAGAACTTCGTTACGATGCAAAAGGTCATCTGGTGTTGGGAGCCACTCGGGGCGATGGAAATGTGGGAGAAGATATTACTGCAAATGTGAAAATGATTGATGATATTCCCTCCAAAGTTTCAGAAGGTCCACTGGAAATTAGAGGTGAGATTTACATGAAACTTTCGGTGTTTGAAAAATATAAAAAAGAATTTGCCAATCCTCGAAATTTAGCAGCTGGAGCTGTCAAGCAAAAAGACCCCCGAAAAACCAAAGAGTATGCTCTTTCATTTTTTGGCTATGATATTTTAGAACTGGATCTCAAAACGGAATTTGAGAAGTTCAAACTCCTTCATTCTTTTAAAATCCCTACAGTAGAAATTAAGATTTGCAATCAAGGTGAGATTCAGCATGCCTACGAATACTTTCTCAATAAAAGAGATAAACATGATTATGAAACCGATGGAGTCGTGTTTAAGGCGAATCTTATATCAGAACAAGATCAGCTTGGATCCACGGCGCACCATCCACGTTATGCCATAGCTTATAAATTTCAGGGCGATTCCGGCCAAACCATTTTAAAAGATGTTGAATGGAGTGTGGCGCGTACAAGAGTGATTACACCGGTAGGTGTCGTGGAACCGGTGGAGCTTTCAGGTGCAAGTGTGACTCATGTGTCTTTGCATAATGTGGGGTTGATGAAAAAGTTAGGTCTTCGCAAAGGCTCGAAAGTATTGATGATGCGCCGAGGGGGTGTTATACCAAACCTTGAGTCAGTGGTAGAAGCGGGAAGAGGTGAAGAAATAAAAATTCCTAAAAAATGTCCCTCTTGCGGAGCGGCGACTGAACTCGAAGATGATTTTTTGTATTGCAGTAATAAAGAAGGCTGTCGCCAGGTAAAAATGCAGGAGTTAGAACATTTTATCAAAGTGATTGAATGCGATGGCTTTGGCGGGAAACTCATCGAAAAACTTTATGATAATGGTTTTGTGCAGGATGCTGCTGATTTCTTTACTCTGAAAGTAGCGGACTTGTTGGAACTTGAACGGATGGGTGAAGTGCTGGCGAATAA
>CAYYEM010000085.1:2961-4703 GCA_964470915.1 uncultured Pseudomonadota bacterium
GTGATCGGTTCTGAGGGTTATAAAAATCGTGACAAGGGAAACAAGTGGATCAAGGCAGAACAACTCATCGCAAAAGGATCAACGCTCAAAATTATTTCGGAAGAAGAGTTTTTGAAAATAATCCATTAAAATTATCTTGGTCTGTTTTCTAGAAGCCATGTGGCAAACCTGAGAGCTCTCAAAGTATAATATTCAGTTCTGGATCTTTGACGGAGATAATCCAGGGCATCAGGATTACCTTTCATCGCAAAATCATAGATGATTTTAGATTCTTCTGGGCTTTGATCAGATCCGAGGCTCTCCAAAAATCTTTGAAGAGAAATTCCTCGCATCTTTCCAATTGCTGCTGGATCTTTATCTTCTCCCAATTGAGCCAAAGCCAACAATGCGTGTGTGTCGCCACTGTTAGCACGTTGACAGATAATTTCCAGGACTCGAGAATGTCTTTCTAGATAATAGAAATTCATCAAGGCTTCTGTAAACGGGTAAAAACCCGCAGCTCTTTGAGAGAGAGAGTCAAGATTTGCTTGTTCCCATAATGTTTTATAGTTTGGATGTTTAACAATTCTAAAAAGTTCTATGAGTGTTAAAAATACTTCAGGCTCTTCATGAAAAGCAGCTTGTAGAGGACTTCTTTCTTTCAAATTGAGACAAAGTAGGAATAGAGAAATTTCTTTTGAAATATCTCGGTGACGAGTAAATAAGTCGTGAAGACAGGATAAAGTTCTAGCGCTGGGGTGCGTTAACTCTCTCAATTGACGTGCACTTCTTGAGGAGCTTTCAGAAAAAAAATGGCTTGCCTTGAGAAAATTTTCTGCATTCTTTGCGCCTGCCAATGAGCCTTGTAAGATACGAAGATAAATGATGTTTCGGCGTCTCTGAGTTTGAACACTCAGATCTGGTATATGTTGATTGTAGTAAGTGGTGAATGAGGAAAGATCAATAGCTTGGATATAAGAAACCGCTTGTCGATTTCCATAGTAGTGCATCAATACAAGAGCTTCAAAGGCTTCAAATTCTCCATTTTTAGATCGTTCAAAAAGTATTTCAGTGTTTGCTTCTCTGATAAAGCATAAGGCAATTTCACGATTGATGTATTCTTGATTACGAGGATTTGCATAGGCAAGCAGTGTGTCAATTTCTCTTTGACCTCCGGTGCGGTTAAAGAGTTCTGCAAGCATTTGAATTCTTCGAGCTTGAGAATGAGTTTGAATCGCTGCACTTCCTTCGGAATTGTTACTTCTCATAGGAGAAAAAATGAACTCGTGAGAGTTTAAGGGGCTAGTTGTTCGAAGGCTTGATTGAACTCGGCTATCCCATTCCAGTTTTCCTTCAATACCTTGAAGTCTGTTTCCAGAAATTTTATTTCCTAACAGAGACCCTAAATGAATCTGAAAACAAGTGATCGAAGCTTCAAAAAACTGATCTGAGAATGAAGTAGAGTCACTTTCTTCAAGATGAAGTATAGAGGCGATTTGATGTCCTGCTACCATGGCAGAAGCTTGAATGAAGTGCTGAAAGATCGCGTTCGTAGTAATAGATAAACCGGAAAAAGCCTTAAAAGTAGCACAATTTACAAAGTGAGAATTAAAATTTCCCTGCTGCCAAAGAGTGAGAGTGCCCGCTTCTGCCGCAACAGATCCCAATTGAGAGAGAAAACTTCCAGCTCCGGTGGAGAGTATTCCCACTCGGGCGATTCGTCCTGCAAAACCAGCGAGACTCATGGAAGCAATAGAAAAAGG
>CAYYEM010000086.1:0-4411 GCA_964470915.1 uncultured Pseudomonadota bacterium
GGGATGCCCTGAAATCCAGTTTTTTCCAAAAGTTCGAGGACTTTTCGGCGCGATTGATTGGCGGTGATATCATCTGAAATCGCTGCTTTTTTGCACAAACCGCAAATAAATCGCCCATCCGAATATTGATAAGCACCTCCTGAAGTGTCGCGAGATAAAATTCTGTCACAAGATCCACAAAATGAAATGCCATGGGCAAGATGGGCCGCATTGTTCCAGGCATCTTGGATGATTTTTCCTGAAAGTGTTTCCCGACAAATACAGCACATATTTTTGTGAAGAGAAGAAGTGCTCTTCTTTTTTTTAAAAAATGAAAACATGAGGAAAGCCATTTTATCTCAACAGAGAAGCATGTGCTAAGTGTAAATTTAAATAACGCGCTGCGCCTTATTTAGCCTATATTTGCTCTTGGTGACTTTTGATAAAATATGTTAAGATGCAAATGGAGGAATCGAATGGTCGTCGAAAAGAAACTCGTCGAAGAAGTTCCGAACCTTCAAATTTATTTTCATGAATTGGTTCATGAGGCGATTCAGCATCAAGGTCTTCAGCCTGACGAACATGTTTCTTTTTATCTGGTGAATCTTCTCTCTCACTTTACAAAATCAGAAAATATTCAACGTCGTGAAGATGGTGAAGAAACACCCCTCGCGATTCTTTTTTGTCAGGCTCAACATGAAAGCCCTGAAGTCAAAACAAGATTGCTTAAATATTTAGGAGATTTTTCTCTGCTCATTTCGGGATTTTTTCAGGATAGTCTTAGCCGAAAAATTGTAGACATCGATTACTATATTAGCATGGGAGGCGCTGCCTATTCTCAGCTTTCTTCCCCTGGACTTTTTAAAAGCAAACAAGCCTTGTTTACGCAGATCTTTTCAGAACTTTCAGATCATTTTGTGAAATGGGTCGATGTCATTTCTGAAGTGAGTGAAGCGAGCAAAATTAATTCTCATCAAAATTTGTTAAGACTTTATGAAAAATGGGTGCGTACAGGAAGTGACCGTCTGAGAGACTTGCTTACTCAGAAGGGAATTGTTCCTGTACCAGGTTTGAAGTCTGAATTTATTCAATAATGTTGCAACAAATTCAAAATGAGTTGGAACAAATCTATCAAATTCCGCTCAACCAAGCGGTAGAAGAATTTTTATTACCTGAAATAGCTCCAAGCTGTGTAAAAGAAAATCCATGGATTTTACATAGTGATGAAGCGTTGGTGGTTGAGCAATCAGAAGCTCATTTAGATGTAGGTCTTTGGCTGAGTCCAGATCTGTTAAGTTGGAGTCAACAGAATGATTTGGATGATTTATCTCAGCAATCTAACCTTATGTTAGTTCAAAAGTTAGGTCCTCTGATTGAAGGGGTGAGTCATTTTATGTATCTTTTGTGGAAAGCTGAAAAAAATGTGAATGTGACTCAGCTTGAAATGGAACTACAGGCTGAAGTAGACAAGTTTGTGTTGCTACGTAAGCTTTTTGAAGAGATCCCTTCTGGAGATCTCATGAATGCATTATTTGAAGATGTGAAATGGAATCCTGTTTTAGAAGAAAAAGAGCAAGAAAGGTATGTGACTGCTGTAAAGTTAGCTTCACAGTATTGTGACTATTTAAGAATCAATCATAAAATGTCTGATTCCGAGGGAATTTTACCAGAACTAAGATCTTTCTATCGGATGAACCAGGCCGAGAAAATTCGCCATATTTCATGAAAAAAATTCAAGTGAAAGTGATTCCTCGAGCTTCTAAAAACGAAGTCATAGAGATAGCTCCAGATCAATTTAAAGTAAAACTGACCGTTGCTCCTGTCGATGGTAAGGCGAATGAGGCTCTCATTGAGTTGCTTTCAAAACATTTCAAGTTGAGTAAGCGTTTTATCCATATTCTAAGAGGTGAAAAATCCCAAAATAAAATGATTGAGATTGATGTATAGCTTTGGGTAGAAGCCTTGCATGCTAAAAAAAGCTTCTTTTATTTATATTTTCTTATTCTTTTTTCTTCTTTCTTCCGCACAAGCACTTGAGCAAAAAGGGATGGCTCTGGGTCTCTTTGCAAAAGATGAGAATTATTCCTATTTAGAAGATTTGAAGGCGATGAAAGAAATGGGGATTACCCATATTCTGCTCGTGTTTTCCTGGTATCAATATGATGTAAAAGCGAATGAGCTCAGGCCTCTTGAATACGATGGTAAGAATGATATTTATAGCATTTCAGATCGCAAATTACGTGAGGTGATTAAGCAAGCAGAATCAATGGGTTTGGAAGCTACTTTATTTCCCATTATTCGCTTAGAAGTGCGAAATGGTAATGATTGGCGCGGTTTGATTCAACCGTCCAATTTTGATGCTTGGTGGATGAGTTATAAAAATTTTATTCTTCACTATGCTCGAATTGCGCAGGAAGAAAAAGTAGCTGCCTATTCAATAGGTAGTGAACTTTTAAGTCGTGAAAAAGACACGCCTCAATGGAAAGATTTAATTCGTGAAGTCAGAAAAATCTATAAAGGTAAACTCTTATATAGTGCGAATTGGGATCATTACGAACACCCTGAATATTGGTCTGATCTAGATTATGTGGGGGTTACGATGTATCATGAGATTGCTAAAAATAAAAATCCAAGCTTGAAGCAATTAATGGCAGAATGGAAAAAAATTAAACGGGCATTTTTAAATTGGAAAAAGAAATATCCAAATCAGCCTCTTGTGTTTACAGAAATAGGTTATCCTAGTGTAAATGGCGGAAGTATGTATCCTTGGAATTATTTTTTGGAAGGGAAAGCAGATCCTAAAGAACAGGCTTTGGCTTATAAAGCTTTTATTAAAACCTGGAAAAAGTCGCCTGAGTTAGCGGGTGTTTATGTGTGGGTTTGGTGGGGGCAGGGGGGCTTGAAGGATAAAAGCTACACTGTAAGAAATAAACCGGCAGGTAAATTGTTAGAGAAGTGGTATAAAAGTGAATAATTTCAAAAACTATTTTAGTGGGATACTTTTACTTTTTGTATCTGCTTGTGGTGGTGGTACGGGAATTGATAATTCCTTTCTTGCTACCGACTCACCTCAACCTGTTGTGATTGCAGCGCTTCCTGCCACAGCTCAAGCGGGAGACACAGTCATCATCCAAGGGATTGGGTTTTCACCTGTGATTAACCAAAATATTATTTTAGTAGCGGGCACTAGTAGTACGGCGACTAGTTATAGTTTAGTTCCTGATCCGGCGGCTTCGAATGGGGCAACCGATCAAATAGAATTCGTGCTTCCTGATCAGGCCGAAGTAGGTGCCAGTTCTCTGATAGTGATGGTAGGGGCAGTGTCTTCCAATTCTCTCACTTTTACAGTTGAAAGTCCTTAAAGAGAAGCTTAGTCTTCGCTTATGTTGAAACTTTTCCAAGGAATATGTCTGATTTTAGTGTTTGGAGTTTCTTCTGCTTTTGCAGTTGGAATGAGTCAAACTCCTTCTTACACTTCACCCTATGTTAAATATCGCAGTGAAGCTACCAAACGCCAAGATCCACGCCTAAAATATTTACCGGGATCTTCTAAGAAAGCCAATAAGTGCCTGCAATATTCTATGGGAGTTTGTACTCTGACAGAGCCTGAAAATTATGGTCGGCTTCGTTATAATAATACCCGCCGTAAAGAAGACCCACTTAAAAAGCTAGGTTTTCAAGGTCCTGAGTATTGGAGTAATTAGCTGTTTGGCAAATAATCCTGCTTGTAAATTTTGAGTGCTGCCAGGAAAACAGCGATGGTGATAGGGCCGAGCAAAATTCCGATAGGTCCCACCAAAGCCAATCCACCGATAATCGATAAAAATAAAAGTAAGGGATGAATTTTGTTTTTGCCTCTCATCAGCAAAGGTTTTAAAAAATTATCAACAGCAGAAATGACTAAAGCACCATAAATCGTAAGGATGATAGCGCTTTTTGTGTTTCCAGTGAGAAATAAAATAATAGCGGCAGGAACCCATACGCTTCCTGCGCCTAGAATGGGGATGAACGAAAAAAGAAAAGTGAGAGCTCCCCACACTAAGTAACCTTGAATATTTAAAAAATAGAAAGCGCCTCCTGCTAAAATCCCCTGGACTAAGGCGGTGATAAAAGAACCATAGATAACCGCATAAATCATGGCCTTCATTTCTTCAGCGAGAGTTCTTTCGTGTTTGTCTTCAATGGGTGAAAGTTGGATGAATTCCTTGTAGAGCCCCGAAGCTTCCACAAATAAAAAGAAAACTACAATGATCATGATAAATGCATAGATGAAAAATCCCAGGGTTTGTCCCAAAACTCCTGGAGAGTATTGGTAAACATAATAGGCAAATTGTTTGACAGCATTAGCCGCGACCGCTCTTAAGTTAATATCAATATGAAAAGTTTGTTCAATTTGGGTGAGGTAATGTTGAATACTTACATTCCATTGCTG
>CAYYEM010000087.1:0-4393 GCA_964470915.1 uncultured Pseudomonadota bacterium
GATGAATTGTCTGCTACGCTTGAAAAGCATTATCAGCAAGTAGTTACGAGTCTGGAACATCAGGAGAAGCAAGAAAAAGTAAGAAGTGAGGAATTGATTGAGATTCTGGAAGAGTTTTTATCGATTTCCTTAAGAGAGGCATTTCTAAAAAATTCTTTTTTTAAAAAATCCATTGAAGAAGTCAAAAAAGGGACGCGCAGTGCCTATGATATGGCGCTGGAGTTGAAATCAAAATTAAAGCTCCAGATTTGACTTTTTTAAATTCAATAAAAACCTATATTTAATAATAGTTTAAGTATTAAAATGTGTAGTATTTTATTACAAATGGCATGGATTCTCTTTTAGATTCCAATACTTTTTTGTCTTGACGCAGGGGGTAATTTTTGGGTACGTATGCCCCTTTAACCTCTTGTCTTTACAAGGGAATCCTCCTCACCCCGGCCCTCTCCCGTCGAGGGAGAGGGAGAATAAGGAATGAGGTTTACCATAGGCGCGTAGCTCAGCTGGTTAGAGCGCATGCTTGACATGCATGAGGTCAGCGGTTCGATCCCGCTCGTGCCTACAGTCTGTGAGGTGTAAGGTGTGAGGTGTTAGGAGTAAAGTGTGAGGTGCAAGTTTTACATCTCACGCCTCACTCTTTACCCCTCACTTCTAAAATTATGGTTTGTCGTCCAGGTAAAGAAAATGATCCTAATGAAATCCTTCGCCACTCTGCGGCGCATGTGATGGCGGATGCCGTCCAGCAGCTCTTCAAAGGCGTGAAGGTGACGATTGGTCCTACCATTGAGAATGGTTTTTATTATGATTTCGAAAGTCCCAAGCATTTTTCCCCAGAAGATCTAGAAGCGATTGAAAAGAAAATGCAGGAGATTGTTGAAAAAGATGCCCCTTTTATTCGGGAAGAAGTGAGTCGAGCCCAAGCTATCGAGCTTTTTAAGAAAATGGGTGAAAATTACAAAGTTGAAATTATAGAGGGTTTGCCTGAGGGAGATGTAATCACGCTTTATCGTCATGGAGACTTTGTTGATTTATGTCGGGGGCCTCATGTGAAAAAAGCAGGCGAGATTAAAGCCTTCAAGCTTTTGACCACTGCGGGAGCTTATTGGAGAGGGGATGAAAAAAATCCCATGCTTCAACGTATTTACGGGACCGCATTTACCGATAAAAAAGCACTCAAAGAATATTTAGATAAATTGCAAGAAGCAGAAGCGCGTGATCACCGTAAAGTAGGGCAGAAGTTAGATCTTTTTTCTACTCTAGAAGAAGACGGGCCGGGCTTGATTTTGTGGCATCCCAAGGGCGCTCGTATTCGCAGTTACATCGAAGATTTTTGGAGAGAGGTGCATCGTAAGGGGGGCTATGAAATTGTGTTTACCCCTCATATGGCAAAACTTGATATTTGGCGTAAAAGTGGTCATGTCGATTTCTACAAAGAAAATATGTATTCTCCTATGGAAGTGGATGGACAAGACTATGAAGTAAAGCCGATGAATTGTCCCTTCCATATCATGATCTACAACACTCGTCTTAAAAGTTACCGAGACTTGCCATTGCGCTTGGCAGAGTTGGGCACTGTTTATCGTTACGAAAGAAGTGGGGTATTGCATGGTTTGCTTCGAGTGCGTGGTTTTACTCAAGATGATGCTCATATTTTTTGTCGTCCCGATCAAATTGAAGAGGAAGTGAGTAAAGTTTTAGATTTAGTGATGTATTTCATGAAGACTTTTGGCTTTCATGATTATGAAATCTTTCTATCTACGCGCCCTGAAAAATATGTGGGGAGTGATGAAAATTGGAATTTGGCAACTCAATCCTTGAAGGCTGCGCTCGAAAAGAAAGGCTTTGCCTATCAAGTGGACCCAGGCGAAGGGGTGTTTTATGGTCCTAAGATTGATTTGAAGATTAAAGATATTCTGGGTCGTTCCTGGCAATGTTCTACCGTACAAGTCGATTTTAATTTACCCGAACGATTCAATATTGAATATGTGTCAGAAGATGCGAGCAGGAAGCGTCCGATTATGATTCATCGGGCTTTAATGGGATCTTTAGAAAGATTTTTTGGTGTATTAATCGAGCACTACGCAGGCGCTTTTCCTCTTTGGCTTTCGCCTGTGCAGGTGATGATATTGCCTTTGACAGATGCTCATTTGGCTTATGCGAATGAATTACAAGAAAGACTTGCAGAAGAGGGGATTCGTGTGGAAGTGGATACTCGTTCTGAGAAGTTAGGTTTTAAAATCCGAGAAGCCCAAATTCAGAAAATACCTTATGTGGCAGTAGTGGGTGATAAAGAAGTAAGTGCAAAAGTTCTCAGTGTGAGAGCTCGAGGTGGAATTGATAAAGGGCAAATGGGTTTGAGAGATTTTATTGTTTTACTTAAAAAGGAAATTGAAGAAAAACAGCAATAAGTAATTTTATACTAATCATCTAAACAGGAGGTGTCTCATTAGTAAAATGGAAGTTCGCGTAAACCGGAGAATTCGCGTTCCGGAAGTAAGAGTGATTGGTTCGGATGGACAGCAATTGGGAGTGCTCTCTACAGACCAAGCGTTGAGGCTAGCAGAAGATCAGGGTTTGGATCTTGTTGAAATTGCCCCGAATGTAAAGCCGCCGGTTTGCAAGATTATTGATTATGGAAAATACAAGTATCAACAGGCAAAAAAACTTCAAGAATCTAAAAAGCATCAAACCGTGATTCATGTAAAAGAAGTTAAGTTTAGGCCAACAACCGATGATCATGATTTTGAGTTTAAGGTGAGACACATTTTAAGATTTGTAGAACAGGGAGATAAGGCAAAGGTAACCGTTGTTTTTAAAGGAAGAGAAATGGCTTATCTAACACAAGGAAAAGCCATGTTGAATAAAGTTTTAGAAAAGGTGCAAGAGACTGTGAGCGTGGAAGTACCTCCCAAGATGGAAGGTAGAAACATGTTTATGGTGGTGGCGCCTAAAGGAAAGTAAATATGCCAAAACTAAAAACAAAAAAAAGTGTGGCCAAACGATTTAAGGTCACCAAAAATGGTAAAGTTAAAATGTCTAAGGCAAATCGCCGACACATTTTAACAAGCAAAACACGAAAGGCAAAAAGGCAAACACGCCGACCTACAATGTTAAAAAAGGCGGATGAAGCTAGAATTCGTGTTATGTTGGAAAATTATAGCTAGAGGCAGTGTCAGTTATCAGTGGTCAGTTGTCAGTAGAAGTGCTGGCAACTCACATCTGAATACTGGCAGCTGAATTACAATGCCAAGAGCAAAACGTGGCTTCAAAGCCAGAAGAAGAAGAAACAAAGTTTTAAAGCAAGCCAAAGGATATCGCGCTGGCCGTTCAAAACTTATCAGAACAGCTCAAGAAGCGGTGGATAAAGGTTTGCAATATGCTTACAAAGATCGACGTTTGAAAAAACGTGATTTTAGAGCGCTATGGATTCAGAGAATTTCCGCTGCAGTAAAATTGGCAGGACTTTCTTATAGCCGTTTTATGAAAGGCTTGAAGAATGCTAAAATTTTGCTGGATCGAAAAATAATTTCTGACATGGCGATTTCAGATCTTCCAGGTTTTAATAAATTAATTGAAATTTCTAAGGGCGTTTAACAAGTCTTCATTTGATTGGTAGGGGCAGGTTTTAAATCTGCTCCTACACTTCTATGACCCTGCTTGAAAAAATTGCAGCTTTAAAATCAGAAGCTCAATCGGAACTTGAAAAAGTGACTTCTGAAAAAGAAGCGTTTGACCTTAAAGTTAAATATCTCGGGAAGAAAGGCCTTCTGACTGAGTTATTGAAAGAACTTGGTCAAATGGATCCAGCCTTACGTCCTCAGGTGGGGCAGGCGACCAATGAGTTCAAGATTTATTTTGAAAATGCTGTGCTGCAAAGCATGGAAAAACTCAAGCAGGCAGCTTGGGCTGAAAAGCTCGTAAAGGAAAAAATTGACATTACTCTTCCAGGAAGAAGAGGAAGTTTGGGTGCAATTCATCCTGTGAGCCAGGTCATGGCCGAGATTAAAGATTTTTTTCTTCGCTTTGGCTTTGATGTTTATCAAGGGCCTGAAATTGAGACTGACTATTATAATTTTGAGGCCTTAGCTATTCCTGAAGAGCATCCTGCTCGAGATATGCAAGACACTTTTTATTTAAAAGGCCATTTAGGTTCCTCTCAGGATTCAGCTCTTTTATTAAGAACCCATACTTCTCCGGTACAAGTTCGAGTGATGCAAAAGACTACGGCACCAATCCGAATGATTGCTCCAGGGGTAGTGTATCGTAAAGATTCTGATATTACGCATACTCCGATGTTTCACCAAATAGAAGGTTTGTTGGTAGACGAAGGAATTAGCTTTGCAGATCTTAAAGGTATTTTGACAGAATTTTTGCATTTTGTGTTTGGAGAGAA
>CAYYEM010000088.1:0-3901 GCA_964470915.1 uncultured Pseudomonadota bacterium
CGGGCAGACAACCTATTTTATAAGATCCATTGATAAACAAGTCCTATCAAGGCTCTTCACTAACCCATCTTTAGCCAAAATAAAAAGGCCTGCCAAAAGGAAGGATGCATACAAAAAAATTAAGAAGCTTTAGGAGTTTGGTCTCGTACCACATTTTTTGCAAGTTCTTTGAAAGCTTCAAAAACACCTTGCCCTTTGGTGGCAACTGTTTCAAAGCCAGGAGCTCCAATCGGATTTACTAACTTCTGAAGAGCATCCAAATTAGCAATCTGTGGCAAATCTCTTTTGTTATATTGGAAAACGATGGGAATTTTATCGAGGGTGATGCCTTCATCTGCTAAATTAGCCTTGAGGTTTTCAAGACTTTTCAGATTGGAATCCATTTTTTCAATAAGAGAATCCACCACAAAAATAATCCCATCTACTCCTTTCAAAATGAGTCGACGAGAATCATCGTACAGTACTTGCCCAGGAACAGTGTAAAGATGGAATCGGGTTTTGTAGCCATTTGTATTTGATAAAAATAGAGGAACAAAATCAAAGAAAAGAGTGCGTTCATTACCTGTATCAATGGTAATCTTGCTCGCATCCTTGCCCTCAGAACGCTTGTGAATGAATTTCAGCGAACTGGTTTTCCCTGAAAGGGCAGAACCATAATAGACAATTTTAAAGTTTATTTCTTTATCTCGATAATTGATGAATGACATAGTTTGCGGATTGTAGGAAGCGCTGAGGGGTGATGTCAATCAGGAAAAAAATTAAACACATGGGACCCGCATTACTGCACAAATCATAGAGAGTTTGAAGCAATAGTTCGAAGCAAATCCCCCAATCGTCCAGCCAGATAGTGAGGTAAACAAAGCAGGGCAACTTTTCTGGATTTTTCTTGATTGGGGAGTTGCGCCAAATATTCAGGATTGTAATGGATCTGTTCGCGGCTCATCTTCACAATGTAGTCCAGTTCAGCTTCGTGAATGGCAGCACTGTTCAAAGACCTCAGATCTCCACGATTAGTTTTGACATCGATCGCAATGAAAGCAGGAGATTTCAGAATGTATTCCACTTGTGCTCCTCGTTGGGATTTCCAGTAAAGCAGATCATCCCTCGAAGGCAGAGTTGCAATAATTTCATTTCCTACAATTGTTTCATACTGCAGGGCAAGATGAGCCGCCGTAATTTTTTGATGGAGAATATCGGATCCGTTCAGGAGATAATTCATGACTCCAGCATCAAAAAGAATATATTTCGACAAATCAGATTGGGCATCAAATAAGCGAATTTTATGGGCCACCCGTGCGCCCACAGTTTTATTGACGAGTTTTTTAGCTTCACTTCTTCCTGCGTGTTGCACCTGTAAACGGGAAAATTTCAGGGTGTCCATTGAAAGTAGGGCCAATTTTCTTAAAACATCTTCGTATTCATAGAGTGCTGTCTTTTCACCCAGCACGACCTTCACGTTTTCTTCAATACTCATCACTAAATCAGATACCACTGCAGGCAAAGAGAGGCCTTGTGTGTCAAAAAAAGCCTGCCAGATTCGTGGCATACCACCCAAGCGAAGATAGAGGTCAAATAGTTCACAAAGTGATTGATGATAATGCTCGGAATACAGTGGATTTCTAAGCGAGATATTCTGGAGATAATGAAGCTCTTTATCTTTGGAATAAGCCTGCAAAAAATTCTGAAAAGTAAGGGGATAAAGATCCCAATAACATTTTCGACCCGTGGCTGCATTTTCCACCTGGATATTTTCCAGGTTTGAACCTGTATAAATAATTTTCAAAAATTTTGACAGACCCGCCAAGTTTTGAATTGCCTCGAGTGAAATGGGATGCCGATCTGCCTCGTCGATAAAGATAATGAGGGGCACTTTTAAATCCTCGAGTTTACCGTAGCTCAAGGTCAGATTTTTCAAAAATTCTTCAGCCCCTTCTGTGTATCCAAAGTAATCACGTCCAAAATATTCGACTCCATTGAGAGAGTGGCTACGAGGAATGGATAAATTTAACAAGACCTGAGTATGAGAAGAAAGCTTCTTTAAAGCATGAAGGATAAAAGAGGTTTTCCCGACTTGCCTGGCTCCCCGAACAATCAAAACCTGGGATTGCAGGGAAAGGAGTATTTGCAGGAATTCTTCTTCTTTTTGGGCTCTCTCAAACCACATAAGCCATTTTATGCTAAAAATGACGTTAATTACAACAAAAAAACTTGTTTTTTAACGTTGATTTTGGATATTTAGAGGCTAGAATAGATTTCCTCCGTCTGGAGGATTCTGCTAGAAGAGCGTTTTTTTAAGTAGTTGGCCACATTCAAGTTGGACACTATTTAAATAACTATCGCCCGTCACGACGACACCGACTGCAAGTTGGTTTTTGGGACATTCGCGAGCTTTAGCTGTCCAATGGCAGTCATCGCGCCCATCGATTTCATCATCACCGATGATGTCGGTATCTCTTGCTTGAACAAAGGGGTTAACCGCGTAGCCATCGAGGCTCATTGTCCATCCCTCAACAGTAATGGTAGCAAGAGCTGGATAGTCGTAGTGCTTTTGCCCTTTATCCTTCGAACCCCCAGGACATTCTACCCCTGATATGGCGCTAATATACCTCCCGTAGGTAAGATAGATTGCAGGGTCCACGTTGCTGGTTATCGCCTCTAGGACGGAGGGGTCGGGGGGGTCATAAGCTTTGGTTATGTTGCCCACCACGATACTGTCCCCGAAACCTCTAACTTGGGCCCAATCTGATGCACTTTTATGCGCATCCGAACGGGGATAATGACTCGGGTCTTCGCACCAAAATCTCAGACCCATAGCTGGACTTTGACCCAGCCAGTTATCTTTATAATTATATTGCACAGCAGCGAGGGCAAATCCGTCAGGGCAATGATAGTCCAATAGTATTTTGTAGATCATACTACCAACCATTGGCCCGCGTTTAATGTCCTTTGTAGTGAGATTGGAACCGGAAGCTGCGTGTGTGTGAACCGAAGGAGGTGATGTGGGAGGTGGTGTGTGAGGATTTTTAGTGAGCAGTTCAGGGTTAATCGGCGCAAAGGTCTCAACTGATTCTTCGCGACTCTTTTTCAAAGGTTCAACAGGAAGAGGAGAACCCACATGCTCACTAGAAGGGTCAGAATTTTCTTGTTTGAGGGGCTCCATCACATTCGATGGAGCTGAACTTTTAGCCTCCATACTTCCGTCCGAAGGAGAACTAGGCGTCTCAGTATTTACCTGTGGTGTTTTGGTAGAGGACTTAAACCAATCAAACCAGCCCTCAGCATAAGAAACAGAAGCATTTAAAAAGCTTCCTAATAAAACTACTAACAAAATTTTATACTTCATGAAATGCCCCCTTATTTTCACCTGTAAATGGTCAGGCACAAACCTATTCTCAGCAATATTCACGCCATGTTTTTTTAGGTAATACCTGTTAAGACTTAGTAAATTTTGCGTAGCAGTGATGATTTGAAATTGTTGTCAAATTTGACGGTAAGTGGGTTAAATTAAATTTCTCTTCTCCCGGCATCAGAAGGGCTCGCATCGCCCCTCATACCGGCAAAGCCGGCATGAGCCTCCCCTCAACGGCTATCGCCCAAAATCTTCAAATTTCACGACGGCCATCGATGGCCTTTTGAAGAGTAAGCGTATCGAGATATTCGAGATCTGAGCCTACGGGAATTCCTGTCGCAATACGGCTTACCTTGATTTGGAGCGGTTTAATCAATCGAGCCAAATAAAGAGAGGTCGCCTCTCCTTCTACATTAGAATTGGTCGCAAGAATGATTTCTGCAATTTCCTTTGAATGAAGGCGTGTCATGAGTTCTTTAATTTTTAAATCTTCTGGTCCCACACGATCCAAAGGCGAAAGCGCCCCGTGCAAAATATGATAAAGCCCTCGAT
>CAYYEM010000089.1:0-2695 GCA_964470915.1 uncultured Pseudomonadota bacterium
ACTCTTCTGGAAAATCAGATTGACCCAACGAATCTCCACCGTCTACCACCAAAACTTCTCCTGTCACATAAGCCGCGGCATCGCTCACCAAATAAACAACAGCTTGTGCAATTTCATCAATGGCACCAAATCTTCCTGCGGGCACAGCCTTTGCCAATTTCTCTTCAAAACCCGCCCACAATCTTTTGGAAGCGCCTTCAGTTTGAATCGGACCGGGCGCTACTGCATTCACTCGAATTTTATATTTCGCCCATTCTACGCCCAGCGAACGAGTCATCGCGAGCACACCGGCCTTGGCTGCTGCAGAAGGAACCGTATATGGATTTCCTGTCCAGGCATAGGTCGCGACAATATTTACAATGCTTCCAGATTTTTGTTTGATCATCGGTTGTGCCACAGCATGTGTACAATAAAAAGTTCCATCGAGGACAATACCTGTCACTGCTTTCCAACCATTCACCGAAAGTTCTTCGGTGCGTGCTAAAAAATTTCCAGCGGCATTATTGATTAAAATATCGACGCGCCCAAATTTTTCGACGGTTTTTTTGACCATTTCCTGCACTTGTTCAGGCTCACGAATATCTGTAGGAACACAGAGGCTTTCTGCAGAATATTTTTTCAACTCTTCTGACACACTTTGCAACTTTTCCATCGTTCTCCCAACCAAAACCACTTTAGCACCTAGTTGAGCAAAACTATACGCAATCCCTCGACCTATTCCACTGCCTCCTCCCGTTACAATCGCCACGCGATCATTTAAAATACCTTCTTTAAAAATCATAAAAACTCCTTAAAAATTAATTTCTTGAACATCTGTCCGGCAGCAAAGTTACTATTGTAATTCGAATTCAAATTCAATAAGGATGTTCCATGTTTTCTCAAATTTTCAACATGTTTTTCTTGTTCACCATAAGCTTTTGGGTCGGCAGCATTGCCTTCATGTCTTTCATCGTTGCTCCTACCCTTTTTCGCGAACTACCACGCGAAGTCGCAGGTGAGTTTGTTAGCAAAATTTTTCCGTCTTATTATATGGTGGGGTATATTTGTGGTTCTGTGGCTTTTCTTTCACTCTTGCTCAAAGGTATTTTCGACAAACCTTTCCCCTGGTTTAGACTTTTACTTTTACTTGTAATGCTCGGCTGTACTTTTTATGCGGGAGTCAAAGTGCATCCCGAAGCTCACACCGTGAAAGTTGTTCTCAAAAGCATGGAAGACAGTCCTGAAAAAGAAGCCAAGCAAAAAGACTTCTCACACTTGCATCGACTGAGTGTTATTTTGAACAGTATTGTTTTACTCTCAGGTGTGATCATTATTTCCATCACCGGTTTCAGACTTCCTTAGATAAAAAATCGCTGTTATACTGAAACCATGTCGACCATTGGCTCATATCTTCTCGAAAGCCTCTACAAAGCCGGAGTCAGGCAGCTCTTCGGAATTCCCGGCGACTTTGCCCTCAGTTTTTTTCGCTGTGCAGAACAATTTAAAAAAATAAAAATCATTCCCTTCTCACATGAACCTTCGGTGGGTTTTGCAGCCGATGGCTGCGCACGTGCTACGGGTAAAATTGCAGCTTGCGCGATTACTTATGGAGCCGGTGGATTCAATATTGTAAATCCCATCGCTTGTGCTTACGCCGAAAAATCTCCTGTCATCGTCATTTCAGGAGCTCCCGGAGTGGAAGAACGCAAACGAGGTTATCTCTTTCATCATCAGGCAAAGTCACTCGATTCCCAACAAAAGGTTTTTAAAGAAGTAACGGTTTATCAATGTGTTCTGGATAATCCTGAAACGGCAGCCAGTGAAATTGATTTTGCTCTCCAAATGGCCAAAGCTTACTCTCAACCGGTTTACATTGAAATTCCTCGTGATAAAGTTTTTGAAAAAATTGTTATAAAAAAATCCCAAAAAATTTCTTTTACTCAAGATCCCCAAAGTACACGCGAAGCTGCTCACGAAATATCAGAACTCATTTCTCGTAGTAAGCGACCCGTCCTCATGATCGGAATCGAAATCCATCGATTTGGCCTTAAAAAATTAGCGATCAAGTTTGCTGAAAAAACCGGTATACCCGTTGTGAGTTCTTTTATGGCACGCTGCACCTTCCCGACACACCACAAACAATTTGAAGGCATTTATCTGGGACCTGCAGGCCCCGAAAAGGTTCAAAATTTGGTCGAGAAAAGTGATTGTCTGATTTTACTCGGAGTTCCTTTGGCTGACACAGATATGGCCATTCGTTTGATGCGACTCAATCCCAGCAAAGTCATTCATTGCGTATCCAGAAATGTAAACATCGGTCATCATCATTATGAAAATGTATCACTAGAATTTCTTCTCAAAAGTCTTCTAAAAGAAAAAATCAAAAAACATCGGGGTCATCCTTTTCAAAACAAAAAGAAAATTTCTGTTCCTCCCCTCAAATATTTTGGGAATCAAACACTTAAAGTGGAAGACATCATCCATGCTTTGAATTTTTTGTTTCAGAAAAAAGGCCCCATGATTACGAGTGTAGACAATGGTGATTGTCTTTTTGCCTCCACACTTCTGGATACCGATCAATTACTCGCTTCAGGATATTATGCCACTATGGGTTTTGCAGTGCCTGCAGGCATGGGAGTTCAAACTTCTACACGAAAGCGTCCTTTGATTTTAGTCGGGGATGGTGCTTTTCAAATGACAGGCCCTGAAATTTCTC
>CAYYEM010000089.1:2795-3891 GCA_964470915.1 uncultured Pseudomonadota bacterium
CCTTTGATTTTAGTCGGGGATGGTGCTTTTCAAATGACAGGCCCTGAAATTTCTCACTGCAAAAAAATGGGGATTAATCCGATTGTGGTCGTATTCAACAATCGTAGATGGGAAATGTTAACTGTGATCCAACCCCAAGGAAAATATTACGACCTCACCCCTTGGCCTTTTGCAAAACTCGCAGAAGACTGGGGAGGAAAAGGATACACTGTCAAAACCCGCAAACAAATGCTCGATGCAATTCTAGATGCCTACAAACAAAAAACTTTTACGCTCATTGATGCCCAAACTCCGGATGGACAACGCTCCCAAGTCCTCGAAACCTATCTTGCAAAAGTAAGAGGCTAAAAAGAGCCTATTGCCTTTAGAAATAAAATCCGTTAAGCCCAATTTATCTAGCGTTCCATTCACCCTTCGAGAGCCTCAGGGCGAACGGAACACCACTTGAAATCATTATACTTTACCATTCGTAGAGAGGCTCTCGAACCACAATTGAAAGGATTATTATGCAAATACTCGTCGTCGGTTCAGTCGCTTTGGATAGTGTTGAAACTCCCTTTGGCAAAATAGAAGATGGCTTAGGCGGTTCTGCCACTCACTTTGCGACTTCTGCCAGTTTTTTTGTTCAACCCCAACTTGTGGGCGTGGTCGGAGAAGACTTTCCAGAAGCACATGTCGAGTTTCTAAAAAGTCGAGGGGTTTGCACTCAAGGTTTGCAGAAAAAAGCGGGCAAAACTTTTCGTTGGAAAGGCCGCTACGATTATGATCTCAACACCGCTCATACTCTTGATACCCAATTAAATGTTTTTCAGAATTTTTTCCCTGAATTGCCCACTGAATATCGAAAAAATGAAATCGTCTTTCTGGCTAACATCGATCCTGAGCTTCAAAGCAAAGTGATTGATCAGTGTGAAAACACCAAATGGATTGCCCTCGACACCATGAATTTTTGGATTGATGGAAAACGCGAAGAACTCCGCAAAACCATTTCCCGAGTAAACATGGTGGTAATTAATGAAGCCGAAGCCCGAGATTTGGCAGGTGCTTCAAACTTAGTGAAAGCAGCTCGAACGATTCAATCTTGGGGACCCAGCAC
>CAYYEM010000090.1:0-3437 GCA_964470915.1 uncultured Pseudomonadota bacterium
CGAGATCGTGATTTGGTCGCTAACTTCCAATATGTCCTTTCAAAAAGCCCAGAAGCTTATGAAAAAGGGATGATTGAAAAAATGAAAGAGCTGGTTTTTTTCTTAAAAGACCTGCTGACCTTGCGTGAAATGATTTACGTGGCCTTGATTTCTTATTGGGTTCTGTTTGGGTTGGGAATACTTTACTATTTTAAGAGAAAGAGATTGTGGGGCATTGCTTTTTTGATTTTTTTGGGGATCAATTTTTATATTTTACCTCTCGCTTTTCAGAAGTTTTATGAGGAACAATGGAAAAAAACAGCCGTGGCGCTCGTATCGACAGTAGGGGTTTACTCAGAGCCTAATGTGGATTCGATCCGCTTGTTTGAACTCAAAGAAGGAGCCATTGTTCAGGTAAAAGATCAAAAAGAAGCCTTTGTCAAAATTCAATATCGGAATGGGCAAACAGGTTGGGTAAAATCAGATCAATTGAAAGTCTTGTAAAATATCTGCAGCTATCATAAATAATGGTTCATGTTTGAAAAACAAAAAGAAGAGCTTCGTAAACTTCTCCTCCATCTTTCCTATGAAAAGCGTGAAGTGATTCTTGCATCCGGAAAGAAATCTGATTTTTATTTTGATGGGAAGCAAACCACACTCAATGCTCAAGGGGCTGTTTTGGTGGGGCTGACACTTTGGGAATTGATTCAGAGAAGTGGTCGAAGAGTAGAGGCGATTGGGGGACCTACCTTAGGTGCGGATCCTATAGTAAGTGCGGTGAGCGTGGTAAGTGCACTCAAAGGAAAACCTATTTCAGCTTTTATTGTACGCAAAGAACCTAAGAAGCATGGCACAGCAGCTTGGATTGAAGGGGTTAAAAATTTAAGGCCGGGAATGCAGGTCGCATTAGTAGAAGATGTGGTCACTTCTGGTGGCTCTATTTTGAAAGCGGCACAGAAAGTAGAAGAAGCTGGATATTTTGTGAGTTTGATTGCGACGATTGTTGATCGCGAAGATGGGGGAGCTCAGAAAATTCAATCCATGGGTTATCGTTTTGCATCCTTATTTACAAAAAGTGAGTTACTCGCGTGATGAAAAAAATATTTTCAATTTTGTTTTTGTTGCTTTTTATTTCTGCTCCTCTTTTGGCAGCAGAACCCATATCATTTAAAAAGGCCCTCAAAAAATACCATCGTTTTGGCCAAAATTTTAATCCCAGCACTTTTCACGATAACATTTCTTGGCATGTGATTTATAAAAGCCCTGAATTTAGAGAGGCCTTTGCTTACAAATATGCAAAAGACTATCGCTTGAGTGCAGAAGAGTTGAAGTCGAAGTTGTGGGATGAAGAACAAGAGGCTGCTAAGGGCCCAGAGTTTATTCTCATTGTTTATACATACAGTAAAAGCTGGAATGATCTGGATTCAAAAGACAGTGTTTGGAAACTTCGTTTGGAAGCTGGCGATAAACAGTTTGACCCTTTGAGTATCACTTCTTTCAAGCCCACCCCATTAGAAACTTCTATCTATCCATATATGGATCCATGGACCAAAGCTTATTCCGTTCTTTTTCCCAAAGAAGCTGATGCAGCGCTCGAAAATGATTTTTCTCTGAGTATATTTGGGGTAAAAGGAAAAAGTACTTTAAAGTGGAAGTAAGTCATTAAGAGTTTGTTAAGAGACTGTCTTTAGCTTGTTTGAGAAGGACAGGATAATCCAATATGTAATGTAGCCCGCGGCTTTCATGGCGTTTCAGAGCGCAGGCCACCACCAGTTCTGCCACAAGAGCCAGATTGCGGAGTTCGATTAAATCTGCTGTGATTTTGAAATTCCAGTAATACTCTTTGATTTCATCCTGCAAAAATTGAATTCGTTTTTGAGCACGTTCGAGTCGTTTGGTGGTGCGCACAATCCCTACATAATTCCACATCGTTCTTCGAATTTCATCCCAGTTTTGAGTGATCACCACTTGTTCATCTGAGTCGGTTGCATTTCCTGGATTCCAGGCAGGAATAGAAAATGAAATTTCCTTTTTGTTTTTAATTTTTTCGATGGAACGGTTGGCGGCTCGTTTTGCGAAAACGACTGCTTCTAACAGTGAATTGGAGGCAAGACGATTGGCTCCATGTAAACCGGTAAAGGCCGCTTCTCCACAGACAAATAGATTTTCGATTTCGGTATTGCCCCATTCATCAGTGACTACACCGCCGCAAAAATAGTGGGCAGCGGGTACTACCGGGATGGCTTGTTTGGTGATGTCAAAACCGTATTGAAGACAACGTTGATAAATATTCGGAAATCTTTTTTTGATAAAGTCAGCAGACTTGTGGCTAATATCCAAAAGCACGAATTCGTCGCCGCGGCTTTTCAGTTCGGCATCGATGGCGCGGGCAACAATGTCGCGAGGGGCAAGTTCAGCGCGGGCATCATAGCGATCCATGAAGCGTTCCCCATTTTGTAATTTCAGTAAAGCGCCTTCGCCACGCAGTGCTTCAGAGATGAGAAAAGATTTCGCCTGAGGGTGAAATAAGCAAGTGGGATGAAATTGAACGAATTCCAAATTAGCGACGGAAGCGCCTGCGCGCCAAGCCATGGCAATGCCGTCGCCTGTCGCAATATCGGGATTGCTGGTATAGAGATAAACTTTTCCGGCACCTCCAGTAGCCAAAGTGCAAATCTGACAGTGAACTGTTTTCACTTCTCCACTGAGACGATCAAGGACGTAAGCTCCGATGATCTGATTTTTTTCACCCTCTCCCTTTTGGGGTGAGGGGGAGCCTTTCAATTTTTTGGAACTAATCAAATCAATTGCAATATGATGTTCGAGAATTTCGATATTAGGATGTGCCTTAATTTTGTCGAGCAGGGCGCGCTCAATTTCACGGCCGGTGATGTCGCCTGCATGTAAAACACGTCGCACGGAATGTCCGCCTTCATGGCCTAAGTCTAATTCAGCCTCTGCATTGGATTGAATGGGGTTTTTTTCTTCTTTAGAAAAATTGACGCCGAGCTCGATTAAGTCTCGAACCCGCTCTGGACCTTCTTTCACCACTATTTTTACTATATCTTCATGGCAAAGTCCGGCTCCGGCAATCAGGGTGTCATGGGTGTGAGATTCAAAGCTGTCTTCTTCATTCCAAACACTGGCAATGCCCCCTTGGGCATAATTCGTGTTGGATTCGGCGCATTCTTTTTTGGTGACAATAAGAACCTTGCCATGTTGGGCGACTTCGAGAGCGTAAGTAAGTCCCGCAATTCCGCTGCCGAGGACTAAAAAAACAGTTTCAAGTTGCATGATGAAGGCAGCTTAAACATTGCACACTTGTGACTGTCAAATGAGAATATTTATCTGCTCGACTTCGTTTTTTAGACATTTTAATATGCAGCTTATATGAAATTTCCATTTCCAAAACGAAATCTGTATTTGAATATTCCTAACTACATCAGTTTTTTTCGGGT
>CAYYEM010000091.1:0-3240 GCA_964470915.1 uncultured Pseudomonadota bacterium
TGGACTTAGAACCTAAGCTCAAAGATCATCTGCATGATCTCGATTTTTTTCATATTATCGACTTAACTCAAGAGTCTCATGAATGGGTAAAAGAGAGTGGTATTCAGAATGGTTTTTTGACCACACAGGTGCTTCATACAACTTGCATGATGAGTATTAATGAGCTCGATGAACCTTGCTTGCTGGGAGATATTAACAAGGTTTTACGTGATCAACTTCCCCGTAATAGGCCTTATTTGCATAATAGTTCCATTCGAACCAAAAATCTTTGCGAATCTGATACCAAATGTGATCGTAATGCAGATGCTCATCTTAAGTCCTTTCTTTATGGAGGACCTACTCAATCTGTAATTATTAAAGATGGAAAACCTATTTTTGGAGAGTGGCAGCGTCTTTGTCTTATCGACTTGGATGGCCCCCGAAATCGTAAATTAATGGTACAAGTGATTGGAAAATAACCGAGTTTTCCTTTTCTTTCTTCTTACACCTTATTAAGATTCGTTTTGATGCATTCTTCTTTTTTCATACAGGATATTACCGTTGTGATGTTGACGGCTGCGGCAGTCACTTTGCTCTTTCGTCGTTTACGTCAACCCGTGGTGTTGGGCTATTTATTGGCTGGTTTTATCATAGGTCCTCATACCCCCCCTTTTTCTTTTGTACATGATGAAGCCGTTATCCAAACACTTGCGAGTTTGGGTGTGATTCTTCTCATGTTTAGTTTAGGCTTACATTTTCATCTTAAAAAACTGGTAAAAGTTGGAATTCCTGCTTTCGTGACCGCATTTTTAGAAATTATTTTTATGGTGTGGGTGGGTTATGAGCTTGCTACCTATTTTGGGGCGAGTGAAGTCACAGCGCTTTTCCTGGGAGGCATTTTAGCAGTTTCATCAACTACTATTATTATAAAAGCCTTTGAAGAATTAGGTTTGATGCATGAAAAATTTTCACAGTTGGTTTTTGGGATTTTGATTGTTGAAGATATTTTAGCGATTGCTTTGATAGCTCTTTTATCCAGTATTGCTTTGACAGGTTCTTTTCAAGTTTCCGATGTGCTGAACACTTTATCTCGTTTAGGAATTTTCCTCACAGTTTTACTGGTGCTGGGTCTTATATGTATTCCCCCTTTGTTACGTTACGTGCATCGTTTCAAAAGTGATGAAATGATGTTGATTTTACTCTTGGGTCTTTGTTTTGGGATTTCGTTTTTAGCTATTAAATTAGGTTATAGCGAAGCCCTGGGTGCCTTTATGATCGGCGCCATTGTGGCACAAACAAAAAAAATTGGGCTCGTGGATAATTTGATTGCACCGCTTCGAGATATGTTTAGTGCCATTTTTTTTGTTTCCATTGGCATGATGATTGATCCCACTCATCTTCTATTACATTGGAAAATGGTATTGGCCTTAAGCGCGATTGTTATTTTTGGAAAGGTACTTACTTGTAGTTTTGGAACTTTCATTACAGGTAGCTCTATTAAAACCTCTATACGTACGGGGATGAGCCTTGCTCAAATTGGTGAGTTTTCATTTATTATTGCTGCCTTGGGACTGGAATTGAAAGTGACAGGAAATTCTCTTTTTCCTATTACTGTAATGGTTTCAGCGATTACTACTTTCACAACTCCTTATCTTATCCGTTGTTCTGATGGTGTTTCAGAGAAGTTATTGAGATGGAGTCCTGCTTGGTTGAAAGATTCACTCCAGCTTTATACGATTTGGTTGAGTAAAGTATTTCAACAGCCTAACAAAACAGAATCTTTAACTGAGGTCCGTCATGTTTTGTTACAGGTTTTAGTGAATCAAGTTTTAGTGACCGCTATTTTTATTGCTGCTGATTTTGGAGCAGAAAAAATAGAATTACGTTGGTTGAATCGTTCATCATGGTTCTATAATCTTGATGCTATTTTTTGGGGGCTTGCTTTATTAAGTTCAATGCCTTTGATTATTGCTTCTTTTAAAAAGTTGAGCAAGTTGGGGTTTGCTTTAGCAGATCGTGTTTTTGCTCACTCTCGAAGCACAACTGATAAATCAAAAATAGTTCATGGGGTGATCGCCAACCTTTTTATGTTTGCAGGATTTTTAGTGATTGGTTTATGGATTTTATTACTTAGTTCCGCAATGTTTGATCATTTGACTGTAACAATGAGTATGGGAGTGATTATACTTACTTTCGGGATTATGTTTTGGCGAGCCTTTGATAAGTTTTATTCCAAAGCTCACAAAGCATTGCATCAAACTTTAATGGATGAAAATAAAATTTAGAAAAGAGAGACTATGTTTAATAAAAGTCGAGTTTTAATATTCATATTTTTAACTTCTATTTTCTTGCTAACGGGATCCAATATTTCCTGCGGTGGTGGTGGAATTTCAGTCGATTGCGTGGTGGATGAAGATTGTCCTCAAGGCCAGTATTGTAATGCATTTGGAGTGTGTCAGGGAGTTCAGGAATGTAATACCAATGCAGATTGCAATGATGGAGAAGTTTGTGAAGATGGCTATTGTAGCGTTCCTAATTAATAAAAATTGGGAGATGTTGCAGTTGTCACGTGGCTTGTGATGTGTGCCTTGCCTTGTTTGAGATCTTGCATTGATTGAGTCAAACCTTGCAGGCTTAAGGGGTACATCTTGAAAATTTTTGAAATCGAATGAATAGTAGGATGGGAGTTCCAAAAATGTTCTGGTTCGGGATTAAGCCAGACACTAGCAGGATAATGTTCTTTGATGCGCTTTAGCCAGTTTACTCCAGGTTCTTTTTCTGTTTCCCAATAATTAATAATACCATTTGGCACGAAGAGCTCATAAGGATTCATGCAGGCATCGCCCACAATCACCACATAAAAACTTTTTCTAAATTTACGAAACAATTCTTCAGTGGGAATCCATTTCCCCATTTGTATATCTGTAAAAACTTTTGAATAGATGCAGTTGTGAAAATAAAAATGCTCGAAGGCTTTGAAATGATTCGATGCATGAGCAGCAGAAAAAAGGGCCTCTACCATTTTCGAATAAACATCCATGCTACCCCCCACATCCATGAGCAATAAAAGCTCAGTCTGGTTTTTGTGAGGAGCTTCAAAAACAAGTTCAATTTCTCCCGCATTTTTGCAAGTGCGATCAATACTTTTGTCGATATTAAGTTCTTCAGCTACTCCAAGGCGATCGAGTCTGCGTAATTTCTTCAGGGCAACTTGCATCTGACGTGTATCCAATATTTGGTCATGACGATAATTTTGAAAGC
>CAYYEM010000092.1:0-3002 GCA_964470915.1 uncultured Pseudomonadota bacterium
TTCATTATAGTTTTGGTTCCAAAAAGGACTTTCGTTATATCGATGTTCCAGAAGATCAATGGCTTGAACTGGCAAATCCTTTATCAGAAGAATTGTCGTGGATGCGTCCTTCTTTGGTACCTTCTTTATTATCGTCTTTACAACGCAATATAGCTCGTCAAAGTGAAAACTTAAAACTCTTTGAATTAAGAAACATCTATCGAAAATCGGAAGATTCAAAAATTTTAGAAAACAAATCACTTGTATTTGCATTAAGTGGAAAGAGAAATCCACATGCTTGGAATTTACCTCAAGAAGATGTTGATTTTTATGATCTAAAAGGAATAATTGAAAAAATATTTGAAAATTATAAGCTTTCTAATCTGGAGTTAAAGTTGTCCTCGAGCTCTTATTTTCATCCAGGCATGAGTGCTTCTGTATGGATGAAGGGGAAAAAAGTCGGTGATTTTGGCAAACTGCATCCGCAAATATCAGAAGCATTTGACTTGAGAGTGCCTGTGTTTTTAGCAGAATTAGATGTGGATGTTATGCTTTCGTTAGAACAAGAAAAGTTTCAGTTTCAGGAAATACCCAAGTTTCCCTGGGTGGATCGTGATTTAAGTCTGGTAGCTTCCGAAATGTTAGCTTCAGATGAAGTGATCGCTGCAGTGTATTCTCTTCAGATTCCATGGCTTAAGAAAATGGAATGTGTCGATGTTTATCGAGGGGATCCGGTTGAGCAAGGTAAAAAAGCAATGACTTATTCCCTACTTTATTTGGATTCGGAAAAAACATTAACAGATGTTGAAGTAAATGAAGTCCATCAACAAGTGATGGATCATATTAAAAAAGTTTTACCCATTGAATGGAGGTAGTTATGAATGAAATGACAGAAGAAAAACAAGAAGGCACCATGACCAAGGCTGATATCGTGGAAACCATCTACGAAAAGATTGGTTTTTCCAAAAAAGAATCTGCCGACATTGTCGAGCTGGTTTTTGACACGATAAAAGAAACTTTGGAAAAAGGTGAAAAAATTAAAATTAGTGGTTTTGGAAATTTTGTGGTGAGAGCTAAGCGCCCCAGAATTGGCCGGAATCCGCAGACAGGCGAAGAAATTGAAATTTCCGCAAGGAGAGTATTGACTTTTCGCCCTAGCCAAGTTCTAAAGGCCGCTCTCAACAAATAGAAAAACAATTTTTCACCCTCCCTTTAACGGTGTGGGTGAAGGGGAGGGAAAGGATGAGTGCCATGAGTGCAAAACAAACTCAAAGTGCGATTCCGGATAAGCTTTATTTTAAGATTGGTGAAGTAGCGAAGATTATTGGGGTGAAACCCTATGTGCTTCGTTACTGGGAGACAGAATTTCCGGATATAGCTCCTGGAAAAAGTAAAACCAATCAACGTTTATATAAGCGAAAAGAAGTAGAAAGAATTCTTCAAATAAAAGAGCTTTTATATCGTGAAAAATATACCATCGAAGGGGCACGTAAAAGACTTAAGTCGCTGGCAAGAGGCGGAGTTGAAAAGCTCGAAGAGCTTAACGCTAATTCCCAAATGCCGCTTTTTGATGCTGGTAAGCAGAAAGATTTTTTGAAGCTCCTGAAAGGAAAATTGGAAGATATCTTAGGAGCAATCAAACATTAAAAGTAGTTTGAAGTACTTAGTAGGAATTACTCGGGGCGTAGCGCAGACCGGTAGCGGCCTTGGAAGGGGAAAAAGAATTTTCCCCTCTTTTCTGGCAAAGCCAGAAAATTCACCCCAAATCTTTTTTGGGGAAACCCCAAAAGATGCGCTACGTGAGTGGAAGTGAGGGAGGAGAAATTTATTTTCTCCGAAAGAACAAATTCGGGGGTGCGGGGGGCTGGTGAAAATAGCCCCCCGATCTAATCGGGGCGTAGCGCAGACCGGTAGCGCACTCCTTTGGGGTGGGAGTGGTCGCAGGTTCAAATCCTGTCGCCCCGACAATAAAAAATGGCTATCCATTTAGGATGGCCATTTTTTTTATTTTCCTTTTCAAATTTTAAATTTTCTTGCTGTACCTTTATCTGTTTTTTTTAGAGAATAAGAAATTAAAGGTAGGAGACAGAAGGTTTAGAATCTATGCGTATATTAGTTTCAAATGATGATGGAGTTTATTCGAAGGGCATTAAAGCTCTTGCGCAAGCCTTAAGAAAAATTGCGGACGTGACAGTCGTGGCGCCGAGTCGGGAGAGAAGCGCCGCTTCTCATTCATTAACTTTACATCGTCCTTTGCGAGTTATGAAAATTGCTCCTCAGGTTTACGCAGTAGATGGCACGCCTACAGATGCGGTCACCTTGGGTATCTTCGAAATCATGAAGCATAAACCAGATATAGTGATTTCAGGAATTAATCATGGTGCGAACTTGGGAGATGATGTTCATTATTCTGGAACGGTTTCTGCAGCATTTGAAGGTGCTATTGCTGGATTTCCTGCGATTGCTATTTCTCTGATGGCTCGCGAAAACTTTCTGTTTGGACCCGCAGCAAAGTTTGCCGTTCGCTTGGCCAAAAAAGTATATAAAGAAGGTTTACCAAAGGGTGCTGTGTTAAATGTGAATGTACCCAATGTTTTACAAAGTAAAATTAAAGGTTACGAGTGGACCAAAATTGGTAAAAGAAAATACGGTGATATTATTGTTGAGAAAATTGATCCTCGTGGAAGGCCGTATTATTGGATCGGAGGAGATGAAACTGGATTTGTTGATATTCAGGGTTCTGATTGTAATGCGGTGCTATCTCAACGAATATCCATTACTCCCTTGCGAGTGGACATGACAGACCATGCCTATCTTAAAAAATTTGAAAACTGGAAGCTCTAGTATTCAAAAGGGAAATTTTCCTTTTCAGTCCGAATACACTGTAGCGCGACGCAAAATGGTTGATGAGTTGCGAACCCGTGGCATTCATGATGAACGAGTCTTGGAAATAATGGGAAAAGTTCCCAGACATCGTTTTGTTGAAGAAGCTTTAATTTCACAAGCCTATCAAGATAGTCCGC
>CAYYEM010000093.1:0-2933 GCA_964470915.1 uncultured Pseudomonadota bacterium
GGTGGAGACCTCAATACCACGACATACAACTCCAGCAAGGCTTTCTGGGCCATCTACGGTTTTTGGGTGAGGGTGGCCATGGGGGTGCGTTATGTCATCAAGCATCATTACCCATATCCAGATCGAATGTTTGAAAAAGGGCTTTTTAAAAGTTTTGAAGAATATGGATTTGACTACAAAAACTGGAATGAACCTGGTGCCTGCACACTTCATTACAGTGTGGAAGATTTAAAAAAGATCAAAAACTTAAAAGATATTATTCCGAATTGGTGTTTTAAGTTTATCGACTGGGCCCTTTCTAAAAACAATGGTCGTTGCAGTTTTAAAATTGATTGGTTTGCTGCTAAAAATTTAAAACTGTCTCCCAACAGCTCCCCCAAAGTCATTCCTTGTCCAAAATACCAAGAAAAAGAATGTAGTGATCATGATGCGGTGGTGGTGGATTTTGGAATTTAAAAATAAAGGGCACCTGTTTTTTGCAGGTGCCCTTTGGTTTAGCCCCTTTTAGACTTTGTAGCCTTTGTTGTAGAAGCGCTTTTCTTGCCTTTTTTGGATTTTCCACCTTCAACCACCAAATTATTGGGGCCATCGGTGTTCAAATAAGAACGGATTTTATCAATTCCTTTGGGACTGAAGCCCTTCACATTATCCAGCTCATCCACTGATTTAAAGGGATGATCTTTGCGATAGTCTACAATCAATTGAGCCTTTTTGGCACTCATGCTGGGCAGTTGGTCTAACTGCTCTACAGTGGCCGTGTTCAGATTTAAAGCTCCACTGATTTGTTTTTTAGAAGCCTTTGCCAAGGCGAGCCCTGGCATCATTGCTGCAATCACCAAAGCAATTGCGATCATTTTCTTGTTCATTTTTTTCTCCTTTGTTTTCTCTTCTACCCTCTCCCCTTAAGGGAGAAAGGTAAGATAAGAGGTTTATTGTTTTTGGTTTTTATTTTTCTGATAATTTCGATCTCGAATGTGCACCTTGCCATTCAAGGGAAGCATATCGAGCATCACATTGAGCGATTGATCACGGTTTACAAAGGCCACACCAATTTTTGTCCAGATAGCTTTGGCGGGTTCTTTACCGACCGGATCTTTTTCGACGATGTGATAAACATCGCGGATATTTTCATTCATGATTTTCTCCTTTTAAAATTTGCCTAGGCAGGCCAAGAGAAAGCAAAGTTGATGCCAATGCTCAGAAAGATTTTAAGAGGAAATGGAAACAAGGAGTGTCCGATTTCCGGACAATCTGTCCGAAAATCGGACTTAAACAAAAAATTGTATCCTGAGTATCTTTGAGGTAAAAAGCAGAAATATGGCCGAACATCTTTGTCGATATTCTAATCCACAGGGCAAACAAACTTGTAATTACCCACCCTGGTCGAATTCAAAAAATTATTTTTGTATTTTTCATGACCCTTCAAAAGATAAACCCGAAACTGAACTCACCGAAGCTCTTCGTAAAAAAATTGAAAAAAAAGAAACTAATTTTGAAGGTTACATTTTCACAACCTCAGTCAATTTCAGGGAAATCACTTTTCATGATTTTGCTAACTTCGAACACTGTCAATTCTTAGGGCGTGAAAGTAATTTCTATAAAACTGCCTTTTTGAAGGGAGCTATTTTCAATCAAGCCCTCTTTCAGGGAATAAAAACTACCTTTGCAAAAGCTCTGTTTCAGGGTGATTTCAATCTTTTCAATGGAGCACAATTTGAATGTCATGAAACATTTTTCACAGAAACACGCTTCTTTGGAAAGCACGTCGGTTTTGCCTCTGCTAAATTTAAGGGGGGAAAGCTAGATTTTAAGGGAGCTGATTTTCAAGGGACGGTTTTTTTCACTCAAGCCCAGTTTGAGAATTCGCACACTTCGTTTGAAAAAACTCGTTATTCTGGCCCGATGATTTCCTTTGCTAATGCACATCTAGAGGGCAATGAAATTAAGTTCACTGAAATGGATTGGGCTTCCGAACAAATTATTTTTTCTGACTGCAATTTTAAAAATGATCATGTGCATTTTGATCTGAGCCTGCTGAAAGCAAGCAAAATTTTATTCAATAATGTTTACTTTCAATCACATTCTGTTTCATTCACACAATGCAGCTTTGAATTTAATCAACTTTCATTCATGCTTTCCACCTTCAGTTGCCGGGATGCAAACTTCTCAAATTTCACCCTTAAAAAAGGAAATGCAGATTTCTCAAACATTCAATTCAAAGCAAAATCACTCAAATTTTATCCTCTGATACTCGAAAACCCTAGCACCACTTTTAAGGGCACTGAATTTTCTGGAGATGAAAAAGTTATTTACATTTTGAATCCAAAAAAAAATGGGCTTTCGTTTCAGGAAGTTTTTTTTCATGGGGGCCACACCAAGCTCAAAGGAGATTTGCACGCTGCTTCCTTTTTGGATACTTCTCTCGACAACGTTGATCTGAATGAAGCCAATTGGGATGTGCTTCACGGCCGCCTCACTTGTCGTGATGAAATCGATGCAACCCTAACTAACACAGTGGAAGCGTTCAAAAAAACATCTGATGTGTGTAGATGTATTAAGAAATGCTATGAAAATTTTGGAAGTTACGAAACTGCCGGAAATTTTTATTATGGTGAAATGGAATGCAAACGCAAAATCTCCCCTAAAAAAAACTGGGGGGGACTGCAGTTTATGCGTTTGAGCATAGGCTATGGTGAGTATCCTGCACGAGTCATTCTCACCTCTTTTGCTTTCATCGCTTTTTGTGCTTTTTTCTATCTTATTGGAGGCATCGATGCCAAAGGCATTATCATTAATCGGGAGCTAGTCTTCGATTTTACTCAATTTTTTGATACTATTATGGACTTTCTGCATTGCTTATATTTTAGTGTAGTTTCCTTTACCACCCTGGGCTATGGGGATTACCACCCTGTGGGATGGAGCCGTGTAATCGG
>CAYYEM010000094.1:0-2596 GCA_964470915.1 uncultured Pseudomonadota bacterium
AGGCCTGCGTTGGAAAGACGAACGTAGCTACCAAATAAAATCACGATGAAAGCAAGAATAGTTGCAAGTAAGGAAAGTTTGTAGAAAAAAGAATTTTTCAAAGCTTTACAAATCATCGTTCGCCCTGAGGCTCTCGAAGGGCAAGCTTGAAATAAGTTTAAATAAATCGTTCATGCTTCGAGAACCTCAGCACGAACGGCAAAGTGATTATTTCTGATTCGCTTCTTGAACCATACGCTCAATTGCAAAAGAGATTGGTATTTCTACTTGAGCAGGAGCAGCTGTTGCACTGGCTCCTTCTTTTATTCCTATGTCTGCAAGCATTGCAGGAGTATTTGCTGGAGGTGTTGGGCTTAACGAATCCACATAATGAACTAAAGCCCATCGATCTTCGATAGATAAAGTTCCAAAAGCAGCCATAGCACCACCTGGAATACCGTTTGTAATGGCTTTAAACACTTGAGCGGGAGCTCGGCCAATTTTCCATCCTTCAGTCAGAGTGAAATTTCGGGGTTTAGGTGTAAGAGCCGCCGCTGCAGGTCCATCGCCCTTTCCATCTGCACCATGACAGGCAACACAATTTTGCTGATAAAGAGTTTTTCCTTTTTCAACTTGGGCTGGACTCGATTTCAACAATTCCATCATCTTTGCACTTTGATCACCCTCAGGCCCTTTAATCTCAGTTACTTTTGCTTCAAGAACTTTAGGCCTATCCATCGTATCACTGAGTGTCAGCCCAATAAAAATAGCTAAAAACACAAAAGCTGAAATGAAAGTGACTTGATCCATGCGGTTGTCATACTTTAAATGCATAAAGAACAAACAAACCAAAGCTGCCTTAATTGTAGCAACCAACATGGCTACAAAAATATTCCATTCGCCAAAATCAAAATAAGAAACCCAAACTGTTATGATAGTCAGAACTAAAAGTGCCAACCACACTAAAACATAAGCTTTTGTGTGATGAACATGACCTTCGTCTTCATGATGAACACTCATAATAAATCCTTCACTTAACTCCTTGCCTCTTAATCTAAGAGGAGGAGATATGAAAAAAAACTTTAGCCAATCAAATACATTAATGGGAAAAGATAAATCCAAATCAAATCTACTAAATGCCAATAGAGCCCTGTTAAATCAACGGGGGTATAATATTCTTCACTAAATTGTCGTTTAGAATTTCTGTATAAAATCCAAGCGATCAAACCCATGCCTACTAACACGTGTATGCCGTGAATCCCGGTCATCACAAAATATAATGAGTAAAAGAGATTAGCATTCTTGTGTTCGAAAAGTGAGTAGTTAAAGTGGGAAAAGCCAAAATGTAACTTTCCGTTTTCATCATGATAAAGAGGCGCAATTCCATCATGAAACTTGTGTGAATATTCAAAATATTTCACCACCATAAAAGTAGCGGCGCAAATCAAAGTAATCCATAACAAGATAGAAGCGACTTTCGCTTTTCCTTCACGAGTCATTTGTACTGCCATTGCCATTGAAAAACTCGAACAAATGAGCACAACTGTATTGAAAGCACCCATTGTTTTATCTAAATGATGGCTCGCTTCATGGAACATGGCGGGATAATGAGAGCGATAGACGATGTAAGCTACAAATAAGCCCCCAAAGAGCAAAATTTCAGTCACCAGAAAAAGCCATAAACCTAACTTTGATGAAACCTCTGCCTGCTCTGCTGACTCAAAATGGTGAGGAACAACATGTCCCCCTTTTAAAACTTCAGACATAAAATCTCCAATTTTTGTAAAGACAAATAAACTTTATCTCTACACATGCTGACTGCCAGCTTTAATAACTCCATATTCATAAGGATCTTCCGTTACCGTGGGAATATGATCAAAATTATGCTCCGTGGGAGGTGAAGAAATCGTCCACTCAATGGACTTAGAATGCCAAGGATTATCGCTGGCTTTCTCACCTTTCACTAGCGATAAAATTAAATAGTAAGTCATCCAGAGAGCCCCAAATCCAATCATGAAAGATCCTATACTGGAAATTAAATTTCCTGTCGCAAACTCTGGTAAATAATCATAATAACGGCGCGGCATTCCCATTTTTCCGAGAAGAAATTGAGTGAAAAATGTCACGTTAAAACCAATGAAAATAAAAGCCCATGCTGCTTTTGCCTGTTTTTCACTATACATTTTACCAAACATCTTAGGCCACCAGTAGTGAAGTCCTGCAAAAAAGGCCATAATATTTCCACCCACCATCACATAATGGAAATGCGCTACCACAAAATAGGTATCCGTGAGATAAACGTTTGTGCTCAAAGAGGCCAAATATAAACCTGTTAAACCACCAATCGTAAAAAGAAAGATGAAGGCTAATGCATAGAGCATGGGTGTATCTAAGCTAATCGAGCCTTTATACATCGTAGCCGTCCAGTTAAAAACTTTGATGGCCGTCGGGATAGCAATCAACATGGTTAAAAATGAAAACAAAAAATTAGCTAAGGGAGATTGACCACTCACAAACATGTGATGACCCCAAGATAAAAACCCTACAAAAGCTATCCCCAAGCTTGAATACGCAATCGCTTCATAACCAAAAATTTTCTTTCGTGAGAAAACAGTAA
>CAYYEM010000095.1:0-2577 GCA_964470915.1 uncultured Pseudomonadota bacterium
GCCAGAAAAAGGTTATCGATATAACATCGACTCGATGTTACTTGCTCGCTTTGCAAATTTTAAAGAAGGGGAGAAGATTTGCGACTTAGGAAGCGGTGTTGGAATTCTTTCCATTCTTGGATTAGTGCGAGGAAAGGCTCAAAAAGCTTGGGCGATTGAAATTCAAGAAGAACTTTCAAAGTATCTGCTTAAAAACATTGATAAATATAGACTTTTTGGAAAACTAGAATTAATTCTTGGCAACTGGAAAGAGGCCAAGAAACACTTGAAGTCTCATAGTATGGATCTTGTGATTAGTAATCCACCTTATCGTAAATCTCAAAGCGGAAGAGTCCCCAAAGAATCTGTTAAAGCTATTGCTAAAAATGAAATCAAGGGATCTATGCCTGATCTCATCGCGGTGGCTCGCTATTTAATGAAACACAAAGGACGCTTTGTGGTGATTTATCCCTGTTTAAGACTAGAAGAGTTTATAGTTGAAATTTCAAAGCAAAAACTTAAAATTCAACGAATCCAATTCATTCATCCTTTTGTTGATCGCTCTGCCACTCACTTTATGGTTGAGCTTGTTCGCTCGGTCGCAGGAGAAATAAAAATAGAAGCCCCCCTTGTCATCTACAAAGACCCAGACCATTATCATGATGATATAGAAAAATGGCTAGGAAGTAAGAAAAGGCGATAGCCGCTGAGGGGAAAGCTCTACAGGCTTTGTTGCAAAAGGGCCAGCCAGAGACTGGTTCGCCTCTGGCGGAGGCGACGCGAGATCCCATAATAGAGCAATGTCTTGGGAGTAAGAAATTAAAGCCCCTTAAATAAGGGATTACGCTTTTCCTGAATGGCGGTAATACCTTCTTTTAAATCGGCGGTATTAAAACATTGGGCCTGACCAGAGGATTCATAATCAAATACTTCATTCAAGTCAGCAATCACGGCTTTTTGAATACCTCGCTTCATAATTTTGAGAGCAATGGGAGCATTCGCGGCAATTTGAGCAGCAAAATCGAGAGTAACTTTTTCAAGATTATCTATTGGACAAATCTGATTGATAATTCCCAACTCTTTCGCCTCTTTTGCCTCAAGGGTTCTGCCCGTAAAGAGTAGGTCTGCAGCTCCTGCAGGACCTAAGAGTTTTGTAATAAAATACAAAGCACCCATTCCGGAGCTCAAACCTAATTTTGCAAAATTAGCTCCCATCTTTGAATTTTCTGAAGCAATACGAAGATCACAGGCTAACGCGACACAAAATCCTGCACCAATCGCAGGACCATTGATCATGGCAATGGTAGGAACTTCTAAATTTCTGACTGAAAGAAATTTAGAATAAAATTCAATCATATCTTTCTTATTTTGATCGGGGCCAGCTTGAGTACGATCTAAAATAAACTGTAAATTACCCCCAGCCGAAAAAGCTTTGCCAGCTCCCGTTAAAATCACTACTCGAACTTCTTTATTCTGATTAATTTGAGGAATGAGTGCTTTCAGTTCATCTCCCATTTCCGGATTAATCGCGTTGAGCTGTTCAGGTTTATTGAGAGTAATTTTTGCAATGGGACCGTTTTGTTCAAATAAAATTAAAGACATATTTTTCTCCATTATTTATTATTATCATTCCTTACCTAAGGAAGGAAAAAATTGCTATGAACAAAGTTGCGATCATTCAAGACCCTCGATACCTAGAGCATGTCACGGGGCCAATGCATCCCGAAAGACCTGAACGCCTGAAAGCGATTGAGAAAATGTTTACTCAATCTGGCCTTATCAAAAAATGCATCTCACTGGAGCCCCGCGAAGCAACTGAAGATGAAATAGCCCTTGTTCACACTCAAGAACTCATTCAACAAATAAAAAATACTTCTCATAAATCTTCAAGCTACTTAGATGGAGACACCCACGCTTCTCAGCATTCTTGGGAGGCTGCAAAACTTGCTGCAGGCGGCCTCCTAATCGCTTCTGATGAATTAATGGCTGGCAAAATTGATGAAGCTTTTGCCTTTCCTCGCCCTCCCGGACATCATGCAGAACGTGACCATGCCATGGGATTCTGTTTATTTAATAATGTAGCTATTGCGGCAGAATATGTGCTCAAAAATTTTGGCCTCAAAAAGGTTCTTATTCTTGATTTTGATGTACACCATGGCAATGGCACACAACATAGTTTTGAAGATCGGGCTGATGTGTTTTACATTTCAAGCCACCGCTATCCTTTTTATCCAGGCACTGGGGCTGCAAGTGAAATAGGAAAGGGGGCAGGGGAGGGTTATACTTTAAACATTCCTCTTCATGGAGGAAGTGATGATTCCATTTATGCTGATATTTTTTCTGAACAAATTGAACCCGCGGTCATTCAATATAAACCTGATTTTTTGATTGTCTCGGCAGGATTTGATTCTCACAAAAAAGATCCACTGGGTGGAATGGAAGTTACAAAATTTGGTTTCAATGCTATGGCAAAATCTATAAAAGAAATGAAAAAAGCTTGTGGGAATATTCCGCTATTGTATGCTCTCGAAGGCGGATATAGTTTGGAAGGACTCTCTGAATCTGTCAAAGAAGTAGTAGAGGTGATGCTTGATTAAA
>CAYYEM010000096.1:0-2501 GCA_964470915.1 uncultured Pseudomonadota bacterium
TTCCAAAACGAAATCTGTATTTGAATATTCCTAACTACATCAGTTTTTTTCGGGTAGCGATGATTCCGGTAGTGGTGGTGATGTTGGCTTTTCAGAATTCTTTGAGCTCTGGAAAATTTCATCCTGTCCTGGGTTGTTTTGCAGCGCTTTTGTTTGTGCTCGCGGCGATTTCCGATTTATTCGATGGCTGGGCAGCTCGCAAAATGCAGATTGTGGGTACTTTTGGTAAATTTCTGGATCCAGTTGCCGACAAGCTCATTCATATGGCCGTCATGATTATGCTGATTCCTCTTCAGGAGCTTCCCGCCTGGATTGTAGTTTTATTTTTAGTGCGTGAACTTTCGATTACTGCGCTCCGAAGTATTGCGGCAGGAGAAGGGATGATTCTTGCTGCCGATGTTTGGGGAAAAAAGAAAACCGCACTGCTGAATGTGGGTCTCACTTGTTTTTTACTTCCCGCAAAATTTCTTTATTTGAACACACGATCTGTGGGTTGGGTAGTGCTCTGGATGGCGCTCATCGTGAGTTTAGGCTCAGGCTATAATTATGTTGTGCAATTCATGAAGCATGTACAAAAAAGAGAAGGTAAAGTTTAAGCTTTACTCCATCAAAATTTCTTTTTTTGAAAAAATTGAATATCCATTCATTTTATCCTTTACAGACATTCCCCCCCAGTATAAATGGTGCGCGTATTTCCTTCGGGCAGTTTTTGACTTAATTTGATCTTCCTTTCTTCCAAACAATCTTGTTTGGATGGGGAAGTTGGGATGGATATAAGGGGACTTTCTTGAACGCTAAGAAAATTTTTATTTCTATCGTGGTTCTTTGTGTGTTGGGTGGTCTAGCTTATGCAGTCCACTTTTGGTGGAATTTGGGAAATAGCGTAGGTTATGCTCCCGATCAGCCTATTCCTTTTAGTCATAAAATTCATGCAGGTGATAACCAGATTCCTTGTCTTTATTGCCACACTGGCGCAGACAAGGGTCGTCATGCCCAAGTACCTTCCATGAATGTATGTATGAATTGTCATTCGGTCGTGAAGCCCGATAGTCCTTGGATTCAAAAATTGAAAAGCCAATATGAAAAAGGCGAGCCCATTGAATGGGTGAAAGTTCACGATCAACCTGATTTTGTTTTCTTTAATCACCGTCCCCACATTTCTAAAGGAGTCGCCTGTGAAAGCTGTCATGGGGATGTAAAAAACATGAGTAAAGTACAGCAAGTGGAGTCTTTGAATATGGGTTTTTGCGTCACTTGTCATAAACAAAAAGGTGCGCCACTCGATTGTTATACTTGTCATAACTAGAAAGAGATTATGGAAAAAAATCTTCCTAAATATTGGGGCAGCTTAGAAGAGCTCAACGAAAGCCCAGAATATCAAGCGAGTTTAGGGAAGGAATTCCCTGCTCCTCCTGAAGAACAAAGCATTACTGAAATGGACCGACGCTCTTTTTTAAAAGTGATGGGCGCGGGGATGTTGTTGGCAACAGCGGCTTGTTATCGACGTCCTGTTGAAAAAATTATTCCCTATGTCAATAGACCTGAAGAAATTGTTCCAGGGGTGCCTGATTGGTATACGAGTACTTGTAATGAATGTTCAGCAGCTTGTGGTGTTTTGGTTAAAACTAGAGAAGCTCGTCCTATTAAGCTTGAAGGAAATCCACAACATCCTTTAAATCAAGGGGCTTTATGTGCTCGAGGACAGGCCTCTATTCTAAATCTCTACGATCCTGATCGTTTAAAGAGTCCTCTGCTTATTCAACAATTGCTCCCGAATAAAGAAATCAGTTGGGAAGAAGTAGATCAAAAAATAAAAGCTAAACTCTCAGAAATTAAACAAAATGGAAAAAAAGTTTATGTGTTGACGGGATCTATTCATAGCCCTTCCACTTTGAGAGTGATTGATGATTTTGTGGGAGATGGGCAACATGTGATGTTTGAATCGGTATTGCCCGAAGAAATTCTACAAGCCAATGAGCTTTCTTATGGTTCAAGAGTTTTACCTCGTTATCGTGTAGATCAAGCCAAACTACTGCTTTCATTTGGCGCAGACTTTTTAGGAACTTGGATTTCTCCCCTTGAGTTTGCCAAAGAATTTTCAAAAGCAAGAAAAGTAGAATCAGGTTCTATGCTTCGTTTTGTTGCTTTTGAATCAGCCCTGACTCAAACAGGTACTAATGCAGACGAATATTTTACACTTAAACCGGGTGATGAATTAGCCATTGCTTTAGCTTTAGCGCATGAAATTGTCGTGGAAGGAAAGCAGTCTCGTTATGCAGGTGATTCACAAGTACAACAAGTGTTGTCGAATTATTCTGTTGATAAAGTCGCTCAACAAACAGGTCTTAAGCCTGAATCTTTAAAGAAGATTGCAAAAGAATTATGGGAAGCAAAAGGCAAGAGCTTGGTTTTGGGTGGCGCTGTTAAAGTAAAAAATTCAGTGGCACTGCAAGTGGCTGTGAATTTGTTGAATGCCATTCTTGAGAATGATGGGGCTACGA
>CAYYEM010000097.1:0-2477 GCA_964470915.1 uncultured Pseudomonadota bacterium
TTCCAAAACGAAATCTGTATTTGAATATTCCTAACTACATCAGTTTTTTTCGGGTGGCGATGATTCCGGTGGTGGTATTGATGTTGGCTTTTCAAAACCCTTTAAACTCTGGAAGGTTTCACCCTGTGCTAGGTTATTTTGCAGCACTTTTGTTTGTGCTCGCGGCAATTTCAGATTTGTTCGATGGTTGGGCAGCTCGGAAAATGCAGATTGTGGGTACTTTTGGAAAATTTTTGGATCCAGTCGCCGACAAGCTCATTCACATGGCCGTCATGATTATGCTGATTCCTCTTCAGGAGCTTCCCGCCTGGATTGTGGTTTTATTTTTAGTGCGAGAACTTTCTATTACTGCGCTTCGAAGTATTGCAGCTGGAGACGGGATGATTCTTGCAGCGGATGTTTGGGGAAAAAAGAAAACCGCACTGTTGAATGTGGGCCTCACTTGTTTTTTACTTCCGGCAAAATTTCTTTATTTAAACACACGATCTGTAGGTTGGGTAGTGCTCTGGATGGCGCTCATCGTGAGTTTAGGCTCAGGCTATAATTATGTTGTGCAATTCATGAAGCATGTACAAAAAAGAGAAGGTCAGTAGGTTACTTCAAAAAATTGAACCATCATTCATTTTATCCTTTACAGACATTTCCCCCCAGTATAAATGGTGCGCGTATTTCCTAAAGACAGTTTTTGACTTAATGTAATCTTCTTTTCTTCCAAACCATCTTGTTTGGATGAGGAAGTTGGGATGGATATAAGGGGACTTTCTTGAACGCTAAGAAAATTTTTATTTCTATCGTGGTTCTTTGTGTGTTGGGTGGTCTAGCTTATGCAGTCCACTTTTGGTGGAATTTGGGAAATAGCGTAGGTTATGCTCCCGATCAGCCTATTCCTTTTAGTCATAAAATTCATGCAGGTGATAACCAGATTCCTTGTCTTTATTGCCACACTGGCGCAGACAAGGGTCGTCATGCCCAAGTACCTTCCATGAATGTATGTATGAATTGTCATTCGGTCGTGAAGCCCGATAGTCCTTGGATTCAAAAATTGAAAAGCCAATATGAAAAAGGCGAGCCCATTGAATGGGTGAAAGTTCACGATCAACCTGATTTTGTTTTCTTTAATCACCGTCCCCACATTTCTAAAGGAGTCGCCTGTGAAAGCTGTCATGGGGATGTAAAAAACATGAGTAAAGTACAGCAAGTGGAGTCTTTGAATATGGGTTTTTGCGTCACTTGTCATAAACAAAAAGGTGCGCCACTCGATTGTTATACTTGTCATAACTAGAAAGAGATTATGGAAAAAAATCTTCCTAAATATTGGGGCAGCTTAGAAGAGCTCAACGAAAGCCCAGAATATCAAGCGAGTTTAGGGAAGGAATTCCCTGCTCCTCCTGAAGAACAAAGCATTACTGAAATGGACCGACGCTCTTTTTTAAAAGTGATGGGCGCGGGGATGTTGTTGGCAACAGCGGCTTGTTATCGACGTCCTGTTGAAAAAATTATTCCCTATGTCAATAGACCTGAAGAAATTGTTCCAGGGGTGCCTGATTGGTATACGAGTACTTGTAATGAATGTTCAGCAGCTTGTGGTGTTTTGGTTAAAACTAGAGAAGCTCGTCCTATTAAGCTTGAAGGAAATCCACAACATCCTTTAAATCAAGGGGCTTTATGTGCTCGAGGACAGGCCTCTATTCTAAATCTCTACGATCCTGATCGTTTAAAGAGTCCTCTGCTTATTCAACAATTGCTCCCGAATAAAGAAATCAGTTGGGAAGAAGTAGATCAAAAAATAAAAGCTAAACTCTCAGAAATTAAACAAAATGGAAAAAAAGTTTATGTGTTGACGGGATCTATTCATAGCCCTTCCACTTTGAGAGTGATTGATGATTTTGTGGGAGATGGGCAACATGTGATGTTTGAATCGGTATTGCCCGAAGAAATTCTACAAGCCAATGAGCTTTCTTATGGTTCAAGAGTTTTACCTCGTTATCGTGTAGATCAAGCCAAACTACTGCTTTCATTTGGCGCAGACTTTTTAGGAACTTGGATTTCTCCCCTTGAGTTTGCCAAAGAATTTTCAAAAGCAAGAAAAGTAGAATCAGGTTCTATGCTTCGTTTTGTTGCTTTTGAATCAGCTCTGACTCAAACAGGCACTAATGCAGATGAATATTTTACACTTAAACCAGGTGATGAATTAGCCATTGCTTTAGCTTTAGCACATGAAATTGTCGTGGAAGGAAAGCAATCTCGTTATGCAGGTGATTCACAAGTTCAACAAGTGTTGTCGAATTATTCTGTTGATAAAGTCGCTCAACAAACGGGTCTTAAGCCTGAATCCTTAAAGAAGATTGCAAAAGAATTATGGGAAGCAAAAGGCAAGAGCTTGGTTTTAGGTGGCGCAGTTAAAGTAAAAAATTCAGTGGCTCTGCAAGTGGCTGTGAATTTGTTGAATGCCATTCTTGAGAATGATGGGGCTACGA
>CAYYEM010000098.1:0-1769 GCA_964470915.1 uncultured Pseudomonadota bacterium
CTTCGAATTTAATATCGTCCGGCTTAATTTCGATCACGATTTCATCATTAATCAACGGGTAAACAAACATGGAGGCAAAAGAAGTATGACGTCGTTTGTTTGCATCGAATGGTGATATTCTTACGAGACGATGAACCCCGACTTCGGCTTTTAAATACCCAAAAGCATAAGCCCCTTCTACCGTAACAGTCACACTGCGATAACCTGCTCCATCTCCATGAGTAAAATCGACGATTTCTGTTTTATATCCTTTTTTTTCACAAAACCTGAGATACATTCTCAGCAACATCGCTGCCCAATCACAAGACTCAGTGCCCCCGGCTCCCGCATTAATTGAAAAAACTGCCGAGCAGGCATCTTCAGGTTCAGAGAGCATGGTTTCAAATTCAGCTTCCTGTACTTCTTTTTGAATTTTAGAAATTTCCTTTTCGACTTCCTCAAGGCTGGCACTGTCTCCTGATTCTACTGCCAATTCCAAAAGTACTTGCGCATCTTCAATAAAACCTAAACGCTCATCATATTTTTTGATACTTTCTTGCAACAGATTGAGTTCTTTTGAAATTTTTTGAGCTTTTTGTGTGTCGTTCCAAAAGTCAGGAGCATGAGAAATGTTTTGGAGTTCAGCTAAGCGGTCGCGTTTAACCGTGAGGTCAAAGCCGCCTCCCGATGGCATCCATCTTATTTTTGAAGTTTTGTAGCTCGTTGGCTAATTCTTTCGACATAGGATTAAAGCTTTTAACATTAAAAGTCCTGAGAAGGCAAGACAAGCGTAAGCAAAAAGATCTCCTCGTTTTGAGTAGAAGGACTCTAAATTCATCAAGGGAATACTATCATAAGTAATCCCTTGTTCAAAGGCAGGCGCTAAGCTTTTCAGTTGCCCTGTCGCATCAAAGCTGGCGGTTAAGCCTGTGTTGGTTGCTCTGGCCAAGCTTCTTCGATTTTCTATGGCACGAAATGCGGAAAAGCTTAAATGTTGAGGTAAGGCAGATGAATTGCCATACCATGCATCATTCGTAATATTCACTAAAAGATTCGCTCCATTTTTAACCAATTTTTGGGCGATATCTGGAAAAATATCTTCGTAACAAATCAGGATTCCCATTTTGGCTAAACCTGATTGCAAAAGATTATATTCTGTCCCTCGCACAAATTCTCCCATTCCATCAGTGAGTCTTTTTACAAAAAATAACAGTTCTTTGAAGGGAACATACTCTCCATAGGGAACTAAATGATGTTTAAAATAAGAACCCGCCAATTTTGGGCCTGGCTGAATGAGAAGCGCTGAATTATAAATGGGGTAATCCAGAGGGGTATATAAAATATCAGAAGGAAGCTGCCCCTTGTTTTCATAAGAAACAGCACCCAGCAAAACATCCCCCTGAAATGAACCAATGTGATCGATATTGCTTTGCATGTCACGGGCGATTTCGTAAGGAAAAGAAGCTTCAGGCCAAATCACTAAGTTGACTTTCTTGTCTGCGTTAGCAAAAGCTTCTCGAGTCATACTTTGATAAATTTCAAGAATCTCTTCGCTTTTTTCAAGTAACCATTTTTCATCCTGAGGAATATTCCCTTGAAGCAAAGCCAAAGAAAAATGAGGGACGTGCTTCGCTGCTTCTTCCACTCGATGCATTCGATTAAATCCGTAAACCAAGGTGGCAAGCAGACACACAAAAACAAAAATTATTTTTATAGAAGAGAAATTATTTTCACTTTTGCGAAAAAAAAGCTTTAGAAGCTCTAAGCAAGCGAGGTTGATCCACACAACG